>NZ_JACCCC010000001.1:4800000-5428016 GCF_013408795.1 Spinactinospora alkalitolerans
TGTTGAGGTTGATGCCGCCGGCGTCCTGCCCGGGCTTCTTGTCCGGATCGGTGCTCCATGCGCCCAGCGATCCGGAGAGGTACCTCTCGGTCTCCAGGGTCGCGGTGCGGATGTGCGGGTCGATCACCTCGGGCCGCTCGTAGAGCCCGAGCAGCTCGGCGAGGGCCTTGCCCATCTCGCCTTCGGGGTTCATCATGCGCTGCTGCTCTTCGATGATGGCGTTGTTGACCTCATCCTCGAACTCCTCGAACTCCGCCTCGCTGTCGAAGACGAAGGTGCTGCCCGGAGCGATCTTCGCGGAGAACCCGCCCTCGATGTTGGCGCCGGTCGAGACCCCGTTGTCGTCGCCGAAGTCGTAGCCGACGCCGGTGGCCACCCCCGCCTCGGTCTTGGGGACGAAGGTGATGATGACGCTGCCGTCGGAGAGGTCCTCCCGCGCATAGCTGTACTCCTGACCCAAGGAGAAGATCCCCAGCTCCAGGCTGTAGCCGTAGGTCTCCTTGCGGCCGTCCCTGACGCAGTAGTCCGGCGAGTAGTCGATCTCCTCCTCCGGGTCGGCCTGCGTGGACACCCCGTCCTCGCATTCGGCCTCGGTGAGCCCGCTGTCGGCGAGGGCCCGGCAGACGGCCGAGCGCAGCGAGCCGGCGATGTCGCCCGGGACGGCCAGGACCACGGCCCCCAGGATCGCGGCGACGAGGAGGATGACGCCCACGTACTCGGTGATGGCACGCCCCTGCTCCGCGGCCGCTCCGCGGCGTGTGCCTACCATGGCCGCGCCCCCATACGGCGAGGAAAACGGAGCCTGAATGGGGGATTAACGCAGCACATGAGAGGAGGTTAGGGACGCACCGCCGGGCGCGGCAGAGCCCACGGGCTCAATTACGGTCCCAAGCCAGGGCCCAACGGCCCTGCTCATCGAGGGACGCCGGCGACCGCGTTCGCGCGGCGGCCGCGCGCGTGGGCCGCCGCGGGGAGGGCAAGCCGTGCTCCCGGCCCGCGGTGCTGGTAAGCAGGAGTCAGCCGGAAAGAACGAAAGTGGCCCCCATGGACTTCGACCCCGTGCTCCTCTTCCCCCTGTTCCCACTGGCCGTCGGCGCCCTGTTCCTCGGAGTGGGGATCCGGATCGCCGTCGGCGAGTACCGGTTCCTGCGGCGGGCGCACCGGACCACCGGGACCTCGGTGCCGACAGGGAACGGCACCCTGGTGCGCTTCCGCACCCGCGAGGGCGAGGAGGTCACCGCCTCCAGCCGGGTCGCCCGGCGGTTCGGGGCGACGCCCCCGGGCAGAACGCTGACGGTGCTCTACGCCCCGGAGGACCCGCGGGAGATCAGACTGCACGGGCTCACCGGCACCTTCCTCCTGCCGGGCCTGGTCTTCTGCTGCCTCGGGGCCCTCGCGGCCGCCGCCGGGGCCGTGCTCGCCGTGCTCCTGTACGGGTGATCTCCCGGCTTGCTTCAGCCGCTCACACCGATGGCGCGGTCGCGATATCCGCGGTTCATTCCCACACCGGCCCCGCCGTCAGCAGCAAGAAGAAGAGGTATGCCGAGACGGTGACGAACACCAGGCCGATGAGGAGGAAGAGCGCGCATCCGCCGACGTTGGAGAGCCGGTAGAGAGGATTGAGGATCCGGGCTCGTTCCGGATTCTCCGGGTCGTAGACGACGCGTACCGGTGCGTCCTTGCGGAAGATCGCCACGGCCAGTGCCATGTCGTGCGCCGTGACGACCTCCTCGCCGGAGGACGTGGTGAAGCGGAACCGAGGCGTCGCACCGCCCCGGGCCACGTGCCGCTTTCCGATCACGGTCCCCTCCGCACGGACCCCGCGGGCGCGGAGCCGCAGCAGAGTGGAGAGCTCGCGGACCGCCAACCACAGCGAGAGCAGCCCAAACGCCATCAGCCCGAGTGCGAGCAGCAGTACGAGCAGAGTCGCGTTCATGAGGCCCTCCGGATCGCGGGATCACCGGGACCCTACCGCCCGGGATCGATGTCCGTCTGCCCGAGTCGACGGGCCTCCCGGCTCACTGGTGTCTGACGATCGCGTTCGATCGCGTTCGCACAGGGGGGGCGGCTGTCGCAGTGCGCGCAGCACCGGCGGCACAGCGGGTCCGAGCCCTGAGAATCCCACCCCGCCCCGCGAACGCGACGGTCAACGCTCGATCGGTCCCGGCCTCGGCCCCATGCCCTCGGTCCGCACGGCTTGGGCCCCGGATGGAATCCGGATTGAGCCTGCGGGCCCTATCCGCCCGGGTCCGGTCTCACGTAACTTCGGCGGACTCGAAGATCTCTGCAGCCGCGGCGAACGGAGTCGACCGGTGCCCAACCGCCATCGCGCCGACACCGACCGGGGATCAGCGGCCGTCGAATGGTCGGCGCTGCTTCTCCTCCTGGCCGCGATCGCGGCCGTCGTCGTCCTCTCGGTCCCTTCGCCCATCGGCCAGGCGGTCGATTCCGCCATCTGCCAGGTGCTCGGCGACCATTGCGAAGGCTCGTCAGCGGACCCCGAGTCGACGCCGGAAGGACACGAAGACGGACCGGGGATGCGGGAGGCCGATTATCTGCCGCCATTGTGCGAGGTCAACTCCGACAGCGAGAGTTCGAGCTTCACCGTGAAGATCGGGATCTACGGAGGAGCGGAGACGCAGTTCCAGCGTCAGGAAATGGCGGACGGATCGGTGTGGATCACGGTCCAACCGTCCAATCGCGCCGTCGGTGCCGAGGTCGGGACTCCGGGCGCGAAGATCAAGGGCGGCGAGACCGCCGACTTGGGCGCAAGCGCCGAAGTCGGCGGAGAAGGGCAATGGGGCGAGGGAATGATCTGGACCTTCGGCCCTGACGAGCGGGACGAGGCCGACGCGCTGGAGCGCCGGATCGTGGAGGAGGGCCAGATCTCCCAGAACCCCGTCGTCGCCTGGTGGGACTCGCTGTGGTCGGACGAGGAGGACTCGGGGCTGCCGCCTCCCGACATGCTCCTCGACCACGAGGGCGGAGAGGGCTCCCTCACCGGGCAGGCGGGAGTCGGCCTGAAGATCCCCGGCACCGGAGACGAGCGGGGGGAACGGCAGCTCGACATCGGCCAGGGAGCGGACGGGGCGATCGAGGGCGCGGGCGGCGTCATCACCCGCACCGACAACCGCGGTCCCGAGACCCTGATCTCGGACACGTACTACGCCAATGGGAGCATCTCCGGCAACGGGGAGTACTTCCTCGGCGTCGGGGCGGGCGGCGCAGTGGCATGGCAGGCCCAGATCCGCCAGACCCGCGACGAAGAAGGCGAACTCCAGAGCATCCTGCTGCGCGCCGATTTCGACAACGAGGTCAATTTCCGCGGCCGGCTCCCGTTCGGGGTCGGACCGCACAGGCCCAACACCAGCGGCCAGACCGAGCTCGCCGCCGGGCGGACGACCACCCTGATCCAGGTCGAGCTGGACACGCCGGAGCAGCGGGAGATCGGCGAGCGGTTCCTGCGGGACAACGCCGGAGTCGTGGGAACCGCGAACTACTTCCTGGAGACCATGCAAGGGGACGACGGCTCCGTCACGGAGGATCCCGGCCCGGGCGGTGACCCATGGGAGAGGCTCATGTACGAACGAGGACAGGTGTGGACCACGTCCCATGACCGGGAGTACACCGATTCCGAGATCGGCGCCGAGGTGAAGCCGTTCATTCCGATCGGTGGAGGCTACGCGACCTCGGAGGAGACCCGCCGGACGGAGGAGGCCGAATACCTGGGCGCCCCGCAGGACGGCCGCCGGACCTTCCAGCCCTACGACGCATGCGAGCAGTGACTCCGCCCCTTGCCCGCTTCCCGGGGACCATCGAGGTGAAGATGACACGAGGACCACGACCGAAGGCGCTCGGCCCGCCCGCGATCGCGACGATGCTGGCCGTCGGCGCCTGCGCCTGCGCCCCCGCGGCCCCTCTCCCCGACGGTTTCACCGAGACCGAGACCGACCACGTCGTCGTGGCGCACCCCCGGGATTGGCGCACCACCGATCCCGGGGGAGAAGCCGTCCTGACGATCGTCGACGCCGAGGAGCCGATCGCGCAGATCGACGTACTGGAGAACGTCGTCCACGCGCCCATTCCCGAACACGCGCTCGCCGTGACCCAGTCCGGCAGGCAGAGCCTCTGGCGGGACTACGAGCAGGAGCGCTCGGAGATCTCCGCTTCCGGGGCCGAGCACGCCTATCAGGTGGATTTCGGCTACACCGCGGAGGACGGTGACCGCGTGAAGGGCATCGACGTCATCATGATCGACGGCTCGGACATGGCGCACCAGGTCAAAGTGACGTGGTTGCAGGATGAACTGGACCCCGACATCCCGGACTCCATCGCCGATACGGTGGGGGCGACCGACTGAATGCGTGAGGCGATCCCATGAAGAGCTTGCTGTCGGCCATCGCCGTGACCGTCGGGGTGGTCGTCCTCGGATACGGCATCAGCGGGCTCGGGACCGTCACCCTCATCCGCCATGGCGGTGACTTCGTCCTCCACGAGGACTTCCCGTTCTGGATCGACGTCGTCACGTTCGCGCTGGCCGGGCTGTTCAGCCTGCTGGCAGCGGGTCTTGCCGCCCGGCTGATGCTCCGGGGCGGGTGGCGCCGCCGCGCCGCGGTCATCGTTCCCGTGGCGGCCACCACCGCCGTGAACGTCGTGCTGAACCTTCCGTTCCTGGTCGACTACGACGAGCCGGTGATCTCTCTCCGCCTGCTCGGAATCAGCCTGGTGGCCGCGGTCGTCGGCGCGGTCGTCGGCGCGAGACCGCGCTGACGGACCCGGCGCGTCCACCGGTGGCGGCCGGCGGCCCCGGCCGGCGGCCGTGGGAGGCGCCTGATCCCGGGCTCCGCCCGTCCTCCGCTGCGCAGACGACGGCGACGACGGTAAGCGGACAAAACCACCCGAGGCCCCCGAATTCCGACAGCAGTGGTTCTGTTGACAGCGTCGTTTCCCGGGTGGCTCCGCCCGTGGGAGCGGAACCCGCATCGAAGGCGAGTTCGAAGGCGGGTCCGTCAACTCCAGACTTTAAGGCCTGCATTTCGGGCGCAATAGGGCCCGTGGGCCCAATGCGGTGGTCGCCGCATTGGGTCTCAGGGTTCAATTTCCGGCGCAGAACCGAATCGTTACGTGCAAGTCCGGTCCCGCTGCGTAAGATTTCCGGCGGTGGCCGCACGCCCCGATGCCCTGAAGCCCGCAGCGTTAGGAAGCCTCAGAACGGTGTCTTCAACTCCTGTTCCTCCGCCCTACGCCAACAACGAAGCGCAGCAGCAGGCGCAGCCGGGGCCCTCGGAGCCCGGGGCCGTCTCCGGCGGGACCCGCGGCACCGGCCCGGCGCCCGCCTCCGACGGCGCCATGGCGGCGCCTCCCCGGCTCCCGGCCGGGTTCGACGCCCCGCCGTCGGCGCGGCCGGCATCCGCTCCGGACGCGCCGCCGCCCGCCCCTCAGGACCGTCCCGGCCCCGCGGCCGCGGGCGGCGACGACCGGCCCGCGCCCGGGCGGACCGAGGACCTCACACCGGACGCTCTGCTGCGCGAGGAGAAGACCCCGCCCGACGGAGGGTGGCGGCGCGCGGTGTTCGCCGTCACCGGCGGCCTGGTCAACCCCGGCGACTCAAAGGACGAGCTGCGCCGCAAGGAGCTGCTGGACCGGGTGCGCACACCCGTGAACGGCGGGCACCACCGCGTGGCCGTGCTGAGCCTCAAAGGCGGGGTCGGCAAGACCACCACGACCGTCGGGCTCGGCTCCGTCCTGGCCGAAGGGCGCGGCGACCGGGTCGTCGCCGTCGACGCCAACCCCGACCGCGGCACGCTCACCGAGCGGCTCCCCCGGGAGCTGCGCAGCGACCTGACAGTGCGCGACCTGCTGAACGACCAGGCCTCGCTGGGGCGCTACTCCGACGTGCGCGCCTACACCAGCCAGGCGATGTCGCGCCTGGAGTTCCTGGCCTCCGACGTCGACCCCGCCGTGAGCGAGGCGTTCAGCGACCGCGACTACCGCGACGTCGCCGCCGTCGTGGAGCGCTTCTACTCCGTCTGCATCACCGACTGCGGCACCGGCATGCTGCACGCCGCCATGAGCGCCATCCTGGCCCTGGCCGACCAGATGGTGCTGGTCAGCCCGCCCTCGGTGGACGGATCGCGCAGCGCCTCGGCGACCCTGGACTGGCTGGAGGCGCACGACCACGGCCATCTCGCCAAGAACGCGGTCGTGGTGATCTCGCGCACCGGCAAGCGCAGCAGCATCGACCTCGACCGGTTGGAGAGCCACTTCGCCGACCGCTGCCGCAGCGTCGTGCGCATCCCCAACGACGACCACCTGGAGCAGGGCTCGGCCGTCGACATCGACCGGCTGCACCCGGCCACCCGCCGCGCCTACCTGGAGCTCGCCGCCGAGGTCGCCGGCGGCTTCGCCGTCCCCTCGCGCAATCCGCGGCTGGTCTGACCGGGTTTCGACCGCCGGGTGCGCGGGGCGGGGTGAACGCCCAAGGCGCGAACCAGCTGTGCCGTCGGCGCTACGCGCACTGCGACAGCCGCCCCCTGCACACCCGGTCGCCGCATATCAATGAGGGCCCGGGGCGAACACCGTTCGCCCCGGGCCCTCTTCTCGGTCGCGGACCGGATTCAGCCGCCGGCCTACTCGGCCTGGTAGCCGATGTCCTCGTAGATGATCGAGGACATGCCGTTGGCGCCGAAGTTGGCCAGGTCGTCCTTGAGCGCCCAGATGCCGGTGCGCTGGAAGAACGGGATGCCCTGGGCGTTCTCCCACAGCAGCGTGTCGATCTCGTTGGCGATCTCGTAGTAGCGGTCGGGGTCGGTCTCCCTGAGCATCTCGTCGTACTTGTCGTTGATCTCAGGGGTGGAGGTGCGGCCCCGGTTGTTGCCCCAGTCGGGCTCGCCGTCCTCGGTCTCGCCGAACGGCCCGCCGTAGTTCTCGTAGCTCTCACCGGGGTAGGGCGTGGAGCCGACCTGCACGAACGAGGACAGGTCGAAGTTGCCGGTGTAGATGTAGTCGGTGAAGAACCCGGTCGAGGGCACCGTGTTGATGGTGACCTCGATGCCGATCTCCTCCAGCATCTGCTGGGTGATCTCGGCCTCGTTCTGCGTGGTCTGCAGACCCGAGGGGACGACGTAGTCCAGGGTCAGCTGCTCGCCGTCCTTGGTCCGGTACTCCGCGCCCTCCTCCAGGGTCCAGCCGGCCTCGTCCAGCAGCTGGGCGGCCCGTTCGGTGTCGCGCTCGCCCCACTCACCGGCGTTGTCCTGGAAGGCCGGCTGGTTGGAGCGGACGAGGCGGTTCACGGCCGGGTCGCTGGGCCAGTCGACGCCCTCAAGGGACGCCTTGGCCAGTGCGGAGCGGTCCACGCCCAGCGTGACCGCGTGCCGGACGTCGAGGTCGGACAGCGGGCCGCTGCCGGCGTTGATCTCGATGTAGCGGTAGCCGTTGTCGATCGCGCGGGCGATGCGGGCGTCCTCGCGCTCCTGGGCGCGCTCGTAGGAGGGGGCGTCGTAGCCGACGTAGAAGGCGTCGATCTCCTCGTTGACGAACACGCCGGCCATCGCGTCGTTCTCGTAGGTGTGGAAGATGATGCTGTCCAGCTTGGCCGGCTCACCCCACCAGTCGTCGTCGCGGACGACCGTCACGCGCTGGGTGGTCTTGTCGAGGTTGTCGAGCTCGAACGGGCCGGCGGTGACGGGGATGTCCTCGAAGTAGCCCTCGTTGAACTCGTCGGGGTCCTCCATGTACTCCTTGGGGTACAGGACGTCGAAGAGGCCGGGCCACTCGCCGTAGGGCGTCTCGAAGGTGAAGACCACCTCGTACTCGTCGGCGCCCTGCTCGACCTCTGAGATGTCGTCGTAGCCGTCCTTGGAGCCGCCGTGGCCGTAGTCGCCCTCGGCGCGCCCCGACAGCGCCTCGACCTGGGCCGCGTAGTCCTCCCAGGTGATCGGCTCGCCGTTGGACCACTCGGCCTCGGGGTTGAGCGTGAAGGTGACGGTCCCGCCGTCGTCGCTCACGCTGCTCTCGAGCACGTAGGGCTCATAGGGGGTCGGGTTGCCCTCGTCGTCGAAGTTGTGCGCGCGCGGCATCACCGACTGCAGGATGTCGACGTTGACGGCCAGGTTGCCGTCGGTGTGGAAGAGCTGGTACTGGGTGATCCAGGTGGACTCCGCCCAGTTGAGCGTGCCGCCGTCCTGCAGCGAGTCGCGCTCCTGCGGGTTGGTGTCGCTGTTGGCGATGTCGGCGAGGGTGGGGGTGTCGCCGCCCTCGTCGTCACCGCCACCGCCGCCGCCGCTGCAGGCGCCGGCGAACAGCGCCAACGCCATGACCGGCGCGGCCAGCGCCGCGGACCGTCGGATTCGCATGGATTTCCTCCTCGGGGGGGTGGACCAGCCTGTGCGGGCACGGCTGGGCGCGGGGGTCAGACGACGGCACGCTTCTCCGCGTAGTGGCACGCGGCGGTGTGGTCGTCTCCGTTCAGGGGCTGCAGGTCGGGTTCCTCGGCCAGGCAGCGCTGCCGGTCGGTCTCGGAGAGGGTCTTGAACTTCTGGCAGCGGGTCCGGAAGCTGCACCCCGAAGGCGGAGCGGCCGGGCTGGGCAGGTCGCCTTCCAGCACGATGTGGGTCCGGCCGCGCTCCTTCTCCGGGTCGGGCACCGGGATGGCCGACAGCAGCGCCTGGGTGTAGGGATGCGCGGGTTCGGCGTAGATGGAGGCGACGTCGCCCAGCTCCACGATCTTGCCGAGGTACATGACGGCCACCCGGTCGGCGATGTGCCTGACCACCGACAGGTCGTGCGCGACGAACAGGTAGGCCAGGCCCAGCCGCGCCTGGAGTTCCTCCAGCAGGTTGATGATGCCGGCCTGGATGGAGACGTCGAGCGCCGAGACCGGTTCGTCCAGGACGAGGAGCTTGGGCTCCAGCGCGAGGGCCCGGGCGATGCCGATGCGCTGGCGCTGGCCGCCGGAGAACTCCTGGGGGTAGCGGGAGGCGTGGCCGACGTCGAGGCCGACCAGGTCCAGCAGCTCCCTGACCCTGGCGTTGAGCGCCTTCCTGGCGAACCCGTGCGTGCGCAGCGGCTCGGCGATGATCTCGAACACCGGCATGCGCGGGTCCAGCGACGACATCGGGTCCTGGAAGACGACCTGGACGTCGCGCCGCAGCCCGAAGCGCTCGCGCGCCGAGAGCCGGCCCGACTCCTTGCCCAGCACCACGACGCGGCCGCGCGCCGGTTTGTCGAGGCTGAGAATCTCCATCAGCGTGCTGGACTTGCCGCAGCCGGACTCCCCCACCAGGCCCAGCGTCTCGCGTTCGCGGATGTCGAAGGAGATGCCGTCCACGGCGTAGACGGTGCCGACGCGGCGCTTGAAGACCGATCCCTTCATCAGCGGGTGGTGCTTGATGAGGTCGTCGACCTCCAGGACCGTCTCGCGCTCGGCCCGCGGCGCCCGGGCCGCGGCGTCGGCGGGGATCTCGGGCAGCGGGTAGATGTCGGTGGCGGTCCAGGCGTTGGTCTCGATCTCGCCGGAGCGGATGCAGGCCACGCGCTGCACCGCGGGATCGGTGTCGCCATCGTCGGAGGCGGGCGCGGCGCCCTGGGCGTCCGCGCCGACGGACCGGGCCTCGTGGGCCGCGGCGATCTCCTCGCGGGAGGGCTGGGCGCCGATGGACAGCAGCCGCGGCTCCTCCAGCTCGCACTCGGGGACCGCGATGGGGCAGCGGGGGGCGAACGGGCAGCCGGGCGGCAGCGCCGACAGCGACGGCGGGTTGCCCTTGATCGGCACCAGCGCCGTCTTCTCCTCCAGGTCCAGCCGCGGGATCGCGCCGAGCAGGCCCATGGTGTAGGGCATGCGGGTGCGGTGGTAGACGTCGTCGACGGCGCCGATCTCCACCGGGCGCCCGGCGTACATGACCAGGACCCGGTCGACGAAGCCGGCGACGACGCCGAGGTCGTGGGTGATCATGACGATGGCGGCGCCGGTCTCGCGCTGCGCGGTCTTGAGCAGCTCCAGCACCTGGGCCTGGATGGTGACGTCGAGCGCGGTGGTGGGCTCGTCGCAGATGATGACGTCGGGGTCGTTGGCCATCGCCATCGCGACCATCACGCGCTGGCGCATCCCGCCGGAGAACTCGTGCGGAAACGCCCTGACCCGCTGTTCGGCGTTGGGGATGCCGACCAGTTCGAGCAGTTCCACGGCCCGCCGCACGGCCTTGGCCTTGGAGATCGACTCGTCGTGCACCCGTACGGCCTCGGCGAGCTGGTCGCCGACGGTGTAGACGGGGGTCAGCGCCGACAGCGGGTCCTGGAAGACCATCGAGATGACCTTGCCGCGGATCCGCGACATCTGCCGGTCGTCCAGGTCGAGCATCTCCCTGCCGTGCAGCCTGACCGAGCCGCCGACCCGGGCGTAGTCGGGCAGCAGCCCCATGGCGGCGAGAGAGGAGACGGACTTGCCGGAGCCGGACTCTCCGACGATGCCGAGCACCTCACCGCGTTTGAGGCTGTAGCTGACGCCGCGGACCGCCCTGACGTCGGGGGCCTTGTTGACGCCGGGGAAGGTGACGTGCAGGTCGGTGACTTCGAGGACGGGGGCGTCATCGGGCCACTGTTCGCTCACGGAGGTCTCTGTTCTCGTCGCGGTTGCGGTCATAGCTGCTGCCCTCTCACGCCCGGCGCGACTTCGACTGCGGGTCGAGGGCGTCGCGCAGCCCTTCGCCGATCAGGTTGACGGCCAGCACGAGGATGATGAGCAGACCGGTGCAGAAGACGAACGTCCAGGGGTGGGTGACGGCCTGGCGGGCGCCCAGCGCGATCAGCGACCCCAGGGAGACGTCGGGCGGCTGGACGCCGAAACCGAAGTAGGACAGGCTCGTCTCGGCGATGATCGCGGTGCTGACGTTGATGGTGGCGTCGACGATCAGCAGCGAGGACATGTTCGGGATGATGTGCCGGAAGATGATCTTCCAGGCCGGCACGCCCATGTAGCGGGCGGCCAGCACGTACTCGCGCTCCTTGAGCGAGATCGTCATGCCGCGGATCATCTTGGCGGTGATCATCCACATGAACGCGGCGAGCAGCAGCACGAAGATCAGCCAGCCGCTGCCCCGGATCGCCGGGTAGAGGATCGCCAGGATCAGAAAGCTCGGCAGCACCAGGGCGAGGTCGGTGACCCACATCATCGCCTTGTCGGTGGGGCCGAGGAAGTAGCCGGCGAACGCGCCCACGACCGCGGCCACCACGGTGGTGATGACCGCGACGAGCAGGCCGATGATGATCGACTTCTGCAGGCCCACCATGGTGAGGATGTAGATGTCGCGGCCGGTGTTGTCGGTGCCGAACCAGTGCTCCGGCGAGGGCGGCTGCAGGAAGTTGGCGTAGTCGCGCTCCTCGAAGCCCCACTGCGCGAACAGCGGCCCGACCCAGGCGGCGAGCATCAGCAGCACCAGCACGGCGATGCCGGCGATGACGCGGCGTTGGCGCAGCGTCGTCCGCAGGACCGAGGACCAGCGGCCGGGGATCCGGACCTCGTCGTCGCCGCCCTCGTGGCCGCTCTCGGTCTCGATGACCGCGCGTTCGGCGGACATGCTCATGGCGTTCTCTCCAGCGGAGTGCAGGCGGTGGGGCGGCGGACGGGCGTGCCGCGCCGGGCGGCGGTCGTGCGCGTCATCAGCTCACCCTTACCCGCGGGTCGAGCCAGGCGTAGAGGATGTCGGAGAAGAAGGACGCCGCCATCACGCACACGGCCATGAAGCAGGAGACCGCGGCGACGGCGTTGACGTCGTTGGTGACGATGGAGTCGATGACCCAGGACCCCATGCCCTTCCAGCCGTAGATCTTCTCCGTGAACGTGGTGCCGGCCAGCATGATGCCGAACACGAAGGTGAAGTAGGTGACCGTGGGGATGAGCGCGGTGCGCAGGGCGTGTTTGAACAGGGCTTTGCGGCGGGTGAGCCCCTTGGCCATGGCGGTGCGCACGAAGTCGGAGCCGATCACGTCCAGCATCATGTTGCGCTGGTAGCGGCTGAACGCCGCGAACTGGCCGATGGCCAGCGCGAGGGTGGGCAGGATCGCGTGCTGGATCCGGTTGCCTAAGTGTCCCCAGAATCCGGCGTCCAGCCCTGTCGTGTACTCACCGGCGTACTGGAAGATCTGCACGCCGGTGGCCTCGTTGATCGCCACCGCGATCACCTGCAGCGAGATGGCGATCACCACGGCCGGCACCGACAGCACGAAGAACGCCGCGCCCGTGGAGGTCCTGTCGAACAGCCTGTACTGCCTGACCGCCCCGTAGGCGCCGATGAGGACGCCGGAGGTGGCGCCGATGATGGTGCCGAAGAAGATCAGCCGCAGCGAGACGCCGACGCGGCGCCCCATCTCCTCGTTGATCGAGCTCCCGGTGACGCCCTTGCCGAAGTCGCCCGTCGCGACGTCGGTGATCCAGTGCGCGTAGCGCTCGGCCAGCGGGGTCTTGTCGTTGAGGTTCAGTTCGTCGAGGCGGGCGTCGATCTGCTCCTCGCTGGGGCGGGGCTGCATCTCGGCGTAGTTGGCGCGCGGGCTGAGCGTGGAGGCCGCCAGAAGATAGGCGAACGTGGTCGCCAGAAAGATCAGGACGACATAGTTCACCAATCGCCTGACCAGGAATTTCCCCAATTGGGGCCTCCCACCTCGTGCCTGCGCGGCGTTCGAATGGCTGCGGTGGTCGGTGGAGAGGCCCACACGGACGGCGTGACGCACTCATGTCACCAAGAGTGATCGCCTCGCGCCGACGTGGAGGGTCGCCCCATGCGACAACCGAAACGCGTTCCAGTTCGGCTCACGGTCAGCGGCCGAATGACCACGAGTGTGCGTTACGGGCGGACACCGGCCGGTTACTGCGATATCAAGAAAGCGTCACGAGGACCGCATCGCGGCGGCGCGGGACGAATTCTGCGGAGAAGATTAGCCGCTTCGATACAACGCGTAACGCCTCCACCCCGAAGATCAACGGAACGTACAACGAGACGCGGCGGCGGGTTGCGCCGCGTCTCATCATGTGGTCGGTTCGAGACCTCGGTCACCGCGCCCGGCGACGCCCCGAATGTCGCGCCCGTCGCAGATGCCCCGGTGGGCGCCGCCGCCTCCCGTCCGGGCCGTGACGGTGTGTGGCCGACCCGCCGGGCTCGAGCCGGCCGGGTCCCGCGCAGGTCCGGTAACCGGTTCACTCCTTACCCGGAACCGGCCGCGCCGAAGACGATGCGTCGGACGCGTTTTTCGCGTCGTCGCCGTCTCCCGATGCTGACGGACGGGCCGACCGCACCTGCGCGGCGCTCTCGCCACACGGCCGCAGGGCACAGCCGCGGCCTCTCTCGCGAGCACGCGCTGAGACGGCCCCGCTTCCGGCGCCGCCACCGGGCCACCGTCCGACGCCGCCACCACCGGCGCCGCGCAGGAGGCCGCGAACCTCCCACCCATGACGCACCGCCAGCCCGGTGCACTCAGCGAGCAGCCCCGACCAGCAAGGATAGCGAATTGCCAGTGGAGTACTGGCTCACCCGCTCCGCCAGGAAGTCCTCCCAGGTCCGCTTACCCGCGGCGGCCCCGTCGAGGGACAGATTCTCGCCGGCCCGGTAGGCGCGGCCGGCCTTTCCCGGCATCCGGATCGGCATCGTCAACCGGTGCTTGCCGCGCGCCCGCAGGTATCCGCGGATCAGATCGGCCATTCCGTACACCTTCGGCCCGGCCAGATCTGGCACCAGGCCGGCCGGCCTGCCGAGCGCCAGTTCCACCAGCCGGGCCGCCACCTCGCCGGAATCGACCGGCTGGAACCGGAGTCCGCCCGGGACCGGGACCACCGGCAGCTTCGCCATCGCCTGCATCACGGTCAGGACCAGGTCATGGAACTGGGCGGCCCGCAGCGTCGTCCACGGCAGGCCGGAGTCGGCCACGGCCCGCTCCGCACCCAGCTTGTTCCTGAAGTAGCCCAGCGGGACCCGGTCCGCCCCGATGACCGAGATGTAGACCAGGTGCCGCACACCGGCTCGCGACGCCGCCCGCACCAGGTTCCGGGTCGCCTCGTCGTCGCCCTTGGGGCCGCCCGCGAGGTGCACGATGATCTCGGCTCCGTCCACCGCGGGCCCGATCCCCTCGCCCTTGAGCAGGTCACCGGTCACGTACTCGATGCCGTCCCCGGGCTCGTGGCCGCGCCGGCTGAGCACCCGCACTTCGCAGCCGGCATCCCGCAGGAGCGGCGCGACGAGGCGCCCGAGCGTGCCCGTGCCGCCGGTGAGCAGGATGGGTGATGTCATGGCTTCTCCAAACTCGTCGGTCCGGGAGTCGGCCTCCCGGTCACATCAGCCGGATTTCGCGGGTCTACCGCTATGACCCCCTGCGAGGAAGGAACGTGACACGGTGGACGAGCGCGAATGGCTGACAGAGCGTTTCGAGGAACATCGGATTCGTCTGCGAGCGGTGGCCTACCGGATGCTCGGCTCGGTGAGCGAGGCCGATGACGCGGTGCAGGACGCCTGGCTGCGCATCAGTCGCGCCGACAGCAGCAGCGTGGAGAACCTCGAGGCGTGGCTGACAACGGTGGTGGCGCGCGTGTGCCTGAACGTGCTGCGCTCGCGCGAGCGGCGGCGCGAGGAACCTCTCGAGGTGCACATGCCCGACCCGATCATCGGCCACGAGGACGGGGGCGGCCCCGAGCACGAAGCGGTGCTGGCCGACTCGGTCGGGCTGGCGCTGCTGGTGGTGCTGGAGACGCTGTCGCCGGCCGAACGGCTCGCGTTCGTGCTGCACGACATGTTCGCCGTGCCGTTCGCGGAGATCGCTCCGATGATCGAGCGGTCCCCGGCCGCGGCGAGGCAACTCGCGAGCCGCGCACGCCGCCGGGTGCAGGGGCAGGCCCCGACTCCCGACCCCGATCTCACCCGCCAGCGCGACGCCGTCGACGCGTTCTTCGCCGCCGCCCGCAACGGCGACTTCGACGGGCTCGTCGCCGTGCTGGACCCCGACGTCGTTCTGCGGTCCGATGGTGGCGCCGCGCGTGCCCGCCACACGACGGTGATCTCCGGCGCACGGGCCGTGGCCGAGCAGGCGCTCACCTTCGGACGGCTCTCCCCGTTCGCACGACCGGCGCTGATCAACGGAGCCGCCGGAGTCGTCGTCGCCGCTCACGGACGGCCGCTGTCCGTCATGGGTTTCACCGTCACAGACGGGAAGATCCTCGCCATCGACGTGCTGTCCGATCCCGAACGGCTGCACAGGCTCGACCCGACGGTCCTCGACCGCTGACGGAAGCCGGGCCCGGGCCGGATCCGGCGCGGCCGCCGCCTCAGAGGGGACGGCGTCCACCGCGCCATGCGCGGCAACACCCGCCCGCACAACCCCGCCCTCGCGGGATGGACGAACCACCGGGCCCGCGACCGGCCGCGTCCCGACCGACCGGAAGGTCACTCACGGGACGGCCCGAGAAAGCGGCGTCTTCAGAAGTGATGAGCCGCCTATTTACGCTTCCACGTCGCCAGTTCGAATTCCACTGTGGCCAGTGAATCTCCATAGCCTGCGTTATAGACGATATTGGTGATGGTTGCACGGGCGATACGCCCCTCTGCGGTAACCGCACACAGCGAGGCACCCACCTCGAATCCCACATCAGCGGGCCGGGCATCGTCGGTAATCTCCAGGCTTCCCCCGATCGACGCTCCCGATGCCGCCGCCGCGCATTTCCGCCACCCGTCCTCCTCCCCCTTGCGCAGCAGTCCCACCGATGCCCCGTCGGCAACCTTCAGAAAGCCGTCTGCACAGGTCACGTAGCGCATATCTATGGCTTCCAGTTGTGCGGTGGTCAAGTCGTCCTCGTCGCCGACCCTTCGGGTGATCGGAAACTCCCCGCCTGAAGGGCTACCGTCGAAGTCGACAGCAAGGTAGGGGACACATGAGCCGTCATGGGCCGAGCGGATGGTCAGTGGAATCCCCGAATTCTCCTCTTCGTAGTCGGCCATCTCGGACGGCGATGAGGACACCTCAGGGTTTCCTGACGGGGAAGAGCCGTCACGGGGACGTTCAGCGGAGGCGGGCGGCGCGGCCGCTCCCCCGTCTGCAATATTCCCGGAATCGCCATCCGGAGTACTGAACAGCCCTACGACGGCGACGGCGGCGGAGAGAATCCCAGCGATCCAACTTGCGAATTCCACTGGATGAGGAGACCGGGACCGCTCTCCTCCCGGCACCTGATTTACTCGGTGCCGCCACATCGCCAGAGCAACCACGCATGATGCCACCATCACGGCGACGCTTAAAGCGACCAGGGCGCCCCATCCCATAGCCAACCTCTTTCTTCAGGGGGTGCCAAAATCATATTGGACCTTGGGCGATTCAGATTGCCCCTGGAACCCCTGCCGCAGGACGGGAATCAGGAGGACCGACCGCGCCGACGGTCGTTCAGTACTCCAGTTGTAGATCCGGTCCGTCCTGACCCGATCACATTTGCCGGAGATGACAGCACCGCAAGCCCCTGAACTGGAGCGTTCTGCCCACACGCAGACGGCCACCGTGTGATCACCGATGGTTGTGAAGACAACGAGAACACAGGCGGTGGCCGCTGCGCTCGGCGCATCGCCCAACGCTGGCAGCGCCGGCTGAACGAGCTGGTCAAGACCGTCTCCACCCGGCTGGGCCCGTTCCGGGAGCGATCCCGGGGGTCCTATGTCCACGGTCCGTGCCCGGTGACAGGCGAGGCCGCCGGGGCACGCCTGTCGCCACCCCGAAAGGAGGATCGTCGGGAGCGCGCTTACCCTCGGAGAAACAAAGCGGCACGGGAGTCCGGTCATGCGGATCGTTGTTGTCGGGGCCGGAGTAGGCGGTCTCGCCCTGGCCAGGGGGCTCGGCGCCCACGGACACGAGGTGAGCGTTCACGAACGCTCGGGGGAGCTGCGGCGCGGCGGTGCGGCGGTGACCCTCTACCCCAACGGCTCGGCCGCCTCGGGCCTGGAGGCCATCCAGCAGTACCCGGTGCCGCCCATGCCCCGCGGCCTGGCGGACCGGCTCGCGACCGGCCAGTTCATCTCCTACGTCCGGTCGGTCAGTACTGCGTCGGCAGCCGAACGAGCGGGAGTGGGTCTTTCATGAGAGTCGCCACCGTCGGAGCGGGCCTCGGAGGGCCGGCCCCGGCTGCGGCGATCCGGCACGACCGGGAAACCCGCGCCCCGGTCAAACGGTCCCTGATCGCCTACGGCCGCTGAGAGCGTCGGACTCACTGTAGGCGGCTACCCGGGGTGTGGGCGGTCGAGCTCCGCCGCGAGGAAAGCCGAGGCCGACCGCAGATCGCGCCGGCCCGCCGCAATCCGCGCATCCCGCGTTCGGGCTCGGCGAGCCGCTGGGCCTGTTCGGTGGTGGTACCGGGGCGGTCGTCGGCGTCGACCTCGGCCTGGGTGACCCGGTTGCGCGGCGTTTCGCGGTTGACGTCCAGCCGGTCGGCGGTGCGTGCCGGGGCTTCTGGCCGTGTGGCCGGAGCCCGGCGGGCCTCCATGGCCATCCGGGGCGCGCGTTCGCGCAGCTCCTCGGGGTACTTCCAATGCCACGTGGTTAGCGTGGCGGTGCGGCTGTCAAGGGGTGGGGAGGGTTCAGGGCAACTGTCGTTGAGGAGAGCGGGGCCCTGGTGGAGCGGGGAAGCCGACCAAGGTCTTCCTGCCCGGGAGGTCTCGTTGTCCGAACAGTGCGCCATCACCACGCTCGTCCGTACCGCCGTCGTCGCAGAGGGGCTTTACGCGCCAACGATGTCATGATCGTGCTCGTCTGCCCAGGTCGGCTTCGCCGGATTCTCCTCGAATGCGCGATCGCTGTCACGAAGTACGGCGATCCGCCTGCACAGTTCATGGTCCTTGGTGGCGAGAAGTCGAACTGCCCGGGGGCCCACTTCGGTTCCCATCGGCATGATGCTTAGCGCGTCGACGAAGACCTGCTTGTCCAGGTCGTCACCGGCCCAGGTCCATCCGAACTCCAGGGCTCGTTCAAGTTCCCGAATGGCCGGGTACGTCACTGATCCCGAAGAACGGCAGCGCTCTTGCTGCTGCTGGCGATGGGCGTGCACTGGTTCTTCGACTCGCCGCTGATGGAGAACCTCTTCGGCACGCTGGTCAAGACCCTGGCCTTCCACTGGTCCGGGGAGGATCTGCGCTGGACCCTGGAGGAGGACGGCCAGGGGTGTGTGCTCCGGCTCTCCAACACCGTCGTCGACTCCGAGTGGACCGCGAACACGGCCGCCGGCTGGGACACGTGCCTGACCGGCCTCGGCGCGGTGCTGGCCGGACGGGAGCCGGATTCGGACGCCGGCCCCGACGAGGAGCTCATCGCGCACTACCGCGCCACGCTCACCACCGAGTAGGCCGACGGGGCGGGCCCCACCGGCCCCGGGGTCCACCGGGCACCGCGTATCGCCGCCGAACTGCGTGTGGACTGCGCCGTGCTGGGCGGGTCGATCGTGTTCGCGCACCGACCGCACTGATGGCAGGGGTCGTGTGAACGCGGGCAGAGAGAGGTCCGGTGCCGCCGACCGGCTGACGTCAGGGGATCAGACCACGACCTCCCGGCAGACGTCGATGAACGCCTGCGTCCGCCTTACCGGTTTGCGGTCAGTCAGCTGGATGATCTCGATCCCGAGCCCTTCGGACCGGATGTCGAGCTCTCTGGTCACATACGGCAAGTCCTCGTAGCTGCGCTCGAGCACGGTGCGCTGCGTGAGCAGCGCACTGCCCAGCCCGCGGGCCACCAGGGCACGGACCATCTCGAAGCTCGTAGTGCGGAAGCGCACGTTCGGAGTCAGACCGGCTTTGGCGAACAGGCCGAGAAAGTAGTCGCCACCGGGCGGCAGATCGAACAGGATCAGCGGTTCCGAGGCCAGGTCGGCAAGGCTCAGCTCATCCCCCGTGCTCAGTGCCCCACCCACAGGGGTGAGCACATACGGCGGGTCCGATCGCAGCGATTGCGCCGTCATCCCGGTCGCGGTGCGCACGGAATCAAGCTCGTAGTGATAGGTGATCGCGAGATCGATCCGGGTGTTGAGCAGGTCGTCCAAGAGCGTCTCGTGGGCTGCCTCGACGAACGAGAGCTGTACTCGCGGGTGCCGATGCGAGAACTCCGCGATCACCTTCGGTAGGAGGATCGGCGCGATCGTCGCGTAACAGCCGATCGTGAGTGTGCCCTCGACTTCCTCTCGTTCCCGACTGGCGGACTCCCAGAGCTGATCGAGGCTGGAAAGCACGTTGTCGGCGGCGGTGACCGCACGCTGTCCCGACGCGGTGAGCCGCATCCCCTTCCGAGAGCGGACGAACAGGGTGATCCCGAGCGCCGACTCGAGATCGGTCAACGCCGTCGATACCGCCGACTGCGAGACGAAGAGCTCCCGTGCCGCTGCGGTCACCGACCCGAGCCTCGCGACGGCCATCAGGTACTCCAGTTGCCTCAAGCTCACATCAGTCATCGGTTCGGCCTCTCCGTAGTATCGGATTTTCCGAAGGGGGACTTCAGATCTATGTGTTTTACAGATCATACCCCGCACCTCAATAATCGTGAGCTAGAGCACAGACCGGTCGGATACGAGGAGCATCGGGGTGAGCTCCGCGCTGATCTTCGCGGGGCGCGCTCGCCCTGGCGCTCCAGGGTGCTGACAACCTCCTGATCCACTACGAGAACTTCCTTGCGCGATGGAGGGTCCCCGTGACTTCTTGAGTTGTCTTGCGCGTCTGAGAACGGAAATCTAGGAGGAGAAATGACGAGCGAGGTCTTGGAGAATGTAGATCGGAAGGACCTGCGTCGGAGTGTGTTCGCCGGATCGGTAGGCGTGTTCATCCACTGGTTCGATTGGGCCATTTACGCCTACCTCGCCACCACCATGGCGCAGGTGTTCTTTCCCGAGCAGGACGGCACTACCGGACTGCTGTCAGTCTTCGCCGTCTTCGCCGTCGCGTTCTTCGTTCGACCGCTCGGCTCGGTGATATTCGGACACCTCGGGGACCGTTTCGGGCGTAAGACGACTCTGTCCATCGTCATCATTTCCATGGCGGCGGGAACGCTGATGCTCGGGCTTCTGCCCACTTATGAGTCCGCCGGCATCATCGCGCCGGTACTGCTCGTGGTCGCCCGAATCATCCAGGGGTTGGCGGCAGGCGGTGAATTCGGCTCGGCTGCGGCCTTCCTCGCTGAGTTCTCGCCGCCGAAACGCCGTGGATTCGGGTGTTCGTGGATCGAGTTCGGCTCGGTCGGCGGGTTCCTCTGCGCGTCGTTCGTTGTCTGGGCGCTGCATTCGGTCTTCACTCCGGGGGATGTGACCGACTGGGCATGGAGGCTTCCGTTCCTGCTGACGGTTCCTCTGGCGGCGGTCGGCCTCTACATCCGCCTGCGCATCGAGGACACGCCCGAGTACCGCGCGCTCGAGGACATGAACAACGTCCCGAGCCAGCCGGTCGTGGAGGTGTTCCGCTCGAACGGGAAGCAGTTCCTGCAGACGGTGGGCATCGAGACGTTCATGAATTCGGCCTTCTACATCGTCCTCGTGTACCTGATCACGTACCAGGAGGAGATCGTCGGTGTGCCTGCGGACCGGGCGGCCCTGCTCTCCGCGGCGGCCTCGGTCGTCGCCATGGGAGTGATCCCGCTGTCCGGCATGGTGTCGGACCGTGTGGGACGCAAGCCGGTGCTGTACGCCGCCGCGGGCTTGATGATCGTCGGCGCGGTGCCGTTGTTCCTGCTGATGCAGGTGAACTCGCCGTGGTCGGCGTTCGCCGCCACCTTCGGCTTGGCCGTGATCCTGGCAGTCATCCTGGGCACGCACGCATCGGCAGTGGCGGAGCTCTTCCCGACGCGGACCCGTCAGAGTGGATTGTCGATGGCCTACAGCGTTGCTGGGGCGTTCTTCGCCGGAACGCTGCCATACCTGATGACATGGCTCATCTCGCTCACCGGCAGCTCCATGGTCCCGGGGTTCACGATGATCGTGATCGGAATCGTCGGTGCGGTGACGCTGCGGACGATGCCGGAGACAAGCGGGTCGGATCTGCTGCATGAGAGTGATCGCGCTCAGCGCTGAGCGGCGTTCCCGCCAGAGCCTCGTCCGTAGGGACCTGACGGTCTTCATGCTTTCCGTTGACGTCAATCGCTGACCCTATCCGGGTAGTCGACAGACAGATCCGGAAACGCATATCCGCCCCGGTCTCTTTAATGCGGTTCACCGGTGATGATTGAAGTTGGCTGACGAAATTCCAAGTGCGTATGAATGCGCACCAGATCAAGTTGCGGTAGTCGATCACTGGAGTGGAGGTTTGGATGCCGAGTCAAGAGATTGAGGCCGTCGTCGTCGGAGGGGGCCAAGCCGGGATAGCGATGAGCGAGCACCTGACTGAACGCAACGTGCCGCATGTTGTCCTGGAGAGGCACCGTATCGCCGAACGCTGGCGCTCGGAAAGGTGGGACTCCCTGGTCGCGAACGGGCCTGCTTGGCACGATCGCTTTCCCGGTCTTGAGTTCACCGATATCGGTCCCGACGCTTTCGCTTCCAAGGAGCAGGTGGCGGACTATTTCGTTGCCTACGCTGAGAAGATCGGAGCGCCGGTGCGCTGCGGAGTCGAAGTGACGTCCGTGCATAAGAACATGGGCCGTACCGGATTCCGTGTGGAGACATCGGACGGAACCATCGAGGCACGCTACGTCGTAGCCGCCACCGGGCCGTTCCAGCGGCCGGTCATCCCGCCGATCGTTCCCGAAGAGGAGGAGCTCACACAGATCCACTCCAGCGGCTACCGCAATCCCGCTCAACTGCCTGACGGAGCTGTCCTCGTGGTCGGATCCGGGTCGTCGGGCGTGCAGATCGCCGACGAACTCCGGAGCTCCGGCCGACAGGTGTACCTCGCAGTCGGCCCGCACGACCGTCCACCGCGGAGGTATCGGAGCCGCGACTTCGTCTGGTGGCTGGGGGTCCTCGGCAAGTGGGAGGCCTCAGCTCCTCCTAAGGGCGCCGAGCACGTCACGATCGCGGTCAGTGGCGCGCACGGCGGCCACACCGTGGACTTCCGTACGCTGGCCGACCGCGGAATCAGGCTCGTCGGCCGGGCCGATTCGTTCGATGAGGGGGTCATGCGGTTCGCGCCCGACCTCCGCGAGAACATCGCGAACGGCGACGCGAACTACCTGTCACTGCTTGACGAAGCGGACGCCTACATCGCGCGCAACGGCCTGGATCTTCCGGAGGAGCCGGAGGCCCGTGCTTTGGGAACCGACCCGGAGTCGGTGACCGACCCCGTTCTCGAACTCGACCTCGCCGATGCCGGGGTCACGTCCATCGTCTGGGCGACCGGTTTCGCCGCCGACTACAGCTGGCTGCGCGTCGATGCGTTCGACGAGAACGGAAGGCCGAAGCACCAGCGCGGTGTCTCGTCCGAGCCCGGCGTCTACTTCATGGGATTGCCATGGCAGTCCCGACGTGGATCGAGTTTCATCTGGGGTGCTTGGCACGATGCGAAGTACGTGGCCGACCACATCTCGATCCAGCGCAGTTACATGGAATACGAGGGCCCGGATTCGTCGACGCAGTTCCCACAGTTCGGAAAGTGAGCGCACAATGACCACGCACACTCGTATTCGGAAGTTCAACACCAAGGACACGTACCCGGAGCAGAATCTGGACAACGACCTGTGTCAGGCCGTCGTCGCCGGGGACGTCGTGTATCTGCGCGGCCAGATCGGCCAGGACCTGGAGACCCGGGAGTCAGTGGGCATCGGCAGTGTCCGGACGCAGACCGAGAAGGCCATGTCGAACATCGACATGCTCTTGACGGAGGCGGGCAGCAGCCTCCAGGACATCGTCAAGGTGACGATCTACATCGTCGATCCTCGCTACCGTGAAGAGGTGTACCGCGAGGTCGGACGCTGGTTGAAGGGTGTCTACCCTGTCTCCACCGGAATCGTCGTCCAGGCCCTTGCCCGGCCGGAGTGGCTCGTGGAGATCGACGCCACGGCTGTGATCACCGGAGGCGCGGCATGACCTTCTCCATCGCAGCCCACCAGGACGGTAGGTTCGGCATCGCCGCAGCGTCGTCCTCACCGGCGGTGGCCGCACGAGTCGTTCACTTGCGCGACTCGGTCGGCGCGGTCGCGTCGCAGAACGTCACCGATCCGCGACTGGGTCCGGTCCTGCTGGACGGACTCGCCTCGGGATCGAGCCCCGAAGCGGCCATCGCGGCGGTCCTCGCGAACGAGCCGAACGCCGCCTACCGGCAGCTCACCGTGGTCGACGCCTCCGGGGCCGCGGCCACGTTCAGCGGTCACCTCACCCTCGGCGTGCATGGTGAGGCCACCGGGCCGCACTGCGCCGCCGCCGGCAACATGCTCTCCCGTCCGGACATCCCCGAGATCCTGTGCGGCGCCTTCACCTCCGCCGGGGGTCAACTGGAGGAACGCCTCTTCACCGCGCTCTCGGCCGGCCTCGCCGCCGGCGGCGAGGCCGGACCGGTGTACTCCGCCGGGCTGTCGACCGTGTCCGGGATCGGTTGGCGCGACACCGATCTGCGCGTGGACTGGCAGGAGAGCCCGATCGGCGAGCTCGGGCGGTTGCTCGAGGTCTGGCTTCCGCAGCGGGACGACTATGTTCAGCGCGGCCTGGAGCCGGCCGCCTCGCCCGGTTACGGAGTTCCTGGCGATGACCGCTGAACAACCCGCGCTCCCCAGCGCCTCCGACTATCTGACGCGCCTGGTCGAGTACTCCGAGACGCTGCACGCTCACCCGGAGACCGCCTGGGAGGAGCACCGAGCGGCGCGGTGGACAGCCGAACTGCTCGGTGAGTTCGGCTTCAGGGTGACGACCGAATACCTCGGCTTCCCCACCGCGGTACACGCCTCCTACGGGTCGGGCAGCCGCCGGGTCGGCTTCATCGTCGAGTACGACGCGCTGCCCGGCGTGGGGCATGCCTGCGGTCACAACCTGATCGCCGCGATGTCGGCCGGCGCGGCGATCGCGCTGCGACCGTGGGCGCAAGCGCTCGACCTCCGGATCGATGTGATCGGCACTCCGGCGGAGGAGGGAGGCGGGGGCAAGATCGAGTTGCTCGACGCCGGGGCCTTCAAGGATCTGGGGCTCGCCCTCATGGCCCATCCCGGCCCCGTCGACGCGCCACGGGCCGAGCCCTACGCCGTCGCCCACGATCACGTCCGCTTCACCGGGCACACGGCACACGCTGCGGCCTATCCGCATGAGGGCCGCAATGCCAACGACGCCTTCGTGATTTCTCAGGTGGCCATCGGCCTGCTGCGCCAGCAGCTCCCGCCCACCACCCGGGTCCACGGGATCCAGACGATCGGTGGTGAAGCACCCAATGTCATCCCCGGGGCCACGGAGGGCCGCTGGTATACGCGGGCTGAGACCCTCGCCGAACTGGAGCCGCTTCGCCGCCGGGTGAAGCAGTGCTTCGAAGCCGGCGCGCTGGCGACGGACACCACATTGGACTTCACTCCTGAGTCGCAGCCCTACTCCGAATTCCGTACGGATGAGCGGGCATCGGAGATCTATACGCGCCACGCACTCGCACTCGGTCGGCGGTTCGACGCGCCCGTGAAGCACCAGACGATGAACCGCGCCTCAACCGATTTGGGCAATGTCTCGCAGTGTGTCCCGGCCATTCACCCCTACATCGGGCTCGACTGCTTTCCGGTGAGCAACCACCAGCCGGAGTTCGCTGCCGTGTGTATCGGTGAGGCGGCCAATCGGGTCCTCGCGGACGGCGCCACGCTGCTTGCGCGTACGGCGCACGAGTACTTTGCGCAGGCGTCGGACGCCGGCCCTGCTGGTACCGGATCGGCAGAGGAGGACTTCAGCAGGCCTGAACGGCAATCGGGAGGCGGTCGGGGATGACTGTGGATGCTGAGGTGGAGAGGACAGAGGTCGATTCCCTTGGTGAGGTGGTGATCCCCGCTGACGCGCTTTGGGGGGTCAATACTGCGAGGGCTGGGGCGAACTTCCCCATCACCGGTCGCTCATGCGGCCAACTGCGCGATCTCGTTTGGGCGTATGGCGCGGTCAAACTGGCCGCTTGCCGGGCCAACGTCGAACAAGGGCTGTTGGATGAGAGGCGGGGTACGGCGATCGAGTCGGCTTGCCGTGAACTCATGCAGGGTGAGCTCGACCAGTGCATCATCGTTGACCGCGTCCAGGGTGGGGCCGGGACCAGCACCAACATGAACGTCAATGAGGTGGTGGCCAACCGGGCGCTGCAACTACTCGGCTGCGCGCCGGGAGCCTACGAGGTGATCGACCCGCTTGACCACGTCAATCGCAGTCAGAGCACCAACGACACTTATTTCACCGCGGTCAGGCTGGCGATCCACCGCAGCATTGAGCGGCTCATTCCGGCGCTCGGTCGGATCGCTGCCGAGTGCGAGGCGCGCTCAGTGGATTTCCGCGACATCGTGAAGATCGGCCGCACACAGTTGCAGGACGCCGTTCCGATGACCCTGGGCCAGGAGTTCTCGGCTTTCGCGGAAACGATCCGAGAAGACGCCGACCGCCTAGAGGACTTTCTCCCCCATCTGCGTGAAATCAATCTCGGCGCCACGGCGATCGGTACCGGCATCACCGCTCCTGTCGGATACCGGGAGAGTGTGGTGACGCGGCTCAGCGAGATCAGCGGCTATCCGCTGACCTCAGCGAGCGACCTGATCGAGGCGACCTCCGACACCGGTGTGTTCGTTCTGGCCTCCGGCCTTCTGAAACGTTGTGCGGTGAAGCTGTCGAAGATCAGCAACGACCTCCGGCTCCTTTCCTCCGGTCCGCAGGCAGGGCTGCAGGAGATCGTGCTCCCGCCGGTGCAGGCGGGCTCCTCGATCATGCCGGGGAAGGTCAATCCGGTCATTCCGGAGGCCGTGAACCAGGTGGCGTTCCTCGTCGTCGGCGCGGACGCGAGCGTGACCATGGCGGCCGAGGCGGGGCAGTTGCAGCTCAACGCCTTCGGACCGGTCATCGCTTCCTCCCTGCTCGACTCGGCCTCACTGCTGACGCGTGGTGCCGATCTGCTCGCCGAGCGGTGCGTGAGCGGCATCCGTGCCGACGGCGAGTTCATCACCGCACGCACCAAGGACAGCCTCGCCGTGGCGACCGGCCTCGTACCCCTACTCGGGTATGCCCGCACCGCCGCGCTCGTGAAGGAGGCACTGAGCAGTCGCCGCACACTGGCGGAGCTGACCCTGGAACGGGGCCTGCTCGACGAGGAACAGCTCAACGCGGCACTGGCACCGCAGAATCTGACCGGTGAAGTCGCCTCGGCTCGGTAGACACCTGACGAACCGGGCGTGCGAGTCCACCGCTCACGGTCGGCTTCGACGGCCTCGGCGCCGAAGCCGACCCCCACTGCGGTTCCCAGCCCCTCCGACGGTTCCAGGTGTTCGTCGAAGACCCCTGCCCGGGGACGTTTCCCGGTTGCCTCCCGACCGGATCCCCTAGACCGGGTGCACCACCTCGCCGCCCACCATGGTCCGCACGACCCGCAACCGGTCGAAGGAGTCCGGCCCTTCGATCGGGCCGGAGAGCACGACCAGGTCGGCGCAGTGCCCCTCAGCCAGTCGCCCCACCTCCCCGTCGGTACCGGAGGCCTCTGCCGAGCCCAGCGTGTAGGCGCGCACGGCCACGTCCACCGGGAGCCGTTCTTCGGGCAGCATCGGGACACGCGACTCGGGATTGTCCGCGTGCGGATCGGCCGATGGGGCGGTGCGGGTGCAGGCAGTGTGCAGGCCCCAGAGCGGATCGGCGCTGGTCACCGGCCAGTCGCTGCCCATCGCCAGCGCGGCATCGGCGTCGGCGAGTGAGCCGAACGGGAAATGTCGTCGGGCTCGTTCCGGTCCGAGCAGCGGAAGTTTGCGCTCGATGATCTCGCGGTCGGCACGCGCCCACAGCGGCTGGATGTTCGCCATGACTCCCAGCTCCGCGAACCGGGGCACGTCGGCGGGGTCCACGACGTCCAGGTGGGCGATCTGGTGGCGCCGCCCGGGGCCGTTGCGCCGACGCGCTGCGGCCACCGCGTCGAGGCACTCCCGTACCGCGCGGTCTCCCACCCCGTGGAAGTGAACGCTCATACCCTGCGCGTCGATCGCGGCGACGATCTCGTTGAGCGCGCCCGGTTCGATCACGGACTCTCCGCTGTCCTGGACGCCGGAGCCTACGTAGGGGTCGTTCATCGCGGCTGTGTGGTTCTCGCAGATCCCGTCCTGCATGATCTTCACGCTGTCCAGCGCCACTCCCGCGGCGCGGGCGTGGGCCCTGGTCTCCAGGAGTTCCGGCAGGTCACCGGCCTCCCAGTCAGGGCGCCACCACAGCGAACCGGTGACTCGGGCGCGCAGAGAACCCGTGGCCGTCTCCCGCAGGTAGGTCGGCAGGCAGTCCGGGAGTGTCAGGTACTCTCCGACGATCGCGTCATGCCAGGAGGTGATGCCCAGCGAGAGCAGGTGCGTCTGGGCCGCCCGCATGGCTCTGACCAGCTTCTGTGGACTGTGCTCCGGCAGCAGCGCCGCCACCGGTTCCGCGGCGCTGTCCAACAGCACACCGGTGGGCTCGCCACGGGCGTCGCGGACGATCCTTCCGGCGGGGGGATCGGGCGAGTCGCGGTCGATGCCGGCGAGCGCGAGCGCGCGGGAGTTCACCCAGACGCCGTGCGCGTCATGGCTGGAGAACACCGCCGGCCGGTCCGGGACGAGCGCGTCGAGCAGGTGCCGGTCGGGCAGGCCGCCGGTGAAGGCGTCGCCGAACCAACCGGAGCCCGCGATGCACGGCTCGTCGCTCCGTGCTGCGTACTCGGCTATCCGCCGACGGTACCCGTCCAGCGAGTGGACGTCTGACAGGTCGCAGCCCAGCAGCGCGACCCCGCCGGCGAGCGGATGGACGTGGGCGTCGTGGAACCCCGGAAGGACTGCGGCCCCGCACGCGTCGATCTGCGTTGTTCGCCGGTCCACCAGGCCGGACAGCTCTCCCGCCGCTCCGACCGCCATGACGCGGCCGGAGCGGATCGCGATGTCGGCGGGGTGGGCCAGCGGGGTGGGCGTCCACAGCTGCGCCCCGGTGATCAGTGTTTCAGCGTGTGTCATGAAGACTGCTCCTGGACGTCGCACTCGACTGTGTCATGGGGGAGGCGGTTCCGCTCCCCCCGCTTCCCCAGCGCGTACAGGCCGGCCGAACTCGCGAAGCCGACGATCCAGGCGATGTCGACACCGCCCATCGGTTCGGCGAGGGGACCGGTGAACACGCTGGTGATCATGAACGGGACCTGGACGGCCAATCCCACCGCGTAGCAGGACAGGCCGACGGGGTCCCATCGGCCGTATCTGCCGCCGTCGCGGGCGAACATGTCCGAGACGGCGTAGTGGCCCTTTCGCAGCACGAAGTAGTCCACGAGGTTGATGGCAGACCAGGGGACGAGGACGTAGAGCAGTACGGCCACGAAGTCCTTGAAGACGACGAGGAAGTCGTGCTGGCCGAAGAGCGCCATCGCCATGGCGAGGAGGGCGTACACCGCGGTCATGCCGACACGCGTGCCGGTGGTGACGCGGGCTCTGCTGAACGCCGCCTCCAGCACGGTCAGTGAGCACATCACCCCCGAGTAGATGTTGGACGAGTTCATCACCGCCGATGCCACACCGAAGGCGGCCAGCGTCACGGCGCCGAACCCGCCCAGGAGTGCCCCGAGCGCCCCCATGGCGTTGCCCTCCTCGGTGGTCAGCCCCACCAAGGCGCCCAGCACCATGACCAGTACGGTCCCCAGTACCAGCCCCGAGTAGGTGGCCCAGAAGGCCGGGCGCGCGCCGGTCTTATCCGGGAGGTAGCGGGAGTAGTCGGAGACGTAGGGGGCGTAGGCGAGCTGCCACACGGCGCCGATCGCCACCATCGCGCAGAAGCCCGCAGGGGTGAGGGCGAGTTCCCGGTGGACGGCGAAGGCGGCGGGGTTGCCCAGCGCCAGGACCAGGGCTGCGATCAGCACCGCGCCGAGGACGATCGAGACGATCGCCATGAGCTTGCGGACCAGGTCGTAGCCGAAGACCGCGACGAAGAGGGCGATCGCGGTGCAGACGGCGATCCCCGCGTCGGTCGAGAGGCCCGGGACCACCTCGGCGAAGCTCTGCGCGGCGACCACGAGGTTGGAGGCGAAGAACCCCAGGAACATCAGCAGGGCGATCAGTGCCAGGATGCTTCCGCCGTGGTAGCCGAACTGCGCCCTGGCCTGCAACATCTGCGGTATCCCCAGGCGCGGCCCCTGGGCCGCGTGCAGGGCCGCGCCGAGCCCGCCGACGAGGTTGCCGGCCACGATCGCGGCGACCGCCCAGCCGAACGGCAGCCCGAGCACGCTGGTGCCCACGGCGCCGGTGACGATCGTCAGCGGGAGCATGTTGATGCCCAGCCAGACGAAGAACAGGCCCCGGGCCGTGCCGTGCCTCTCGTCCGGCGGGATGGGCCTGATATGACGGGTCTCGAATCTCACGAGTCTCTGGCCCCGGGAGGCGGGGCTCTGGTGTGCGGGCACGGGTCGTTCCCCTTCGGGATCGGGCGATCGAGGGAGTCAGGGGCGCCTGCGTGGAGCGTGCGCCGAGGGGATGCCCCGCCGAGGCCGAGCCGCCCCGGCGGGCGCCGGTCAGGCTCCGCGGTCGCCCATGGTGGGCGCCGGCCGGGTGAAACCGCGGGTGAGCCGGAGCAGCAGCAAGAAGCCGAGGGCCACCCAGCTCAGCCCGATGACGAAGGTCAGCCAGGACAGCGACGTCCACAGCCACAGGGTCAGCGCCACGCCGATGCCCGGGGTGAGCACGTAGCGCAGGAAGTCCGTGCCCCGCCGCCTGTCCAGGCCGATCGCGTAGTGCTTGATGACGCTCAGGTTGACGAAGGTGAAGGCGATCAGCGCGCCGAAGCTGACCAGCGCGGCGGCCAGGTCCAGCGACATGACGCAGGCCACCAGCGACACCGCGCCCACCGCCAGGGTGGCCAGGTGCGGGGTCCGGTACTTGGGGTGGACGGCGCCGAAGACCCGCCTGGGCAGCGCGCCGTCGCGCCCCATGGAGAACAGGATCCGCGACACCGCGCTCTGCGCCGCCATGGCCGAGGCGAAACAGGCCGCGACGTAGGCGGCGGTGAAGAACGCCGCCAGGAAGCCGCCGCCGGCGCGGGCCATCACCTCGACCGAGGCCGAGTCGGGATCGGTGAAGGTCTGCCAGTCGGGGTAGACCAGGTGGCCTGCCCAGGACATGAGGACGAACAGCAGCCCGCAGAAGAGCGTGCACAGGATGATCGCCCTGGGGATCGTCCTCTGCGGCTCCCGGGCCTCCTCGGAGAGCGTGGAGATGGCGTCGAACCCCAGGAACGACAGGCAGAGGATGGCCGATCCGCCGATGAGGGCGGTGAGCGAGAAGTCCGCGCTGTGGAACGGAGCGAGCAGGTCCGCCGGCGTCGAGCGCCCGGACACGGTCAGGTAGCTCATCGCCAGGAACACCGTGACGAACACGCCCTGCGCGCCCACCAGCACCATGTTCATGCCGGTCACCAGCTTGATGCCGAGGACGTTCAGCCCGGTGACGAGGGCGATCGCCAGCAGCACCCAGATCCATCCGGACACTGAGGGGATCGCGATCCCCAGGTAGAGACCGATGACGATGTAGCTGATCGTGGGCAGGAAGATGTAGTCCAGCAGCAGCGCCCAGCCGGTGAGGAAGCCCGTGGCGGGGCCGAAGGCCTGCTGGGTGTAGGTGTAGGCGGAGCCGGCCACCGGGTAGGCGCGCACCATGTTCGCGTAGCCCAGCGCGGTGAACGTCATCGCCGCCAGAGTGACCAGGAACGCGGTGGGCAGGTGCCCCCGGGTCATGTCGGTCACGATCCCGTAGGTGGTGAAGGCCGCCAGGGGGACCATGTAGGCCAGGCCGAAGAAGAACAGCGAGGGCAGCCCGAGCACGCGCTTGAGTCCGCGCCCGCCGGGCGGGGGTGCCCCCGCCCGCGCCGCCGCGGACGGGGGCGCCTCGGCGGGGGCTTCGTGTCCGCTCACCGGAGTCCGCCCGAGGCGACGGCCCGGTCCAGGGTCTGCTCGACCAGCCCGACCAGCTCGCCGATGGCGGCGGCGTCCGCGACCAGCGGCGGGGAGAGCTGCAGCAGCGGGTTGCCCTCGGCGTCGATGGCGAGCCGGCACAGCACCCCGGCCTCGGCGGCGGCCGGGGCCAGGTGCCGGTCGACGAACTCGGCTGCGGGCAGCCGCTCCGAGGTCCAGGACCTGGCGGCCTTGTCGGTGACCAGCTCCAGGGTGCGGTGGTAGCCGTCGCCGCGGACGTCGCCCACCACCGGGTTGTCGCGGAGCCGTTCGAGCTCGGCGGCGAACGTCGCGCTGGTGGCCCTGACATTGCCCGGCACGTCCAGCCGGCGCATGATCTCCAGGTTGGCCTGCGCCGCGGCGCAGGCCACCGGGTGTCCGCCGTAGGTGAGCGCGTGGTTGTACATGCCGGCCGGGCTGTCCAGCACGGTCTCGATGATCCGGTCGTCGGCGATCAGGCCGCCCAGCGGCACGTAGGCCGAGGCGATGCCCTTGGCGAAGGTGATGATGTCGGGCCGGAAGCCGTAGTGGGCCGAACCGAACCACGAGCCGAGCCTGCCGAAACCGGTGATCACCTCGTCGGCGATCAGCAGGATGCCGTGCCGGTCGCAGAGCTCGCGCACACCCTGGAGATAGCCGGCGGGCGGGGTGAGGCTGCCGCCGGCGTTCTGCAGCGGCTCCAGAATGACCGCGGCGACGGTGTCCGCGCCCTCCTGCAGGATCAGCGACTCGAGCTCGGCCAGCAGGAAGGCGGTGAACTCGGCCTCGGTCTCCTGGACCGGGCGCCGGTACCGCTTGGTGTTGGACACGTGCCGGACACCGGACATCAGCGGCTCGAACATCTTGCGCACCTGCACCATCCCGTTGAGGGACATGGCGCCGAAGCTGGTGCCGTGGTAAGCGACCCGGCGGGCGATGAACTTCCGGCGGGTGTGCTCGCCGCGGCTGATCTGGTACTGCCGGGCCAGCTTGATGGCGGCCTCGTTGGACTCCGAACCGCTGGAGGTGAAGAACACCCGGTTCAGGTTGCCGGGGGCCAGCTCGGCCAGTTCGGCGGCGAGCCTGGCCGCCGGCGGGTGCGCTGCGCTCCAGGTGGTCTGGAACGGGAGAGCGCGCATCTGCTGGGCGACGGCCTCGCCGACCTCGGCACCGTGCGAGTAGCCCAGCTGGGTGCAGAACAACCCGGCCAGCCCGTCGAAGTAGCGCTTCCCGGATTCGTCGTAGACGTGGCAGCCCTCGCCGCGGACGAAGACCGGCAGGGAGTCCGTACGGTATTTCGCCGCCGGAGTGAAGTTCATGACCAGGTGGCGCTTTGCCAGCTCTTCGATGGAGCCGGTGCGGGTGCCCTCCGCTGTCGGGTCGGTGGCGGTCACGGTCGTCTCTACGGGCATGGTGTTCCTTCCGATGGGCGCGGTTTCGGTCATGGACGTGCGGTGCGCGCTCAACCCCACTGCAGCCAGGTCGTCTTCAAGGCGGTGTAGTTGTCAAGGGCGTGCAGGGAGAGGTCGCGGCCGAACCCGGACTGCTTGAAGCCGCCGAACGGGGTGGTGACCGAGAGGGCGTCCACCGTGTTGACGGATACGGTTCCGGCGACGAGCCGCGCGGCCGTCCGCTGGGCGCGGCGGAAGTCGTCGGTCCACAGCGAGGCGGCCAGGCCGTAGCGGGTGGCGTTGGCCAGACGCACGGCCTCGTCCTCGGTGTCGAAGGGGTGGACGACGGCCACCGGCCCGAAGACCTCTTCGGTGTGCAGCGGGTGGGCGGCGTCCAGGCCGGTGACGACCGCCGGTTCGAGGTAGGCGTCCGACCCGGTGATCTCCACCCGGCGCCCGCCGTCCAGCAGTTCGCCGTCGGCCTCGCCCCGTCGGATCCACTCCTGCACGGAGTCGGTGTGCGCGGTGCTGATCAGGGCTCCGTTGCCCGCCGCGCCGCTGAGCGGGTCCACCGGCCGGTACGCTGCCGCGGCCTTGACCAGCGCCGCGGTGAACTCCTCCAGTACAGGCCGCTGCACCAGGATCCGTGAGTTGGCCGAGCACACCTGCCCCTGGTTGTAGAACGCGCCGGCTGCGGCCATCTCCGCGGCCGCCGCGAGGTCGGCGTCGGCGAAGACCAGGTTGGCGCTCTTCCCGCCGGCCTCCAGCGCGAGCCGTTTGAGGTTGGAGCGTCCCGCGGTGACGAGCAGTTCGCGGGCGACTTCGGTGGAGCCGGTGAAGGCGAGCACGTCCACGTCCATGTGGGCGGAGAGCGCGGCCCCGGTCTCGGCACCGCCCGTGACCACGTTGAGCGCCCCGTCCGGGAGGCCGGCCTCGGCGGCCAGGTCGGCCAGGCGCAGGGCGGTGAGCGAGGACTGCTCGGCGGGCTTGAGCACGACCGTGTTGCCGGCCGCCAGCGCCGGCGCCACCTTCCAGGAGGCGATCTCCAGCGGGTAGTTCCACGGAACGATGGCTGCGACCACGCCCAGCGGCTCGCGGGTGACCATGGCCGTCGCCCCTGGCGGGGTGCTGGGCAGTTCGCCGGCACGCTTGTCAGCGGCCTCGGCGTAGAAGCGGAAGGTCGCGACGGTACCGGGAAGGTCCACGGTCGTGGTCTGGCCGATCGGCTTGCCGATGTCGAGCGTCTCCAGCAGTGCCAGCTCCTCGGAGTGCTGTTCCAGGGAGTCGGCGAGTCGAAGCAGCACCTCCTTGCGCTCCTGGCCGGGCAGGGCCGCCCAGGCCGGTTGGGCACGGCGGGCGGCAGCGACGGCGCGGTCGACGTCGACGGCGGCGCAGATGCTCAGCTCGGCGATCCGACCGCCGTTCGCGGGGCTGACGACCGGTTCCCGCCGCCCACTCTCGGTGTCGCGACGCCTTCCGCCGATGTGCGCCCTCCCGTCCATGGCAAGGGCGGCCGCCCGGCGATGCCAGTCGGCCCGGGGCTGGTCGGTTCCGCTCATGGGTGGTCCCTTCACTGCACTGATGACGGTGTGTAGTGACCTGAGTCACAGCATCATTTTTATTGAACAGTTGTACCATCAAAGACCGCCGGTTGGACCTTCGAAAATGCGAATGGGGGGTTCGGTGTAGTCGAATGGGATACGGTGACTGCGGCCAGCGGGCCCGTGCGCGAGCCCCGAGGGGCGCCCAGGGAGGAGCGATCGATGCCCAAGCTGGTTGACCACCAGGCACGGCGGAGGGAGATCATCGAGGCCACTTGGGAGCTGATCGCCGAGCAGGGGATCGACAACGTCAGCGTCCGCGACATCGCGAAGGCCGCCTCGTATGCGGCCCCAGGAGCGCTCAACCACTACTTCGGATCCAAGGACCAGCTGCTCGCCGCCGCGTACCAACTGGTCTGTGACCGCACCGATGAGCGCATCGCGGAAGTCACCGCCGGCCGGACCGGACTGGAGGCGCTGGAGCTCATGTGCGGCGAGATCGTCCCCGCCGATCCGCTGACCCGGATCGAGGCGCGGGTCGCGCTCTCCTTCTGGCAGCGGGCTCAGCACGAGGAGGCGCTGCGTTCCATCGGCCGGACGGCGCTGGCCTCATGGAAGCAGCAGATCGTCGATTACCTCGAGGCGGCGACCGCCGACGGCGAGATCCGTCCGGCGGCCCCGTCCCTCATCGCCGACCAGCTCATCGCGCTGATGATGGGACTTCACGTCACGTCCATGCTGGACGAGGAGTTCCGTCAGGGCACCCTGCAGCTGGTCGCCGCGCACATCGAGACCTTGCGTCGATAGCCGCTCCACCGAGCAGGCCGACGGGGGCCCACGAAGGCCGAGGCCTACGATGGCCGCATGGCTGCCCTGTCTCCACGGTTGAGGGCGATCGTCGACGCCCTGCCCCTGCGCCTGGGTCTGCGCGTGATCGAGATCGGCTGCGGCCCGGGCGCGGCCGCGCGCGAGGTGACCGAACGGGTCGGCCCCAACGGCCACGTGCTCGCGGTCGACCGCTCCGCCAAGGCCATCAGCCGGCTCACCAGGGCGGCCGCGGACCTGATCGACGCCGGTCGGCTCACCGCCCGCCAGTGCCCGGCCGAACGGCTCACGCTCGCCGCGGGCGAGGAGCTCTACGACATCGCCTTCGCCGTCCGGGTGGGGGCGTTCGACGGCCGCCACCCCCGGGCCGGCGCACTCGCCCTCGAGCGGCTCAGCCACGCCCTCGCCCCCGGAGGCCGCCTGTTCGTCGACGGAGGCGACCCCCTGCGCGAGGTGGACGTCCCGGCCCGGCCCTGACTCCTCGGCCCCGAGTACTCGGAAGCAATCGGGTAGGCGGGGCGGGTCGCCCGACCCGCCTCCCACACCACCGGACATGCGGGCCCGCATCCGGCGGTTCGTCCAGCCGTCTCAGGCGGCGACCAGCCCGGCCATCACGGCCCAGGCCGATGGAACCGGCTCTTCGAGACTGCGCCGTGGCCGCCTACGCACCAGCGAAGGACTCTGAGGGAATGCACCCTCGCCGCCCCACGGTGGACCGGCTCTCAGACCGGATTACAGCGGTCCTTACAACCCGACCGAGCAAGTCCCGTCCTTCTGCTCCACTCGACGTTCAGCCCTTCCCGACCTCCCGGCCAGCACTATGGCCTCTGCTGACTTCTGCCCGGTCAGCCGACCCCTCGCGAGACCGACCGTCGGTGCGGCGACATACTCAGCACAACCGGCACCCAGGCAGACCTCCCCGGATGAGAACAGCCACTTTCCCTAGAGGACTTCCACCTCCAAGCAACTGCCCATGCCGGGCGTACCAACTGCCAAGCCCTGGGTTTGGTGCAGAGCCTGGTGTGTCCCGGGTTTTCAGGGGCAGCTCCGATGCCGTGCTCGGCGCGTGCAGGGCCCCGTACTCGGCGGGTGGGACGTGGCCGAGCTCGCCGTGCAGATCGGCTGGACGCCGAACTCCTGTTTGTGCCGGTCGACGAAGTCGGCCTTCACCGATGTGGGCGGGCCAGCTCCGCGGCGAAGAAGGCCGAGGCCGGTTTCAGGATCGCGTCGGCCCGCTTGAGCTCGCGGTTCTCCCGCTCCGGTTCGGCGATGCGCGCCGCCTCGTCGCTCGTGGTCCCCGGGCGCAGGCTCTCATCGGTCTCGGCGCGTTTGACCCAGGTCCGCAGCGCCTCGGGGTGGATACCGAGCTGCTCGGCCACGCGCCGGTAGGCGCCGGCCCGCGTGGCAGGGTCCTTGCGGGCATCGACGGCCATTCGTGCCGCGCGCTCGCGCAGCTTCTCGGGGTGCTTCCAATGCCACGTGGTTAGCGCGGTGCAGCCGGCAAGTCCGCTGCCGGCTGAGGTTCCTGTTGGTCAGGAGCGGCCCGGTCCGGTGCGAGGATGCAGGTGGCCGGGGCAGGCGAGCGTGGTGATGGCGCACTGTTCGGACAACGAGACCTCTCGGGCAGGAAGACCTTGGTCGGCTTCCCCGCTCCACCAGGGCCCCGATCTCCTCAACGACGGTTGCCCTGAATCCTCCCCCTTGACAGCCGCACCGCCACGCTAACCACGTGGCATCGGGGTACTTCCTCGGTGCTGCCATGACTCTCATCCTTCCCGGGAATGGAAGCCTCCGTCACTCTCGGTCCGAGGCAGACCGGATCGACAACCGGAGTACCAGGGCTCCTCTCCGGTCTCTCGGCCGTGTCGCCTCCCGTGGTGGGCACTCTCGGTAATCCCGCCGCCGTCGCCGATCGTCCTGATCATGGAACCGGCGTCGCGGCCCGTTCGCGGACCCTCCGCCGCGCAACGCCCCGCACCCGCCAGGGCAACAAGCATCCGCTTGGTACGGGTATGGCAGAGTGGGCCCCGAACCGACCGGAGACCCGACATCATGGGCATCGCGGCGTCATCCCCGGCGTCAATGGCCATCGCGCACGCGAGAAGAAGGGACCCCTCCTCCTGATGCAGCTCCTGTCTCCGCTGCGGTTCGCCTGCGGGGCCACGGCGCCCAACCGGTTGGTGTTCGGGCCGCACGAGACCAATCTCGGGCGCCGGCGCGGCCTGTCCGAACGGCACACCGCCTACTACCGGCGCCGCGCCGCCGGCGGGGCCGGCGTCATCGTCACCGAGACCGCCTCGGTACACGCCGAGGACCACCCCTATGAGCGCGCCCCGCTGGCCGCCGACTGCGCCGGGGGCTGGGCCGAGGTCGCCGACACCTGCCACGCCGAGGGGGCGCTCGTCCTCGCCGGGCTGGGCCACACCGGCCAGCAGGGCAGCAGCGCCTACAGCCAGGCGCCGCTGTGGGCGCCCTCCCGGGTGCCCGATGCGGTGAGCCGCGAGGTGCCCATGGAGATGGACGCCGACGAGATCGCCGAGATCGTGACGGCGTTCGCGACGGCGGCGCGGATCGCGGTGCGCGCGGGCGTGGACGGCGTGGAGGTCAACGCCGGGCAGTCGAGCCTGCTCCGGCAGTTCCTCTCGGGGCTGACCAACCGGCGCGGCGACGGCTACGGCGGCGAGGGGCGGTCCCGCTTCGCACGCGAGGTGCTCGGCGCCGTCCGCGCGGCGGTGGGCGAGGGCGCGGTGCTCGGGCTGCGGCTGTCCTGCGATGAACTCGCTCCTTGGGCGGGCATCACCCCGGAGGCGGCGGTTCCCCTGGCGGCCGAGCTCGCCGATGCGGGGGCGCTGGACTACGTGGCCGTGGTGCGCGGATCGATCCACTCCGCGGGCGCCACCCGCCCCGACGGCCACACGCCGCCGGGTTTCAACAACGGCCTCACCCGGCTCGTGCGCGGCGGGCTGGCGGAACCGGTGGCGGTGTGCGCGCAGGGCTCGATCGTCGACCCGGCCATGGCCGAGGAGCTGGTGGCCGAGGGGACGGCCCAGCTTGTGGAGATGACCAGGGCCCAGATCGCCGACGCCGAGCTCGGCGCCAAGCTCGCGGCGGGCGTCGCCGAGCGGGTGCGGCCGTGCGTGCTGTGCAACCAGACCTGCCAGGTCCGCGATCCGCGCAACCCGATCGTCTCCTGCATCGGCGACCCCCGCAGCGGGCACGAGACCGAGGACGACCCCGACCCCGGCGCGCTCGCCGGCGCCGGTGGCCCCGCAGCCGGGCACCCGGTGGAGGTGCTGGTGATCGGCGGCGGACCGGCCGGGTTGGAGACCGCGCGGGTCGCCGCGGCGGCCGGGCACCGGGTCCGGGTCGTAGAGCGGCGGGAGCGGACCGGCGGCATGCTGCGGGTGGCGGCGGCAGGGGCGGGCCGGGAGCGGTTGGCGCTGCTCGCCGACTGGCTGGAGGCCGAGTGCGAGCGGCTCGGCGTCACCGTCGAGACGGGGTACCGGGCGAGCGCCTCCGACATCGACGCGCGGCTGGCCACCGGCGGCTCGGTCGTGGTGTGCACGGGCAGCGTTGCGGGCGGGCGCGAGTTCCGTGTCGGCACCGGCGTCAGCGTGCACGACGCGGCGGAGGTGCTGGAGCTGAGCGGGCAGGAGGGGCGCATCCGGCTGCCCGACGGCCCGGTGGCGGTGCACGACCCGGTGGGCGGGCCCGTCGCGGTGAGCGTCGCCGAGTCGCTGGCCGCCGCGGGCCGCGAGGTCACGCTCATCACGCCCGACCACGTCGCGGGGACGCAGCTCGCGCGCACCGGCGATCTCGCCCCGGCCGCCACACGGCTGGCCGGGGCGGGCGTGGCCGTGCTGAAGCGCTCCCGGCTGCGTGCGGCGGCCGCGGGCGCGGTCGAAGTGGAGCACGCGTTCACCGGCGAGCGCCGCGAGGTCGCGGCCGGGGTGCTCATCGACTGCGGTTTCCGGCTCCCCTGCGAGGGCCTGTGGCGCGGCGCGCGCCTGGGGCTGAGCCGCGCCGGTGACACGGTGGCTCCGCGCACCGTTCACGAGGCCGTCCTGGAAGGTCGCCGCGCCGCCCTCGCCATCGAGGAGGTCTATCAATGACCGTCCCGATCAGCCGCCCTTCTCCGCTTCGCCCCGCCCCGGCGGCACCCCGGCTCGTGCCGGGCCGTCCACAGGCCGGGAATTCTTCTGGAGGCCGAGGCGTGCGGGCTGGAAGGATTGTGAGTGGGGACCTCGTCTCTCCCCCACCCCTGGGGGCGCCCCCGGGGATAGGGGCGCTGCCGGTCGTGCGCGGAGGCCGCCGATGAGCGCCGGCGGGCGGTATTCGCACCTGTTCACGCCGCTGCGGGTGGGGCCGATCACGGTGACCAACCGCGTGGTGTTCAGCGCGCACCTCACCAACTACGCCGAGGACGGCCTGCCCGGCATCCGGCACGCCGCCTACTACGCGGCGCGGGCGCGCGGCGGCGCCGGGCTGATCATCACCGAGGAGCATTCCACCCACCCCACCGACCAGCCCTACGAGAAGCTCATCCACGGCTTCCGGCCGGAGGTGCTGCCCGGCTACCGCGCCATCACCGAGGCGGTGCACCGCGAGGGCGTGCCGATCCTGGCGCAGATCAACCACAACGGCGGGCAGGCGTCCTCGATGTACTCCCGGCTGCCGGTGTGGGCCCCCTCCCCGGTGGCCGATCCGCTGTTCCGCGAGGTGCCCAAGGCCGTGGAGCGGCACGAGATCTCCGAGATCATCGACGGCTACGGGCTGGTCGCGGGGCACTGCGCCGACGGCGGTTTCGACGGCGTGGAACTGCAGTGCTCGCACTCCTCCATCGTCCGGGGGTTCCTCTCCCCCGCCACCAACCGCCGCGGCGACCGCTACGGCGGGTCACCGGCCAACCGGGCGCGGCTGCTGCTGGAGCTGATCAGCGAGGTGCGGCGCAGCATCGGCCCCTCCCGCGTGCTGGGGGTGCGGCTGTGCGGCGACGAGCTCGTCGACGAGGGCACCACCCTGGACGAGGCCGTCGAGGTGGCGCGCATGGTGGAGGCCACGGGCAAGGTCGACTACATCAACACCTCGATCGGGGTCGCCACGTCGACGCTGTACATGGTCGAGGCGTCCATGCACGTCCCGCCGGGGTACGCGCTGTTCATCGCCAACGCGATGCGCCGGGCGGTCGACCTGCCGGTGGTGGGGGTCGGCCGGTTCACGGATCCGATGCAGGCCGACCGGGCGCTCGGCGACGGCCACTGCGACCTCGTGGGGGTGGTGCGCGGCCAGGTCGCGGACCCCGACTTCGCCGCGAAGGCGCGCGCCGGTTCGCCCGAGGCCATCCGCACCTGCCTGTCGTGCAATCAGGAGTGCGTCGGCCGGGTGGGGCTGAACCGCTGGCTGGGGTGCGTCGAGAACCCGCGGACCGGGCGCGGGGCCGCATCGCCGGAGGCCGGCCGGCCCGTGGCGCTGCCGACGCCGGGTCGGCGCGGCCGCGACGTGCTGGTGGCCGGCGCCGGCCCTGCGGGGTTGCAGGCGGCGATCGCGGCGGCGCGGGCCGGGCACAGGGTGCGGGTGCTGGAGGCGGAGGACGCGGCCGGGGGCCAGGTGCGGCTGGCCGCGGCCGCGCCCGGCCGCGCGGAGTTGGGCGGCCTGGTGCGCAACCAGCTCGCCGAGTGCCGCAGGTACGGGGTGCGGATCGACTACGGAGCACCGGTCGGCGCGTCGCTGGTGCGTCGGGAGGCGCCCGAGGTGCTGGTGGTGGCCACGGGTGCGCGGCCCGACCGGCCGTGGTGGGCGGGCGAGCACGCGCGGGTGGTCGACGTGCGTGACGTGGTGGCGGGCGTGGCGCGGCCGTCGGGGTCGGTGCTGGTCGTGGACGAACTCGGTTTCCACCAGGCCACGAGCGTCGCGGAACTGCTGGCCGACCGCGGCTGCGCGGTCGAGGTCGTCACGCCGGACATGGTGGTGGGCCGGGACCTCGGTCTGACGCTGGACCTGGAGAACTGGTGCGTGCGCGCCGCCGCGAAGGTGATCGTGGAGACCTGCGACCACGGCGTGATGGGGGTGGCGGCCTCCGGGGCGGAGCCGGGACGGCTCGAGGTGGCGCTGCTGCACCACCCGACCGGGACCCCGGTGCCGCGCACCGTGGACTGGGTGGTGTGCGCGGTGCCGCAGGCGCCGGTGGACGGCCTGTACCGGGAGTTCAAGGGGGAGCCGGGGATCGCGGTGCGCAGGGCGGGCGACTGCGTCGCGCCGAGGCGGGCGCACGCCGCGGTGATCGAGGGCGACCGGATCGGAGCGGCGCTGTGAGTGAGGCGGAGGACGCCGGGGCGGGTTGTCCACAGCCGGATGATCCGAGTGGCGGGGGTCCGGCCGGATCTCCGATTCTTGGGAGTGGGGGGGTTGACTCTCCCCCTACCCCCGAGGCGTCCTCGGGGATGGCCGCGGTTGTGCCGGTGCGCGAGGGTCGGCTTCCGGCGGGCGGTCTGGAGGTCGCCGCCGAGGCCGGTGACGCCGTGATTCTGGTCGGCGACGGCGCGGCCGCGGCGGCGGCCGGGCTGACCGCGGGCGCGCCGCGGGTGCTGGCGTGGGAGACCCCGGGCTTCCGGGCGGGTGCGTGGGCGCGGGTGCTCGCCGAGGTGTGCGCCGGTTTCGACGCGGTGCTGCTGCCGGCCTGTCCCGACGGCCGTGATCTCGCGCCCCGGCTGGCGGCGCGGCTGGGCCGTCCGTTGTTGGCCGGGGCCGTGGAGGTGGGGCCGGGGTTCGCGGTGCTGCCCCGCGACGGCGATCGCCGCAGCATCCGGGTCGGGTTGACGGGACCGGCCGTGGTGACGGTGCGGCCGGGCGCCGGCGGCGGGGCCGCGCGTGGAGGGGCCGGTGGCCGCGGGGTTCGTCCACAGCCCGGAAACCTGGTTGGCGCCGCGGGTTCCCGGTCGCCGATTCTTGGGAGTGGGGGGGTTGGTTCTCCCCCTACCCCCGGGGCGCCCTCGGGGACGGGGGCGGTTGGGCGGGTTGGGCTGATCACCGCCGAGACCGACGATGCGGGGGCGCACGACGCCGAGACGATCGCTGTGATGGCGCCCGATCCCGCCACGATGGATCTTTCGGAGGCCGGGCGGATCGTCGCCGGGGGCGCCGGGCTGATGGGCGGCGAGGACGGCGGGGCCGCGGCCTTCGCCCTGCTGTCCGAGGTCGCCACCGCGTTGGCGGCGTCCACGGGTGCCACGCGCGTGGTGACCGATGCCGGTCTTGTCCCGTTCGAGCGGCAGATCGGCACCGCCGGGACTATGGTGAGCCCTGTTCTGTACATGGCGATCGGGGTTTCCGGGGCGGTCCAGCACCTGTCGGGCACGGGCGATCCGGCGCACGTGGTGGCGGTGAACCTGGATCCGAGCTGCCCGATGATGGCCGCGGCCGACCTCGGCCTGGTCACCGACGCGCCGGGGCTGCTGGCCGCGCTCGCGCGGCGGCTGGGGGTCGATCCGGCCGCGGTGGATGCGCGCTTCGAGGGAGGGGACGCGGGTGACTCGCTTTGACGTGGTCGTGGTGGGCGCCGGGCCGGCGGGGTCGGCCGCGGCGATCACCGCGGCGCGTTCCGGGGCGTCGGTGCTGCTCGTCGAGCGCGGGCCGTTCCCGGGCGCGAAGAACATGTACGGCGGTGTCATCCACGGCCGGGTGCTGGACGATCTGGTCCCCGACTGGTGGGAGCGGGCGCCGGTGCAGCGGTGGGTGGCGCGCCGCTCCACGATGGTCATGACCGGTTCCCAGTCGCTCAGCGTCGAGTACCGCACGGATGCCTGGTCGCAGCCGCCCTACAACGGGGCGACGGCCTACCGATCGGAGTTCGATTCCTGGTTCGCCGGTGAGGCGGAGCGGGCCGGGGCGCGGCTGGTGTGCTCGACGACGGTCACCGGGCTGCTGCGCGCCCCTGACGGCACGGTGCGGGGTGTGCTGACCGACCGCGACGGCGGTGAGGTCGAGGCGGGCGTGGTGGTGGCCTGCGACGGGGTGAACTCGTTCCTGGCGAGGGAGGCCGGGTTGTACCCGGGTTTCAGCGCCGAGAACTTCTCGCTCGGCGCCAAGGAGGTGCTGGCGCTGCCCCGGGAGGAGATCGACAAGCGGTTCGGGCTGACCGGGCTGGAAGGGCTCGACATCGAGATGCTGGGGTGCACGCGGGGCATCCCCGGCGGCGGGTTCCTGCACACCAATGTCGACACGGTCGCGGTGGGCGTGGTGGTGTCGACGACCGCTCTGGCCGAGGCGAAGATCCGGCCGGAGGAGTTGATCGCGGGTGTCAAGGCGCATCCGTCGATCGCGCCGTACCTGCGCGGCGCCGAGCTCAAGGAGTACTCCGCGCATCTGATCCCCGAGGGGGGTTATGCGGCGATGCCGGAGTTGGCGGGCCCGGGGCTGCTGGTGTGCGGGGATGCGGCGGGGATGTGCCTGGCCGCGGGGCTGTGGCTGGAGGGGGTGAACTTCGCGATCGGGTCGGGCATGGCGGCGGGCGAGGTCGCGGCGCGCGCGGTGCGCAGAGGGGACGTGTCGGAGGCGGGGCTGGCCGGCTACCGCAGGCGGTTGGAGTCCGATTTCGTGCTTTCCGACCACGAGAGGTTCAGGGACGTGCCGGGCCTGGTGCTGTCGGAGCGGGTGCAGCGGCGTTATCCGCAGTTGGTTTGCGATGCGGCGGAGCGGTTGTTCACGGTGACGAATCCGCGTCCGAAGAAGGGGGTCGCCGCGGTGCTCAGGGAGACCGCGGCCGCGCACGGGGTGAAGTTGCGCGACCTGGCTCGGGACGGGTGGCAGATCTTGAGGAGGTTTTGATGGCGACGATGCTGGAGCGTCTGCGGCGGCGCCGGCGCGCGCGGTCCGATGGTCGGCGGCCCGGTGCGCCGGCCGCGGAGTCGCGTGCGGCCGCGGAGCCGCCGGAGTGGCCGGAGTACGCCTTTGCCGAGCGCATGGCGGCGGTGGAGTTCCGGGTCGCGGACGAGCCGCACATCGTGGTGGACACCGATGTCTGCCGGAGTTGCACGACCAAGGCGTGCGTGACCGCCTGTCCCGCGGATCTGTTCGTGCCGACCTCCGACGGCGGCATCCTGTTCAACTACGAGCACTGCTTCGAGTGCGGCGTCTGCTATCTCGTCTGTGACGGCGAGGGGGCCATCACCTGGTCCTATCCGCGGGGCGGTCACGGCGTGGTGATGCGGTGGTCGTGATCGTGTGGGCGCCGCGCCCGCTGGGAGGTTCCTCATGACCGTGGCCGTTGCGATCAAGCTGGTCGATCTGCGTCCCGAGATCGATCCGCTCTCGGGCACGGTGCGCGGCGGGCACCGGTGGGACCGGCACACGCTGGGGGTCTCCGCCGCTGATTGGGCCGCCGTGGAGACGGCGCTGCGCATCGGGTCGGCGTGGGGCCAGGAGGTGGTGGTGGTCAGTGTGGGGCCGCCGGAGGCCGAGGGGGTTCTGCGGGAGGCGTTGACGCTGGGGGCCGTGCGCGCGGTCCGGGTGGAGCTGCCCACGGCGGGTCCGCACGGTTCGGCGTCGAGTTCGACGGTCGCCGCGGCGCTGGCTTCGGTGGTGGGGTCTGAGGGGCCTGCGCCGGCCGGGCTGGTGGTGTGCGGCGCGGCGAGTCCGGATCGGGGCAGCGGTTCGGTTCCGGCGTTCCTGGCCGAGGAGTTGGGGGCGGCGCAGGCGCTGGGGCTGGTGTCGTTGGAGACCGCGGAGTCGCGGGGCCGCGGGGAGTTGCGCGGGGTGCGCCGGCTGGACGGGGGTGGGCGGGAGCGGTTGCGGGTCGCGGTGCCCGCGGTGGTCTCGGTGGAGGCGGGGGTCGCCGTGGTGCGGCGGGCTTCGCTGGAGGGTCTGCTGGGGGCGCGTTCGTCGGTGGTGGAGACCGCGTTGGCGCCGGCTCCGCGCGATGGTTTCTCCGGGTTCCCGCACCGGCCGGGCCCGTTCCGTCCGCGGCCTCGTGCGCTGCCGCGTCCGGATCCGTCGGAGGACGCGCGGCGGCGCGCGCTGGCGCTGGCCGGTGCGCCGGGCGGGCGGACCGCGCCGCGGGTCGTGACCGCCGATCCGGAGCGGGCCGCCGATGAGCTGCTGGATTATCTGCGGGAGATCGGTCTTCTGCCGCGCGGGGCCGGGGCGGGGTGATCGGGCGCGGGGCGTTTTCACCGCTGTTCTCGGCTTTGGGTTCTACCGAGGTTTTCATTGGTTGGGTGGGGTCGGGTGCTCCGGCGGCCACGGTCTGCTGTGCGGCCTTGCTGCCGGCCGGGCGGCGGGTGGCCTGAAGCCAAAAGCAGCGGCAAGGGCGGCGAGGGTCTGCGCGGGCAGGCCCGGCCGCGGGCCTGGCGCGACTTTTGCGCGTCTCAGTAGCGGCTGACCTGGTGTTGCCGTTGTCGTTGGCACGATTTCAGCGGCAAAGCGGTTCAAATCCGGTTCTGTGGTCAGGGGGACGGCAGGCACACGAGTGGTGAGTCGATGCGCTCTCGTGCGCCGGTGATCCGATACAGAGTGGGTGCCCCAGCGCCTTCCCCCGGGCGGATGCGCGGTTTCCGCCTGATCGCCGTCGCGGCCTCCGTTGTGAGGGAAGCGGAAGCCGCGGCATCGCGGAGTCCGACCCGCTCCGCCGGTGAGGCGCGCCGACCGGTTCTCCGCCTCGCTGTGGAAGGCCGGCCGGGGGCGGTTCCCGCCGATTCGGCGGGGTCGCCTCGGTTCCGCCACCGGTCCGCGTGCCGTGCCGACGGTCCGGATCACGCGCCCAGCGATGCGACGCCGTCCCAGAACGTCCGGCGGCGCGGTTCCCCCTGTTCCGTGCCGATGCGTCGGTGATCACGGACGCCCCCGAACAGATGCAGGTTGATCATGCTCGGTCCCGTACCACGGCACTTTTATGAGCCCGGCGCGTGTGTCCCCGATGCGAGCGAGGGTTCCGTCTGCGCCTTCACGCTGGGAACCGCCGGCGTCATCAGCGCCGATCCGCAGCCCGACGGCGCCTTCGTCTCCCCGGTCCGGCCGACGGCGGCGGGGAGCGGGCGCACTGGCCGTCATGTTTCACCGTCCCGGCCAAGACCTGGGCTGATCCGTCGGCGTCGGGTCCTCTGTCCGGCGCGTGTCCGGCCGCCGGGGAGGAGGGCGCGCCCACGCCGGCCGCGGCGGTCCGCGCACCGAGGTCCCGGTGTCCGCTTCCGGTGGTGGCGGCGCGGCTCGCCGCGGCGGGGTCGCGGGGTGTGGCGGTGGCTGATTCCCCGTGCTGGGCGGTGCTCGGCGGCGGTGCCGTGCACGCGCCGGAAAACAGGCGTGCGTTTGTCGTTACGCAGGAGTCCCGGGCGGGGGAAGATGAGTTCCACGGACGCCAGCGGCCGGTGGGGCGGGACCGGTTCCGGTGTGGCCCGCTGTGGACGGGTGAGGGCCTTCGGGGAGGACAGATGGAACCGGATACGCAGATGGCGCGCTTGTTCGCCGAGATGGCGCGCGAGCTCGCCGCGCAGGAGGCTTTGGACAAGACCCTGGAGCAGACGGTGCGGCTGGCGGCCGCGACCGTTCCGGGATGCGAGTACGCGGGGGTGTCGATCCTGGGGCCGGGCAAGCGGCTCGACACCCCGGCCTGCACTGCTTCCGTGGTCATCGACTGCGACCGGATCCAGTACGAGCTCGGTGAGGGGCCGTGCGTGCAGGCGGCGCGGGAGGAGGTGATCGTTGTGCAGGTCGACGATCTCGTTTCGGATCCGCGGTGGCCGCGGTTTGCCGCGCGCGCCGGTGATCTGGGCATCGGCAGTGTCCTGTCGTGCCAGTTGTCGACTTCGCGCGGCACTTTGGGTTCGCTCAACCTGTACGCCGCCGGTACGAAGGCCTTCGATGCGGCTTCGCGCGAGGTCGCGGTCATCTACGCCGCGCACGCCGGCATCGCGCTGGCCTCGATCCGGTTGGAGAGCGCGCTGCGTTCGGCCATCTCCAGCCGCCAGACCATCGGGGAGGCCATGGGGGTGCTGATGGAGCGGCACCGCATCAGTGCCCGGCAGAGTTTTGAGATGCTGTCGCAGGCGTCGCAGAACCTCAACATCAAGCTCCGCGACATCGCGGGCCGGGTCGCCCACACCGGTGTCGATCCGGGCCGTCTGACCCGGGACGACCTGTGAGGCGCCGCGCCGGGTCCGAAGGGCACGTGGGGGGCCGGCCGCGGTCCGGTCCCCCACGCTGTCCCACCGGTCTCTTGGAGTCGAATCCGGGGGGCTGTCCCCACGGTACTGTCCGGTTTCCGCCCGGCGCGGCGGCGATGACCTGATCGACACCCATCTGTGATCAGTGTTACAGGCGGCCGCCGGGCGATGGTGCGGTCACGTTGCGTCGTCGGCGCGGGGACGGCATCATGGGGTTACCGGAGAGTAGTTCTCCGTGGGTGTCCTCCCCCGGCGCCCCGCCGCGGCCGTGCGAGCGTTCTCCCCCTTCGAGCCCACGCACGGCCGCGGGCCGCTCCGCGGGTTTCACGGCGCGGTGCGGTACCTGAGTTCGGTGAAGGTGACGCCGAAGCGGGTCTTGGAGCGGCGGGTTCCGTCGGGGACCCAGCCGTGGCGTTCGTAGAAGGCCCGGGGGCGGTGGTTGTCGACGGCGGTCCACAGGGTGGCCTCGGCGTAGCCGCCGGAGCGGAAGTGCGCGAGGGCCTGCGCCATCAGAAGCCGGGCCGCGCCGCCGCCCCAGGCGTCGGGGTGGACGTAGAGCATGTGCAGTTCGGCGACGCCGCGGTCGGCGTCGCCGTCCTGGGATTCGCGGGTGACGGCGAAGCCGACGACGCGGCCGCCGTGTTCGGCGGCGAACACCGTCACCTCCGGTGCGCGAAGCGCCGCCGCGTAGACCTCCGGGCGCAGGGGCTCCGCGGCCAGCTCGCCGCCCGGCAGGAAGTGCGCCCAGCCGACCGCGGCGGCCGCGTGGAAGATCTCGCTCATCGCCCGGGCGTCGTCGCTACGGGCCGGGCGCACGGTCGTCATCGCCCCATCCTCGCACGTCCCTTCCGCCGGGAGACCGGGCCGGGGTGCGCGCCCCGCGCGGGCGGGGCGCGCCCGGGCTCAGCTCCGGCTGGACCTGCTCCAGATGTTGATCCCGATGTCCTGGGCGTGCGCGTCGATCTCGGCGAGCTCCTTGTCGGTGAGCTCGGGCGCGTGCACGGCGGCGATGCTGTCCTCGAGCTGGGCCACGCTGCTCGCGCCGATCAGCACCGAGGTCACGCGGCGGTCGCGCAGCGCCCACGCGAGCGCGAGCTGGGCCAGCGACTGGCCGCGCCGCTGCGCGATCTCGTTGAGGGCGCGGATGCGGCCGAGGCTGTCCTCGGTCAGCCAGTCCGGGGACAGCGACTTGCCCGCGCCGGCCCGCGACCCTTCGGGGATGCCGCTGAGGTACTTGTCGGTGAGCATGCCCTGGGCCAGGGGCGAGAAGGCGATGCAGCCGGCGCCTTCGCGCTCCAGCGCGTCGAGGAGCCCCTCCTCCTCGATCCAGCGGTTGACCATGGAGTAGGACGGCTGGTGGATGAGCAGCGGGGTGCCCATGTCGCGCAGGATCGCCACGGCCTGGGCGGTGCGCTCGGACGAGTAGGAGGAGATGCCGGCGTAGAGGGCCCTGCCCGACTTCACGGCCTGGTCCAGCGCCGCCATCGTCTCCTCCAGCGGCGTGTCGGGGTCGAAGCGGTGGCTGTAGAAGATGTCGACGTGGTCCAGTCCCATGCGCGCCAGTGACTGGTCCAGGCTGGCCAGCAGGTATTTGCGGGAGCCGCCCTGACCGTAGGGGCCGGGCCACATGTCGTAGCCGGCCTTGGTGGAGATCACGAGTTCGTCGCGGTAGGGGCGGAGGTCCTCGCGCAGGATCCGGCCGAAGTTCAGTTCGGCCGAGCCGGGCGGCGGGCCGTAGTTGTTGGCCAGGTCGAAGTGGGTGATGCCGAGGTCGAACGCCCGGCGCAGGATGGCGCGCTGGGTGTCCAGCGCGCGGTCGTCACCGAAGTTGTGCCACAGCCCCAGCGACACCTCCGGCAGGTCCAGGCCGCTGCGGCCGGTCCTGCGGTAGGGCATCCGGTCGTCGTAGCGGGCCGGGTCGGCCTGGTAGACGCCTGCGCTGGGCACATCGAGACGCGGAATGTCGGCTTTTCGCACCATGGGCGCCATTTTCCCACGTCGGCACCGCGCGCCCGTCCCGCACGGCGGCGGGGCGGGCGCGGCGGGCCGGGCGCGGTCAGAAGCCGATGTCCTTGCCCTTGGTGTGCCAGATGGAGACCACCGACGGGCGCGGGAAGTCGCCGTCGGGCCAGGTGCTGACGGGGTCGGCCACGGTGCCGCCGTCGCCGGGGTGCTGGGGGGCGATGAACACCGTCTTCTGGTCCTGGGTGATGTAGGGGCCGCAGCATTCGGCTCCGGCCGGGACCGTGGCGAACGTCCGCAGTTCACCGCGGTGCCTGCCCTCCACCGGCACGGCGTGCAGCGCGTCGTGGTTGCCGAACGTGCCGGGGTGGCCGTCGGTGGAGATCCACAGGTTGCCGCGGGCGTCGAAGGTGACGTTGTCGGGCGAGGAGATCGGGGAGACCTTGGACTTGTCGTAGCCGGCGAAGTAGGTGCTCTCGTCCTCGGGGTCGCCGCAGACGATCGGCACGATCCAGCCGAACGCCGTGGCGCCGGCGTCGTCGCCCTTCTCGGTGATCTCCAGGACGTGGCCGAACTTGTTGTTCGCCCGCGGGTTGACCTCGTCGGCCTGCTCGGGGGTGCGGGCGGTGTTGTTGGTCAGCGCGCAGTAGACCTTGCCGGTGACCGGGCTCGGCTCGAAGTCCTCGGGCCGGTCCATCTTGGTGGCGCCGACCGCGTCGGCGGCCTGGCGGGTGTGCACGAGCACCTCGGCGACGCTGAAGCCCTCGACGTAGCTGCGCTCGTTGTCGCACAGCCGGACCCACTCGCCGGAGCCGTCGAACCTGCCGTCGGAGGGCAGCGCGCCGGAGCCGTCGATCTCCTCGTCCGGGCTGTTGCCGGTGAACCTGGCGACGTAGAGGGTGCCGGAATCCAGCAGCGTGTCGTTGTGGCGGCGCGAGCCCTCGCGGTACCTCTTCGCGGTGACGAACTTGTAGATGTAGTCGAAGCGCTCGTCGTCGCCCATGTAGACGGCGACCCTGCCGTCCTCGGTGATGCGGGTGGTGGCGCCCTCGTGCTTGATGCGGCCGAGCATGGTGCGCTTGCGGGGCTTGTAGGTGGGGTCGAGGGGGTCGATCTCCACCACGTAGCCGAAGCGGTTGGCCTCGTTGGGGTGCTTGGACAGGTCGAAGCGCTCCTGCACCCGGTCGAAGCGCCGGTTGCCCTCCCGGGTGTCGCCGCTGGTGGCGATGCCGTAGCGCCGCAGCGCCGGCTTGGCCTCGGCGGGGGCGTCCTCGCCGCCCACGAAGTACTGGTTGAAGTTCTCCTCGCAGGTGAGGACGGTCCCCCACGGCGTCGTCCCGCCGGCGCAGTTGTTGAGCATGCCCAGCACCTCGGTCCCGGCGGGGTCGTCCTGGGTGCGCAGCAGCCGGTGGCCGGCCGCGGGGCCGGTGATCCTCATCGGCGTGGTGGCGGTGATGCGGCGGTTGTAGGGGCGCTCGCCCTTGGTGACCAGCTTCCAGGCGCCGGTGGCGCGTACGCGTTCGATCTCGACGATGGAGCCGCCGTGCGCGGCCAGGCCGACCTTGATCTGCTCCAGGTCTGCGGCGCTGCCGTCGGTGTAGCCGTCGAACATCAGCTCTTCGTTGGTGTACTCGTGGTTCACCCACAGCAGGCCGCGGCGGTCGTCGAGCTCGAAGAAGGCCACGTAGTCGCAGTTGTAGCCGAACTGCTTCTCCTGGGCCTCCCCGGTCTGGCCGGCGAAGTCGAACTCGGGGGCGTCGGCGGCGACCGGGTCGCCCCAGCGGATCACGACGCGGTGGTCGTAGTGCTTGGGGACGGTGACGGCGTCGACGGTGTTGGGCTCGACGGCCTTGAAGCCGAGGCGGGGGTTGGGGCCTCTTCCGCCGGGCGCGGCCAGCGCGGGGGTGAAGGCCCCGTTGAGGCCGACGGCGGTCGCGCCCGCGCCGACGGCGCCGGCGCGCAGCACGTTGCGGCGGGAGAGCACGCCGGCGTAGATGTCGCCGAAGTATTCGTTCGCGCTGGTGTTGGGCGCCTCGTGGAAGCAGGCGTCGCCGCAGCGGAAGCGGCAGGTGGCGCGGGATCTCCCTCCATTGTGGCCGATGAGGGGCAACAGTCGGCGGCGGGGCGCGGAATCAGACACTACTTCCTCCTGTCACAGGCGGGGGGACCGGCCCGGCGCGCGGAGTGTGGGAATCGCGGGGCGCCGCGCGGTAGGGCCGACCGTCGGGCGGACACAATCCGCCAAACGGCCGTCAGCCTGGCAAAACAGACACTCGGGGCGGTGAATCCGTGGTTAATGCGGCGACAACTTCTCGGCACGCGCTCACCTCCCACAACACCAGTAACTCATAGAACGGCTCCGGCGACCAGTAGTGACCCTCGGAGAGACGCCACTCCCCGGCGAACGGGCCGGTTGTCCACAGATTCCGGCCACCCGCCACCCCACCGAGGTCACCGGAAGTCAGTCCGCGTATCCTGACCGTGGACAGGAAGTCCGTAGCCGCGCAGTCCGACACCATCGCACACACTGCCCCACGCGTGACCACCCGCTTCCCTCGCGCCGTGACCTCCATGGCATCGGACGCCCGGCGGAGGGTCACCCCACGCACGTCATCCGCGGCTTGAACCCGACGTGACGCCGACGCACGTCGCTGGGGAGTGATCACCATGCCCGACGTCCCTACCGCGCAGCCGCAGGCGCACGTTCAGGTGCCCTTGCCGCGCACATGCTCCGCCCGTCCCTCCACCGACCCTCCGGCGAATCCCATGGAAGAGCGCCCCATTCTCCCGTCCGATGTCCACGGCGTAGCGGTCCGGCGCCGATTCCCTGGACTGGCCAACCAGATCAAGCACGCCCGGCGATTCGTGGAGCGCCAGCTCGGCTCGTCCCCCGAGATTCCCACGGCGACACTGCTCACCAGCGAGCTCGCCACCAACGCCCTCACCCACAGCGCCTCAGGCGCGCCCGGCGGCAAGTTCGAGGTGGCGGTCTACCTGGCCGAGGGCTGGACCCGGGTGGAGGTGCGCGACCTCGGCAGCCCCGAGCTGCCGCGCGCCCAGCACCGGGACCCCTACGACACCAGCGAGCACGGCCGGGGACTGGACCTGGTCGAGGCTCTGGCCGCCAAGTGGGGCACCGAGCCCCGCGACGGCGGGCTGGGTCGCCTCGTCTGGTTCGAGCTGACCTGGGAGCCCGGCGACGCCCTGCCGGCCGCCTAGCGCGCCTGCGGCACCGGTCCCGGCCTCGCGGGCCCGGACCGGCGGCCGCACCGCCCGCAGGACCGGGATCGCCGCGGACGGGCGCGGGCGGACATGACGAAGGGTCCCCCACATGGGGAGACCCCACTCGTCAGTACGCCCGGTCCTGCGGCATGGTCGATGGGCCATTGCCCATGCACTATGTGGCCTCCTCGGGGTCTGTGTCGGGGGTCGCGGGCAGCCGGTACTTCTCGTACAGCTCGCGGGCGTAGTCCTTGGCCTCTTGCGACGGCTCCTCGCCGAGTTCCTCGCGAACGAGCTCGTCAAGGTCGGTGTTGATGCGATCCATACGCGAAGCTTGCCCTCCATGGGGGCGCTATAACAAATCAGGGCCGCGCGGCGCGACGCCGACCGGGCGCCCGCCCCCCGTTCGGCCGCACCCGCGAAAGAAGCGCCGCGCCCCCGCCACCGGGGGACGCGGCGCTCGCCGGCCGTCTCTAGCGGGTCGCCGCCTGCTCCTGCTCGGTGCGCACGGCGTCGATCTTGGCCTCGCGCCGCTCCCGCCGGCGCTTGACCCGGCGCTCCTTGCGGCCCTCGGCCATGGCGTAGAGCACCGGGACCAGGATCAGCGTCAGCAGCGTGGAGGTGATCAGGCCGCCGATCACCACGATCGCCAGCGGCTGGGAGATGAACGCCCCGCCCCCGGTGATGCCCAGGGCCATCGGCGTCAGCGCGCCGACGGTGGCCAACGCGGTCATCAGGATCGGGCGGAGCCGGTGCCGCGAACCTTCGACGACCGCCTCGCGCAGTTCCATGCCCTCCTGGCGGTACTGGTTGATCAGGTCGATCAGCACGATCGCGTTGGTGACCACGACGCCGATCAGCATCAGCAGGCCGATCATCGCGGGCAGGCCGAGCGGGGTGTCGGTGATGAGCAGCAGCCCCAGGGCCCCGGTCGCCGCGAACGGGATCGACACCAGCAGGATCAGCGGCTGCATCAGGCTCTTGAACGTCGCCACCATGATGAGGTACACGATCGCGACGGCCGCCAGCATGGCGACGCCCATCTGGGCGAAGGCCTCGTTCTGGTCGGAGGTGACGCCCCCGATGGTGGCGGTGGCGCCTTCGGGCAGGTCGAGTCCGTCGAGGGCGGTCGCCAGCTCGGCCGAGACGGCGCCGAGGTCGTCGGCCGTCGGCGTCGCCGAGACGGTGGCGCTGCGCACGCCGTCGCTGCGGTTGAGCTCGGGCGCCTGCCGCACCTCTTCGACGTCGGCGACCTCGGAGAGCTCGATCTGCTCGCCGGCCGGCGTCGTGATCTCCAGGTCCTCCAGCGCCTGCACGCTGCCGGGTGCCTCGTCGACGCGCACGACCATGTCGCGCTGGACGTCGTCGACGGTCGCCGTGCCGACCGTGGCGCCCTGGAACGCCTCGCTGACGGCCTGGCCGATCCGGCCTTCGGTGAGGCCCTCCTCGGCGGCCTGCTCGCCGTCGACCCTGACCTCCAGGGCCGGCAGCTCCGCGGCGATGCTGCTCTGCACGTCGTCGGCGCCGGGGATGTCGCGGACGGCGTCCTCGACGGTGCCGGCGGCCTCGCGCAGCGTCTCGGAGTCCTCGGCCTTGACCTCGACCTCCAGGGTCGAGCCGCCCATGCCGCCGGTCTCGTCGACGGCGGGGGCGGACTCGGTGTCGACCTCGGCCAGGGTCTGGCGCAGCTTGTCCCGGTACTGCGCCTGGTCGCCGTCGGGGTCGGTGGTGATGGTGTACTGGATGGTGTCGGCGCTGCCGCCGCCCATCATCGCGGCCATGCCGCCACCGCCGATGGAGGACTGGTAGGACTCGATCCAGGCGAGTCCGTCGAGCTCGCCTTCGACCTTGCGAGCCTCCTCGTCGGCGCTGTCCAGGGAGGTGCCGACCGGCAGTTCCTGGGTGACGTAGAGGGTGTTCTGGCCCTGGTCGCCCAGGAAGTTGGTCTTGAGGTTGGGCACCAGCGCCATCGTGCCGACGAAGACCAGCACGGCCGCGGTCAGCGTGATGACGCGGTGCCGCGTGGACCAGCGGATGACCGGCAGGTACATGCGCTGCAACGGGGTGTGCAGCTCGCGCCGGTACTCCTCGGCCTTGATCTCCTCCAGCCGCTCCGGGGGCACCGTCTTGGGCCGCATGAACCAGTAGGCGAGCACCGGGATGATCGTCAGCGACACCAGCAGCGACGCGGCCAGCGCGATGCTGACGGTGACAGCGAACGGCCGGAAGATCTCGCCGACCTGGCCGCCGACGAAGCCGATGGGCAGGAACACCGCGATGGTGGTCAGGGTGGCCGAGGTGATGGCCGCCGCGACCTCGCGGACGCCGGTGTAGACGGCGCCGTAGCGGTCCTCGCCGTAGCTCATGTGCCGCTTGATGTTCTCCAGCACCACGATCGAGTCGTCGACGACCCGGCCGACGGCGACGGTGAGCGCGCCCAGGGTGAGGATGTTCAGCGAGTAGCCGAACGCCTGCATGCCCAGCATCGCGATCAGCAGCGACACCGGGATGGACACCGCGGTCACCACGGTGGAGCGGATCGACAGCAGGAACACCAGGATGATGATGATCGCGAAGGCCAGGCCCAGCGCGCCTTCCTCGGCCATGGCGACGATGGAGTCGTTGATGAAGGGCGCCTGGTCGAAGACGACGGTGATGTCGGCGTCCTCGCCGAGCAGCGGCCCGAGCTCGTCGAGCCGGTCCTGGACCGCCTCGGAGATCTCGACGGTGTTGCCCTCGGGCGTCTTGGTGATCATGACGCCGAGGCTGGGTTGGCCGTCGGTGCGGGCGATGCTGCTGGCCTCGTCGGTCTTGAGTTCGACGTCGGCGACGTCGGCGAGCTGGACCGGTTCGGGCGCGGCGGCCGCCGCGCCGGTCGGCCCCTGCGGCATCTGCGGGGCACCGGCGGAACCGGCGGAGGCGTCGCCGGGCATCAGCCAGATGTCCTCCACGTCCTCAAGGGACTCCAGCTGCCCGCCGGTGGTCACGGTGAGGGAGCGGCCGTCCTCGGTGATGTCGCCGCCGGGCGACAGGGTGCCGCTGGCCTGCAGCGCGCTGGTCAGGTCGCCGGTGCTGAGCCCGGCGTCCTCCAGCTCGTCGCTGTCGGGGGTGACGGTGACGGTGGACTCGCGCACGCCGGTGACCTGCACTCCGCGTACGCCGTCGATGGACTCCAGTTCGGGGACGACCTGCTCCTGCAGCGGTTCGGCGAGCGCCTGCTCGTCGCCCTCACCGCTGCCGACCGCGAGCATGACGACGGGCATGTCGTCGATGCTGAACGCCTGGACGTAGGGGTCGACGTCGTCGGGCAGCATCGGGGCGGCCTGGTCGACCGCCTGCTGCAGCGACCGGACCACGTCGTCGGTCGAGTCGCCGTAGTCGAACTCGACCATGACCGAGGAGGAGCCGGTGCTGGAGGTGGAGGTGTAGCCGGTGACGCCGGAGACGCCCTTGACCGCCTGCTCGAGCGGCCCGGTGATCTCGTTCTCCACGACCTGCGGTGACGCGCCCTGGTACTGGGCGCCCACCATGGCCATGGGGAGTTCGAGCGACGGCATGAGCTCACGTTTCGCGGATCCGGCGGCTATCAGGCCGAAGAGGATCGACGCGAGCGTGATCAGCAGGATGAGCGCCCGGTTGCCAAGGCTCATCTTGGCCAATCTGGACATGGAAGTGGTGCTCCTCGAAGGCTGTTCGCGCTGGTTACGGCTGCCGCTGCGACGAGCGGCCGAAATTCCCCTGCGCCACGCGGACACGGGGTACGGGGTTCCGCGCGGGGTTTGCCGGGCACGCACCTTTCACGATACTTCGTGTCACTTTAAAAATCACATCGAGGTGATACAAATCAGGGGAAGAATAGGGGTGTGTCAGCGGTGTGTCAGGGATGACGATGGAAGATGTGGCCGGCACGGAGAAGGACGAGCTGATCGAGCGGCTCAGGGAGCTGGAGCAGCGCCAGCTCAGGATGTTCGCGCGCGACCGGTCGCTGCCGCTGCTGACCACCTCGCTGACCATCCAGCAGTTGAAGGTGCTGCTTCGGCTCTCCCTGGACGGTGAGATGGCGGCCCACGAGCTGGCCGAGGGGGCCGGAGTGGGGATGGCCACCCTCACCGGCATCGTCGACCGCCTGGTCGCCCGGGGACTGGTGTGCCGCCGCGAGGACCCGCGCGACCGGCGGGTGCGCCGGATCGACCTGACGGAGGAGGGCCGCGGGCTGATGGCGGAGATGTCGGGCGCCGGCCACCAGCGCCACTACGCCGCCCTCGCCCGACTCGACACCGCCACGCTGGCCGACCTGGTCAGGGGTTTCGAGGCGCTGTGCGAGGCCCTGGAGGCGGAGTCGGCCGAAGAGGAAGGGGGCGGGTCCCGATGACCCGCGGCCTGCCGCGCCCGGAGGTCCTGCGGGTCATCGGCGATGTCGCCGGGATGGGCGGCTTCTTCGGCCTGTCGGCCGCCGATGCCGCGCCCTCGGAGCCCGGTCGGCACTCCTTCGCCGGGCTGTACTCCGATCCCCGGCTGCTGGACGCCCGGATCGGGCTGGTCCAGGAGCTGCACGAGCCCGCGGAGCCGCGGGTGTCGGCGTCGATCGCGTTCCTCGGGTTCGCGGCCTGGGTGTGCTCCCCCGCGCTCGCGTCCGCGTGCGGCGGCGCGCTGCTGGAGCTGCCTGCCGCCGAGCTGCACTGGAGGCACGAGCCCGGCCGGCCGATCGCGCCGGTCCTGGTGCGCCCGCGCGCCGCCGCGGCCGATCCGGGCGATCCCGCAGCGGTGGCCGCGGGGCTGCACCGGACGGTGGTCGAGGGGCACCTGCGGCCGCTGGTCGCCGCGGTGCGCGCCCGCGTGCGGGTGGCGGAGCGTCTGCTGTGGGGCAACGCGGCCTCGGCGGTCGGGGGCGCGGTGCAGATGATCTCGCGCGACCGGCCGGAGTGGGCCGGTGCGGCCGACGCGATCGCCACGGCCCTCATCGCCCGCGGCCCCATGGCCGGCCTGGGGACCACGGCCCGCCCCGACCCCGCACGGCCCGAGCGCTTCTTCGTGCGGCGCTCCTGCTGCCTGTACTACCGGGCGCCGCGCGGCTCCATGTGCGGGGACTGCTCGCTGCTGGAGCCGGCGACGATGCGGCGCCAGTGGCGGCAGGCCCTGGCCGAAGCGCGCTGAGCTGTTTTCCACAGATCCGCGATCGCGGTGGCGCGGGCGCGGTTCTCAGACGCAGCCTTGGGGTATGGACACCGCGCTCAGCCGGCCCGCACCGGCACCGTCTCGCCCGGCGGCACGTGGTCGGCGGCCACGCCCCACACCACGTCCAGCAGGTCCTCCAGCGCGTGGGCCAGCGACGCGTCGACGAGCGCGTAACTCACCTGCCGTCCGTGCGCGGTCGCGGTCACCAGGCCGCATTCGCGCAGGCAGGCGAGGTGATTGGAAACATTCTGCCGGGTAAGACCAAGCTGCTCGGCCACCTGTGCGGGATAGGCGGGACCGTCCAGCAGGGCCAGGAGCAGCCGGCATCTGGTGGGGTCCGCGAGGGCTCGGCCGAGGCGTTGGATCGCGGAGAGGCGCTGCTCGGAGGTCAACATGAAAACCATTGTACATAGTTTGCTGTATAGACAGCCTGGGCTGTATAAACAGTAGGGACTGAACAGTCCTCGGGCCGGCACGGCCGCCGGCCCCCGCGCGGCAACCGGTCCGCCGCAGCGGACTAGCCCGTCACACGAGGAGGCTTCATGGGCACCAGCCATGGCCACGGCCATGGACATGCGACCGCGGCCGCGGCCCATCGCGGGCGGCTGGTCCTCGTCCTGTGTCTGACCCTGGTCGTCATGGTCGCCCAGATCATCGGCGGTCTCGCGGCGGGGAGCCTGGCGCTGCTGGCCGACGCGGGCCACATGGCCGCCGACTCCTTCGGCATCGTCCTGGCGCTGTTCGCCGTGTGGATCGCGGCCCGCCCCTCCTGCGACAAGCGGACGTTCGGCTACCAGCGCGCCGAGATCCTGGCGGCCGCGGTCAACGCGCTGCTGCTGTTCCTGCTGTGCGGCTACATCGGCTACGAGGCGGTGCAGCGGGTCCTCTCCCCCGAGCCCGTCGCAGGCCCCGTCATGCTCGTGGTCGCCACCGTCGGGCTGGTGGTCAACCTGGCCTCCCTGCTCCTGCTGCGCCGCGGCCAGGCCGAGAGCCTCAACCTGCGCGGAGCCTACCTGGAGGTCTTCAGCGACATGCTCTCCTCGGTGGGCGTGATCGCGGCCGGACTGCTCATCTGGCTCATCGGCTGGGAGCGCGCCGACTCCATCGCGTCGCTGGCCATCGCGGTGTTCATCGTCCCCCGGGCCTGGAACCTGCTGCGCGAGGCGGTGCACGTGCTGCTGGAGGCCACCCCCCGCGACGTCGACCTGGAGGAGGTGCGCCGGCACCTGCTCGCCCAGCCGGGCGTACTCGACGTCCACGACCTGCACGCCTGGACCATCACCTCCGGCGTGCCGGTCATGTCCGCCCACGTGGTGGTCGACGAGGGCCGGCTCGGCGACACCGGGCGGATACTCGACGAGCTGCACGCGTGCCTGTCCGGGCACTTCGACGTCGAGCACTCCACCCTGCAACTGGAGCCCGCGGGCCACGTCGACCACGAAGGAGCGCGACACCAGTGATCTGAGGCCACACGGCGACCACGGGCGCCGGAGAACCCGGGAAGCAGCGGATGGCCGGTCCCGGCCGCGCCCCGCCGATCCGGTCGCCCTTGGACAAACCACCCATTGAGCTGGCATAGTCACGTGAGGATTCCGAAAAGGGTCCTCTTCGCGCGCCGGAGGAGGCGCGCACTGGGTGTGCCGGGAAGTCTGGTCGGCGATCGTACCGGCCATCGATTTTTCGGGGGGGGCACATCTCCATGACCAAGACCCGCGCTCCGCGTGCGCTCGGCGAGCTGCTGCGTGAGGACGCCGTCGGCGGCTTCCTCCTCATCGCCGGGGCCGCCATCGCCCTGATCTGGGCCAACTCACCGCTGGGCGGCGCCTACGAGGCCATGCGCACGTTCAGCTTCGGCCCCGAGTCGCTGCACCTGAACCTCTCGGTCGAGGCGTGGGCCGCCGACGGCCTGCTCGCGATCTTCTTCTTCATCGTGGGCAACGAGCTGAAGCAGGAGTTCGTCCACGGCGAGCTGCGCAACCCCCGCCGGGCGATGCTGCCCATCATCGCCGCCATCTGCGGCATGGTGGTGCCGGCGCTGGTCTACGTCGGGATCAACATCGGCCAGGGCGACGCGCTGCGCGGCTGGGGCATCCCGATGGCCACCGACATCGCCTTCGCCGTGGCGATCCTGGCGGTGGTCGGCCGCTACCTTCCGCCGGCCCTGCGCACGTTCCTGCTGACCCTGGCCATCGTCGACGACCTCGGCGCCATCGTGGTCATCGCGGTCTTCTACACCGACCACCTGGCGTTCCTGCCGCTGCTGGGCTCCGTCGCGCTGCTGGCGGTGTTCGGCTACCTGCAGCAGGGGCGCGGCCTCGCCGCGGCCCTGAACCGCTCCCCGGTCCCGAACTGGCTGGTCTACGTCCCGCTCGCCTTCGCCATCTGGACGCTGATGCACGCCAGCGGCGTGCACGCCACCATCGCCGGCGTCGCGATGGGCATGCTGATGCGCACCAAGCCCCTCGAAGGGGAGGACGCCGACCCCAGCCACCTGATCGAGCGCATGCTGCGTCCCTGGTCGGCCGGGCTCGTGCTGCCGATCTTCGCGCTGATGGCCGCGGGCGTCGCCTTCGAGGGCCTTGGCACGATGTTCACCGACTCGGCCGCCATCGGCGTGATGCTCGGCCTGGTCGTGGGCAAGCTGGTCGGCATCGTCGGCGGCTCCTGGATCACCACCAAGATCACCAAGGCCGAGCTCAATCCGGCGCTGAACTGGATCGACATCATCGGCATGGCGCTGCTGGCCGGAATCGGCTTCACGGTTTCCCTGCTGATCACCGAGCTGTCCTTCCCCGAGCATCCGGAGATGCTGGCCCACGCCAAGGCCGGCGTCCTCGTCGCCTCGTTCATCGCGACCGTGCTGGCCTCCGGCATCCTGATGGTGCGCAGCGCCCACTACCGCAAGCACGGCATGCCGGAACTCCGCACCGACTCCGGGGGCAGCATCGACTGACCGCCGACGATATCGGCGGGTACGCTCGTGTCCGGCCCGGCGGGGAACCTTCCGCCGGGCCGCGCTCGTTCACCGTTGCAGTCCGCCGCACCGCAGGTCGATTAGTCCCACGTGCGCGACGGCGTTACCTTCGACCTCGGTGGAAATGTCGCCTTCGGCGATCATTCGACGTGAGATGGCAGGCGGAACATGGTGGGGAGTCTGCGCGGAATGCGCGGCCGGCTGTTGCGGCCGCTGCGGCTGCTGCACCGGGGGCGTCCCCTTCTGGGGCTGCCGACGGGTGCGCCCCGGGGCTGGGGGCGGCCCGCCCGGCTGCTGGTGACGATCTTCGCCGTGGTCGACCTGATCGGGACCGGGCTGCTGATGCTGCCGTTCGCCCATGCCGACCCCGGCGGCGCGACCCTGGTCCAGGCGCTGTTCACCTCGACGTCGGCCCTGTGCGTGGCGGGACTGGCCGTCGTCGACATCGGCGAGCACTGGTCGGTGTTCGGCGAGCTCGTCGTCCTCGGCCTCATCCAGGCCGGCGGCCTGGGGATCATGACGCTGGCCTCGCTGCTGGGCCTGGTCGTCATCCGCCGGTTCGGGCTGCGGATGCAGTTGAGCGTGCAGACGGAGACGCGGGCGCTCAACGTCGGCGAGGTGCGCGGCATCGCGACGCGCATCCTCAAGGCGAGCCTGCTGTGCGAGGCCGTGCTGGCCCTGATCCTGGTGCCGCGCATGTGGCTCGCCCACGGCATCGACCCGCACTACGCCCTGTACAGCGGCGTCTTCCATGCGGTGTCGTCCTTCAACAACGCCGGGCTCTCCATCTACGGCGACAGCCTGACCCGCTTCGCCGGCGACCCCGTCATCCTCATCCCGGTCGCCTGCGCCACGATCCTCGGCGGCATCGGCTTCCCGGTGCTGCTGGAACTACGCCGGCACATCTCCTCGCCGCGGCGGTGGAGCCTGCACGCCAAGCTGACCGTCTGGACCACGGCCCTGCTGTTCCTCGGCGGCATGGTCGTCGTCACCGCGCTGGAGTGGTCCAACCCCGCGACGCTGGGCCCCATGAGCCCGGGGCAGAAGGTCCTGGACGGGGCCTTCCACGGGATCATGCCGCGCAGCGGCGGCCTCAACGTCATCGACGTCGGGGAGATGCGGGACCCGACGCTGTTCGTCACGATCATGCTGATGTTCGTCGGCGGCGGCAGCGCCGGGACCGCCGGCGGCATCAAGGTGACCACGTTCGCGGTGATCTGGCTCGTCGTCTGGGCCGAGATCCGCGGCCACCCGCACGTGCACGCGTTCGGCCGCAGGCTGTCCTCCAGCGCCATCAGGCAGGCGCTCAGCCTCACCTTCCTGTCGATGACGGTCGTGGTGGTCGCCACCGTCTTCATGCTGATAACCACACCGTTCGACTTGAAGAACATCCTGTTCGAGGTCGTGTCCGCCTCAGCCGTGGTGGGGCTGTCCACGGGCATCACCCCCGACCTTCCGCCCATGGCCCAGGTCGTGCTGGCCGTACTGATGTTCGCGGGGCGGATCGGACCCATCACGTTCGCCTCGGCACTGGCGCTGCGCGAGCGCACGCGGCGCTACGACCTGGCCGAGGCCCGCCCCATCATCGGTTGAGACCACGAGGAGACAAGGCAGTGCAGCGTAACAAGACCCACGACAATCGCGTGCTCGTCATCGGGCTGGGTCGATTCGGCAGTTCGCTCGCCCACGAACTCGTGACCCACGGCTGGGAGGTGCTGGGCGTGGACAGCAACCCGCGCCTGGTCCAGGCCTACGCCGACTCCCTCACCCACACCGTGGTGGCGGACTCCACCGATGACGAGGCGCTGCGCCAGATCGGCGCGCAGGAGTTCAGCCGGGCGGTGGTGGCCATAGGCACCCATCTGGAGGAGAGCATCCTGACCACCTCCATGCTGGTGGACATGGGCGTGCCGCACATCTGGGCCAAGGCGATCAGCCGCCGCCACGGCCGCATCCTGCAGCAGATCGGAGCCCACCACGTGGTGCTGCCCGAGCACGACATGGGCGAGCGCGTGGCGCACCTGGTCTCGGGCCGCATGCTGGACTACGTCGAGATCGAGGAGAACTTCGCGCTCGGCAAGACCCGGGCCCCGCGCGAGATCCTCGGCCGCAAGCTCGGCGAGACCGGCATCCGGGCCCACCACGGCATCACCGTGGTCTGCATCAAGCGCCACGGCGAGCGGTTCACCTACGCGACCGCCGAGACGGTGCCGCAGAAGGGCGACATCATCATCGTCGCGGGCGAGACCGACCGCGTGGAGAAGTTCGCCGAGCTCAGTTAGGGGCCCGGCGGGCCCGCTCGGCGCCGCTGTCCGGCGGTCGCCGAACGGGCCCCTTCCGCCGCCGTGGCGGGGTCGGCGAGCCGCCTCGCTCGCCGACCCCGCCACGGCGGCGGGTTGCTTCGTGCAATTTCGTACGGTGCTTTGCACGAATTTTCCTACCACCGATACCGGGGGAACCCTCAGCCGTTTCTCATGCACGTGCGCTATCCTGTTCAAAGTACGGTGCGGATGCACGTGCATTGGAGTGTGCATGAGCACGGGGCATCGCGCTGGTCCACACGAGCTGAACGAGGGAGCTTCCCCATGAGCGCCTACAACGGCATTTCCGCGACCGAGCTCGAAGTCGCCTGGCAGAAGAGTCGGCGGAGCAACTCCCGCGGAAACTGCGTGGAGATGGCCAAACTGTCCGACGGGTCGATCGCGATGCGCAACTCGCGCTTCCCGAACGGTCCGGCCCTGGTCTACACCCAGGCCGAGATCGACGCGCTGATCCTGGGCGCCAAGGACGGCGACTTCGACAACCTGCTGAGCTAGCCCCCGCGCGCCTCGCGCACCATCGGCTCGCGCCGTGCAGAACGGCGCCCGGGGAGCTCCACTGGGTTTCGGGGGGTGGAGCTCCTCCCCCTTTTCACGGGCCTTCCGGCCGCTTCCACCGGCCTGGCCGGCCCCTCACCGATGTTCGACGACCGGGTCCGCACAGGGGGTCGGCCGCCGCAGTGTGCGCGGCGCCGGCGGCACGGTGGATCCGGACCCCGAAAGTCCCACCCCGCCCCGCGAACGCGGCGGTCGGACCCCGGTCAGAGGTCGCTGATCATGCTCTTCAGCATCTGGGCCGTCTTGTTCGGCGGCTCGGCGGCCACGCTCAGGCGCTCCATCGCCATCGTGTAGGCGTCGATGTCATCGCGCTTGTCCAGGTAGAGCGCTCCGGTGAGCTGCTCCAGGTAGACGATGTCGGCCAGGTCGTACTCGGGGTAGCGCAGGATCGTGAAGGACCCGGCCTCGGCGGCGTGCGCGCCCACGCTGAACGGGATGATCTGGAGCGTGACGTTGGTGTAGTCGCAGAACTCGATGAGCCGTTCGAGCTGCCGCTTCATGATGTGGCCGTCGCCGACGGGACGGCGGACGGCCGCCTCGTCCATGATCGCCCAGAGTTTGGCGCTCTGGTTCTCGGTGATCCGCCGCTGGCGCCGCATGCGTACGGCGACGCGGTTGTCGGCCTCGGGATCCCTGCTGTTGGAGCCGCCCGTGATGACCGTGCGGGCGTAGTCCTCGGTCTGCAGCAGGCCGGGGATGAACTGGGCCTCGTAGGTGCGGATCCGGGTGGCGGCCTCCTCCAGGCCCACGTAGGACTGGAACCAGCTGGGCAGGGCGTCGCCGTACTGCTGCCACCAGCCGGCCTTGTTGGACTCCTTGGCCAGGGAGAGCAGGGGTTCGCGCTGCTTGGGGTCGGTCACGCCGTAGAGGGTCAGCAGGTCCTCGACGTCGCGCAGCTTGAAGCCGACCCGGCCGAGTTCCAGGCGGCTGATCTTGGATTCGGAACCGCGGATCTTGTAGCCCGCGTCCGCTCGGGTGATGCCCTTGGCCTCACGTAACTTGCGAAGTTGGTACCCGAGCAGGATCCGACGCACGGTCGGGCCGCTGCCCGGCTCCGGCTGAGCGACGCTCACCGCTGCTGCCTCCCCACCCTTGCTCCTGCGTCAGCGCCGGTTCCCCTCCCCAAGGGACCCGTGCCGGCTCCCCTCCCCAAGGGAACCGCTGGAGTCACCGCCTCGGTGACTCCTACACGATATAGCGGACGGAGGGGTCTGCTCGGCAATTGTCCGCCCACGACGAATATTCGGGCGTCCGGAAGCTCGTACCGGTGCGCCGTCGTGGAGCAGGCCTCCGTGCCCTCGTGCGAATCAGGGCTCAGGTGAACAGCGCCCAGACGAATTTCCCATCGGGAACGGTGGGAACCGCCCCCCAACTGCGGCTGAAACACGCGACCAGGTGCAGTCCCCGTCCGCTCTCGGCCATGAAGTCGGGTTCGCGCTGGGCCGGGAGCTGGTCGCTGCCGTCCCGGACGGCGCAGATCAACTCGCCGCCCCGGCGCATCATGCTCAACTGGATAACGTTTTCGCATCCCGGCGCGTCGAAGGCGCGGACGCCGGCGTGCCGCAGCGCGTTGGTGACCAGTTCGGAGACCACGAGCTCGACGTCGCCGGCCATGCGGGACATGCCCCATTCCCGCAGGACCGCCATGGCGAGCTCGCGCGCGACCTTCACCGCGCCGTAGTCGGGCTCCAGGCTCCACGACGTGCTGTCATGGCTGGCAGGGCCCCTGTGGGCCTCCCAGCGCAGCGCACCGTGTTGCAGGGCGGGAAGCCACCAGGATTGGGGGATGCTCGCGTTGAGAGCGGCCGAGGACGTCCATTCCCATCCCGATGTCCTCCTCACCGACTCTTGGGCTGAATGTCCGGTCACCGCGATCCCCTTGCAGTCGTCTCGATCGCTCGTATGTCTCTGGCACGCAGACGCCAGTATTCTCCGAGGATTATGCAGATGCAAGGCCCGAATGCACGTGCATGCGCCTCTTGCAAACATCCTAGAACATCGGCCCTCGTCCATCAGATGAAGTGTGGACAAAAAACACCGCGATTCTGTGCGGCGTCGACAAAGAGCAGACTTCTCGCTGCGTGCGGGACCTTGCGCGGAGCGCGTTCAGGCCGCGACGGCCAGGTGCCCGGCGACGCGGTCGGGGTAGTCGGAGATGATGCCGTCCACGCCGTCGCGGATCACCCTGCGGATCGCGCTGTCGGTGTTGACCGTCCAGCTGAACATCGTGAGCCCGTGCTCGTGGACGTGGCGGACATAAGGCGCGCTGACCCGGAGGTGGTGCGGGTTGACCTGGCTGGCGTAGCGGGCCACCCTGCGCAGCGCGAGCCTGCTGTAGGTCGTGCCCAGCACGGCGGTGCGGGCGCCGGGCAGGTGCTCGGCGATCCCCCGCAGCGCCGTCCAGTCGAAGCTCTGCAGGATGAGCCGGGAGTCGGCGCCGGCGCCGCGCCAGTGCGGGTCGGCGGCGATCCGGCCGATCAGGCGCAGGGCCGCGGCCGGATCGCGGCGCCGCACCTTCAGCTCCACCAGCGCGCCCAGCCCGTTGTCCTTCAGCGTCTCCAGCGCCTCCTCCAGGGTGGGCACCGGCTCGCCCGCGAAGGCCGGGCCGTACCAGGAGCCCGCGTCGAGCCGCCGGATCTCGGCGAGCGTGAAGTCGCAGACGCGCCAGGGCCGCCGTTCGGGGAAGACCGCGCCGGCGTTGGTGGTGCGGCGCAGGGTGGGGTCGTGCATGACCACGAACGCGCCGTCGGCGGTCTGGCGCACGTCCAGCTCGGCCATGTCGGCGCCGCGCCGGTGCGCCTCGCGCAGGGCGGCCAGGGTGTTCTCGGGGGCGTAGGCCGAGGCTCCACGGTGGGCCACGATGATCATCGACGACCGCATCCGGGGTCCGGTGCCGGTGCGCTCGCGCGGCGGCGGGACGGGGAACTCGACGGCGGGCATCGGCACCGCCCCTCTCGATCTCTCCCGGTGGGGCCGTTGCCCACAACCCTCACCGGCTCTGGTTAGCGCTCGGTGGCAGCCGGGTGAGCGTCCGATGGAGGGACGGAGGACATGCCGCACCGCCGGGACGCGGCCGGCCACATCCCGGCGGCCGAACTCGTAGCGTCACCATACCGCGCACAGGGCCGCAAATCCGGTCACGCACCGTATTGGCGGGCTGTCCCCACTCGGCACGTGGTGGCACCACCACCGCCGCCGGTGGGGCCCCCTCTGCATCAAGGGGCCCGGGGGCGGAGCGGCCGGCGGGTCGGCTTCTAGAGTGGCCGGCATGACGACCACCGATGCGCCGCACGACGACGAGGCCGCCCCGGTCCGCGCCCTGTGGTCCGGGCTCGGGCTGCCGGGGATCATCGACGTGCACACCCACTTCATGCCCGAGAACGTCCTGGTCAAGGTGTGGCGGTTCTTCGAAGAGCTCGGTGAGGGCGTCTGGCCGATCAGGTACCGGGGCGGGGAGCGGGAGCGGACGGAGCTGCTGCGCGCGCTGGGCGTGCGGCGCTTCACCAGCATGCTCTACCCGCACCGGCCGGGAATGGCCGAGTGGCTGAACGCCTGGGCCGCCGATTTCGCCGAGCGGACACCGGACTGCCTGCGCACCGCGACCTTCCACCCGGAGCCGGGAGCCGGCGGCTACACGGCCGCGGCGATCGAGGACGGCGCCCGAGTGTTCAAGGCGCACCTGCAGGTCGGCGGGTACGACCCCCGCGACCCGCTGCTCTCGGACGTGTGGGGCGCGCTCGCCGACTCCGGCACCCCGGTCGTGGTGCACTGCGGGTCGGGGCCGCACGGCGGGGCCTTCACCGGGCCGGGACCGTTCGCCGAGGTGCTGGCCGAGCACCCGCGGCTGCCGGCGATCATCGCGCACTGCGGGGCGCCGGAGTACACCGAGTTCCTGGACCTGGCCGAGCGCTACGAGCGAGTGCACCTGGACACCACGATGGTCTTCACCGCGTTCACCGAGCGCTCCGCGCCGTTCCCGCGCGCGGAGCTGCCCCGGCTGGCCGACCTGGGCGGGCGCGTCCTGCTCGGGACGGACTTCCCCAACATCCCCCACCCTTATGCCGATCAGCTCACCGCGCTGGCGGAGCTGGACCTGGGCGGGGACTGGCTGCGCGGCGTCCTCTACGGCAACGCCGCCCGGCTGTTCGGCGCGGGCCCGCACCGCGCCCCGTAGAAGTCCAGCGCGTTGGCCGACAGGACGCGTTCGGCCGCGTCGCCGCCGAGCACCTCGGCGACCAGGTCGCGGTCGGCGTCGGCGAAGGGCCGCGGCGCGCGGGTGGAGGGCAGGTCCGTGCCGAACATCAGGGCGCCGGGGTTGACCTCGGCGACGGCGCGCAGGGCGGCCGGGACGTCGAGGTCGCCCCGGCCGAATCCGGTGGCCTTGACCCGGGCGCCGGAGGCCACGAGGTCGAGCAGGGCCGGCAGCCCCTCCCTGGACAGGCCCAGGTGGTCCACGCTGATGCGGGGCAGCGGGGCCAGTCTGGACCGCAGCCCGGGCAGGTCGCGGGCGTCGACGTAGAGCTCGCAGGGCCAGCCGAGCAGCTCGGCGGCGCGCAGGCCCAGGTGGACCAGCGCGTCGATGTCGGTGGCGACGCCGCGGTACAGGTTGAGGCGCAGCGCCCGCACCCCTGCGGCGTGCAGGTCGCGCAGTTCGCGGTCGGAGGTGCCGGCCGGCAGTTGGGCGACGCCGACGAAGCCGGGGCCGAGTTCCCGCACGGCGTCGATCAGGTGGGCCTGGTCGTAGCCGTGGAACGAACCGGTGACGACCGCGCCGCCGGTGACTCCGAGCGCCGCGACGCGGGCGCGGTAGTCCGCGACCGTGAACGGCGGCGGCCGGTAGTCCCGGTCGGCGGCGATCGGGAACCGCGGCTCGATGATGTGCAGGTGAGCGTCGAACAACGTCGTGGCCTCTCCAGCGCGGGGCCGGTGGCGCCCGCTCTCCCTCCCCCGCGCGGCCGCGCGGGGAACCCGGGGGACGCCATCACCGTAGCGCCCGCGGCCCGCTCCGGCCCGCCACCCGCACCGGCGGGCCGGGCCGCCCCGCGTCCCCGGCCGCGGGGTGACACCGCCATCACCACCCCACATACCACCCAGTCGGTATGAAGTGGATAGGATCACCACAGCGTGTTCCGGACCACCATTTGGAGGTAGACATGTCACAGGCTTCCCGCGTCGCGATCGTCACCGGGGCCGCCCGGGGGATCGGGGCCGCCACGGCGCGCCGGCTCGCCGCCGAGGGGCACTCCGTCGCCGTGGTCGACCTGAAGGAGGCCGACGCCCGGCAGACCGTCGACGCGATCACCGTCGAGGGCGGCAATGCGGTCGCGATCGGCGCCGACGTCAGCGACGGCGACCAGGTCGAATCGGCGGTCTCCCAGGTCGCCGAACGCCTCGGCGGCCCGGCCATCCTGGTCAACAACGCCGGCGTCATCCGCGACAACATGCTGTTCAAGATGACCGACGCCGACTGGGACACCGTCATGGGCGTGCACCTGCGCGGCTCGTTCCTGATGAGCCGGGCGGCGCAGGCCCACATGACCGACCAGGGCTGGGGCCGGATCGTCAACCTCTCCAGCAGCTCCGCGCTGGGCAACCGCGGCCAGGCCAACTACTCCGCGGCAAAGGCCGGCCTGCAGGGCTTCACCAAGACGCTGGCGATCGAGCTCGGCAAGTTCGGGGTCACCGCCAACGCGGTCGCGCCGGGCTTCATCGTCACCGACATGACCAGGGCCACCGCCGAGCGGGTCGGCATGGACTTCGAGGACTTCAAGAACGCCGCCGCCGCCAACATCCCGGTGCGCCGCCCCGGCCGCCCCGAGGACATCGCCGCCACCATCGCGTTCCTGACCAGCGAAGAGGCCGGTTTCGTCTCGGGCCAGGTCATCTACGTCGCCGGCGGCCCGCTCGACTGACCCGCCCACCCCTGATCCAGACGTCCACCGTCAGACCGTCACGTGGAGGCTCCATTGACAACGGCTCCGGCCGGCGGCCGACTCGACGCCGCAGCCCTGCGGGCGAGGGTCGCCGACTTCGTCGCCGCGCACGACCCCGCAACCACCGATCAGAGCGAGTTCCTGGCCGCCCGATTCGACGCGGGTCTGGCCTGGGTGCACTTCCCCGAAGGGGCCGGCGGCCTGGGCGCGCCGCGCGCCCTGCAGGTCGTCGTCGACAAGGAGTTCGCGCGCCTGGGCGCCCCGGTCCCCGCCGGACGCGAGAGGCTGGTCATCGGGCTCGGCATGGCCGCGCCGACGATCCTCGCCTTCGGCACGCCCGAGCAGCGCGAACGGTTCCTCAAGCCGCTCTACACCGGCGAGGAGGTCTGGTGCCAGCTCTTCAGTGAGCCCGGCGCCGGCTCCGACCTCGCCGCGCTGGGCACTCGGGCCGTCCGCGACGGCGACGCGTGGGTGGTCAACGGGCAGAAGGTGTGGACCTCGGGGGCGCACGCCGCGCGCTGGGGGATCCTGATCGCGCGCACCGACCCCGACGTCCCCAAGCACCGGGGCATCACCTACTTCGTCTGCGACATGTCCGACCCCGGCGTGGACGTGCGGCCGCTGCGGCAGATGACCGGGGAGGCCGAGTTCAACGAGGTCTACCTCACCGACGTGCGCATCCCCGACGCCCACCGCCTCGGCGAGGTCGGCGACGGCTGGCGGGTCGCGCAGACCACGCTGATGAACGAGCGGGTCTCCATCGGCGGCCACGCCGAACCGCGCGAAGGCGGACTGATCGGCGTGGTCGCCGACATCTGGCGCGACCGGCCGCAGGCGCGCACCCCCGGCATGCACGACGCGCTGCTGCGGCTGTGGGTCGAAGCCGAGGCGGCCCGCCTGACCAAGGAGCGGCTGCGCCAGCAGCTCGCGATCGGCCAGCCGGGGCCGGAGGGGTCGGCGGCCAAGCTCTCCTTCGCAGAGCTCAACCAGCGGATCTCCGGCCTGGAGCTGGAACTCCTGGGCGGCGAGGGGCTGACCTACGACGACTGGACCTTCCGCCGCCCCGAGGGCGCGGACTTCCGCAGCCGCGTCGCCGGTTTCCACTACCTGCGCTCCAAGGGCAACTCGATCGAGGGCGGCACCTCGGAGATCCTGCGCAACATCATCGCCGAACGTGTCCTCGGCCTGCCCGGTGAGGTCCGGGTGGACAAGGACGTCGCGTGGAAGGACCTGCCGAAGTGAACGGACCGACGGACGGCAAGGAAGAGCTGAACCTGCTCTACACCGAGGTCGAGGAGGACCTGCGCGCGAGCGTCCGGTCGCTGCTGGCCGACAAGTGCGCGTGGGACGCGGTGCTGGCGCGGGTGGAGAACGAGGCCGGGGACGTCGCCGACAAGGCGCTGTGGCGCGACCTCGCCGAGATGGGGGTCACCGGCCTGCCGGTGCCCGAGGAGCGGGGCGGTGCCGGCGTGACGCTGCGCGAGACCGCGGTGGTCGCCGAGGAGCTGGGCCGCGCCGCGGCTCCTGTGCCGTTCCTGGGCAGCGCCGTGCTGGCCACGGCGGCGCTGCTGGCGCTGGGCGACGACGCCGAGGCCGCCGCGGGCGAGACGCTCGCGGCGCTGGCGTCGGGGGAGCGCGACGCCGCGCTCGTGGTCCCGCTGGCCACCGAGCCCGACGCCGCCTTCCCCGAAGCGGTGCGCGCCGACGGCGGTGCGCTCACGGGCGAGGTGCGCGGCGTGGTCGACGCGCTCACCGCCGACGTGCTGGTGGTCCCGGCCACCGGGCCGGACGGCCCCGGCCTGTATCTGGTGGAGGCCGGTGACGCGGTCCGCACGCCGGTCGTGAGCCTGGACCTCACGCGGCCGCTGGCGGCCGTGGAGCTGCGCTCGGCCCCGGCGCGCGCGCTGGCCGTGGGCAAGAAGGCCGAGACCGCCGTGCAGTCGGCCCTGGTCACCGGTGCCGCGCTGCTCTCGGCGGAGCAGCTCGGAGTGGCGGAGTGGGCGCTCGACACCACCGTCGCCTACCTGAAGACGCGCACCCAGTTCGGTCGGCCGGTGGGCTCCTTCCAGGCGCTCAAGCACCGACTGGCCGACCTGTGGGTGGCGATCTCGCAGGCGCGGGCCGTCGTGCGCAACGCCGCCGACGCCGTGGCCACCGACAGCCCCGAGGCGCCCCTGGCCGCCGCGCTGGCCCAGGCGTTCGTGTCCGGCGTCGCGGTGAAGGCGGCGGAGGAGGCCGTGCAGTTGCACGGCGGCATCGGCTTCACCTGGGAGCACCCGGCCCACCTGTACCTGAAGCGGGCCAAGAGCGCGGCGATCGCCCTGGGCACGGCCGACCGCCACCGCCTGACGATCGCCAGGCTCGTGGAGCTGCCGGTGGGCGCGTAGCCGGCGCCCTCACCCTCCGGAGCGGGCGCCGGACGTCCCGATCGGCGCCCGCTCCGGGGATCCGCGCTCCGCGGCCCGCCGGGCCACCCGCGCCTGGACCAGGATCAGCAGCGGCATGCCGATCAGCTCCATGAGCATCGCCCCGATGAAGACGGGGTGCGGCCAGCCGGTCACGGCCACCGAGAGCAGCCGGACCAGCCCTCCCACGAAGATCAGGCCGAAGAGCAGCCGAAACGGTGTGGTCACCCACTCGATGCGCGGCACCATCCACAGGGCGATGACCCCGGTCGCCAGCCAGAAGAGCCCGTTGAAGCGGAACGTGCCGTCCACGCTCGGGGTGACCTCTCCCCCGCCGGGGATCATGGTGGGTCCCAGCAGGACGTCATTGAGTCCGGTGAGAATCGGGACGAGCGCGAGAACGGCCACGGCGACCTGCAGACCACGACGCATCGCGGGGTTCCTTTCCCGAGGACGGTTCGGTCCCACGCTAACCCCGGCTCCGGGGACCCGCCCGGGAGGGTCCCCGACCGGGTCAGCCCAGCGATCCGGCGGCCTCCTCCATCCGCTTGGCCGCCTCGTCCACGCCCGCGTCGTCGATCTCCAGGTGCACGACGAGGCGGACGAGCTCCGTGCCGATCGGCACGCACCCGACGCCGTACTCGGTGAAGGCCCGGGCGTAGCGCGCGGCCGCGCCCTCGGGCGTGCTCACCAGGACCATGTTGGTGCGGGCCAGAGCGTCCAGCCCCGGGATCCGGGTCAGGGCCGCGGCCAGGCGCTCGGCGCGGGCGTGGTCCTCGGCCATCCGGCCGATGTTGGTGCGCAGCGCGTACAGCGCGCCGGCGGCGATGATGCCGGCCTGGCGCATGCCGCCGCCGAGCAGTTTGCGGGCGCGGCGTGCGGCGCGGACCGTCTCGGCGTCGCCGGCCATCGCCGACCCCACCGGGGCGCCCAGCCCCTTGGAGAAGCAGACCGAGACCGTGTCGGCGCCCGCGGCGACCTCGGCCGGAGTGGCGCCCAGGGCGACCGCGGCGTTCCACAGCCGGGCACCGTCGAGGTGCAGCCGCATGTCGCGGGTGTGGGCGAAGTCGGCCACGCGCCGCTGCTCGGCGAGCGGGACGACCAGGCCGGTGAAGGTGTTCTCCAGGCAGATCAGCCGCGGCCGGGCGCGGTGGACGTCGTCGACGCCGGTCGCCCAGCGCTCCAGCAGGTCCTGGCCGGGGTGGCCCTCCGGGTCGGTGAAGGTGCGGGGCAGCGCCCGCGCCAGCACCGACGTCGCGCCCTGCTCGTTGCTCAGGACGTGCGCGCGTTCGTGCGCCCAGACCTCGTCCCCGCTGTGCACCGAGGCCAATACCGCGAGCTGGTTGGACATGTGGCCGGAGGGGACGTAAAGCGCGGCCTCCTTGCCGAGCAGCTCCGCGGTCTCCTCCTCCAGCGCGCGCACGGTGGGGTCCTCGCCGAACACGTCGTCGCCGACCTCGGCCTGCGCCATGGCCTGCCGCATCTCGGGGGTGGGCCTGGTGACGGTGTCCGATCGCAGGTCGATCATTGCCGCGCTCCGCTCCTGTGGGCTGTCGTGGTCGGGCACGCCCAAGCCTAGATCTAGGACCGGTCCTCCTCGATGGCGGCGGCGACCTCGGTGACGACGTGCTCCACGCACTCGATCCCGCCTGCGTAGTCGCCGTGGCGGTCCGACAGCACCGCGATCAGGTAGTCGCGCTCGGGGCCGCGCACGCGTCCAGCGCTGTTGATCGCCCAGCGGCCGGCGTCGGCCTCCTGGGGCGCCCATCCGTTCTTGAGCTCCACCAGGTCGCGGTCCCCGGCCGCCGTGGACACGCCCCACGCCTGTTCCGGGGCCACCGAGCCGAGCAGGTCCCGCGCGTAGGCCCGGCTGCGCCGCGACAGCGGGCCGGCGTCGGTGAACACCGCGCGCAGCAGCCGCAGCTGGTCGGCCGCCGTGGTCGTGGTGGCGCCCCACGCTCCCCCGGCGCCGGGCTCGGTCGCGTGCAGGCCCAGGCGCTCGTTGCCCTCGACGAAGCCGGGGGTGAAGCCGATCCGCTCGTAGAGCACGTCGGTGACGTCGTTGTCGCTGTAGCGGATCATCCGCTCGGCCAGGTCGCGCTCCTCCCCGGTCAGCGCGCGGTCGGCGTCGTCGGCCCGGAGCAGCAGCAGGACCAGGATGTTCAGCTTGACCAGGCTCGCGGTCCGGAACCGCTCGTCGGATGCGTAGCTGTAGGTGGCGCCTCCGCCGAGGTCGTGCAGCGCGATGGCGAGGCGGCCCTCCTGGGCGCCGAGGTGGTCCTCGACCGCTCCGGTGAGCCGCTCGTACCGGCCGGGCGCCAGGGCCGATCCCCGCTGCGGCTCGGGCTCGGGGGACGGTCGCGGGGAGGGGCCGGGAGAGGGCCCGGCGGATCCCGGGGCGCCGGCCGCGGTCGCCGTGCGCGCCGGCCCGCGCTGAACGCCCACGGCCGCGAGGAGCAGCACCAGCGCCACGGCGACGACGGAGCCGGTGAGGAGCCAGTGCCGCGCCCGCCGGGAAGGCGGCGCGATCCGCTCGGGAAGGGACCGTAACGATTCCGTCCAGCGCTGTCGCACGCCCATCACCTCACGGGCCGGGGGAAGCCGGGGATGGAGGCGGCTCCGGATCCATCGGGGCCGCCGGTGGATCGGAGCATAACAGGAGGACAGCCGCTAAACGGACATCCCATATCGATTCACCGAGAGCCCCTGCGGCGTCCGGGACTGCGAGTGCGGTCGGCGCCCGGTTCCGGTCGGGCGACGGTCCCGGCACGCAACGTGATTGACACCACGCCGATGCCTCCTGTTGCATGAGCGGAAGATGCGCGCGGCAGGTCAATGACGATCGATCTTGGAGTCCATATGGGCAGACGCGGTCCCGGCAGGCCCGTCCGGGCGGCCGCTCTCGCCCTGTGCCTCGCCCTCACCGCCACCGCCTGCGCGGGCAGCCTTCCCGGTGACAACTCCGACGCGGCCGTCACGTTCGCGGCGACCAGGGCCAGCGGCGGCGACCTGGGCGCCCTGGTCGAGCGGTACAACGAGGCCAACCCCGACGCCCCGGTCCGCTACATCCCGCTCGCGGCCGAGGCCGACGAGCAGCGCAACGCCATGGTCCAGGACCTGCAGGCGCGCACCGGCCGCTACGACGTGCTCTACGTCGACGCGGTGTGGACGGCGGAGTTCGCGGCGCGGGGCTGGCTGGAGCCGCTGGAGGAGAAGCGCTTCGCCGGACCGGAGATCCTGGACGCCGCGGCCGAGACCGGGCGGTGGGAGGACCGGCTCTACGCCGCGCCTTTCGCCACGGGCACCGGCCTGCTCTTCTACCGCACCGACCTCATCGACGAGCCCCCGACCACCTGGCAGGAGCTCATCGACGCCTGCGCGATCGCCGAGGAGCACGACATGGACTGCTACGCCGGGCAGTACATGCGCTACGAGGGCATCACCGTGGCCGTGATCGAGGCGATCGCCTCGGCCGGAGGCCAGGTCATCACCCCCGACGGCGAGGTGGCGGTGGACTCCCCCGAGGGGCGCGAGGGCCTGGGCTTCCTGGTCGACGCCATGGCCGAGGGCCACATCCCGCAGGCGGCCCTCACCTACAACGAGGACCTGACCCGGCTGGCCTTCCAGCACGGCGATCTGATGTTCATGCGCAACTGGGCCTTCGCCTACCCGCTGATGAACTCCCCCGGCGAGGAGTCGATCGTGCAGGGCCGGTTCGACGTCGCGCCGCTGCCCGGCCCCGGCGGCCCGGGCACCGGGACGCTGGGCGGCAACAACTTCGGGCTCTCGGCCTACAGCGACCACAAGGCCGAGGCGCTGCGGTTCATCGAGTTCATGCAGAGCGAGGAGGTCATGCGCGACTGGCTCGCGCAGACCAGCACGCCCATGGCCCGCGACGACCTGTTCACCGACCCGGAGATCCTGGCCGAGGCGCCCTATCTCGGCCCGCTCCGCGAAGGGCTGGACCAGGTGCAGCCCCGTCCGGTGACCCCGCGCTACAACGACGTCACCAATGCAATCCAGAAGCACGCCTACGCCGCCATGACCGGTGAGAAGACGGTGGACGAGGCGGTCACCGACCTGCAGGAGGAACTGGAGAGGGCGGTGCGGGGAGTATGACGGAGCGTCGATCCGACGAGCGAGCGGAGCCGCCGGAGTCCGACCGCGAAGCGCCCCCCACCCCGGCGTCTCCGCGCGACGCACCGTCGGTGGCGGAGCCGGGCGAGCAGGTGAGCGCGGTCGGAACGGTGCCGCGGGGGTCCCGTCTCGGCGGGCGCTCCCCCGGGGATCCCGTCGGCGAGCGGCGCGGGGAGCGCCGACTGGCGCTGTGGCTGCTGCTGCCCACCCTGGTCGCGCTCGGGCTGATCGTGGTCTACCCGATCTCCTCGGCGATCGTCCGCTCGTTCTTCGACGACCCGATCGGGCGGGCGCCGGAGTTCATCGGGTTCGGCAACTACGTCCAGGCCCTCTTCGGCTTCGACCGCGAGGACTTCTGGGCCGCGCTGGGCAACACGGTGTTCTTCACCGTGGTCAGCGTCGTCATCGAGACCGCGCTGGGCCTGGTCATGGCGCTGGTGATGCACCGGGCGTTCCGGGGCCGCGGCATCGTGCGGGCCTCGGTGCTGCTGCCCTGGGCGCTGCCCACCGCGGTGAGCGCCGTCATGTGGGGGTGGATGCTGCAGCCCGACGGCGTCGTCAACGCGCTGCTGGGGACCGAGATCGTGTGGGGCGGCAGCGAGTGGCCGGCCAAGTGGTCGATCATCTTCGCCGAGGTCTGGAAGACCGCGCCCTTCGTGGCGCTGCTGATCCTGGCCGGCCTGCAGACGATTCCACCGCACCTGTACGAGGCCGCGGCCATCGACGGCGCCTCGTCGTGGCGGCGCTTCACCGCCATCACCCTGCCGCTGGTCAAGCCCGCGCTGGTGGTCGCCGTCCTGTTCCGCACCCTGGACGCGCTGCGGATGTACGACCTCCCGCAGATCCTCACCGGCGGCGCCAACAACACCGAGACGCTGTCCATCCTGGTCGTGCGGACCGCCACCGGTGAGCTGAAGCAGGGGTACGGAGGGGCACTGTCCACCCTGACGTTCCTGTTCGTGTTCCTGTGCGCATTCCTGCTGATCCGGGCGATGGGAGCGAACGTGTTCGCGGGGTTCAAGGCCGACGGGGTGAAGCGATGAGCGCAGGCACGACGCGCGCCGCGCGCCGGTGGAGCTGGGAGACGTGGGTGATCGGCGCCGGGATCGCGCTGCTCGTGCTGTACTGCCTCGCGCCGTTCTATTGGATGTTCGTCTCCAGCCTGAAGGGGCCGGGTGAGATCACCGGTAACGCGCTGTGGCCCGACGACCCCACCCTGGTCAACTACCGGGGCGTGTTCGGCGGTCAGAACAACTTCGGCTACGCGGTACGCAACAGCGTCATCATCGCGGTGTCGACCACGGCGCTGGCGATGATCATCGCGATCTTCTCCGGCTACGCGCTGGCACGGCTGCGCTTCCGCGGCCGCAACCTGGTGCTCGCGCTGATCCTGGCCTGCTCGATGTTTCCCGGCGTGGCGATCGTGACCCCGCTGTACCAGCTCTTCGCCGACTGGGGCTGGATCGACGAGTACCAGGCGATGGTGGTGCCCAACATCAGCTTCGCGCTGCCTCTGGCGATCTTCGTGCTGACCACGTTCTTCCGTGAGATGCCGTGGGACCTGGAGGAGGCCGCGCGGGTCGACGGGTGCGGCCCGGTCGGCGCGTTCGTGCGGGTGATCCTGCCGATCGCGGCGCCGGGCGTGGTGACGACCGCTCTGCTGGTGTTCTTCGCGGCCTGGAACGAGTACCTGATCTCCAGCGTCGTCTCCATCACGCTGGCCTCCAACCCGGTGACGGTCGCGCTCGCCAAGTTCGCCGGGGACAGCGAGTTCCAGCAGCCGTTCGGTTCGCAGATGGCGGCCGGTGTCGTGGTCACGGTTCCGTTGGTGATCCTGGTGCTGCTGTTCCAGAAGCGCATCGTCAAGGGCCTGGCGGCAGGCGGGTACCGTTGAGCCCTCGCACGTCCGGCGGTTCCCGCGGTGAAGGAGGAGGAGCATGCCCCCCGTACGAGTGCTGATTGTGGGAGCGGGGTCGCGCGGCGGCGGCTACGCGGAATGGATCCGGCGCCATCGCGACGTCGCCGAGGTGGTGGCGGTGGCCGAGCCGCGGCCGGAATACCGCGAGCCGCTGGCCGAGGCGCACGGGATCGCGCCCGAACTGCGCTTCGCCGACTGGCGCGAGGCCGCGGCGCTGCCCCGGCTGGCCGACGCCGCGCTGGTGTGCACGCTGGACGACGCCCACCTCGAGCCGGCCGTGGCGCTGGCCGACCGGGGCTACCACCTGCTGGTGGAGAAGCCTCTGGCGCAGACCCGGGCCGACTGCGAGGCGATCGTGGCCGCCGCGCACCGCAACGACGTGCTGCTGGGCGTGTGCCACGTGCTGCGCTACACCGCCTACACCCGGATGCTCAAGGAGATCATCGACTCCGGGCGGATCGGCGAGATCGTCAGCGTCGACCACGTCGAACCGGTCGGCTTCTGGCACCAGGCCCACTCCTATGTGCGCGGCAACTGGCGGCGCACGGCGGACACCGCTCCGATGCTGATGGCGAAGTCCTGCCACGACCTGGACTGGCTGCGCCACATGATCGGCAGGGACCCGGTCAGGGTGTCGTCGTTCGGCTCGCTGCGGCACTTCCGCCCCGAGCAGGCCCCGCCCGGCGCGGGCGAGCGCTGCCTGGACTGCGCGGCCGAGCCCACCTGCCCCTACTCCGCACCCCGGATCTACGGCCGGTTCCTGGACGAGGGCCGCACGGGCTGGCCGCTGGACGTGCTCACACCCGAGCCCACGCGGGAGTCGGTCTTCCGGGCGCTGCGCGAGGGCCCCTACGGGCGCTGCGTCTACCACTGCGACAACGACGCGGTGGACCACCAGGTGGTGTCGCTGGAGTTCACCGGCGGCGCGACGGCGACGTTCACGATGACCGCCTTCAACCGGGCGCGCCCGCGCGAGACGTCGATCTACGGCACCCACGGCGAGCTGTTCTGCGACGGCACCCGCATCACCCACTACGACTTCCTCACCGACTCCACCGAGCTGATCGACGTCGCCGCGGCCAACGACGGCATGATCGAGTCGGGTCACGGCGGCGGCGACGGCGGGCTGCTGGCGTCCTTCCTGCCCGCCGTCGCGGCCGGCGACCCCGCGATGGTCGCCACCAGCGGCGAGGACGCGCTGCACTCGCACCTGCTGGTCTTCGCCGCCGAGCAGGCGAGGCTGGAGGGCCGTGTGGTGCACTTCGACCCCGTGTCCCCGGCCCCCGTCCCGGCCTCCGCCCCGGTCCCCGGTTCGGGCCGCTTCCGGTAGCGGGCGGGCCGCGCCCGTCGGGATCAGTCCATTCCGCGGGCGCTCATGGCCTGGCCGAGGGACTCCGCCGAGCGGATCAGGTTGACGATGACCGGGACCACCATCAGGTGCGGCCTGCCGCGCAGGCCGCGGGCGGCGTAGGCCTCGCGGGAGGCGCGCCAGGCCGTGGCGACCATGGGGATGCAGCGGATCGTGAGCGCCAGCACCAGGGCCACCCGGTCGGGGCGCGCGCCGACCAGGCGCAGCGGTGCGGCCAGCCGCTCGAACAGGGCGAGCATCTCGCTGACCCTGGTGGTGAGCGTGACCAGTCCGGCCAGCAGCACCGCGGTGGTCAACTGGGCGCAGACCCGCAGGCCCACCTCCCAGCCCGCGGTGAACGCCTGGAAGGCCGCGATGGCCACGAGGAAGGGCAGCAGCGGGCGCAGGGTGCGCCACAGGTACCGATGCGCCGGGCTGCACAGCGGGTAGAGCAGTGCCGCGCCCGCCGCCGCGCCCAGTGCGGCCCACGGGTCGCCGACCAGCAGCACCGCGGTCACCGTCACCAGCAGGACCAGCAGTTTCGCGCCCGCCGGTATCCGGTACACGGGTCCGGTGCCGGGGACGTAGAGCCCGATCACGCTCACGGCCGCCGCTCCGGGGCCGCGGGCGGCTCCATCAGCTTCCGGTAGTGGTCGACGGCGTCCTGCGGGGCTCCGTCGAAGACGATCCGGCCCTCATCCATGACCAGCACCCGGTCGAAGCCGGCGAGCGTGTCCAGGTGGTGGGTGAGCAGGATGACCTGCTGCGGCAGCGCGCGCAGGGTCTGCTCGATGACGTGCACGTTGCGCAGGTCGAGCAGGGTGGTGGGCTCGTCGCAGACCAGGACCTCGGGCTCGGTGACCAGCACCGAGGCCAGCGCGAGCATCTGCTTCTGCCCGCCCGAGAGCAGGTGTGCGGGGTGGTCCCGGTGATCGGCCAGACCGTGCCGCTCCAGGACGGCGCGCACCCGCTGGTCGACCTCGGCCCTGCTCAGCCCGCTGCCGCGCAGCCCGATCGCGACGTCCTCGGCGACCGTGGGCATGATGATCTGGGTGTCGGCGTCGGAGAAGACGAAGCCCACCCTGCGGCGGATGGCCCGGGCGTGGCGGCGGGTGTCCCCGCCGTCGAGGAGTACCCGCCCGGAGTCGGGGACGACCAGCCCGTTGAGCATCCGGGCCAGGGTCGACTTGCCGGACCCGTTTGCGCCGATCACCCCGATGCGGTGCTCGGCCAGGTCGACGGAGACGTCGTGCAGAACGCGGCGCCCGTCATAGGCGTGCGTCACGTTCTCCAGTCGCAGCATTGGCCTCATCCGTTGCTCCTCGTCGGCGGCCGCGGTCGCGGCGGTGCCCGCGGGCTCGGTCACCTCGGCCCGTCCGGCGCACTCTCCTGCTCCACGCGGCGGCCCGCGGGCGGGATCGGGTAGGCGCGGTGGACGCCGGCGGCGATCGCCGCGGCGATGACGGCCTTGACCAGGTCACCGGGGAGGAAGACGAATGTCGCGATCAGCGTGGCCAGCAGTCCGTCGTCCACGGCCTGCGCCGTCCACGGCACCCCGAACAGGTAGACGACGCCGATGCCTCCGATGACGTTGAACAGCAGGCCGAGCCAGAACCGGTACCGGGGCAGCATCCGGTCCACCAGCAGGCCGATGACCACGGCGGCGAAGATCCAGCCGACCATGTAGCCGCCGGTCGGCCCGAAGAAGGGGGTGAGGCCGCCGCGCCCGCCGGGCAGCAGCGGGAGCCCGGCCAGCGTGAGCGCCAGGAAGGTGACGACCGCCAGCGTGCCGCGCTTGGCGCCGAGGACGCTCGGGGCCAGCATCACCCCGAGCGTCTGCAGCGTGATGGGCACCGGGCCGACAGGGATGGCGACCGGCATGCTCAGCACCGCGATCAGCGCCGCGAACAGCGCGACGAGCGCGGCGTCGCGGGCCGTCAGCCCGCGATGGCGAATGTGGTTGGTGGGGGATTCGCTCATGTCCCGTCCTTGGATCCGTGCCCGATATGGGAAGAGGTGTCGCTTTCATTGTGGTGTACGCCCCCTCCCCGGTGCGGATGCGGGGTCGGACAGCTTTTCCCCGGACCTTTTGTCGGAATCGGCGATGGCCGCCCCGGACCGACGGGCGGGGCTAGGGCGCGGGCAGGACGCAGACCGGGTCGGGGAGGGGCAAGTGGTGCTCCGCGGCCCGCGGGACGCCGGTGGCGGGGTCGATGCGCAGGGCGGTCAGCGTGCCGGAGTTCTGGTTGGCGACCACCAGGAGGTCGGCCACCCGCGCGAAGTGCCGCGGCCAGGCGCCGCCGGTGGAGGTGTCGGCCAGGTGGCGCAGCTTCGCGCCGTCGGCGCTGACCTCGAAGGTCGCGATGGTGTCGGCGCCGCGGTTGCTCACGTAGAGGCGGTCGCCGCCAGCGGAGAGCGCGACCTCGGCCGGGAAATTGTCGACGCCGGTGACGCCGGTGGCCTCGGCCTCGTCCACCGGTTCGGCGGTGGACGAGGCCGCGTCCCAGCGCAGCACGTGTACCCGGGAGTCGAGCTCACCGGCCACGTGGACGTGGCCGGAGGGGTGGACGGCCAGGTGCCGGGGTCCGGTCCCCGGCGTGAGCCGCGCGGCGATCGAGGGCTCCCCCACCGGGTCGGCGGCCCGCGGGTCGAACGGGATGCAGCGCAGCTCGTCGGTCCCCAGATCGGCGACGAGCAGGTGCCGGCCACCGGGCGCCACGCCGACGCTGTGCGCGTGCGGCCCCTCCTGCCGCTCGGCGTCGGGACCGCCTCCGCTGTGCCCGATGAGCCGCGAACGCTCCCCCGGTGCGCCTCCCGGACCGATCGGGTGGACCGACACGCCGCCGTCGGCGTAGTTGGCGGCGATGACGTGCCGACCGCCGGGGTGCGCGATCAGATGGCACGGCGAGGCTCCGCCCGTGGCCGCGGCGCCCAGCTCCTCCAGCACCCCCTCTGCGGTGGCGGCGAATCCGGTGACGCCGCCCTCGGCGCGCTCGTTGACCGCGTAGACGCGCCGGCCGCCGGGGTGCGCGGCGAGGAAGGACGGCCCGCTCGTCCTGGCGGCGACCCCCTCGTCGCCGAGCTCTCCGGTCCGGAGGTCGAGCCGGACCCGGTGGATGCCCGAGCCGGTCCCCGCCGGGTCGGAATCGGGGGTGTAGGTACCGATCCACAGGAGTCGCCGCTCGGCCATGATCGTCCATTCGTGTCCGTGGGGATTGCGGGGCCGGTGGCCCGGGGCCGTCGGCACACCTTACGCCGCTGTGCGCCGCGGCGGTGGACCCGCGTCCGGCCGGGGCGGCTCCGGCCGGACCGGTCAGTGCCCCGGCGGTTCGCTCCGGAGCAATTCGAACAGGCGACCCAGTTGGGCGCCCGTGAAGAAGTGGCCGCCGGGGATCAGCGCGCTCGCGAACGGGCCCGCGGTGTGCCGGCTCCACTCCCGCAGACCGGACTCCGCCACCTCGGTGTCGTCGGCTCCGGCCACGGCCGTCACCGGGATGTCGAGCGGCGCGTCCTCGTGCCACCGGTAGTGGCCGTGGGCGAGGAAGTCGTCGCGCATGTCCGCGCCGAAGACCTGCATCAGTTCCGGTTCGGCCAGCACCTCCCTGGGGACGCCGCCGTAGCGCTCGGCGACCCGGCGCACCAGCTCCACCGGATCCTCCGGCAGCTCCAGCGACTTTGCGCGGTGCGGCGCCTCGCGCCCGCTCACCACCAGGTGGGCGACGGCCCTGCCGCGTCGGCGCAGCTCCCGCGCGGTCTCGTAGGCGTACAGGGTCCCCATGCTGTGCCCGTAGAGGACCAGCTCCCCGTCGATGGCCGCGAGGTCGTCGGCGTAGCGCCCGGTCAGGAGTCGCCAGTGCCGCTCGGGAGCGGTCGGGAGGCCGCTTCCCCGGGTGGCCGCGGCCCAGACGTGGAAGCGGTCGGCCAGTTCCGGCAGCCAGGGAAGGTAGGAGCCGCCGTTCCCGCCCGCGTGCGGGAAGCAGATCAGGTTCCGGTCCTGGCCGGTGTCCTCGCTCAACCGAACGACCATGCTCTCCGGCACCGCTCGCGCGCGGTGCCGGCGCGACGTCCGCACGGTCATCTCCTGCCCCTCTCCGTCATGTCGTGCGTCGGCGAAGTGACGGGGGTGCTTCCGGAGCCGGACCACTGTGACCGCCCTCACAAAAGGACACGCGGCCACATTCACCCCAAGGCGGACAATACGCGGGAACAGTAACCCTCTGGTGGAACGCGGAGCAATTACCCGCGTCATTTCAGTCACGGATCCGATGGTTATGGACTCCTCCATATGACCTGGGACACAACGTAAGAGCGCAGGGCCCCGGACACGTTCCGTGCTGTCCGGAGCCCTGCGCTCGGTGTTCTTCCCCGCCGGTCGGGGCGTTCGAGGCGACGGTCGGCCGCCTTTCCTCGCCCCCGCCCGATATTGCGGTCAGCCGACGAGTTCGGCGTCCTTCGGGCGCGAGAGGGTGTACTTGAGCAACCGCTTGAGGACCTCGCCGGAGGACGTGCGCTCCCTGGCGTCGAAGTCGATGACCGGCACGTCGGCGCTGATCTCCAGGGCCTCGCGGATCTCCTCGGCGGTGTAGGCGAGTTCGTCGTCGAAGCGGTTCAGCGCCACGACGTAGGGGATGTGCTGGTTCTTCTCGAAGTAGTCGATGGCGTCGAAGCAGTCCGCCAGGCGGCGGCTGTCCACGACGATGACCGCGCCGACGGCACCGCGGACGATGTCGTCCCACATGAACCAGAAACGGGCCTGGCCCGGCGTGCCGAACATGTACATGATCAGCTGTTGGTCCAGGGTGAGCCGACCGAAGTCCATGGCGACGGTCGTCGTGACCTTCTCCGGCGTGGCCGAGATGTCGTCGTGCTCGACGCTGGCCTCGGTCATCACGGCCTCGGTCGTCACCGGCGGGATCTCCGACACCGAGCCGACCAGGGTCGTCTTCCCGGCGCCGAAGCCGCCGGCGATGACGATCTTGGTCGACATCATCGAGTTGGTGTCATTGGAAGAGACGTTCGAGTCCACGGAGCGCCCTCTCCAGAACTTGGTTTTCCGACGGACTGTGTCCGGTGATGGTGGGATGGATGTAGATCAGGTCCTGGTCGGCCAGGTCGCTCAGCAGGACCTGGGTCACGCCCAGCGGGATCTTGAGCTGCGCCGCGATCTCGGCGACCGACCGCGCCTCCCGGCAGAGCCGGTGGATGTCCTGCGACTCGGGCATCAGGTTCTTCGGCGGCTCGGTCCCGGGATCCGCGGTGGAGACGAGCGTCTGCACCATCAGCGGGTGGCGCGAGCGGGTGCGCCCTCCCGTGAAGGTGTAGGGGCGAATGCGCGCGCCCCTTCGCCTGCGTTTGCTCATTGCGGTGACAACCTCTTCATGAGTCGCTCCGAAGTCCTAGGGAGACGGGCGTCAACGTGCGATGACCTCGCGGAGCACGGAACGGAGCTGAGGGGTCAGCACGTGTCCCGCGTTCTCCACCAGCAGCGTCATCTGGTAGGCCACGATCTTCATGTCGGCGTCACCGGAGGTGAGGACCGCGAGGGAGGATCCGTCGCTGATCGACATGACGAACAGATACCCGCGCTTCATCCGCAGGATGAGCTGTTCGGAGTCGCCCTTGCCGAACATCCGGGCGGTGCCGTCGGCGAGACTCTGCAGACCGCTGGCGATCGCGGCGAGCTGTTCGGCGTTCTGCTCCGAGAAGTCACGGGAAGAGGTCAGCAGGAGGCCGTCGGAGGAGACCACGACGGCGTGCTCGACCCCCGGCACTTCGGAGACGAAGTTGGAGATGAGCCAGGTGAAGTTCTCCGCGCTCTCACTCAAGCGGTGTTCCATGTCCGTCCAAGCTTCTCTATGAGTCGGTTACGAATAGATTGGCTCACGTCCGAGCCGCTACTCATCCGTGTTCGCCGCCCGCTCGCCCTCGAGGAAGCCCTCCAGATCGGCGCGGATCCGCTCGGCCTTGCTGGCGCCGCCGCCCTGCTCCTCCTCCGGCCGCCCGTCCGCCGCGGCTTCCTTCTCCGGCTCGGCCGGCAGGGTCGGCAGCGGCGACGTGGTGCGGTGGGCGCTGCGGCGCGGCAGGCCGGCAGCCGTCACGGGTGACTGTGACTGCTGCATGTCCGTTCTGCTCTCCTGCGGCTTCGGTTCGGAAACGGCGGCCGGCGCGGCCCTGACCGGCGGGACGGGCATCGGCGTCCGCACCGGGGCGGGGCGCTCCGGGCGCTCGGGAGCCGGTCCGGTCTCGCTGAACATTCCGGCGGGCACGACGACGTGGGCGCTCATGCCCCGGAACGCCCGGGCCTCCAACTGCACCTCCAGCTCGTGGCGGTGCGCGATGCGGCTGACGACGTAGAGGCCCATGTGCCTGACGACCTGCTGGTCGAGGACCGGGGAGCCGCTCAGCCGCTCGTTGAGCGCGTCGAGCTGCGGCTTCGGGATGCCGATGCCCTCGTCCTCGACCGTGAGCAGGAGCCGGCCGTCGGCCATCGGCTGCGAGCTGATGACGACCTGCGCGTGGTCGGGGGACTTCGCGGTGGCGTTGTCCAGGAGTTCGGCCAGCAGGTGGCTGATGTCGTCGGCGATCGGGCCGGCGATGAACAGCTCGGGCAGCCGGCCGAGGCGCACGCGCTCGTAGTCGCTGATCTCCGAGATCGCCGCGCGGGCCACGTCGAGCAGCGGAACGGGCTCCATCTGCGGGTCGCCGCTGTCCTGACCGGCCAGCACCAGGAGGTTCTCGCCGTTGCGGCGCATCCGGGTGGCGAGGTTGTCGATCTTGAACAGCCGGTCGAGCAGTTCGGAGTCCTCGGTGCTCTCTTCGAGCTCTTCGACGATGTCCAGCAGCGAGTCGACCAGGGTGAGGTCGCGCATCGCGAGGCTGGCCAGGGTGGCGGTCACCAGCTCCTGGGATTGGGATGCCGTGTCCGCCTGCGGGCCGACCGGTGCGCCCTGAGGGCCGGGAGGACCCGCGGGGCCCGACTGCCCGGGGGGCGCCTGCGGCACGCCGACCGGGGCCGGTGGTGGTGCCGGAGCCGACGGCGGGACCGGCGCGGGAGCGGGGGCCGAGCGCCCGCCGAGTCCCAGCCAGCCCAGGATCCGACGTAGTCTGCCGCCTCCTGATGCGGTGGAGACGCCGCTCTCCGGCCGCATCATGTGCGACAAGGGATGGTCCACACGATCAGCCGATGACCGCGCCTGTGCCACAGCACATCTCCTCGATACGGGGGAACTGACCAATCACGGCGAGCTGACGGGATACCGGTGGCGCGCGGCCACGCATCGCGGCTCACCGAGAAACCGGGAAGCCGGTCGTCAGCAGGGATTCTCCGGAGGGAAACGGAGCGATGCCGTTTTGGTGGCGTCGTCGCATCTCCGGCCGTCGAACCGCCGGTGCAACCGCTGATAAACGAGCGAATCGCTGGCAACAGTAGCACAGAACCCCTACGTAGTAGGTGATTCATCGACCCATGGAAAAAATGGGCCGAGTGCGCCGGATGACCGGATACGCCCGGTCAACCGGGCGAAAACAGCCATCCGTGACCGCCCGTGTCACCGGCGACATTAGCGCGACTCGTGCGGGGTTCGCCGGGTTTCGGGAAAAGTCGCCGCCGTTTTGCGGGTTCGCCGCTTCAGCGCCGCGCCGAGGTGGAGCCGCGCGCGACGAGCGTCGGCTCGAAACGCAGGCGCTCGTGCCGGTGGCCGGGGTCGTTGAGCTCGGCGAGCAGCAGCCGCATCGCTGCGCGGCCCATCTCGTACTTGGGCTGGGCCACGCTGGTCAGGCCCGGATGGATGAGCGAGGCGACGTCGATGTCGTCGTAGCCCATCACCGAGATGTCCTCCGGGGCCCGGATGCCGCGCCGCCCCAGCGACTTCAGCAGCCCCAGCGCCAACTGGTCGTTGGCGCAGAAGACCGCCTGCGGGCGCCGGCGCGGGCCGCCGGCCAGGACGGCCTCGGCGGCGTCCTCACCGGATCTGGCGTTGAGCTGCGGCGTCTCCACGACGCGCACGGCCTCGTGGGGGTCCAGTCCCGCCTCGGCGCACGCGCTCCGCAGCCCGGCCAGGCGGTCGCGGCACTGCTCGATCGCGAAGGGGCCGCTGACGAAGGAGATCCGCTCGTGGCCGAGACTGATCAGGTGCCGCCCCGCTGCCAGGCCGCCGGCGTGGTTGTCCACGCAGACGCTGCATCCCTCCTCGACCTCGATGTCGCCGCGGTCCAGCAGCACCCAGGAGATTCCGCGCTGGCGCAGCCACAGCAGGTCGGACAGGTCGTCGTCGATCGGCATGACCACGGCGCCCGCGGCCCGCTGCTCGGCGAGCAGGCGCAGCGACCGGCGCTGGCGGTCGGCGCGCTCGGCCGAGTTGAGCAGGAGCACCGCGAGGCCCTCAGCGGTGGCCTCGTCCTCGACCCCCCGGGCGACCTCGGTGAAGAAGGGGTTGGTGACGTCGAGGACGAGCAGCCCGATCGAATCGGTGCGGCCCGAGCGCAGGCTGCTACCGGAGGAGTTGCGCACGTAGTCGAGCTCGCGGATGGCCTCCTCGACGCGCCGCCGGGTCGCCTCGGCCACCCGTTCGGGGCGGTTGAGAACGTTGGAGACCGTGCCGGGCGACACACCCGCGCGCGCCGCGACCTCACCGATCCCCACCGGGCGGCGCGTGTCATCGGATGACGACTGGGAGGTGGTGGCTGCCAAGGTCCGCTCTCTTCCCGTTGCGACGAGTCCGTGCCTCCCACGATGCTACCCGCCTCGCCTTGAATCGTTTTACGGGAGCGGGCGTGGCCGCATCCGGCGCTCTCCCGCACCGCGTGCGGGCGCAACCGTCGTGCAGCGGAGACAGGCCCTGGTGAGCGGCCCCGCGATCGGAGCGCCGGGCCGCGCACCGGCACCGCGGCATGCGCCGCGGTCTCAGGCGCCGTGGCCGAATGCGGGCATCGACCGGGACTCGATCGGGGCGGACCGAAAGGACGCGGCCCACCCCGCGTGGACCGGCGCGGCTCAGTGCGAGGCGCGCCGCGCGCGGTCCACCTCTTCGGCGAGCTGCTCCTTGACCATCTTGGAGCGCTCTTCGGCGCTGCCCGCCATCAGCCGACGCACCTCCTCCTGGCGCATGCGGTCGAACGCGTCGCCCAGCTCCTTGAGGCGATCCTTGCCGACGGCGTCGGCCAGTCCGGGCAGGACCTCGCTCTCCTCCTCCTCGATGTGGTGCTTGACCGCGTCGACGAACTCCTTCAGCCGGTCGTCGAACTGGGCGGAGCCGGGGTCGGTCTCCTGCAGCCGGCGCAGCATCGCCTCGGCCTCGTGGTGCTCCTCCGCGCCGTGGTGCACCTCTTTCCTCTCCCCCGCTTCCCGCGCGACGACCGGGTAGACCTGCTGCTCCTCGGCGCGGCTGTGCGCCAGGAAGCGGGCGGCCATCTCCGGGAGCAGCCGGGAGCGCTCGTCCCGGTTCCGGCTCAGCCGGTCGAACATCTCCTCCATGTCGCGGTGGTCCTGCTTGATCAGCGTGATGGCGTCGCGGGCCATGGTCGCCTCCGAATCGGTTCCTCGAACGTGACGGGCCCGGCTACCCGGCATCGGGCCGGTCATGCGCTCGCGCGTAACCGACCTGAACTGGAGGAGAACCGCAGCCGGGCCGCGAATCGGCGGTCGGTCGGCTAGCCGGGGGGCTCGGGTCGGGGATGCTCCGGGCGCACGTCCTCGTCGGGCACCTCCCGGTCGCCGCCGGGAGGCTCGATGTCGGGAACGGGCGGCTCCGGCGCGTTGGGCGGCTGCGGCGGATCAGGGTTCTTGGGACGCTCCGGGTCCTTCGGGTGCTCCTGGTCTCGGGTCATGCGGCCCGACTACCCGGACGGCGCCGGATGACACCGGTGCGCGCCGCCGACCCGTCACCGGGTCGAGTCCCGTCCGACGTCGAAGCGCTGCTCGTAGCGGGCGTGCGCCTCCCGGATGACGGCGCCGTCCAGCCAGGCCACCGGGTCGACGTCGACGAGCAGCGGCTCGTGGTCCGGCCCGCGCGCCGTCACCCGCCCGGCGAGGATCCAGGCCCGGCGGGACTCCCCCTCCTCCGCGATGCCCGCGTACTTGCAGACCTGGCGGGCCAGCCAGTCGGCGAGGGGGCGCCGCCACCAGGGTTCGGGGTCGAGCACGGTGGCCGAGAGCCCCGGCAGTTCCAGACCGCTCTCGTAGTCCAGGCTCAGGCTCCCGCTGTCGTGCGCGGGCCCGTGGGAATAGCGCAGGTACAGTCCTCTGCGCCCCTCGATCAACTCCACGAGCTCGTCCAGTCCGCGCAGCACGGGCAACCGCGGCGCGTCCCCGCCCTCGTCGCGCGGGCGCTCCGATGCCCCGTACTCGTCCTCCGCCCCGCTCATGCCGGGCCGACTACCCCCGGACCCCGCCGGCCATGCGTCCGGCCCCTTTACGCGGCGGACGCGTCCGCCCCCGCGCACATACGATCCCCGCGCACGGGCAGCCGGACCGCCACGACCAGTATGATCCGCGGCCGCCGCGCCGGGCGCGGGCGACGAAGGAGGGATCGACGTGTCCGACACAGCCGACGACACCACCACGCCGGGCGCAGGGCGGGACGTCTACGCCTCCTACGACCGGATCGCGATCGTCACCGGGGGCGACAGCGGAATCGGCCGGGCGACCGTCGTGGCGCTGGCCGAACAGGGATTCGACGTCGGACTGACCTACCACGAGGACGAGGAGGGGGCGCGGGGCGCGGCCGAGGAGGCGCATCGGGCCGAGCGCGGCGTCGCGGTGCGCCGGCACGACCTCACCGACCCCGTCTCCGGCTCCCGGGCGGTCGAGGAGCTGGCCGACGAGCTCGGCGGCGTGGGCGTCCTGGTCAACAACGCCGGGGTCGGCACCGAGCGCGCCCTGCTGGAGACGGACTACGAGCAGTGGCGCGCGGCGCTGGCGGTCGATCTCGACGGGCCGTTCCTGTGCTCGCGGTTCGCGGGGCTGCGCATGGCCGAGCGGGGCCGCGGCGGGCGCATCATCAATGTGACCAGCGTCCACGAGGACCTCCCGCGCGTGGGGGCCGGACCCTACTGCGCGGCGAAGGGCGGCCTGCGGATGCTGACCCGCACCCTGGCGCTGGAGCTGAGCGCGTACGGCATCACCGCCAACGCCGTGGCGCCGGGGGAGATCGCGACCCCCATGACCGGTCAGCACGAGCAGCCCCCTGAACCGGACTCGCGCGGCGGCTACCCGCTGGCCCGGCCGGGCGACGCCCATGAGGTGGCCGCGGTCGTCGCGTTCCTGGCGAGTCCCGCGGCGTCCTACGTCACCGGCGCGACGGTGTTCGTGGACGGCGGGCTGACCCTGATGGGCCCGCAGGCGGCGGGGGCGCTGTCGTCACCGCGGTGGCGTGCCGGATGAGGACGGCTCGGGGCGGACCGGATGCAGCTCCACCCCGGTGAGCGCGCCGCTCTCGACCACCGCGGTCATGTAGGTGTGCTGCGGCTGGCGGCGCCGGTCCGTCGGCGAGCCGGGGTTGAGCAGCCGCAGCCCGGTGGAGGCGGTGGAGTCCCACGGGATGTGGGAGTGCCCGAACACCAGCACGTCGGCGTCGGGGAAGCGCGCGGCGCAGCGCTCGTCGCGGCCGCGGGCCTGACCCGTTTCGTGCACCACCGCCAGGCGCACTCCGTCGAGGGTGGCGCGGGCGACCTCGGGCAGCCGCTCGCGGAGCTGCGGCCCGTCGTTGTTGCCGTGGACGGCGATCAACCGGCGCGCCCGTTCGTCCAGCGCCTCCAGGGAGGCCAGGTCGCACCAGTCGCCGGCGTGGATGACCACGTCGGCGCCGTCCACCGCGCGCCACACCTGTTCGGGCAGGTCGCGGGCTCGTCGCGGGATGTGGGTGTCGGAGAGGATCACCAGGCGCATGGGCAACCGGCCGTGGAGTCGACGGATCGTGGCGTTGTGCGACCACGGTAGCCGGTCCGCGGCCGGATCGCGCCCGCTGCCCGGCGCCGCCGCCGGTCCGCGGCCGGGTCGGGCCCCATTGGTCGCTCTTTTTCCGGACGCGGTGCGGTTTCAGCCGGTGTTCTCGGGTAGTCGGGCCTGCGGGCCCACGGTTCCGCCCGACCTTTACGGCGGCGACCAGGGGGCCGTGGGCGCCCGGGCCGCGCCGGACGGCCGTGGTGGGGAATCCGCACGTGCGGACAACGGGGTCGGCACCGCGGAGAATCCGCTCGCAGGCGCCGGCCGGTGGCACTCATGCGGTCCACGACCGCGGTGCGGTCCGCACGGGCCGTGCCGCGGCACCACTCGGCAGCCACGGGAGGACACCTTCGATGACGCAGAACTTTCCAGATGGCGGCGGCTTCGACCCGGGATCCTTCGAGGAGTTCCTGGCCCGGTTCTTCGGCGGGACCGGACCGCGCCGCCCGGTACGGCGCATTGACATCTCCCAGCTCATGGACGACGACGCCAGGCAGATCGTCAGCGAGGCGATCGCCCGCGCGATGGAGTCCGACCGGACCGACCTCGACGCGGGGCACATCCTGTGGGCGCTGCTGCGACACGATTCGACGCGCGCGCTGGTGGCCAAGACCGGTGCCGACCCCGACCGGCTCTCGGAGTCCATCGGCGCCGAGACCGGCGCGATCCCCCCGGTGACCCGCCCGGCCCAGGGAATGCCGACGCTGACCCCCGCGGCCAAGCGCACCCTGCTGGACGCCCACCAGATCGCCCGGGCGCTCGGGCACTCCTACATCAGCCCCGAGCACCTGCTGTTCGCGCTGGCGGTCAACGAGGAGTCCCCGGTCGGCCGGCTGCTCTCGGAGTCCGGTGTCACGGCGCAGTCCCTGCAGGCCGCCGCCGGGACCACGGGCGAGCGGCCGGCCAGGACCGAGAGTTCGACGCCGCACCTGGACGAGCACGGCACGGACATCACCGCGCTGGCCCAGGAGGGCCGGCTCGACCCGGTCGTCGGGCGCGACGAAGAGGTGGAGCAGGCCATCGAGGTGCTGGCCCGCCGCCGCAAGAACAACCCCGTGCTCATCGGCGACCCCGGGGTCGGCAAGACCGCGATCGCCGAGGGCATCGCCCAGCGCATCGCCGACGACGACGTGCCGGAGACCCTGCGCGGGCGCCGGCTGGTCCAGCTCGACCTGGCCGGCGTGGTCGCGGGGACGCGCTACCGGGGCGACTTCGAGGAGCGGCTGAAGAACCTGATCGACGAGATCCGCGAGCACGGCTCCGAGCTGCTGGTCTTCATCGACGAGCTGCACACGATCGTGGGCGCCGGCGCGGCGGAGGGCGCCGTGAGCGCCGGGAACATGCTCAAGCCGGCGCTGGCCCGCGGTGAGCTGCACATCATCGGCGCGACGACGGTCGACGAGTACCGCCAGAACATCGAGAAGGACGCGGCGCTGGAGCGGCGGTTCCAGCCCATCCTGGTCTCGGAGCCCGATGTCACCGACACCATCGAGATCCTGCGCGGCCTCCGGGACCGCTACGAAGCCCACCACCAGGTCCGCTTCAGCGACGAGAGCCTGGTGGCCGCAGCGGAGCTGTCCGACCGCTACCTCACCGACCGGTTCCTGCCGGACAAGGCGATCGACCTGATCGACCAGGCCGGAGCGCGGGTGCGGCTGCGGATGAAGACGCCGAGTGTGGACCTGCGCGAGCTGGAGCAGCAGTTGCGGCAGCTGGAGTCGCGCAAGGAGCGCGCCGTCGAGCAGGAGGAGTACGAGCAGGCCTCGTCACTGCGCGACGAGATCAACCGGACCCGCGCCTCCATCAACGAGGCGAGGAGCACGGGTCCGACCGGCGTCCCCGAGGTCGCCGTCGTCGACATCGCCGAGGTGGTCTCGCGCATCACCTCGATCCCGGTCACCCAGTTGACCCAGGAGGAGCGGGAGCGGCTGGTCCAACTGGAGGAGCGGCTGCACCAGCGGGTGATCGGCCAGGACGAGGCCGTGACGGCCGTGGCCGAGGCGGTGCGCCGCTCCCGCGCCGGCCTGGCCGACCCGGACAGGCCGATCGGCGGCTTCCTGTTCCTCGGGCCGACCGGCGTGGGCAAGACCGAGCTCGCCCGCGCGCTGGCCGAGGCGCTGTTCGGCGGCGAGGAGCGGATGGTCCGCTTCGACATGAGCGAGTTCCAGGAGCGCCACACCGCCAGCCGACTGGTCGGCGCGCCGCCCGGGTACGTCGGCTACGAGGAGGCCGGGCAGCTCACCGAGGCGATCCGGCGCCAGCCGTACTCGGTCCTGCTGCTCGACGAGATCGAGAAGGCCCACCCCGACGTCTTCAACCTGCTGCTGCAACTGCTCGACGACGGCCGGCTCACCGACGGCCAGGGCCGCACGGTCAACTTCAGCAACGTGGTCGTCATCATGACCAGCAACCTGGGGTCGGAGCTGGTCACCGGCGGCGGCCCGATCGGCTTCACCACCGGCGACGGGCAGAGCTCCGCCGACACCCAGAACCGGATCATGCGGCGGCTGCGCGAGGAGTTCCGGCCCGAGTTCCTCAACCGCATCGACGAGATCGTCGTCTTCCAGCAGTTGGGCGAGGCGGAGATGGGCCAGATCACCCGGCTGCTGCTGGCGGGGACCGAGCGGCGGCTGCGCGCCCAGGACATCACCGTGGAGTTCACCGACGACGCCGTGCGCTGGCTGGCGCAGCGCGGCTACCAGCCGGAGTTCGGCGCTCGGCCGCTGGCCAGGACGATCCAGCGCAACATCGGCAACCGGCTGTCGAAGTTGCTGCTCAACAATGAGCTCCAGGCGGGCGAGCACGTCGTGGTCGGCGTGGAGGACGACGACATCGCCTTCTCGACCTCGCCGATCCCGGCCGCCCAGGGGCACGCCTGAGGGGCCGCGGCGCGCGGCGGCGTCAGCGGTTGACGCCCGCAGTCAGGCCGTCGATGACCTGGCGGGTCGCCAGCAGGAACAGGGCGACCAGGGGCAGCGTCGTGATGACCAGGCCGGAGTACAGCAGTGACTGGGTCAGGCCGTACTCGGTGAAGAACCTGGTCAGGCCCACCGGAAGCGTGTACTTGGCCTGGTCGCGGATCAGTACCAGGGGGAAGAAGAAGTCGTTCCACAACTGGATGAACTGGAACAGCATCACCGTGGCCAGTGCCGGGCGCACCAACGGCAGCATGATCCGGCCGAACAGCCGGAACTCCCCCGCCCCGTCGATCCGGGCGGCCTCGGCCAGGTCGTCCGGCAGCCGGCGGAAGAACGCGGTCAGGATGAACACCGAGAACGGCACTCCGCTGGCGGCGTAGACCAGGATCAGGCCCCACAGCGAGTCCAGCAGGCCGAGCGAGTCGAACAGGTAGAACACCGGGACGATGCCCAGCCGGATCGGGATCATCAGCCCGGCCAGCAGATAGGCCAGCAGCAGGCCGCTGCCGGGGAAGGAGTAGCGGCCCAGGGCGTAGGCCGCCAGCACCGAGACCGCGGTGCCCAGCGCCACCGCCGCGGAGGTGACCAGCGTGGAGTTGAGGAAGTAGGTCCCGAAGTCGGCTTCGGTCCAGGCCCGGGCGTAGTTGCTCCACGCGGGCGAGGTGGGCAGGCCCAGCGGCTCGGCGCGCAGCTCGGCCTCGGGCCGCAGGGAGCTGATCAGCATCAGCAGCAGCGGGGCCAGCGCCACGGCGGCGTAGCCCCACAGCAGCGCGTGGACCGCGGCCCCGCTCGCGTGGCGGGCGATCCCGCGGCGGGCCCGGCGCGGAGCGGCCGGCGCGGTGGTCGTCGTCATCGCAGCCTCGCCTCCCAGCGGCGCAGGATCCGGGTGGCGGCGATGGAGACGCCGAAGATGAACGCGAACATGACCACGGCCAGCGCCGAGGCCTGCCCGATCGCGCCCGGATCGGGGTTGTTGAAGGCGGTGCGGTAGAACAGCAGGCCGAGCACGTCGGTCGCGCCGGCGGGCGCCCCCTGCGAGCCCTGCATCGCATAGACCAGGTCGAGTACGTTCATGGTGCCCACGAACGTCAGCACCGTCACGATGCCGATCGCGGGCACCAGCAGCGGCAGCGTGACGTGCCGGAAGGCCTGCCATCCCGTGGCGCCGTCCACCCGGGCGGCCTCCTCGTACTCCGGCGGCAGTCCGGCCAGCGCCGCGGTGAACAGCAGCATCGGGAAGCCGATCCACTGCCAGGCGTTGACCAGGACCAGGGTGGGCAGCGCCAGCGCGGGGTCGCCGGTCCACGGCTGGGCGAGCGCGTCCAGGCCGACCGCGCGCAGGGCGGCGTTGACCGCGCCGAACTGCGGGCTGAGCATGAGGCTCCACAGGTAGCCGACGACGATCGGGCTGACCAGGTGCGGCAGCACGTAGGCCGTCTGCAGGAAGCGCCGGCCCGCCCGGGAGCGCCGCAGCAGCACGGCGAAGGCCAGCCCCAGCGTCGTCTGCACCAGCATCGTCCCGGCGAAGAACACCAGGTTGTGGCCGAACGCCCGCCACAGCCGCTCGCCGTAGACCCCGCTGAACAGCCGGATGAAGTTGTCCAGGCCCGCCATCCCGGTCCGGCGGGTGCCCTCCCAGCTGAACAGGCTGTACTGCAACGCGCTGAACAGCGGGTACACGATGAAGACGGTGTAGAGCACGAGCGCCGGCAGGATGAACACGGCCAGGACCCACCACGGCGGCCGATTGCGGCCGGGGCCCCGCGCGGGCCGCGGCCGGCGGAGGCGGGAGGGGGCCGGAGCCGGGGCCGGAGCGGCCCCGGCCGGTCTCAGCCGGTCGGCTCGAACCACGCCGAGATCTCCTTCTGGATCTGCGCGCCCGCCTCCTCAGCCGTGGCCTCACCGAGCAGCATGCTCGCCAGCGCCTGCCCTTCGGCGTCGCGCCCCAGCGGTTCGCCGTAGCCGAAGTGCACGCTCATCATGTACGGCGTTCCGTGCTCCTCGTAGCGGCTCTGCATTTCGGCCAGCAGCGGATCGCTCGGCTGCACTCCCGGAACCGCCGAGATCTGCCGGAGCTCATCGGCGAACGCCTGGCCGAACTCCTCGGTGGCCATCCACTCGACCAGCTCGATCGCCTCTTCGCGGTGCTCGGAGGCCGCGTTGACCCCGTAGGAGCCGTCGGCGAACCCCGGTGTCAGCGGGGTCTCGGAGACCGCGTCCGGCGCGGGCGGCGCGTCGAAGAAGCCGATCCGCAGGTCCGGCGCAGCCGCCTCGAACGGGGCCAGCTCGTAGGCGCCGCCCGGGTACATCGCGGCCCTGCCGCTGGTGAACAGCGTCTGGGCGTCGGTGTAGCTCACCGCCGTGGCGTCGGGCGGCAGGTAGGGCTCCAGGTCCGCGACGGCCTGCAGGGACGCCGTGTAGTCGGGGTCGGTGAAGTCGGTCTCCCCCGAGACCACCGCGCGGGCGAACTCCTCGCCGCCCACGCGCGTGGCGCCCATGGTCTCGCGCAGGATCGCCAGCACCCACGGCTCCTGGCCCGACGTCGCGAACGGGATGGTCCCGGCGTCCTTGAGCTCCTCGGCGGCCTCGGTCATCTCCTCCCAGGTGGTCGGGGGCTCCAGGCCGTGCTCGGCGAAGATCTCCTCGTTGTAGAGCACGCCCAGCGTCTGGAAGGCGAACGGCACCCCGTAGAGCCGGTCGTCCTCGCGCCCGCGGGCGGCCTCCACGACCTCCTCCGGCCAGGAGCTCAGGTCCACCTCGCCGTCCAGCGGGACCAGTTGCCCGGCCCCGATGAAGGCCTGGATCGGGCCGTAGGGCTTGAGCTGGACCACGTCGGGGCCGCCGGAGCTCTGCGTCAGGCCGGTCTGCAGGATCGCCGGGTACTCGTCGTTCTTGTGCCCCCGGAAGGTCACGGTGACGCCGGGGTGCTCCTCCTCGAAGGCGTCGAAGATCCTGTCGTAGCCCTCGGCGTCCTCCGGACGCCAGGACCACACGGTGAGGGTGACGTCGCCGTCGGAGTCCCCGCCTCCCTGGGTGCCGGGGGCGCAGGCCGGAGCGATCAGGGCGAGGGCGGTGACGGTGACGAGGGTCGCGGATCGGCGGGATGTCATGGGGGACCCCTCTCGTGCGGGTGCGGCTCCTGTGTTATGCGGCTCCGATTCGTCGCAGTGCTGCGCGGACCGATCCGCCGGCGGCGCGCACGGCCTCGGTCGCCGCGGCGGCGTCCACGTCGGCGAGCAGGCACACCAGCGCCACCCGGGTGTCGCCGTCGGCTCCGGCCAGCGCCTCGGCGCAGGCCTCCTCGGGCAGTCCGGTGGCCTCGACGAGGATGGTGACCACCCGGCCGCGCAGCTTGGCGTTGGTGGCGTTCACGCCCACCATGAGGTTGGAGTAGGTGTAGCCCATGCGCACCATGACCGCCGTGGAGAACGCGTTGAGCACGAGCTTGTGCGCGGTCCCGGCCTTCATCCGGGTGGAGCCGGCGATGACCTCGGCGCCGGTGTCGACACCCACATGGACGTCGGCCTCGCCGGCGAGCGCGGCCCGCGGGTTGGCGCTGACCAGGACGGTGCGCGCGCCGATCTCGTGGGCGCGGCGCAGCGCCCCGGCGACGTAGGGCGTGCGCCCGCTGGCGGTGAGGCCGACGGCGAGGTCGCCCTCGGCGAGGACCGCGGCGTCGCGCCGGCCGAGGTCGTGGTCGTCCTCGATGCCCTCGGCCGCGTGGTTCAGGGCGTCGTTGCCCCCGGCGTGGTGGGCCACCACGCGGTCGCCGTCGACGCCGAACGTGGGGGGCAGCTCGGCCGCGTCCACCGTGGCGAGCCTGCCGGAGGTCCCGGCGCCGAAGTAGTGGATCCGGCCGCCGCCGCTCAGCGCCGCCACGCCCAGGTCGACCGCGCGCGCCAGCTCCGGCAGGACGGCGGTGACGGCGCGCGGCACGGTCGCGTCCTCGGCGTTGATCTGGCGCAGCACCTCCAATGTCGACAGCAGGTCGATGTCGTGGGTCCCGCTGTTGCGGTCCTCGGTCGGGACCCGCACGATTTCCACCGGGCCTGATGTCATGCCCCGGTTCCCCTTTCGGTGTGGGCGTCAAAACGCTGCTCCGTGCCGTCCGCCCGCCGGCCCTGGGTCCGGCCCCGGGTCCTGCGCCGGTCGTCGCGGTCGACGCGCAGGCCCCGGACCGCCTGGTAGGTCGACTCCAGCGCGTGCCGGCTGTCGGCGTAGCGCAGTTGGGCCAGTCCGACGAAGACGCAGTCGATCACGGTCAACTGCGCGAGGCGGCTGGCCGTGGCGCCGGATCGGAAGGTCGTCTCGCGCGCGGCGGTGGTCAGGACGAGGTCGGCGGTCTCGCTGATCGGTGAACGGGGGAAGTTGGTGATCGCCACGGTGGCGGCCCCCTGCTGCCGGGCCTCGGCCAGGGCCTCGATCGTGTCGAGGGTGGCGCCGGTGTGGGAGATGCCCACCGCGACATCGGTGTCGCCGAGCAGCGCGGCGCTGGTCAGCATCACGTGGGTGTCGGACCAGGCGTAGGAGATGAGCCCGATGCGGTGCAGCTTCTGCTGGAAGTCGGCCGCCACGAACGCGCTGGCGCCGACGCCGTAGATGTCGATGCGCCGGGCCGCGGCGAGCGCCTCGACGACCTTGTGCAGCACGTCGACGTCGAGTTGGGCCGCGGTCTCCTCGACCGCGCGGGCGTCGGTGTAGGCGATCTTCTCGACGACCGTCACCAGCGTGTCGTCGGGGCTGATGTCGCTGGTCACCTCCCGGGCGCCGACCCGGGCGCCGCGGGCCTGGCCGGCCTCGGTGGCCAGCGTGAGGCGGAGCTCGCGGTAGCCGCCGAAGTCGATCGTGCGGCAGAACCGGATGACGGTCGCCTCCGAGGTGTCGCAGTCCTTGGCGAGCTGGGTGATGGAGGAGGCGGCGACGCCTTCGGGATCGTCGATGATGCGCTGCGCGACCCGCTGCTCCGCCGGTGCCAGGGAGGGGAGCAGGGAGCGGATGCGCAGCACGGTGGTGGGCCGCTCATCGCGGGCGGACGACGGCGGGCTCTCGCCCATTGCCTTCGCGGCCTTGTCCATGTCGGAAAGTTTCCTTCGTATCGGCGGTGCGAGTCAATGCATGAGGAGGAGAATCCGGTGATTCGGCTGGTTATCCCAGTATCGTTCTCCGACACTCCGATTGCGAGGCGGCGGCCGCCGGACGGCAGGGCCGGCCGGTCTCCGGTGGGAGGCGGGGAAACGGGAAGGCGGGGAGGCCGGGAAGCAGAGAGACGGGAGGGCGCGCCCGGCGGCTCAGGGCTCCCGACCAGCGGGGCGGCGCCGGGAAGGCTGTGCCCGGCGGGACCGATGCGGTCCTCGACCGTCCCGCCGGACACGCGGACCCGTGTGCAGGCCGTCCTCCTGCGCACGGGAGCCCGTCGGCCGCCGCGCCCCCACCGCCGGTGCCGTGCGGCGGCGGGGGTGAACGCATCGGCCGCAGTGCACCAGCCTGAAGCATCGCCCTTACACCGCACTGGCGTTTCACTTACAGAAAAACACCGGGGGCGCGACGAGGGCGTCCGCGGCTTCGGATCGGCGCGGGCAATGGCTAGGGTTCCCCCATGAACGGCGACGTCGTCATCGGAGTGGACGCCGGCGGGACCGCGACGCGCTGCGTCGTGGCCGCACTCGACGGCCGGATGCTCGGTCGGGGGCGCGCGGGCGGGGCCAACCAGTACTCCAGCGCCGACCCCGCGGCCGCGCTGGCGCTGGCGCTGGGCGAGGCGCTCGCCGCCGCGCCGGGCGTCGCGGCGGCAGCGGTGGCAGGGGCGGTGTTCGGCATCGCCGGGGCCTCCGGTTCCGGTCACGCGCGGGCCGAGGCCGCGGTGCTGCGGGCCTGGCGGGACCTGGGCCTGCCGGGCGGACCGGAGGTCACCGACGACATCGCGGTGGCGTTCGCGTCCGGGAGCGCGGCGCCCGCCGGGACGGTGCTCATCGCGGGCACCGGCGCCGTGGCGGCCCACGTGCGCGACGGCGCGGTGGCGCGGCGCTGCGACGGCCACGGCTGGCTCCTCGGGGACGAGGGGTCGGCGGTGTGGATCGCGCTGGCGGGGCTGCGCGCGGTGCTGGCCTCGCTGGACGGCCGGGGCCGGGCGACGGTGCTGCGCGGGCGGCTGGCCGCGGCCCTGGAGACCGAGCCCGGCGACGCCCAGTCGATCATCCGCGCCGTACACGCCCTGCCGCCGGCCGAGCTGGGCCGGCTGGCCCCGGAGGTGACGCGGGCCGCGCTGGAGGGCGACGCCGCCGCGGAGTCGATCGTGGCCGGGGCGGCCGAGTCGCTGCTGACCGCCTTCCGCACCGTCGCGCCCGAGCCGCCCGCGGCCGACCCGGTCGTCCTGGCCGGTTCGGTGCTGCGCGAGGGCCCGGTGGCCGAAGCGGTCCGCCGCGGCCTCGGGGAGCGCTTCGGCGTTCACCCCCTCGATGCCGCCGACGGCGCACTGGGCGCCGCCGGCCTGGCGCTGCGCCGGGCCGGCGCCCCCGCCACCGCGCACTCCCGCCTGCTGGAGCCCTAGTGTGCCGGGGCGCCGGTTCGGTGCGTGCTCCGCGGAGGTGGGGCGCTCATCTCAGCGATCTAATCCCGATAGACCCGGCCGCGCAGCAGGGCCTCGGCGGGGCCGCGCAGGTCGGCGCGTTCCATCAGTACCGAGGCGACCACCGTCAGCGCCCACACGCCGACGGCGAGCGCGGCCATGGCCGCGCTGTCCAGCCGCCCGCCCAGGCCGAGCCCCCAGGCCGCCAGCAGCGGAACGAAGACCAGCGACTGCGCGAGGTAGCACGTCAGCGAGCGCCTTCCGGTGGCGGCCAGCGCCGTGCCGACGAGACCGGGCCGGCCCCGCAGGCGGCCGCCGATGATGCCGAACAGCGCCGCGAACGCCAGGCCGCCGCCGAGCCCGGACAGCGTGTGCAGCGTCGTCAACCACATCTCCTGCGACAGTGACACCGGGAACGCCCCCGCGCCCGCCAGCGCGAGCGGCAGTCCGCCGAGCAGGGAGACCGGCGCCCCGATCACGACCGTGCGCCACAGCGTGCGGCCGTGCCGCTCCGGCTCCTCCAGCACCCGGTGGCGGGCGGCGAGGACGCCGAGCAGCATCGGGGTGAGCACACCCATGAGCACGCTGCCGATCGTGCCGACCGGCCACTCCCACAGCCGGGCCAGCAGCGCGCCCAGGGGCTCCTCGATCCCGAGCGAGGGCAGCCCGGAGACCCCCGCCGTCTCCTCCGCGACGCCCGCCCCGTCCATGTACTCCAGCAGCGTCGCCGCCAGCGCGTTGAGCGCGTAGAAGGCCGCGGTGACGGCGAAGAAGACCCCGGCGAGCTGGACGAGGACGCGGTCGTGGCAGCGGATGAACAACCAGCCGATGAGCAGGCCGCACAGTCCGTAGGCGCCCAGGATGTCGCCGCTGAACAGCAGCAGGCCGTGGAAGGCCCCGAAGACCAGGATCCAGAGGTTGCGCCGGCGCAGCAGCCGGAACGCCTCCGCCGCGGCGGTGCCGGCGCGCTGCTGCCTGCCCAGCATCTGCACGATGCCGTAGCCGAACAGGAACGCGAACATCGGGTAGGCCCGGTGGTCGACGAGCAGGATCAGGACGAGGTTGACGGCCCGGTCGACGACGGTGCCGTCGAGCGGGTGACTGCGCACCGCCGCGTCGAAGCCGTGCATGTAGATCACGGAGTTGGCGAGGGCGATCAGCAGCAGCATGAAGCCGCGGGCGAGGTCGGGCGCGAGCACGCGCTCGGCGGCCGCGGCGGGTCCCCGATGCACCGTGGAGGAAGAGGTGGACATGCACCGATTGTCGCCCCGAGTGCGATTCGCGGGGCAGTCCGCACCGTCATCGAAGGGTCGGGAGAAATGTCCGCCGCGGCGATGACGGATGTCATGGGCGCGGGGCGGACCGGTATCGCCCGCATAGGTGCGGTTCCCGGCTCTCGCCGCCGGCCGGGGCGCCCGGGGCGTGGCGCGATCCGCACCTCTGAACCGCTCCGAGTGGTGGCCGCGAGTCGCTAGTGTCGGGCTCATGTCACAACACGAGGAACAGCAGACCGACCCCGCCGGCTCCACCCAGATGTTCCGCCGCTTCGTCGCGGACAACAACGAGCCGGAGGCCGCCCCCAAGCGCCCCGTCACCCCCTACGTCCTCGCCGCCGTCGGCGCCGTCGTCGCGATCGCCATCATCCTCACAGTGGTCATGACGTGGTCGTGATCCGGCTGCGACCGATCCGAGGAGGCCGTTGAGCACCCGCCCCGCGACCGGGGTGGGTGCTCACCGCACCCCGCGGCAAACCGTTCGCGAGCGCTCATGGGGGCTGCTAAAGTTATCCCCGTCGGAAGGGGCCGAGGACCCGCACCGACACCGCCGCGAAGGCACGCGCCATTAGCTCAATTGGCAGAGCAGCTGACTCTTAATCAGCGGGTTTGGGGTTCGAGTCCCTGATGGCGCACACGCGACCCCGGTTCGAGCACGGTTGATCCGTGTCCGGACCGGGGTCTTTCCTTTTCCGGGGCCGGTCCCCGCACCGTTCCGCACCGGGGCCCGCGCACACGGGAGGGAGACTGGCCGGATCAGGACTGCCCGTTTCCCGCCGCATCCCCGCGAACCGCAGATAAAATCGTCGCCCAGTCGCCGGGGCGGGGAGCGCCGTGGCGGACCGGCGGGAGGGCGACACGGGTGGTCGATGAGTGACTTCACCTCCGCGGCGCTCGGATTCCCGACCGTCCTGTTCACCTTCTCCCTGGTGGTGGTCATCGCCCGCGAGCGCGAGACCGACCTGTCCCGCATCGCCAAGGACAAGGAGCTGGAGGCCGAGAAGCGGACATCGCCGAGGCGATCCGCGAGCGCGTCGCTGTGGACAGGACGGTCGCCGAGGTCGAGGCCGTCCGGCGCCTCGGCGTCGCCGAGTCGACCATCGGCTCCCTCGGGCCGGACGGCGCCGCGGCCCCCGCCGCCCCCGTCGACTCCCTGAAGCGGTGACCAGCACGTGACCGACGGCGCCACCGAAGACCCGAAGGACCCGACCGAACTCGACGCCGGCACCTACGAGGTGCTGCGGGCCCGGCTGTCCGAACAGGCCGCGGAACTGGCCCGGCGGGCCGAAGGGCTCAACACCCGCAGGCTGGAGGTCTTCGGTGGCGCCGAGCTGCGCCTGAGCGGCACCGAGCGGGTCCGCACCGAGCACAACTGCGTGCCCCGCGACATCGTGTCGGTCGGCGGGCTCGTGCTGTTCGGCTACAACGTGTACTTCGGGCTCAAGCCCGAGACCGCCGTGGGCGACGTCTTCTCGCTGCACCGGTTCGACCGGGACGGCGACGCCTTCGCCGGCGCCGACCCCGGCGAGGCGCCCGGTCTGCTGGACCACCCGCAGTTCCTGCGCGACTTCGCCGAGCTGTACCGCTACTACCGCGAGACCCGCCTGCTGCAACTGCGGCGGCTCGACGACAAGCTGCCCGCGGTCTTCCAGACCGGCCCGCGCACCGAGGACATCCGCGTGCTGCGCTGGCGGATCGGCACCGGCGGCGAGGTCGGCTACATCGACAACCGCGGCGAGCGCGACCACGTCTTCCCGCCGCAGCAGGACTTCGCCTGGACCGAGGCCACCCGCGACGACCACGTCCCCGGGGCGAGGCCCGGACCCGAACCGCTGTGCCGGTGCGCGCCCACAGTGACGGGCCTTGAAACCCCCTGGTGTCGAGGTTAAAGACCCCTGTGAGCCCGTGCCGGTCCCTGGCGGAGGCATCCGGCACCGGCGAGACTGGACTCGTGACCGATCCAGCCACCCGAGTCCCGGCCGGCCCCGGCGGAGTCCCGATGTCCCCGCGCGCCCGGCTGGTGCTGATCCTGGCCGCCCTCCTCGTACTCGGCACCGCCGTCCCGGTGGGCGCCGCGTTCGGCGTCCTGCGGGACCGAACGGCCGACCGGGACGAGAGCGTGGTCCGCGCGGCAGGGCGGGACCTGCAGGAGGAACTCGGATCGCGCCCCGCCGATCGGCGCCGGCTCGCCGCCACCGCCCCGCCCGACGACGTGTCATCGGTGTGGCGGGGGATGGCCGAGCGCGGCGACGTGCCGTCGTTCTTCCAGGTCCGCGATCCCGACGGGCAGGTCCTGGACACGGTCTCCTACGGCGAGGCGCCGGAGCTGCCCGCCGTGCTCACCCCGGAACTCGTACCGGGCGAGGCCGCGGAGGAGTCCCCCGACGGCGAGGCGTTCCACCGGCTGCCCACCGCGGGCGCCGGGGACGGCGGCGCCGACTGGCTGGTCCGGACGGCGTGGCTGCCGGAGCGGGGCGGCATGGTCATCGTGGGGATGCGGGTCGCCGAGACCGAGCGGCTGGTCGGCGACGTCGGGTGGACCGGGCTGCTGTGCGCCCTGGCCGCTCTGGCCGCGGCGGCGGTGCTGGTGCCGCCCGCGGCGCGGCGGGCACTGCGCCCGCGGGAGGGAACGGCCGGGACCGCGGACCCGATCGACGTCGGCGGCCCGTGAACCGCGCCCCGGTCACCGCCGCACCGCGCCGGCCGCTGCAGGGCGGATCACACGGCCCTGTGATCCGCGCTGCAGCCCGATGCGCGCCGATTCCTCGCCGCGATCGGGTAGGCTTCCCCCGTCGCCTTCGCGACGCGCGCCATTAGCTCAATTGGCAGAGCAGTTGACTCTTAATCAGCGGGTTTGGGGTTCGAGTCCCTGATGGCGCACCAGCATAGGAGTACGGAAGACCCCAGGTCAGCACCGGTGTAACCGGTAGCGGACCTGGGGTTTCGTCGTATGCCGGGGATCCGGGTGCGCGAAGGGCGTCCGCGCAGGCGCCCCATGTCGCGGCGGGCCGCCTTCCCGGGAGCAGGCGCCACGCGGCACGGCACGCGTGGCGGTCCCGCTTCCGAGTCCGGAAGAGGCGTGTGGACGACCCCGTTGGCGCTACGAAAAGGAAAATTCCCCTATTCGAAAGTTTCGGGCACGCCGCCCATGACAGCCGCAATCGCTTCACGAGAGAAGAGCGATGAAGCTCCCAGGCAGATGCGCCGTCCTTGGCCGTTCCGCCACAAAGGGGCGGCCGTCTGTGATCCAAGTCTCCGCAAGGTATTGACCTGGACGTTGCGCGAACGTAAATTCAGGCGCCAGAGGTTGCGACATTCAATCCGATAGTTTCGGAGCGCGTGTGCCGCGCGCGGATGGCGCGACCGACCGCCGGGGCATCCCGGCCGCCGCCCCCTGCCCCCGATCCCCCGACCCGAACCGGAAAGGCCAGCAGCCGTCCTCCGACCGCGGTGACGCGTAGCGGGCAGCCGCCCGACCCGTCGACGCCGCGGCGGATCGTCTCACCTCGGTCCCCCACCCGGGAGGAGCCCCATGCACACCCCCGACCCCTTGACGCCCGACGCGGCGGACCGCGTGCGCGTGGCCGTCGTCGGCACGGGCAACATCGCCCGCTTCCACGTCGAGGCGCTGCGTTCGATGCCCGAGGACGTCGAGATCGTCGCGGCCGCCGACGTGGACCCCGACAACCTGGAGCGATTCACCGACCGCTACGGAATCGCCGATCGCTACGGCGACATGGACCGGATGCTGCGCGAGGCGCGGCCGGACCTGGTGCACCTGTGCACACCGCCCGGTCTGCACCACGGGCAGGCCATGGCGTGCCTGAGCGCGGGCGCCACCGCGCTGGTGGAGAAACCGCCGGCGCTGAGCCTGGCCGAGTTGGAGGACATGGCCGCGGCCGAGGGAGCGCAAGGCCCCTGGGTCGCCACCCTCTTCCAGCACCGGTTCGGCTCCGGCGCGCGGCGGGTGCGGGCGCTGGTGGAGTCCGGCGAGTTGGGGCGGCCGCTGGTGGCGGTCTGCCACACCCACTGGTTCCGCGACCAGGCGTACTTCGACGCCCCCTGGCGCGGCCGTTGGGACACCGAGGGCGGCGGCCCCACCATGGGCCACGGCATCCACCAGATGGACCTGCTGCTCGCCCTGCTCGGCGACTGGACCGAGGTCTCGGCCATCGCCCGCCGCCAGGCGCGGACCATGGAGACCGAGGACCTCTCGCTGGGCCATGTGGCCTTCGCCAACGGTGCGGTGGCCTGCTTCGTCAACAGCGTGCTCTCGCCGCGCGAGGAGAGCTACATCCGGATCGACTTCGAGCGCGCCACCGTCGAGCTGCGGCACCTCTACGGCTACGGCGACAACGACTGGACGCTCACGCCGGCCCCCGGGTACGAGGAGCAGGCCCGATCCGCCTGGGCCGCCGGGGAGTCGGGGGTCAGCAGCGGGCACTCCGCCCAGATCGCCCACGTGGTGGCGGCCCTGCGCGCCAAGGAGCCCCCGCCCGTGACCTCCGCCGAGTCGCTGCGCACGATGCGGCTCCTGGCCGGTGTCTACGCCTCGGCCGCCCAGCACCGCACGGTCACCCCCGACGAGCTGCGGCGGGGAGCGCCCTTCCACAGCCGCATGCACGAGGGCGGGTCGCCGTGGTAAGCGCCGTCCATATCCGCGGCTCGCGCTCGCTCCGCCGACGCCCGTTTACGCAGGCCGTAATGGTAAGCGCTATCCACACTCAGTGTGGCGGTCCCTTCACCCGGAGCGGCGAGCGCGCCGGCGGCCCCACCGAGGAGGCGGCATGCGCGCCCTCGTGATCCGCCGACTGATCTACATGGTGCCCACGCTGTTCGCCATCTCCCTGGTGGCGTTCCTGGTCATCCAGCTCCCGCCGGGCAACTACCTCTCGACCTACATCGCCGAGCTCTCCGCCCGGGGAGCGACGGTCGACCGCGGCCAGATCCTGGCGCTGGAGGAGCGCTACGGCCTCAACGAACCCGTCCACGTGCAGTACCTGCGCTGGATGTCGGGGATCCTGCTGCACGGCGACTTCGGGCAGTCCTTCGCCTACCAGCGCGACGTCTCCGCCCTCATCTGGGACCGGATCGCGCTGACCGTGGTCCTCGCCCTTGTCACGATGCTGGTGAGCTGGGTCATCGCGTTCCCCATCGGCGTCTACTCGGCGGTGCGCCAGCGCTCCCTCGGCGACTACGCCGCCACCTTCGTCGGCTTCATCGGCCTGGCCACCCCCAACTTCATGCTCGCGCTCGTCTTCGTGTGGATCGCCTACCGCTACTTCGGTGAGAGCGTCGGCGGCATCGTCTCGCCGGAGTTCGCCGACTCCGCGTGGAACCTCGGCAAGGTCGTCGACGTGGTGTCCAACCTGTGGGCGCCCGTGCTCATCATCGGCACCGCGGGCACGGCCGTGCTCATCCGGGTGCTGCGCGCCAACCTCCTGGACGAGCTGCGCAAGCCCTACGTCACCACGGCCCGCGCCAAGGGCCTGCCCGAGTGGCGGGTCGTCCTCAAGTACCCGGTGCGCATGTCCCTCAGCCCGTTCATCAGCACCATCGGCTGGATCCTGCCCACGCTCATCGGCGGCGAGGTCATGGTCTCCATCGTGCTGAGTCTGGAGACCACCGGGCCCCTGCTCCTCGAGGCCCTGCAGAGCCAGGACATGTACCTGGCCGGAGCCTTCATCCTCATCCTCGGCGCACTGACACTCATCGGCACGCTGCTGTCCGACCTGCTCCTGGCGTGGTGGGACCCGCGCATCCGCCACGCCCAGGCAGAGGAGGCGTGAGACCCGTGGACCTGCTGCCCCTCATGCGCCGCCGACGCGGCGCGCCCCTTGACGGCGAGCACGCCAAGAGCGCGACCGCCGCCGCACCGCAGTGGAAGCTGATCTGGTGGCGCTACCGCAGGCACCGCCTGGCCATGTTCAGCACCGCCGTCATCGGCGCGCTGGTCTTCGTGGCCGTGTTCGCCGAGTTCGTGGCGCCCACCGCCCCCGGCGACTACAGCGCCGAACACACCCACGCCCCGCCGCAGACCCTGCACTTCGTGGACACCACCGACGGCTTCGACCTGGGTCTCTACGTCTACGGCTACGACTCCACCAGGAACGAGGAGACCCTCGCCCGCGAGTACACCGTCGACGAGTCCGACAAGATCCCGGTCGGCTTCTTCGTCGAGGGCCGCCCCTATGAGATGTGGGGCCTGTTCTCCGCCGACCGCCACCTCATCGGCACGCAGGACCCCGACGAGCGGATGTACCTGCTCGGCGCCGACCGCAACGGACGCGACATGCTCTCCCGCATCGTCTACGGCACCCGGGTGTCGCTGTCCATCGGCCTGGTCGGCGTGGCCCTGGCCTTCCTGCTGGGCGTGGTGCTCGGCGGGATCTCCGGCTACTTCGGCGGCCGCGTCGACACCGCCATCCAGCGCGTCATCGAGTTCACCATGTCCATCCCCACCATTCCGCTGTGGATGGGGCTCTCGGCGGCGGTGCCGCGCGAGTGGGGCCCGCTGCAGACCTACTTCGCGATCACCGTCATCCTCTCCCTGATCGGCTGGACCGACCTCGCCCGCGTGGTGCGCGGCCGCTTCCTGTCCTTACGCGAGGAGGACTTCGTCTTGGCCGCCCGGCTGGACGGCTGCGGGCGCACCCGCATCATCGGCCGGCACATGCTGCCGTCCTTCACCAGCCACATCGTCGCCTCGCTCACGCTGGCGATTCCGCTGATGATCCTCGCCGAGACCTCGCTGTCGTTCCTGGGCCTGGGCCTGCAGCCGCCCGTCGTCAGTTGGGGCGTGCTGATGCAGGAGGCGCAGAACATCCACTCCATCGCCAACGCGCCCTGGACCCTGCTGCCCGGCGTGGCCGTGACGGTGACGGTTCTGGTGCTGAACTTCGCCGGCGACGGCATCCGCGACTCCGCCGACCCCTACCAGTAGGGAGCCAACAGATGGGCACCCAGCAGCACGATGTGCTCCTTGAAGTGAAAGGGCTGAGGACGCACTTCTCCACCGACACCGGCGAGGTCCGGGCCGTCGACGGTGTGGACCTGGCCATCCGCCGCGGGCGGACGCTGTGCGTGGTGGGAGAGAGCGGCTGCGGCAAGAGCGTGACCGCGCGCTCGATCCTCCAACTGGTCGAGCCGCCCGGCAGGGTGGTGGGCGGGCAGGTGCTGCTGCACCGCGACGGCCGCGGCGGCGAGCCCGCCGAGACGGTCGACCTCGCGGCCCTGGGCACCCGCGACCGCCGCATCCGCCAGGTGCGCGGCCGCGACATCGCGATGATCTTCCAGGAGCCGATGGCGTCGCTGTCGCTGGTGCACCGGATCGGCAACCAGATCGGCGAGGCGATCCGCGTGCACAACCCCGTCAGCCGCAAGGAGGCCCGCCGACTCGGTATCGCCCTGCTCGCCCAGGTGGGGATCCCCGGCCCCGAACGGCTCGTGGACGCCTACCCCTTCCAGATGTCGGGCGGCATGCGCCAGCGCGTGATGATCGCGATGGCGCTGTCGTGCGAGCCCGCGCTGCTCATCGCCGACGAGCCGACGACGGCGCTGGACGTCACCACCCAGGCGCAGATCCTGGACCTGCTGGCCGAACTGCAGGAGACCCGCGGGATGGCGATGATGTTCATCACCCACGACATGGGCGTGGTGACCGAGATCGCCGACGACGTCGCCGTGATGTACCTGGGCAGCTTGGTCGAGAAGGGCCCGGTCGACGATGTCTTCCACGCGCCCAGGCATCCCTACACGCGCGCCCTGCTGGAGTCGGTCCCGCGCATGGGCGGCGCCCGGCGCGCGCGGCTGCCCGCCATCCGCGGCTCGGTGCCCGATCCCGCCCGCCGGCCCAGCGGCTGCGTGTTCCGCGACCGCTGCGACCACGCCATGCCGGGCCGCTGCGACGTGACCGTGCCGCCGCCCGTCGCCCTGGAGGACGGCCGCCAGGTGCGGTGTCTGCTCTACGGCGGCGACGGCGGTCCGGCCCGCGGTGTCCAGGGGCCTCCGGCCGAGCGCGCCCGACCCGACCAGCCAGATCCGGACGTCCGGACCGACCAGGAGGCCGCCGATGTCGACTGACTCCGCTCACTCCGCCGCCCGCGCCGACCAGGCGCTGCTGGCGGCCCGCAACGTGAAGGTGCACTTCCCGGCCCGTCGGGAGGGGCGGCGTCTGCGCGGCGGGCGCGGCGCCGCCGAGAAGGTCAAGGCGGTCGACGGTGTGGACCTGAGCGTCGACCGCGGCGAGACCCTCGGCCTGGTCGGGGAGTCCGGGTGCGGCAAGACCACGCTGGGCTCGGCCATCATGGGTGTCCGCCCCGAAGCCACCGGGCAGGTCCGCTACCGCTCGGCCGATGGCCGCGTCATCGACGCCGCCGCGCTCACCGCCGGGGACACCGCCGCCTACCGCCGCGAGGTCCGGATGATCTTCCAGGACCCGCACGCGTCGCTCAACCCCCGGATGACCCTGCTGGAGATCATCGGTGAGCCGCTGCGGGTGCTGCTGGGGCTGTCCGGTTCGGAGCTGGAGGACCGCGTCACCGCGATCCTGCGCCGCGTGGGCCTGCGGCCCGAGTACCTGCGCCGCTACCCGCACGCGTTCTCCGGAGGCGAGCGCCAGCGGGTCGGCATCGCCCGCGCGCTGGTGCCCGGGCCGCGCCTGGTGGTGGCCGACGAGGCCGTCAGCGCGCTGGACGTCTCGGTGCGCTCGCAGATCCTCAACCTGCTCCGGGATCTCCAGGACGACATGGGACTGACCTACCTGTTCATCTCCCACGACCTGTCGGTGGTCGAGCACCTGTGCGACCGCGTGGCGGTGATGTACCTGGGCAGGGTGGTGGAGTTGAGCCCCACCGCGCCGCTCTACGCCCGTCCGCTGCACCCCTACACCGAGGCGCTGATCTCGGCGGTGCCGGTGCCCGACCCGCGGCTGCGCGGTCGCCCGGCAGAACGGTCCCGCGAGCGGATCCGGCTCAACGGGGACCTGCCCGACCCCGCCGACCCCCCGGCCGGGTGCCCGTTCCATCCCCGCTGCCGGTACGCGACCGAACGATGCGCGGTCGAGGCGCCCCCGCTGCGCGAGGTCGCCCCCGGCCGCATGGCCGCCTGCCACCACGCCGAGGAGTTGTCCCTGGCCGGCGCCGCCTGAGACGGCGCCACTCTGGCATCCCCCACAGAGAAACGGAGATCAGGACATGCACGCACCACCGACCGGACCGCTGCGGCGGCGCGCGCTCATGGCGCCGTGCGCGGCGGCCCTCGCGCTCTCCCTCACCGGCTGCGGCTTCTTCTCCCTGGACCCCGACGAGGAGGACGGAGCGGGCGGCGAGGCCAACGGCCAGGCGCCGGCGCTCGCCGAGCGGGTGGAGGCCGGCGAGCTGCCCCCGCTGGAGGAACGGCTGCCGGAGAACCCCGCCGTGGTCGAACCCGTCGATGAGGTCGGCACCTACGGCGGCACCTGGCGCAGCGCCATGCTGGGCATCGGCGACTGGCCGTGGCTGGGGCGCACCGTGGGGTATGAGAACCTCACCCGCTGGAACACCGAGTGGACCGAGGTCGTCCCGAACCTCGCCGAGGAGTTCGAGTACAACGACGACGCCACCGAGCTGACCTTCCACCTGCGCGAAGGGCTGAAGTGGTCCGACGGCGAGCCGTTCACCGCCGACGACGTCGTCTTCGCCATGAACGACATCTACAACAACGAGGACCTCACCCCGGTGGCCGCCACCCACCCGGGCACCGCCGAGAAGATCGACGACACCACCGTCACCATCACCTTCGAGGAGGCCGACGCGCTGTGGGCAGGCTACGACCTGCTGCAGTACCAGATCGTCAACAAGCCCAAGCACTACCTGGAGCAGTTCCACATCGACCACAACCCCGACGCCGACGAACTCGCCGAGGAGGAGGGCTTCGCGAACTGGACCGAGATGTTCGAGGTCAGGTCCGGGGCCACGGACTCCGCGCTGACCTGGCAGAACCCCGACATTCCGACCATGAACCCTTGGATGGTCACCGAGCCGCTGTCCGACTCCGGGCGCGTCGTGCTGGAGCGCAACCCCTACTACTGGAAGGTCGACACCGAGGGCAACCAGCTCCCCTACATCGACCGCGTCGTCTTCGAGATCATGCAGGACGAGGAGGTCATGCTCACCCGAGCGCTCAACGGCGACATCAACATGCACTCGCGGCACTTCAACACCCTGGAGAACCGCCCGGTGCTCGCCGAGAACCGCGAGTCGGGAGGCTATGACTTCTTCGACCTGGAGCCCAGCGAGATGAACACCAGCGTCATCGCGTTCAACCTCACCCACCAGGACGAGGAGCTGCGCGAGATCTTCCGCGACCGCGACTTCCGCGTGGCGATGTCGCTGGGCATCGACCGGCAGTCCATCATCGACGTCGTCTACCAGGGCCAGGGCGAGCCCTGGCAGGCCGCGCCGCGCCGCGGCACCCCCTTCTTCAACGAGACCCTGGCCAAGCAGTACACCGACCACGACGTGGACCGCGCCAACGAGATGCTGGACGAGGCCGGCTACGACGAGCGCAACGGCGACGGCGTGCGGGTCAGCCCCGACGGGCGGGCGCTCAGCTTCACCCTCTCGGTGCCCGGCGGCTTCCGGCCCGACATCGTCGACTCCATGGAGATGGTGGTCGGCTTCTGGGAGGAGCTGGACGTCGACGTGGAGATGAGAACCGAGGAGCGCTCGCTGTGGCAGGACCGCCGGGAGAACAACGAGCACGACGCCAACGTCTGGTCCGGCGACAGCGGCCTGCTCGACGCCATGTACGACCCGCGCTGGTACGCGCCTGTCCACAGCGGTGAATCCAACTTCGGCATCCCGTGGGCGCAGTGGTACGCCTCCGACGGCCGGGACCCGCGCGCCCAGGAGCCGCCGGACGACGTCAAGGAGCACCTGGAGGGCTATGACCGGCTCATCGCCGAGCCCGACCCCCGGCGCCAGGAGGAGCTGATGACCGAGCTGCTGGAGGTCTCCCAGGAGCAGTTCTACGCGCTCGGCATCAACCTGTCCCCTCCCGGTTACGGCATCGTCGCCGACGACTTCCGCAACGTCCCCGAGTCGATGCCCGAGGCGTCCGTCTACAACACGCCCGGCCCGACCAACCCCGAGCAGTACTTCATCGAGCAGTAGTGGCACCGCCGCGTTCCGCCGCGCCGCCGCCCGGCGCGGCGGGACCGGCCGACCCCATGCCGCGGCTGCGACGCGGTACAGCAGACAGGAGGCCGTGAATGACCATCGACCAGCAGGCCGGGCACGGGACCGAACCCGCGGCGAAGGGCCTGGGACTGGTGCACGAGCACGACCGCTCGCTGCGCCTGACCTACGACGGCGCGGAGTTGACGCGCTACGTCTACCGGCCCTGGGACGTTCAGTCGGAGTCACCGCGCCCCTACTTCCATCCCGTCCGCACCCTGGGCGGCGACACCGTCAGCCTGTACCGGCCGCACGACCACGTCTGGCACAAGGGCATCGCCTGGTCGCTGCCCAACGTGGGGGCGGCCAACTTCTGGGGCGGGCCGACCTACGTCCGCGACCGCGGATACCGGCAGTTGGCCAACGACGGGGCGATGCTGCACCGCGGCTTCGACCGCCTGGCGGCCGCCCCGGACTCCGTGGCGGTCGACGAGCGCCTGGACTGGGTCACCGAGCAGGGCGAGACGTGGTTCACCGAGACCCGCGGGTTCCGGGTCGCCGTGGACCCCGCCCGCCAGGCGTGGACCCTCGTTTTCGAGACGGCGTTCACCAACCTGACCGACGCCGAGATCGCCATGGGCAGTCCCACCACGGAAGGCAGAGACAACGCCGGATACGGCGGGCTCTTCTGGCGCGGCCCCCGCTCCTTCAGCGGCGGCCGCGTCTACGGCCCGCATGGCGAGGGCGGCGACGACATGATGGGCGTGCGCGCCCCGTGGATGGCCTTCGCCGGCCGCCACGACGAGCACGACCGGGCCTCCACCCTGGTGTTCGTGGACGCGCCGGAGAACCCGGGCCACCCGGTGCAGTGGTTCGTGCGCTCGGGGATTTTCGCCTGCGTGTGCCCGGCACCGTTCTTCAGCGAGGAGGTACCGGCCCCGCCCGGCGCGGCGTTGGGCTACCGCTACGCGGTCGTCGTCTCCGACGGCGACCGGGGGAGCTCGGGCAGCGCGGAGCTGGCCGAGCTGGGCCTGGCCGAGCTGGAGCGGGCCGCGCGGGGGAAGGCGGGCGCACCGTGAACTCCTCCGTTCCGGGCCCCGGCGAGGCGGCCCCGACCGCGGTTCCAGGGGTTCCCGGATTCCCCGGGGGCACCGCGGTCTCCCACCTGCACGTCTACGACTGGCCCGCCGCAGACGGCCTGGCCGGCGGATCCCCCCACCTGCACACCGCGTCCGCGGAGGGCTACGTGGTCGTGCGCGGCCGGGGAACGCTGGAGACGCTGAGCAGCGCGGGCTTCACCGAGACCCCGCTCGGTCTGGGCACGCTGCTGTGGTTCACCCCCGGCACCGTCCACCGGCTGGTCAACGGCAGCGGGGACCTGGAGCTGCTCGTCGTCATGCAGAACGCGGGACTGCCGGAGAACGGCGACGCGGTGCTGACCTACCCGCCGGACGTGCTCGCCGACCCCGAGGCGTACGCGCGGGCGACGGCCATCCCCGCGTGGGCGGACTTCCCCGATGCCGCATCGGCGCACGCGGCGATGTCCAAGGCCGCGCGCGAGCGCCGCGACCTGGCCATCGACGGATATCTGCGGCTGCGCGAGCGCGTCGCGGCCGAAGGGGGCGGCGCGCTGGCCGACCTCTACGAGGCGGCGATCGGGCTGGTGCGGGACAAGGCGGCGGGCTGGCACCACCACTGGGAGCGCGGCCCGCACGGCCAGGCCGAGGCCACCGGCCGCCACATCGCCGAACTCGCCTCCGGGCGCGGACGGCACCTGCACGAGTCGGCCCTCTACACGGCCGACTCCCCGTCGAGGCCGTGGCGCACCGGTATGTGCGGGATGCTGCAGGTCTGGGACCTCGACGGCGCCCACCCCATCGGCTGACCGACCGCGCCGGACCGGCCCGGCGCCGCGAACCGCGGGCCCCTTCCCCGTCCCGCCCCTCCCCGGGACGGAAGGCAAGGGGCCCGCCCCGTGCGGGCGATGCGCTCTCAAGGCGGCCCGTTTCGCCTTTCGCCGAACCCGGCCCGGCGACGTCGGACGCCGGCTCGCGTCGGTGCCGGAGCACGCGTCGTTCGACCTGCCCGAAATCCTTCCGTTCCTTTCCGATCGCTTGACCCGCCGCTCGGATCGGAGCAGGGCGTTCACCGCCTCCGGTCGACCGGGCGGTGCGGAGCGAGCGGAAGGGGTGTCCGATGTACGGGTCGGAGCAGGAGCGCAGGACCTCCCGGGCACTGCGCTGCCACCGGATCGTGGCGGGACGGCGCAGCCAGGTGGGGGCGGCACGGGGGTGGGCGGCGCAGCGGCTCCGCGGGGTCGACCGCGCCGACGACGTGCTGCTGGCGGTCAGCGAACTGGTGACCAACGCCATCGTCCATTCGCGCTCGGGTGCCCCCGGCGGATGGGCCCGACTACACCTGAGGCGCTGGCCGACCGGGGTCGAGGTGCGCGTGGCCGACCTCGGAGCCGCGGACCGCCCGCAGCGGGCCGCGGCCTCGGAGTGCGCCGAAAGCGGCCGGGGGATGGCGCTCGTCACCGCCGTGGCCGATGAGTGGGGCACGCAGGAGACCCCCTACGGGCTGACCGTCTGGGCGCGCTTCAGCACCGCCGGGGACGCGCGGTGAGGACGCGGCCCGGGTCGGCCGCCGAACGGTGACCTCCCCGCGCCGGCCGGGAACGGCGGCACCCGCCGAACCGGGTGCCGCCGGCACGTGTGCGGAGGGGACCCGTGGGTAGCGGGACCGCACCTGCCGCCGTCGGCTGCGCGCACGCCCGCCGCGCCGCCGTACCCGAAGGGAAACATGACCGAACTCCTGGATTTCCTGCAGGCCCGCCTGGCCGAGGACGAACGGGCGGCCCAGCAGCAGATGGTCCCCATCCCCGGCTCCAGGGAGTCCGACGAGCCGCCCTCGGAGTGGCCGCGCTCCCCCGGGCGCGCCCCCGACCGGCGCATGCTGCTGGACGTGGATGCCAAGCGGCGGATCATCGAGCTCTACGCCGAGGCCGCCGCTGAGGAGCACGGCCTGCACCCGGAGGCCGACCCCTGCCGCGAGGTGCTCGACATCGTGATGCACCTGCTCGCGCTGCCCTACGCCGACCACCCCGACTACGACCGGTCCTGGAACCCGTGACCGGTCCCCGCGCCGGTCAGGACACCGTTCCCCTCCGCTGCTCGCCCGCCGCCTCGGGGGCGGCCTCGTGGCCGGGCCGGCCCTTGGTGCGGCGGCGCTCCTTCAGCACCGATTCGTGGACGTGGCGGAGCCCGCCCATGAGGCTCTCCCTCGCCAGCCGTTCGAGGGCGCGGAAGTCGGCGTAGTAGCCGTCGTCGTACTCCTCGAGGAGCTGGTAGGTCCATCGGCCGGTCAGCACGTTGCGCCCGATGAGCTCGGTCTCGATCCGGTCGGCCAGGTCGCCGTGGCCGGCGCGGCGCAGCAGGGACACCGCCTCGTCCAGCTTGAAGTCGGCCTCACCGGTCAACTGGTGCATGGCGTACAGGTGGCCCCGCGCGCGCTCCACGGTCTCCAGCGCCTCGGTGATCCTGCCGACGCCGGCCACCACGTCGGGCGCCACCCCCTCCGGACGCCGATCCGCGCTGAGTTCGGCGCTCTCACCTGCTGCTTCACCGGTTCCGTGCATGGCGGTCAGCTTCCCGGGCAGCGGTGATCCATGCATGCGGGGAGGGCCCGGGGCCGGGCCCCTCACAGCAGCAGCAGGCGCAGCACGAGCGGCGCTGAGGGCGGCCTGGACAGGGGGCGCACCGTTGCCCCAGGCGTTCCGCTGTCCGCCCGGACCGGGCGCCGCCCCGGGTACGGGTGAAGCGCGCGGGTCCGCGGCGCTCAGGCGATCTCGACCAGGTCGGCGCAGGTCGTCGCGGCGATGTGGTTCACGACGTCGGTGAGGCTCTCCCGCCTGCGGAAGGCCATGCGCTGGCGCCGGGCGCCGTCGCCCATCCGGTACAGGGCCGCCAGCGCGGACTCGGCGAAATCGAGGTCGCCGCACTCGGCCAGGTCCGGCCGGACGCGTTCGAGGAGCCGCTTCAGCAGGACGCGCGCCGGTGTGAGCTCCCCGGTCTCGGGGTCGGCGCAGCGCCCCTCCAGCCCGCCGCGGGCGGCGCGCCACAGCTGTCCCACCAGGGCCTCGACGGGGAGGTCCGGCGGTCGGCGCCCGGCGGCGACGTCGCCCAGCCCCGCGCTCACCAGCCCGCGGACCAGCACGGCGATCAGCGCGGCCTCCTCGGCGGTGGCGGCGACGTCGCAGACCCGCACCTCCAGCGTCGGGTTGTGCTCGGACAGCCGGATGTCCCAGTAGATCATTCCGCGGTCCAGCGCCGCTCCGGAGTCGAGCAGCCCGCGCACCCTGGCCTCGTAGTCGGCCAGCGAGGCGAACAGCGGCGTCGGCAGCGCCGAGGGCCAGCGCGACCACGTCACCTGCCGCCAGCTCGCGTACCCGGTGTCGGCTCCCCCCGAGAATGGGGAGTTGGCCGTCAGCGCCAGCAGAACGGGCAGCCAGGGGCGCAGGTGGTTGCTGACCCGGACCCCGGTCTCGCGGTCCGGTATGGCCACGTGGACGTGGCAGCCGCAGATGCCGCCCGAGTCGACGATGGCGCCGAAGTGCTCGGCCATGCGCCGGTAGCGGCGCTCGGGGGTCACCGGAGGCGGTCTCGACTCGGCCAGGACCGGCGCGCCCACGGCGAGCACGCGCAGTCCCCGGTGCCGCGCCGAGGCGGCCAGGCGCGCCCGCAGGCTCCGCAGGTCCGCCAGCAGTTCCCCGGCGTTGCCGCACACCGAGGTGGCCGACTCCACCTGGCAGCGGGCGAGCTCGCACTGCACCTCGCCGCTGCCCCGCTGGGTGTCGCCGAGCACCTCCGGTCCCCGCGCTGACAGGTGACCGTCGGCGTCGACCAGCAGGAACTCCTCTTCGACCCCGACCGTCGGATAACCGTGGCCTAGGCGTTCAGCCGTCGTCATATGCCGCCGTTTCCCGTGCGTGCCGATCGTCGCGTCCGGTGCTGTCCGCCGCGACCGAAGGAACACGGGTGCGCCGGGCCGCCGATGGCCGTTCCCTGCCGTGGCCCCGGGCACGGCGCGCCTCGTGTGACCGGTGAGCTACCCCCGGCCACGGACGGGAAACGGTGTTCCCGGCTTCGAAGGACGCGGCGGAGGACACGGGTCGGCGCCTGCGGCCGGCGCGGGCGCGACCGGATCGCCGCCGCGGGAACAGACGGGCTCTTCCCGGTGTTTCCACCGCGGGTCAAAAACCGGTTGCCCGTTTGCCTATTCTTGCGACTGTATGAAAACGCCGCCTGTGAGATCCCCCCTCGCCGACCTCCGCGATCGCCTGCCCGAGCTGACGCTGCGCGACCAGCACCGGCTGCGCCGCCGCATCGAGGGTGCGCGCAAGGTCCGCGATCCCCGGAAGCAGAAGACGGTCGCCGACGCGATCGCCGCAGACATCGACTCCGCCGAGCTGAGCGTCGCCCGGCGGCGCTCCGCGCTGCCCGAGATCGGCTATCCGGAGCAGCTCCCGGTCAGTCAGCGCAAGGACGACATCCTCGCCGCGATCCGCGACCACCAGGTGGTGATCGTCGCCGGTGAGACGGGGTCGGGCAAGACCACCCAGCTGCCCAAGATCTGCATGGAGCTCGGGCGGGGCGTGCACGGGACGATCGGGCACACCCAGCCGCGGCGGCTGGCGGCGCGGACCGTCGCCGAGCGCATCGCCGAGGAGCTGGACACGCCACTGGGCGAGGCGGTCGGCTACAAGGTGCGCTTCACCGACCAGGCCGGTGAGAACACGCTGGTCAAGCTCATGACCGACGGCATCCTGCTGGCGGAGATCCAGCAGGACCGGATGCTGCGGGCCTACGACACGCTGATCATCGACGAGGCGCACGAGCGCAGCCTCAACATCGACTTCCTCCTCGGCTACCTCAAGGAGCTGCTGCCGCGCCGACCCGACCTGAAGGTGGTCATCACCTCCGCGACGATCGACCCGGAGCGCTTCTCCCGGCACTTCGGCGACGCCCCCATCGTCGAGGTCTCCGGGCGGACCTACCCGGTGGAGGTGCGCTACCGCCCGCTGACCGGCGACGCCGAAGAGGACGAGGACGACCTCGACCAGACCCAGGGCATCTGCGCGGCCGTGGACGAGCTGTCGGCCGAGGGCCCCGGCGACATCCTGGTCTTCCTCAGCGGGGAGCGGGAGATCCGCGACACCGCCGACGCGCTGGCCAAACACGTCGGGAACCGGCCCTCGGCGCCGGAGATCCTCCCGCTGTACGCGCGGCTGTCGGCGGCCGAGCAGCATCGGGTCTTCACCGGGCACCGCGGCCGCCGCGTCGTGCTGGCCACCAACGTCGCCGAGACCTCGCTGACGGTGCCGGGCATCAGGTACGTGATCGACCCCGGTACCGCGCGCATCTCGCGCTACAGCCACCGGACCAAGGTGCAGCGGCTGCCGATCGAACCGGTCTCCCAGGCCTCGGCCAACCAGCGCAAAGGGCGCTGCGGCCGCGTGGCCGAGGGCGTCTGCATCCGGCTGTACTCGGAGGAGGACTTCCTCTCCCGGCCGGAGTTCACCGACCCCGAGATCCTGCGCACCAACCTGGCCTCGGTCATCCTGCAGATGGCGGCGCTGGGACTGGGCGACATCGCGGCCTTCCCCTTCGTCGAGGGCCCGGACCACCGCCAGATCAAGGACGGCGTGCACCTGCTGCACGAGCTGGGTGCGCTGGACCGCGACGAGAAGGACCCGCGCAGGCGGCTGACCCCGCTCGGCCGCAAACTGGCGCAACTGCCGGTCGACCCGCGGCTGGGCCGCATGGTGCTGGAGGCCGACGGCAACGGCTGCGTGCGGGAGGTCATGATCATCGCCGCCGCGTTGTCGATCCAGGACCCGCGCGAGCGCCCAGTGGACAAGCAGCAGGCCGCGGCCGAGAAGCACGCGCGCTTCGCCGACAAGGAGTCGGACTTCCTCGCCTACCTCAACCTCTGGAACCACGTGCGCGAGAAGCAGCGCGAGCTCTCGGGCAGCCAGTTCCGCAGGCTGTGCCGGACCGAGTTCCTCAACTACCTGCGCATCCGCGAGTGGCAGGACATCTACTCCCAGCTCAAGCAGGTCGCCAAGACCATGGGGGTCACGCTCAACACCGCGGTCCCCGACCCCAGGCACGTGCACCTGTCGCTGCTGTCGGGGCTGCTCTCCCACATCGGACTCAAGGACCCCGAGAAGCACGAGTACCTCGGCGCTCGGGGGGCGCGCTTCGGGATCTTCCCCGGTTCGTCGCTGTTCAAGAAGCAGCCGCGCTGGGTGATGTCGGCCGAGCTGGTGGAGACCTCGCGGCTGTGGGGCCGCGTCAACGCCCGCATCGAGCCCGAGTGGGCCGAGTCGCTGGCCCAGCACCTGGTCAAGCGCACCTACAGCGAGCCGCACTGGGAGAAGAACCAGGGCGCGGTGATGGCCTACGAGAGGGTCACGCTCTACGGCGTGCCGATCGTGGCTCAGCGCAAGGTCAACTACGGGCGCATCGACCCCGAGGTCTCCAGGGAGCTGTTCATCCGGCACGCGCTGGTGGAGGGCGACTGGCAGACCCACCACCGGTTCTTCCACGCCAACCGGCGGCTGCTGGAGGAGGTGGAGGACCTGGAGCACCGCGCCCGGCGGCGCGACATCCTGGTCGACGACGAGACGCTCTTCGACTTCTACGACCAGCGGGTCGGCTCCGAGGCCGTCTCCGCCCGGCACTTCGACTCCTGGTGGAAGCGGACCCGGCGGGACCGGCCCGAGCTGCTCGACTTCGAGAAGTCGATGCTGATCAACGAGACCGCCGAGGACGTCAGCGAGACCGACTACCCCGACTTCTGGCGGCAGGGCGAGCTGCGGTTCCCGCTGACCTACCAGTTCGAGCCGGGCACCGAGGCCGACGGCGTCACCGTGCACATCCCGCTGGAGGTGCTCAACCAGGTGGGCCCCGAAGGGTTCGACTGGCAGATCCCGGGCCTGCGCCAGGAGCTGGTGACCGCGCTGATCCGGTCGCTGCCCAAGCCGGTGCGCCGCGGCTTCGTCCCCGTGCCCGACCACGCCCGGACGGTGCTGGGACGGATCACCCCCTACGAGGAGCCGCTGCTGGACGCGTTGACGCGCGAGCTCGGCCGCATGGGCGGCTCGCCGGTGCGGCGCGCCGACTGGCAGCCGGAGCGGATCCCCGACCACCTGAGGATGACGTTCCGGGCGGTGGACGACAAGCAGCGGAAGCTGGCCGAGGACAAGGACCTCGACGCGCTCAGGCTGCGCCTCAAGCCCAGGCTGCAGGCCGCGATCTCGGCCGAGGCCGAGGGCGTCGAACGGAGCGGGCTGACCTCCTGGGACTTCGACGAGCTCCCTCAGACGTTCGAGCGCAGAGCGGTCGGCCACGCGGTCAAGGGCTACCCCGCGCTGGTGGACGAGGGCGGCGACGTCGCCGTGCGCATCTTCGACACCGAGGCCGAGCAGCGCACGGCCATGTGGGCCGGCACCCGCCGGCTGCTGCTGATCAACCTCGCGTCGCCGGCCAAGTACGTCCAGGGCCGGCTGGGCAACCAGGCGAAACTGGCGCTGAGCCACAACCCGCACGGCAGCGTGGCGAAACTGTTCGACGACTGCACGGCCTGCGCCGTGGACGCGCTGATGGCCGAATCCGGCGGACCGGGCTGGGATGCCGCCTCCTTCGCCAGACTGCACGACCACGTCCGGGCCGGGCTCACCGACACCGTGGTGGACGTCGTCGGCACCGTCGAGCGCGTCCTGGCGGCCGCGCACGCGGTGGAGAAGCGGCTGAAGGGCACGACCAGCCTGGCGGTGCTGCCGTCACTGGCCGACATCCAGGCGCAGTTGGGCGGGCTGATCCACCGGGGCTTCGTCACCGCCACCGGCCGCAGGCGACTGCCCGACCTGGTGCGCTACCTGCGTGCGATCGACCACCGGCTGACCAAGCTCCCGGAGAACCCGCGCCGCGACCAGATGCACATGGCCAAGGTCGAGCAGATGCGCCAGGCCCACCGGCGGCTGCTGGACTCCCTGCCGCCCGGCCGGCCGCCGGAGGCCGAGCACGAGGAGATCCGCTGGATGATCGAGGAGCTCCGGGTCAGCTACTTCGCCCAGGAGGTCGGGACCGCCTACCCGATCTCCGACAAGCGGATCCTGAAGGCCATCGACCGGCTGTCCTAGATCGCTGACGGGAGAGGCGGGGACTGTCTCCAGGCCCTGCCGTGGTCCTGCGGGCCTGGCGGGGCTGTTGTCAGCGCGCCGGCGCTGGCGGCAGCCTTCCCACGTCATGCGGTGGCCGACGAAACCCTGTGGCCACACCTCCGATTCCCACCGACGATCTGGTGTGCCGAGTCGTCGATTCGATGCGTGTTCCACATCAACGACTCAGAACACCAGGCGCGGCCGTTCCCGGACGTTCGGGAACCACCGGAGGGGCCCGCGGCGTCGATCCATCGTGAGAATGCCGAAGACGAGACCGAAGGCCCGTTGGATCGCGCTGGGCGCGCTGGCGCTCGCCGCACTGGCGTTCACCCCGGTCACCTGGCTGCACGTGTCCACAGCCGACCACCGCGACGCCCTCGCCGACGCGCCGGCGCGTCCGGTGGCGATCGTGCTGGGCGCCGGCCTCACCCCGGACGGGCGGCCCACACCGTCCCTGGCGCGCCGCCTCGACATCGCCGCTGAGCTGTACCGGTCGGGCAGGGTGGAGGCGATCCTGGCCACCGGCGACAACAGCCTGGACTCCTACAACGAGACCGACGCCATGCGCGGCCACCTCATCGAGGCGGGTGTGCCCGAGGCGAAGGCGGCCGGCGACTACGCCGGGTTCAGCACCTGGGACTCCTGCGTGCGGGCCCGCGAGGTCTTCGGTGTGGAGAAGGCCACCGTGGTCACCCAGTCCTTCCACCTGCCCCGGGCGGTGGCGCTGTGCCGGGCCGCCGGCATCGAGGCCGGCGGCGTGGGCGACCCCGGCTGGGGCGAAGAGCGCCTGGTCGCCAACGTCTACGGCTACACCCGTGAGGTCCCCGCCGCCTTCAAGGCGGTGACCGAAGCGGTCCTCCAGCCCGAACCGCGGTTCCTCGGCGACCACGAGACCACCGTGCAAAGAGCCCTGGAGACCCCGCGCCGCGAGTAGCGCCGCCGGCGGCCCAGGCCCGCTGCGCCGTCTCGGCGGTTTCAGGCGGTGGTTGCAACGGCCCCTTGGAACCGCGGCCTGAACAGGTCCGATAACGTCAAGATCGGCGGGACAGCCACCGGACCACGTCGCACACCGCCCTGGCGTTGGCGCCGAGCTCGCGGAGGTAGCCGTAGCCGGTGGAGCGCGACCGGCGGGCCAGGCTGGGATCGCCCACGCCGACGGCGTCCACCCCCACGGCCCGGCACAGCGTCACCGCCCGGGGCAGGTGGAAGGACTGGGTGACCACGGTCGCCGCGGTCACGCCGTAGGCTCCGCGCGCCCGCACGCAGCTCTCCCACGTGCGGTACCCGGCGGGGTCGGCCGTGATCGCCTCCTCCGGGACGCCCTGCCGGACCAGGTGGTCGGTCATGACATCGGTCTCGAACCCCGATTCCCGCCGGTTGTCGCCGGACACCAGGAGCGCGCGCACCTTTCCGGAGCGCAGCAGCTCGGCTGCGAGGTCGAGGCGGCGGGCCAGCAGCGGGGACGGCCCGTCGGGCCACGCGGCGGCGCCGAGCACGATCGCCACCGGGCGCTCCGGGACCTCAGCGGCGCCGAACCTGCGCCGCGCGCTCGCCGCGTACATCCACGCCGTCGGCGCCAGCGCCAGCGCGACCCCCGCGACCGCCGCCCGCGTCCACGTTCCCGTCCTCACCCGACCGCTCCCCACACGTCTTTCCGCGCCGCCCGTCCTGCCTCGCGCCTAGAGGATCTCACGCGGCGCCGGTGTCCGGTCCGCGGCCTCCGGCGGCCGGGCTCCCGGCCTCGGCCCCGGGACCCGCCCGCTGTCCTGCTCCCTGGGGTGCGCCAGGTCCTCCCCGAGGAGGGTGGCCGCCACCTGGGCCGCCTCGGCGTGCAGGTCCGACGGGATCAGCCCGTCGGCCGGCGCCCCTCTGCGCGGCGCCGCGCGCGTCCCGCAGCATGAACAGGCCGCGCCCGCCTCACCCCGCGATTGACCGCGGGCGGTTCGGGCAGCAGAGGACACCGGGTGCCGCGGGATCCGCCGTCTCCGGCGCCGAAGCGGCACGGACGCGGGGAGGCGAGCCGAATTTCAACGTTCAATCTGGCGCTGCTGGCCGTCGGCGCGACGGTCCTGCTCGTCGGGCTCTTCAGCGACCTCGTCAAGCGGGCGATGCTCTCGGGGCCGCTCATCGCCCTGGTCCTGGGCGTGCTGCTGGGCCCCCAGGTCACCGGACTGCTGGACCCCGCGCGGTGGGGCGAGGAGTCCCTGCTCCTGGAACAGGCCGCCCGGCTCACCGTCGCGATGTCCCTGATGGGGATCGCGATGCGGCTCTCCGGCCCATACTTCCGCAGGAACACGCGGTCGCTGGCCGTGGTGCTGGTCCCCCTCATGGTGGCGATGTGGCTGGTCACGGGATTGCTGGCGTTCTGGATCCTGGGCGTGCCGATCTGGGTGGCAATGCTGGTGGGCGCGGTGCTCACGCCGACCGACCCGGTCGTGGCCAGCAGCATCGTGCAGGGCTCGGTCGCGCAGCGCTGCATTCCGGCGCGCGTGCGCAACTTCCTGTCCGCCGAATCCGGGGCCAACGACGGACTGGCCTATCCCCTGGTGTTCCTGGCCGTGCTGATGCTCGAACGTCCGGCGGCCGAAGCGCTGCCGCACTGGCTGCTGCACACCCTGCTCTGGGAGGTGGGCGCCGCCGTCATCCTGGGCGCCGCTCTCGGATACGTCGCCGGGCTGCTGCTGAGATGGGGCCGCGCGCACCACACCGACACCGGGACGTCCCTGCTGGTCTACAGCCTCGCGCTGACACTGACCGTGCTCGGCGCCACCAAGCTGGCCGGGACCGACGGCCTGCTGGCCGTGTTCGTCGCGGGCCTGCTGTTCAGCCGCACGATCTCGGCCGAGGACGAGAAGCGGGAGGAGAACATCCAGGAGGCGATCAACAACTTCTTCCTGCTGCCCGTCTTCGTGCTCCTCGGGCTCGCGCTGCCGTGGCGGGAGTGGGCCGAACTGGGCTGGCGCGGCCCGGCACTGGCGGTCGCGGTCCTGCTGCTGCGCCGGCTGCCCGCCTACATGGCGCTGAGCCCGCTCATGCACCCTGTGCGCGACCTGCGGGAGACGGTGTTCCTGGGCTGGTTCGGGCCGATCGGGGTGGCGGCGCTGTTCTACGCGAACCTGAGCCTGCACGAGACGCCGACCAATCTGGCCTGGACTGCCGGCAGCCTGGTCATCTGCGCGTCCGTGCTGGCCCACGGGGTGACGGCCAAGCCCATGACCCAATGGCTCGGGCGAGGCTCCCGTCCGTGACCGGCGCGGAGCCGGTCGGCCGGTGCACGGATGCGCCCCGGCCGCCGGTGGGCGGTCCGGGAGGCGGACGGCGCCGGAGGAGCCGAGCCCCCGGCAGTCGCAGACCGCCCGGTTCGTCGCCGCGGGGGCGAACGACCGCGAGGTGGCGGCCCGGCTCTTCCTGAACCCGCGCACCGCAGGCCACCACCTGCGCGGCGTCTTGTGTGGCGGCCCCTACCGGCTCACCTCGATGGCGATCTTGCCCCGGGTGTGGCCCTCGGCGTTGCGGCGCTGAGCCTCGGCGGCCTCCTCCAGCGGGAGGACCTCGGCGATCTCGACGGTGACCTTCCCCGCCTCGACCAACTCGACCAGCGCGGTCAGGTCGGCGCTGTCGGGCCGGACGAAGAGGTAGGAGCCGCCCAGTTCGGTCACCGAGCCGTCGGCGACCGAGGCGACGCGGGCGCCCTCGGCGGCCAGCTTCGGCGTGGCGGCCAGCGCGTCGCCGCCGACGGCGTCGAAGACCGCGGTGACTCCGCCGGGCACGATCTCGCTCACCCGGTCCTCCAGGCCCTCGCCGTAGGAGACGGGCTCGGCGCCCAGCGAGCGCAGGAAGCCGTGGTTGCGCTCGGATGCGGTGCCGATCACGCGGGCGCCGCGGGCCCTGGCGATCTGCACGGCCAGCGATCCGACGCCGCCGGAGGCGGCGTGCACCAGCACCGTGTCGCCGTCGGCGACCCGGAGCCGGTGGACGAGGGACTGGTAGGCGGTGAGCCCCGCCAGCGGCAGGCTCGCCGCCTGCGCCCAGGTCAGGTTGCGCGGCTTGCGGGCGAGGGAGCGCACCGGGGCCGCGACCTTCTGCGCGTAGGTCCCGCGGCGCAGGACGTCCTCGCGCACGTAGCCGATGACCTCGTCACCGGGCGCGAACTCCGGCACCGACGGACCGGGGCGCTCGACCACGCCCGCGACGTCCCACCCGGGGATCACCGGGAAGAACGTCTCGATCGCGGCGTCCAGATACCCCTCGCGGAGTTTCCAATCGACCGGGTTGACCGAAGCCGCCCGCACCTCCACCAGCACCGAGTCGGGCCCGACCTTCGGCTCCGGGACCTCTGCGAGGCGCAGCATCTCGGGACCGCCGTATTCGCCGTACACGATCGCCTTCACGGCCGTTCTCCCCTTCGACGCGGATCACATCTGGTCTCCTCGGCCAACGCGACACGCCATCGACCGCATTCCCGCCCCGGGACCGCGCGGAGGGAATCCGTGACGCAAGGTGGCGGCCCGGCGGAATCCGCTACCCGCGGCACGCGTCTTCGGACCCGTGCCGCGCGGCGGCCGCACGGCGCCGGGGCCGGAACCGGCCCCGCCTCGTCCGCAGGTGCCGCCGAATGGCCGGTTCCGGACTTTTTGTCAGCACCTTCGATTAAAAGATCAAGGGAAGGCATTCCCGGGAAACATGAATGTACGGGCTCCCCCGCCGAATCGTGGGTCCGTAGCTAAGGAGGCCCATGCCCCAGCTGGCCATCGACGCGACGTGTCTTCCCCAGTACGACAAGCTCGACCGGCCGACTCGGGAGCGCCTGCTCGCTGTCACGCGCAAGTTCAGGGAGCTTTCGTTCGACGCCCTGATGTCCCATCCCGACCTGCGGATCCAGCGGCTGCCGGCCGGGCAGGACCCGCGAATTCGGACGTTTCGGATCAGCGACGCCTGGACGGGGGTCATGCTGGCGCCGGAGTCGGGCGAGACGTTCCTGCTGGTGCACCTGCTGCCGCGCGAGCGCGCCGACGAATGGGCCGGCGACCAGCGCCACGACGTCAACACCGTCATGGGCACGCTGGAGCGGCGCGACGCCGCGGCCCTGGAGCGGGCCGGCGACGACAAGCCCGACGAGCGGGTGGAGCGGCCGCAGGAGGGCGATGCCGCCGCGGGCCTGTTCGACGACATCGGCGACCACGATCTGCGGCGGCTCGGCATCGACTCCGAGATCCTCGACTTCTGCCGATCGCTGAGCAGCGTCAGCGAGCTGGAGCACTGGGGTCCGACGCTGCCGCAGGACCAGTACGAGGTGCTCGTCGAACTCGCCCAGGGCCACTCCGTCGAACGCGTGATGCGCGAGGTCGTCGAGCCGCGCCGGCCCTCCGTCGGTGCGGTCGCCGCCGACGACTACGACACCGCGATCCGCAACACCCGCGAGCGCGTCATCGTCGTCAACGACGACCAGGAGATCGAGGACGTGCTGGCCGGCGAGTTCAACGCCTGGCGGATCTACCTGCACCCCAAGCAGCGCGAGCTCGCCTACCGGCCGCGGTTCAACGGGCCGGCGAAGGTGTCGGGCGGGCCGGGCACCGGCAAGACCGTCGTCGCGCTGCACCGGGTGAAGCACCTCGCCGAGCACCTCCCGCTGGACGGGCGGGTCCTGCTCACCAGCTTCACCAACGCGCTGGTGGAGTCGTTGAAGCGCAACCTGGCGCTGCTGCTGCCCGCGGAGCTGATCGCCGACGTCGACGTGGTCACCGCCGACAAGCTGGCGCTGGACGTGGTCAAGGAGGAGCGCCCGGAGGTCCGGCTGCGCTCCGACACCCGCGGCCTGTTCGCCAACATCGCGCGCAGGCACCGGCTGCCCTGGCCCGCCGACTTCGTGTACCAGGAGTACCGGCACGTGGTCATGGCCCAGGAGATCGGCACGCTGGAGGGCTACCTCGACCCCGACGCCCGGCGCGGCCGCAGCACGCCCCTCACGGTGGACCAGCGCCGCGACGTCTGGCACGCGATCTCCGACGCGCGCGCCATGATGCGCCAGACCAGGCAGTTGCCCGCTCTGGAACTGCACGCCGAGGCCACCAGGATCCTCGCCGACCGGACGGACAAGCCCTACACCAACGTCGTCGTGGACGAGGCGCAGGACCTGCACCCGGTTCAGTGGCGAACCCTGCGCGCCGCGGTCCCTCCGGGCCCCAACGACATGTTCATCGCGGGCGACAACCGCCAGCGGATCTACGACAGCACGGTCTCCTTCAAGCGGCTCGGCATTCGGATCGTCGGCCGCTCCTACCCGCTGCGGGTCAACTACCGGACCACGACCGAGATCCTGACCTGGGCCAACGAGATCATGCGGGGGCAGGAGGTCAACGAGCTGGGCGAGTCGGTGCCCGAGCCGGCCGGCAGCACGCGCTCCGTGCTGCGCGGCGACCCGCCCGAGCTGTACGGCGCCCCCGACGAGGCGGCCGAGCTGGAGGCCCTGGCCGAGCGCGTGCGCAGGTGGCTCGCCGACGGCATCGCGCCGGGCGACGTCTGCGTCACGACCCGCACCAACCGGATCCGCGACCTCGTGGTCCGGCACCTGCGCGACCGCGAACTGCCCGTGGCGGTGTTCAATCCGCGCGAGCACGCCGTCACCGAGGCATCCGACACCATCCGCGTCACGACGATGCACGGCGTGAAGGGCCTGGAGTTCCGCGCGATCGCCGTCTTCGGCGCCACCGCCGATGCCCTGCCCAAGATGGACCACGTCACCAGCGCCGACCTCGACGAGCAGCAGCACGCCGCCGACCTCGCGGCCCAGCGCTCACTCCTCTACGTCGCCTGCACCAGGGCCAGGGAGTCCCTCTACGTCTCCTGGCACGGCCCTCCGAGCCCGTTCCTGCCGATGTGACGGGCCCTCCGGTCCGGGCGGTCCGGCCGCGGTGCCGCACCGCGGCCGGACCGCCCCTCGTCCGCCGGAAACCGCACGCGCGACCCCGGTCAGTAGCGGAAGGACGAGCCGTAGGTGCATTCGCTGCGGGCCTCGTCGAGGTTCACGGGGTTCTCCTCGAGGATCGCGCGGGCGCGGTGGCGGGAGGAGTTCCAGGCGGTCCAGGGGTCGGCCTCATCGAGGCGGTCGGCGAGGTCGATCAGGGCGCAGCTGCGCGCCGGTTCGGGCAGCGCGTCGATGGCGGGGACCGCGTCGGCGGACAGTCCTCTCAGGTAGTCGGTGTCCGTCGTCCCCATGAGCCGGTAGGTCTGCGCCGCCTCGCTGCGGGCCTCCTGCTCCGCCGCGACCCGGCCCGCCATGCTCTCGGCGATCCGGGCGTCGGGGTTGTAGAAGGTGAACAGCGCCAGGGCCAGGCCGGTCGCCAGGACCACCGTCCGGGGCAGCCAGCGGACGGGCCGGCCCAGCAGGTCGAGCACGCCCGCGACCAGCACCAGCACGAAGACCGTCCCGATCCACCCTGCGGTCGCCGTGACCGCGGTGCGCAGCCGGGTGAGCCCGAATTCCTCGGTGTAGAGCCCGAGCCGGTCCAGCGCGGAGGCCAGGATGACGAGGGTGAGGCAGCACAGCAGGCCGAGCAGGACGCTGAGCAGCCTGTCCTTCCCCGTTCCGCCGCCGGACAGCAGCCAGCGGGAGACCGCGATGATCCCCAGCACGAACGCGCTCACCACGACGAGCTGGAAGAAGCCCTGCCGCGCGTACTCGGCGTAGGTCAGGTCGGCCGTGTTCAGGATGTGCTCGTTGCCGCCGAACAGCGTGGCCGCCTGGACCGCGACGAAGGAGAGGAAGAGCAGGTTCACCGCTGCCAGCGGCACCGCCCAGACCGTCGGGCCCACCCGCAGCCCCGGTTGCGGCGCCTCGGGGTCGACCACGGGCCGCCGCGCGACCAGGACCGCCGTGCCGACGAGCGCCGCGGTCGCCGCGAACAGCACCGCCCTGAACGGCAGGGAGGCCAGCCAGGCGTCGTCGAAGAGCTGCCCGGCGAAGTGGGCGAAGACGGGGTCCGCGGAGGCGAAGAGTGCACCGAAGACGATCAGGAGCACCGCGGTGACCGCGGCGCTGATCAGCGCCGGCAGCCACTTGCGCCGCGCTGCGGGATCGCGCAGCGGGGCGGTGAGGAAGCGCGGCGCCAGGGACGCGTTGGCCGGCAGGCAGAGCCCGCCCAACAGGGCGCCGAACCAGTGCCGTCCGGCGCCCGATACGGCGAGGGCCGCGAGGCCGAAGGCCGCGGCCAGGTCCAGTGACACCAGCCAGCCGGCGTCGCGGATCACGGCGGCACCGGCCAGGACCCCGGCGAGCGCGGTGTAGGCCACCGTCCAGAACGAGAGGCGGCCGCGGGCCGCGGGGAACACCGCCGACGCGGCGACGGCCGCGGCCACGAGCAGGCCCAGGCCGGGACGGTGGAAGGGGATCAGCAGGGCCGCCAGGGCGCCGGCGCCCAAGGCCGCGGGCAGCAGCCAGCGGGGCGTTTCGGGAAGCGGCGGACGCGGTGGGCGAGGGCGGGGCGGCGCCCCGTAGCGTGGCGGCCCCCACCCCGGATACGGGGCGGCGTAGGGATTCGGCCCCCACGGCGCGGGGAACGCCTGTGGGCCCGGGCGGCTCCGGCCCGGCCCGGCGGCCGTCGGTTCCGCTCCCGCGGAAGGACCGGCTCCGCCGGGGGTCCAGGCCCCGCCGGGGCGCTGAGGCGCACCGGAGGGCTCCGCCTCTGCAGAGGGTGTCTGCGCTTCCTCGGCCGCCTCGGAGCCGCCGGGGGTCCGGGACGCACCTGAGGTCTCGGCCGCCTCCACCGCGTCCGCCGTCTCGGCGGGGGAAACAGCGCCGTCGGGTGCCTCGTCCGCCTCCGTCTCCGCGGAGCTCCCGGTCTTCTCGGCCTCCTCGGAGCCGTCGGCGGCCCGGGACGCGTCGGAGGCCCCGGCGCCCTCCGCGGAGGGCGCCGGGGCCTCCTCCCGTTCCTTCCGCGGCTCCTCCGGCCGCCCGCTCTCCTCGGGTCCGACCGCTCCGGGTTCTTCGCTCATATCTGCCTCCAGGGGGTACCGGCCGCTGTGCGGCGATCGGCGGGCTCATTGTTGTCGATGCCGAGCGAGCCCGTGCGGTTCGGCGATTTCCGCGGGCGATGCCGGGGCGCCCGCTTCGACGCGGGACCGGACGTCCCCGTTCCACCGCCGGGCGGCCGAAGGGCGCGTTTCCATGTCGCAACCGCGCGGGCCCGGCGGGGGTTGGCACAATGATTCTTCCTGAACGCGGCGGCGCGGCCACCGGTGCCGGGTCCGCCGCGCGACACCGTTTGGAGCCTGACGTGGAGTACCGCCTCACCGCCGACCTGACGCCGCCCGCGGGTCAGGGACCGCTCGACGAGTTGCAGCAGCTCGGCGCGGCGGCGCTGCTCCTGGAGTGGCTGGAGCGCATCGCGACGGTCGAGGGGCCCGACGGCGCCGAGATCACGCCGTACGACCACGAGGTCGACGTGGCTCCCGGCGGCGCGGTGATCCGGCTCCTCGTCGACGCCCCGGCCCTCGACTTCGCGGAGAACGGCGCCGAGGCGCTGCTCCAGGAGATCCTGCAGCGGACCGAACTGCTGGCGGACTGGCGCGTCGCCAGGTGCGAGGTGACGGTCACCGACGCGGAGCTGGTCGAGGCGGTCGCGCTGAACGAGGACACCGGCGCCGCGTCCCGGGCCCCGACCGCGGGCGTTCCCGAGGAGGTGATCGCGGAGCAGCGGCGGCGCCTGCTCCGCGACAGCGCCCGGTTCCGCGCCTTCGCCCTTTCCGTCTTCGGCCCCGCCCCGGGCGGCCGGGACGCCGGGTCCACCGGATCCGCGCCGAGCGAGGCGGACGGTGCCGCTCTGGCCGCGGGGGCGCTCGTCCACTGCGCCTCCGTCATGACCGAGGAGCTCTTCATGGACGTCCTCGCGCTGGACGAGGACGCCGACTCGGTCGTCCGCGGCGGGACCGACCTGACGGCCGACGACTGCGATGCGATGTTCGTGCTGCACGACCTGCCGCCGCGCTACCGCCACCACTACGACGCGATGTTCGCCAAGAGGTTCCTCGTGGCCTCCGCCGGCGTCTTCTCCCGCCTGACGAGGCCGGAGTGGCGGCCTCCGGTGTGCACCGCCGAGGCGCTGGCCCTGCACCTCCTGGTCCGCAACGCCAAGGTCCTGCTGACCTTCCAGGCCGGCCTGGACGAGGAGACCGTGATCGACATGATGGCGGCCTTCAACGAGGCCGCCTACGACGCGCTCGACCACGAGTGGCTCTACCTGAAGGAGCTCGACGCGGTGGAGAACGGCGAGGACGGGGACGCGCCGGAGGACTTCGGCTCCGACGAGCTCACCGTCCGCTCCTGGTTCCGCCCCGCCGACCCCTCGCTGCCGCTCCCGCACCCCTACCTGGCGGACGAGGAGCCGGGGTGGACGTGAGCGGGAGGGCGGGCGCCGCGCCGGAAGGAGGGGCGGCGGTTCCCCGCTTGTCCACAGCGAAGAAACCGTCCGTGGCGCTCCGCCGGGGCGGCGCTTAGGCTGGCTTCGCCGCGTCACCTCCAGCGATGACGAGAACGACCAGCCGAGGACATCAGCACGATTCCACGTGGCGCATGCTCCGGTCTCCGCACGGAGACCCGGCCCGTCGAAGCCGTCGAAGCCCGTCGAAAACGAGGAGTCGCCGTGTCCCAGCGCTGGAGTGGCCGCAGCACCGGATGTCCGGAGGGGCCGCCGGGCTCCCTTCCCCCTTTCTCCCCGCCCGATCGCGATGAGCTGGTGGCCGCCGCCGACGCCGCGCCCCTGGTGGACAGGTTGTGGCGGTTCCTGGAGTGGATCGGAGCCGGGCGGCCGGTGTCGCGGGACGCGCACCGCGGCCCGCACGGCCGGGAGGACCTCGTGCTACTGGGCATCGGGCGGTGGGTGGGCGACGACGAGGTGCCGGACGGCCCCGCCGACACCGACTTCGAGGACGCCGCCGAACTGCTGGCCATCCTGCTGGAGGGCGGCGTCGTGCGGGTCGAGGCGGAGACGCGGCGGCGGCGCTCGGCGGAGGTGCAGCGCCGACACGGCCGGGTGGTCCCGGCGTCCGAGGAGCGCCTGAGGCGGCCGCACGCGTCGCTCGTGCTGTGGCGGACCGTCTTCGGCCAGGTTCCGCTGCTGTGGAGGCGCCGCGATCCGCACGCCTTCGGCGCTCTGACCGAGAGACTGCTGCCCCGGCTGCTGCTGGGACTGTGCCGCGCGGAGGGGCGGCCGGTTCCGGCCGAGGAGCTGGTCGAGGCCGCGAATCCGGAAGGGCTGGGGCGCTCCGGCTTCGAGATCGCGTTCACGCTGCTGGAGGCGCTGGGGGTGCTGCGGCGCGACGGTGATCCCGATATCGGCGACGCCCTCGCCCTCACGCCCCTGGGGCACTACGCCGCCGCGTCCGTGCTCGCCGCGGGAGGGCACCGGCTGCGCGCCGCCGGCGGTCCCGCAGGCGGGGAGGCGGCGCAACGCGCCTCAGGACCCGCCGCGGAAACCTAGGATGGGGACCACACGCCTCGGTACCGGCGCCGTCCGCCGAGCGGCGGGGCCGGACGGGCGGGAACGCCTCCGGCACGTCCGCGAAGGCCCCGCCCCCTGTTCGATCCGATGAGGAGCCCATCGTCATGCGCCTGGTGTTCACCAACGCGGCCGAGGAGGCCTTCGACGCGTACCGGGAGCGGTTCGTCGCGCGGGCGGTCGACCACGCCCGGCGTGAGCGGACCGAGGTCTCCCGGCTCGCGCTGGAGGAGGTCCTCGACTACAAGTACGGGGAGCCCGACGCCGGGGGCGACGGGCTCGTCGCGCGCTGGCACGCCGCGGACGTCGCCTCCCTGCTGCTGGACTGGATCCCGCGCGCCGGCGGCAAGCCCCCGGCGTTCGAGGAGGTCTCCACGGCGCTCAGGACGTGGTGGGCGCTGCTGTCCGAGGAGGGGTGGCTCGATCCCCGCTCCGACGCCCCCGACGCGTTGGCGGCCGCGATCGAGGAGTTCGCCGACGGGCACAGGTACGCGATGGAGCACCCGGCCGAGCACCGCATCGCGGCGTTCATGCAGCGGACGATGGCCGAGTTCGGGGTGGACGTCAGCGACCCTGAGCAGGTGGCGGAGTTCGAGGCCAGGGTCGATTCCGGCGAGATCCCGATGGACCTCGACCTGCTCGCCGACATCGCCGCCGGCGACGTCGCCCCTCCCCCGTCGCTGCTGGCCGGCCCCGGCCGGTACGGCTACACCTGGCGGGCCCCCCGGCTGCCGGAGGGCGAGGAGCTGGCCGCGGCGATCGAGAGGGCTCCGGCCATCGCCGACGAGCGGGCGGCCGCCCCGGAAGAGCGGAAGGATCCCGAGGAGCTGTGGCTGGAGGCCTACGACGGCGTGCCGGAGAGGCTCGCCGCGCGGCTGGGACTCGAGGACGAGGCGTGCTACGAGGCGTTCGGGGCCGAACCCGACACCCTCCTCGAGTTCGTCGTCACGGCGCTGTTCATGGAGAGGCTGGCGCTGCCCGCCTCGCTCATCACCGAGATCACGGCCGCGATGGGCGACCTGTTCGAGGAGGACCGCCCGCTGACGGAGTCGGAGTCGCGGCGGTTCGGGGAGGCCGTCGCCTTCCTGCTCGACGAGCTGGAACGGCTCGGCGCCGTCGAGCGCGAGACGTCGGGCGAGGACGCACGGCGCGCCGGCGAACCGGTGATCCGCCTCACGGCGCTGGGCGAATGGGCCGGGTTCGAGGAGCTCTCCGTCGCCGGCTACGCCATTCGCACCTTCGACGAGCTGATGGGCGAGAACGCCGAGGTGCTCGTGGAGCGGGCCGCCACCGGTGAGCCGTTCACCGATGCCGACCTCGACTCCTGGATCGCCGAGCGCGACACCGCGCAGGCGATGCGCGAGCTGATCGAGGTGGCGCGGCGCACCGACGACTGCACGCACAGGGCCGCGGTCCGCGCCGCGACCGCTGAGCACGCGCTGGTGGCCCGGCCGTTCTACGAGGGCCTGCGCGACCACCCCGATTTCGGCGGGCAGGCCAGGAGCTGGCTGCACAACGCCGGATTCGCCAAGGACGACGAGGTCACCCACGAAGACCTCGCCTGGACCATGATCGACGGAATCGCGGCCATGGCGCGGCTGGATCTCATGACCGACGAGCAGATCGCGGACCTGCCCATGCGCAAGAGCGCCGACGGCATGCCCTTCCTGGACATCGCGGTCGCGCTCGACCATCCCGAGACCGGCTACCTCCTCGGCTGGATCGGCGAGAACCACCCCGACGCGAAGATCCGCAAGCAGGCCCGCACCACGCTGTTCCGCCACAGCAGCCGAACACGCGAGAACGGTTGACCCCCCCGCACGGGACGACCGGCGCCGACGGCGCGTGCGCGGTGACGGATGCTGAGGAACGGGACCGGCCCGAGCCAGGGTGTGTGGTGACCCTTCTGAGTGGTTTTACCGCTTGCCCGAAACACGTGACAGATGACGGTCGTACGACGTACCCGGTACAACGAACACACCTGCTGAGTGAGTGGTAGGCGGATAGACCATTGACCCGTTACGGGCTACTCGGTACGAACCGACACTTCGGTGGGCCGGCCCCGCTCCGGCTCGTCAGTCTAGTTCGGCCAGATCGGTCTTGTTGGCCTGGTTGATCGCCTGCTTGACCCGCTGGGCGAACTCGCCGATCCGGTCGATCTCGTCCCACTGCGCGCGCCGGGCGGCGCCGTAGTCGGTCACCTCGACGACGTCGTAGCCGAGCAGCTCCATCTCCTCGACCTTCAGGCCCTTCTCGCTGAAGCTCTCCCGCTTGCGCTCGATCTTCTTGACCGTCCGGTAGCGCACCCAGTCATCGCCGCTCTCGTAGACGCCGACGTCGTCCGCGCGCAGCGGGACGGCCCGGGCCGCCTGCTCCAGCTTGGGGATGGTGTCGTCCTTGAGGACCAGCAGCTCCGGGATCGACAGGAGCCGCATGCGCCCGTCGAGGTCCTCGATCTCGGCCCGCGCGAGCTGGTTGGTCCGCGAGATCCGCAGGGCGAGCTCGCGGTCCTCCTCCAGGATCGCCGCGATGCGCTCGCGGCACTCCTGCACCGTGTACTCGCGTCGGGTCGCCTTCTCCGTGCCGGGCTGGGGCCGGTAGGCGCCCTCCCCCTCCAGCCGCGACGTCCGGTAGGCGCGCCGCTCGTTGCCCGAAAGGCTCAGGCGGTTGATCCAGCTCTGCAGGTCGGCCGCGAGCTTCTTGCGCCGGTTGAAGGCGTCTCCCAGAGTCATCGTCACGACGCGGGACTCTACCAACGCCTTTCGGTCGTTTCACCTGAAATTCCGGGTCCGCGGGGGCTCCCCTCCCCGGAACGCGGGGCGGGGCGGCGCCCTCCGGAGGGCGCCGCCCCGCTTCTCTCGCCGTGGCCGCCGGTCAGCGCGTCACGGTGTGGCGGGCGTTGGGGACGCAGTGGGTCATGGTGAGGCCCTCGACGTCGCGGCGGCCGTTCTTGCCGAGGTTGGCCAGGCGGTCGCGGTCCTCCTCGGTCAGGGTCTGGCTCTGCAGCGGCTCCAGTTGCGCGACGTCGCCGGGCGAGATGCCCAGGCCCTCGCCGACCCGCAGGCCGAGATCGTCGTCGACCAGCAGGAAGTGCCAGACCATGCGCTCCTGGATCGGCCGGTCGCACTGGGAGAGCTGGTTGATGAAGTTGTTCACCAGGTCGTCCTGCTCCCACCGCTCCATCAGGCAGTAGCGCTGCCCGGCCTGCTTGTAGTCGTTGGTGCGCTGGATGCGCTTGCGGGTCAGCCGGCCGGTGATCTCCGGGCCCTGCTCGTCATAGGTGGGGAACTGCGCCTCCCTGAGCCCGCCGTTGATGGACGGCTCGTAGTTGACGTGCGGGTTCTCGCCCCCCTTGTCCTGGTGGTAGGTCATCAGGCCGTCGCGCTGGTTGGTGTTGACCCCGGAGCCCTTGGCCTGGTTGACCGGGAGCTGCAGGTAGTTCGGGCCCACGCGGTAGCGCTGGGTGTCGCTGTAGGAGAACGTGCGGCCCACGAGCATCTTGTCGTCGGAGAAGTCCAGTCCGTCCACCAGCACGCCGGTGCCGAAGGAGATCTGCTCGTTCTCCGCGAACTGGTTGCCGACGTTGCGGTCGAGCACGAGGCGGCCGACCGGCCGGGGCGGGAAGTCCTGCTCGGGCCAGGTCTTGGTGTCGTCGAGCGGGTCGAAGTCGAGTTCGGGGTGCTCGTCGTCGCTCATCATCTGCACCAGCAGCTCCCACTCGGGGTACTCGCCGCGCTCGATGGCGTCGTGCAGGTCCTTGGTGGCGTGGCCGAGGTCGCCGGCCTGGACGTTGGCCGCGTCCTCCTCGGTCATGCTGCGCACGCCCTGCTTGGGCATCCAGGTGTACTTGACCAGAACGGTCTCGCCCTCGGCGTTGACCCACTTGTAGGTGTTGACGCCGAAACCCTGCATGTGGCGGTAGTCGGCCGGGATCCCGCGCGGGCTGAACAGGTTGACGATCATGTGCATCGACTCGGGCGACTGCGACATGAAGTCGAAGATGCGGTTGGGGTCCTGGCGGAACGTCACCGGGTCCGGCTTGAGCGCGTGGATGACATCGGGGAACTTGATGGCGTCGCGAATGAAGAAGACGGCGAGGTCGTTGCCGACGAGGTCCCAGTTGCCGTCCTCGGTGTAGAACTTGATCGCGAATCCGCGCGGGTCGCGCGCCGCCTCCGAGGAGTCGCGCCCGCCGATCACCGTGGAGAACCGCAGGGCGATGTCGGTGCGTTTGCCCGCCTCCTGGAAGAGCTTGGCCCGGGTGTAGCGGTTGACGGGCTCGTCGCCCCACTTCCCGTAGGCCTCGAAGTAACCGTAGGAGGTCGCTCCGCGCGCGTGCACCACGCGTTCGGGGATGCGCTCGCGGTCGAAGTGGCTGATCTTCTCCAGGAACTGGTAGTTCTCCAGCGTCGCGGGGCCGCGGGAGCCCACCGTGCGCTGGTTCTGGTTGTCGTAGACCGGGTGGCCCTGTCGGTTGGTGAGTTGGGCGCGCTGGTCGTCAGGCCGGGGCCCCTGGCTCGACACGTCCGTCATGACGGATTCCCTCATTCTGCCTGGTCGTCGCACGTAGTGGTCGGACCAGTGCCGCTACCCGGGCCGCCATGCCTTAATCACGCTCCCACCTGGCCGTATGGGCTCAGGAGGATGATTGGCTGAGGCGGCGCCGGGGTAGCGGGCGGCACCACAGTCCCACGAGACGGCACCCCGATCGGGCGGAGCGAAGACATGACCGACAACCCGGGGAACCCGGAGAACCGCGAAGAAGCGGAGAGCGGCACCGTCCACCGGGCCGTCGCCACCGCCGAGGGCGGGCACGTGCGCACGGAGGACGGGGCGGTGTCCAGCGCGCTGGGCTCACCGCTGAATCCGTCGCAGGGCGCGCCCACCCCGGAGAACCTGCTGGCCGCAGGATTCGCCGCGTGCCTGCACCACGCCGCGGCCGAGGCCGCCGCGGGCGGCGACGACGAGGGCGACCGGCCGGTGCGGGTGCGGACGACGGTCGGCCTGGACAGGGACGACGACGGCCGCTACGCACTCGACGTCCGGGCCACGGTCTTCGCCGAGGGCATGAGCGAGGACCAGCAGGAGGCGATCGCGCGGGAGGCCAACGGGATCTGGCCGTTCGGCGGCGAGCACGATCCCCGCTTCACCGTGAGCGTGAGCCCGGGGGAGAACAAGCCACCCGGGTGAGCGGCCGCCGACCGGCCGTCCACAGGCGGGAAATCGGTGTGGCGGGCGGACGGGGCGGGTGCGCAGCATGGATCCCGGGTCCCCGTCCGGGGGGCCGGTCCTGACTGGAGGTCGTCATGCTGGGTCGATCATTGCTGGTGCTGCTGCTCGTCGCGGGAGTGGTCATGGCATCGTCGGGGGCGCGCGCCGAACCGGGCGCCGACGGACGCTCAGGCGGGGAGCTGGACGGCTTCGCCATCGGCCACGTGCCGTCCGGGGCCGGCGACGCGGTCTCGGACTTCGACTACGAGTGGGGGCGCGTCGCCTTCTCCTCGCGGGTGTGGGAGCGCCGGGTCGACGGCGGGTACCGGGTGGACCTGACCGTGGCCGTGCTGCGGGGCGAGCGGCTGCGCGACCTCGACGCGCTGCGGGAGTTCCTGGCCGAATACCACGAGCGTGATCCCGACGCCTGGGCGCTGGAGCCGTTCCGGCACGGCGAGCACCGCGGCCACATCACCGATGGGCAGGCGTTCTGGCTGGTCGAGCCCGGGTTGGCGGTGTCGGTCCGGCTCGACGCCGGGCGGTTCGGCCGCGGGGAGCTGACCAGGACCGCCCTGGGGGTCCGCCGGGTGGAGTGACGGCGCGGTGCGGCCGTGCCCGTGGCGGCGGCCGAGGACGCGCCGAGGCGCTGCCCGGTCAGAGTCCGCGGACGCGCGACCGGACTCCGGTCAGTCCCAGTCGTCCCAGCTCAGCCAGTCGTCGAACTTCATCTTGTAGCGGACTTTCAGGGATCCGCCCTTGACACCGCCGGTGATCTTGAAGTGCGGCGCGGGTGGGGAGGCGGCCTCGCGGACGCGGCTGTCGACGCTGCCGAACCAGGAGGTGTCGACGTTGATGTCGGCGCTGGCGCCGTCGGGCAGGATGATCTTGGCGTCGCCCCAGGAGGCGGTGATATCGAGTTCGACGATGGTGCTCAGCAGCGTGGCATCGCGGAAGTTCAGCCGGGTGTCGCCGTAGGGGTTCTTCACGACGACCCGGCCGGGCACCTGCCAGTTGCCCTTACGGGTGATGGTGCCGGCCTTCGCCTTCAACTCCAGCGTCTGCTCCGACCCCGCCCGGAGCACGGCGCCCTCGGGGCGGGGGGTGGAGGGAGCATCGGGCTGGGTGGGCAGGTCGGCGGTCAGCGGCGCGAGGTCGTCGTAGGTGCGCGCCCGGTAGGTGCGGTCGAGTCGCTCGTCGAGTTCGTCCAGCGTGATGCGCCCCTCCCCCGCCGCCTCCCGCAGGATCTCGGCTACCCGGTCTCGATCGGCGTCCGACGCTCGCATGGCTCCCTGACCGCCTGGCTCCTCTGGGGTCACGTCTCTCCCGTCGCTCCGCTCCGCACTCGGATTTCATGGTAGTTGCGGCGGGTTGCAAGACCCAGTTCCGATGGGAGGCGAAAACGGGATCAGACCGGTTGCGGCTCCTCCTCCGGCACCGATGCGCGGTCGATCCGCCCGGTACCGGAGGCCCACCGCTCGAAGACCACGGTGCCCAGCGGCGGAACGCTCGCGGCCAGCGCGAGCGCACCGGTCCACGGGGTCCAGCGCAACCTGATCCACGCGAGCAGCGCGATGGCGACGTAGCCGATGAAGGCGGCGCCGTGCAGGGGGCCGAACAGCTCCACGCCGATCTCGTCGTGGACGACGACGTACTTGAAGAACATCCCGATCAGGAGCCCGATCCAGGTGACCGCCTCGACGGCGGCGGTCACACGGAACGCGGTCAGCACGGGCTTGGACACCTGGACTCCTCTTGGGTTCGCGCGTTGGTTCCCACGGCCGCGGCAGCGGCACTCTCATCGTCCAGTGTGGTGCAGGAACGGCCGTGGGTGCGCCGTGAGTTCGGCTACTCGCCGGCCGCCCCCGGTCCGTCCGTCGACGATCCCGGTAGCCGAAATACGGGCGCACCGCCGTACCGGGATTCGGTCCCGGCGGAGGACCAGCCGCGCCCCGGAAGGACCGACCCGGGCCGGTCCGACATGGTTCCCGATCCGCGGCCCCGAGCCGGGACGCGCGTCGCCGGATGCGATCGTCCCGGATTTCGGTCTGACTTCAATGCCGTTTTCGGACTTCGGACCGGGGAAGCCATGGGCCGCTCGGGACCGGTGTTCCGCCGCCGTTCGCCCACAACATCGAAAACAGTTTCGAAATAAGGCTCTGACCAGCCGATATACACCTCTCCCCACCCCTTTTCGGGAGCCGCGGAATCGCCTTAGCCGGGGGGTTTGCCGGAATTCGCGGAAGCGCATCCTTACCTGTAGACGCGGTGGTTGCCCCAACCTTCTTCCCCACGCGACTCCCCACGCCAGGTCGACGACCGGAGGAATGCACGACGTGCCCCAACTCGCGATTGCCCCGACCTTCCTCAACGACTTCTCCCGGCTCGACGCCGGGGTCCAGTCCGCCACGCTGACGGTCATGCAGGCGTACATGGCCGGTGACCGGGAACACCTGGAACCCATCTCGTCCGCCTCCGACCCCAGGGTCCGCGTCCTGCAGATCGGTCCGGAATGGTCCGGTGTGGTGGCGCTCACCTCTGAAGACGTCTACTGCCTCGTCACGATCCGCCGGCACGACGACGCGGTGGCCTTCGCCCGCGGCTACCGCCCCGAATCGGGACCGGCGCTCGACATCGTGGAGATGCGCGAGCGCCCCGTCCACCCGGCCGCGCCACCGCAGGTGAGCGGCCCCGTGGAACTGGCACAGGAGCTCACCAGGTCCTTCGCCGAGTGGCAGGTCACGCTCCACCCCGACCAGCACCGGATCGCCGACGCGAGCTTCGCCGGATCCGCGCAGGTCACCGGCGGCCCCGGCACCGGCAAGACGGTGATCGCGCTGCACCGCGCCGCGCACCTGGCCGCCCTGGAAGCCGACCGCGCCCCCGACGGCGGCAGGTCCGTCCTGCTCACCACGTTCAACCGGCTGCTGGCGCAGACCCTGAGCGGCCACCTCGACCGGATCGTGCCGGATCCGGCCGTGCGGGACCGGATCGAGGTCGTCACGATCGACGGCCTCGCCCGCGGCATCGTGCACGGCCACACCGGCACCCCGCCGCAGACCCTGGGCAGGGAGACCCTGAGCGAGTGGTGGCGGGAGACCGCGCGGGCCGAGGGCATCCCCTACTCCGGGCGGTTCCTGGCCGACGAGTGGGAGCAGGTGATCCTGGCGCGCGAGCTCACCGACCTGCCCTCCTACATCCGGTGCGAGCGCAACGGCCGCGTGCTGCACCTCGCTCCGGAGCACCGCACGCACGTGTGGGAGACCATCCAGCGCTACACGGCCGCGCTGCGCGCCGCCGGCCGGTGGTCCTACCCGCAGGTCGCCCAGGAGGCCGCCCGGATCCTGCGCCGGTCGGGACCGCGCTACCGGCACGTCATCGTCGACGAGGCACAGGATCTGCACCCGGCCCAGTGGCGGCTGCTGCGCGCCGCCGTGGCCGAGGGACCGGACGACCTGTTCATCGTCGGCGACCCGCACCAGCGCATCTATGACAACCGGGTGTCACTCGCCTCGCTCGGGATCAACGTGCGCGGGCGCAGCCACCGGCTGCGAGTCAGCTACCGCGTGACGCAGGAGATCCTCACGTGGGCGATGCCGATCCTGGGGCGGCCCTCGGCCGTCGGCCTCGACGACAACGCCGACACGCTGGCGGGCTACCGCTCGCTGCTGCGCGGCCCCGAGCCGGTGCTGCGGGGCTGCGCGAGCCGGGCCGAGGAGATGGCTGCGCTGGGCGAGTGGGTCAGGGTGTGGCTGGAGGCGGGCGTGGTCGCCTCCTCCATCGCCGTGGCCGGCCGCAACCAGTGGGTGGTGCGGCACATCACGAAGGAGCTGCAGGCCTGCGGGATCCCGACCGCCCCGCTGGACGCCACCGACGGGGTCGGCGCGGTGCGCGTGGGCACGATGCACAAGCTGAAGGGACAGGAGTTCCGCTGCGTGGCGGTGGTGGGCGTCAGCGAACCGCTGCTGCCGCCCAAGGCCGCGATCGACTCCGCCGAGGCCGATCCGGTGGCGCTGGAGCAGATCCACCAGCAGGAGCGCAACCTGTTGTTCGTCGCCTGCACCCGCGCCCGCGACGCGCTCTACGTCTCCCACGTGGGCGGTCCCAGCCGCCTCCTCCCGAACGCGCGGTAGCGCCCTGATGCGCGGCGGGCCCGGCCTCCCTCGTCTCCAGGCCGGGCCCGTCGCTCCGCGCCGCGGCGGGGGCGCCGCGCTCATCGCGCCGCCCCCGCCATGGCCGCCCGCTGGTCGCGGGCCTCGAGGATCATCGCGACGATGTCGTCGGGGCGCTGGAGGTCGCGCCAGGTGAAGCGGAGCAGGACGAGCCGTTCGGGGGCGCTGAGGATACGGTTCTGCCTGCGGCGGTCGGTGAACAGGGCGTCGGGCAGGGCGTGCGGCGCGGAGCCGTCGGCCTCGGCGACGACGCCCCAGCCGGGCCAGGCGAGATCGGCGTGGCCGACGAGGCCGCCTTCGCCGTCGTGGACGGGATACTGCAGGGTCTCGGGCGGGATTCCGGCGTCGTGGCAGACGAGCCGCAACCGGGTCTCGAACGTGCTCTGCGCCCGGCCGTCGGCCAGCGACCACCAGCTCCGGGTCCGGCGGGCCCCCTGGCGCCCGGCGTTGGCCGCCTCCGGGACCGGCAGGTCCTCCGCGTTGACCAGGCCCTGCTGCAGCGCGGAGTCGATGACGCTGATCCCGCTGTAGCGGTCGGTCATGAGAACGGTGTCGCGCACGGTGCGCCCCGGCGTGGTCAGCCGGATCCCGCCGCACAGCGTGACCTCGTCGGGGCCGACCCGCCAGCCGTGCAGCCGCAGCCCCTCGTGCTTGGCACCGGCCACGCCGGGGGCGCAGAGGTGGATGAACTCGTGCCCCGGTCCGGGCAGCGGGCCCTGCATCCGCCACAGGCGCGCGGCCGTGCCGCCCACCGCCACCGCACGCGGCCCGTACACCAGTTGCGCCGCCATGACCCTCGCGGCCAGTGCCGGGGCGGGATCGCCCCGCACGAGGTACACGCCCACGCGCACCCGCCGCCACCGCCCCGTGCGGACGAGCCGCTGGATCTGGTGCACGCTCAGGCCGCATCCCGCGGCCTGCTCACGCGAGATGACCCCGTGCTGTGCTGCGGCGAGCGCGTGCGCGCTGGACAGTTCCGGCATGACCCAAGCCTCGGAGCCGACCGGCCGGGTCGGCAACACCGATCTCACGGCTGTGGACAACCCCGCGCCGTCCGATCGGGAGGGACCGGAGGAAGACGGTCCTCGCCGCCGATCGGGGACGGCGGCGAGGACCGCGGCGAACCGGTGGGGGCCTTCCGCTCCCTCGGCTTCTCAGGTCAGGGCTCGACATTCTCCTCGAGGCCGTCGATGTCGACCGTGCCGGCCTGGGCCAGGGGCTGGTCGACCTCCAGGTCGGTGACGGTCATGGAGGGCAGCAGCAGCGGGGGCGGGAAATCGGGGGTGAAGGTGAGCTTGATCCCGAGAATGCGCGCCTCCATCCGGGTGACGTGCATGACGACGTCGCCCGACATCGTCATGGCGGGCAGGTCCAGCGTGGTGATCGTTCCGTCGTGGCGGAACCACTGCTCGGCGCCGCTGAATCGGGCCTCGTCCATGGACAGCTTCAGGTAGCGCCGGGGCCCGTCGGCGGTGGGGTACTCCACGACGCCGTCGAAGGAGGCACCGCTCATCGCCAGCCTGTCGGCGCTCAGTCCGCTCTCCGCGGTGCCGGCGACGAAGCGGCCGTCATCGCCGCCCTCCCGGACGGTGAACTCGGGGACCTCATCCCGCTCCTGAGCCTCTTGGCACGCCCGGAGCAGTTCCTTGAGCTCCTCCTCCGAGAGCTCGGACGAGCCCTCCTGGACGCGGCACTCCTGCGAGACCTCCCGGTCCTCCTCATCCTCCTCGGAGTCATCGGCCGCTCCGTCCTCGCCGGCCCCGGCCTCCTCCTCCCCGTCCCCGGGAGAGGGCGAGGGGAGCTCCGGCAGCGAGGTGCCGGGGCTCGGCGTCCCGGACGGCGAGGGCTCCGGCGCGGGCTCGCCCTCCTCCTGCTCGCCCCCGCCCCGCCGAACCAGTCGTCCCACGGCCAGTCCAGCGCCGCGGGCGAGGACAGGGCGAGGACCAGCGCCATCGGCAGGGCGACGAAGGCGCGCGCCGGTCCGTCCGGACCGGTCTGCGAAGGCAGAGGGGGCGGGAGCTTGTCCTCCTGCGCCGGAGCGTCCTCCGACCCGTCATCGGGTTCCTCCTCCGCTCCGCCGTCGGCGTCGGGCGCCTTCCCGCGTCCGGCCCCGCCGGGCCGCCGGGGCAGCCAGGCGAAGGCGAGCGCGCCGCCGAAGAGGCCGGACAGCATGCCGATGCCGAAGCCGCCGAAGTTGGAGGTGAGGAACGAGGCCAGGGACAGCAGGATCGCCACGATGCCGTAGAAGGTGCGCTGCGCCGGCTGCAGCCAGGTCAGCACACCGATGGCCACGAGCAGGATCCCGACGAAGTAGCCCGAGATCCCGGCGATGCCCTGGTGGACGATCAGTGGGAGCGGGGCGAGCGGGGCGACCAGGATCGTGGTCCCGGCGATCGTGATGAGCAGTCCGCCCCAGAAGGGGCGGGACCGTTTCCACTGCCGGAACGCCTGGCGCCCACCGCGCCGCCGCGCGGCGGAACCGTGCCTGCTCATCGGTCTCAGAAGCACTCGTGGTTGCCGGGCTCAAGGCCGAGGTGCAGGCCGCTGAGCCGGAAGGTGCCCGCGTTGACGCCCCACGCCACCTGCTGGAGGTCGTTGATGGCGACCGTGTCCGCCTGCTGGCCGAAGGCGCCGGCCGCACCGCTCTGGCCGGAGGCGTTCTCCAGGGTGCCGGCGTCGCGGCCGATCTCCATGTTGGTGAACGTGGCGTCGCCGGAGAGCTGTTCGGTGTCGACGACCAGGTTCTCCGCCGACACCGGCGTGTCGTCCTGGCCGGCGTTGACCAGGAGGGTCATCTCGCCGACCGGGGTCTCCATCAGCACCGACTGGCACAGGTTGACCAGCTCGGCCTCGTCGATGACGGAGACGGCGACCGGGTGCCGGGTGTCGTCGGCCGAGGTGCTGACGTCGCCGTACTGGGCGAACCCGGTCCCGGTGATGGAGTCGGCCGAGATCTTGAAGCTGTCGCCGGAGACGGCGAAGGACGCGGCGATGCTGCCCTGCGCCGTCAGCGCCACGAGCACGCCCGCGGCCCCCAGGGCCGGGATGAGCGCAAGACCGAAGCGGCGCCATCCGATGCCGCTGTGCTCGGTTTCCGCCTGCGTGTCTTCTGCCATGGAAGCTGCCTCCTTCGAAGCACCGTGCCGGGGGGCGGCACCGGTGCCCGGGGGTCGTCGCGGGGACCTTGCGCGAGTTCCCGCCCTGCGTGTTACATAGGGCACCTTACTCACCGGTAGGTGGTGAACATTACAATAACCAATGTCACACTTCCAAGTGGCTGATTCCTCGCCCGATCACCGGCCCCGAGCCGGCGCCCGCTCGATCTTCTTCACACTCCCCCGCATTCTCCGCATTCCCCGCACTCACGGAAGAGGAGCGCCATGCCCCCCGAGCACGACAACGCCGTGAATCCTGGAGCGAAGGAGGGAAAACCCTCGATGTCACGTTTCAGTTCCGATTCGGAGGCGTTCGATTACGACGTCATCGTCGTGGGCTCCGGATTCGGTGGCTCGGTGAGCGCACTGCGCCTCACCGAGAAGGGCTACCGGGTCGGCGTGCTGGAGGCCGGGCGGCGCTACACCCCCGAAACCCTGCCGAAGACCTCCTGGGACCTGCGCAACTTCCTGTGGGCTCCCTCCCTGGGCATGTTCGGCATCCAGCGCATCCATCTGCTGCGGGACGTGCTGATCCTGGCCGGCGCCGGCGTCGGCGGCGGCTCGCTCAACTACGCCAACACGCTCTACGAGCCGCTGGACGACTTCTTCACCGACGAGCAGTGGCGCGACATCACCGACTGGCGCAGCGAACTGGCCCCCTTCTACGACCAGGCCCGCCGCATGCTGGGCGTCCGGACCAACCCCACGATGACCCCCTCCGACGTGCACCTGAAGGAGGTGGCCGAGGAAATGGGGGTCGGGGACAGCTTCCACCTCGCCCCCGTCGGCGTGTACTTCGGCGACGGCGGGGACGGCGACACCGCGCGGGCCGAACGCGTCGATCCGGGGACCGAGACCGATGACCCCTACTTCGGGGGCGCCGGTCCGCGGCGGCGCGCCTGCATCGAGTGCGGCGGGTGCATGACCGGCTGCCGGCACGGCGCGAAGAACACGCTGACCGAGAACTACCTGTACTTCGCCGAGCGCGCCGGCGCCGAGATCCACCCGATGACGACGGTGGCGCGGCTGCGCGAGCGGCCCGAGTCCCTGGGCGGCGGCTACGCCGTCGACACCCTGGTCACCGGCGCCAGACGCAGGCGCGGCAACGCCCGCACCTTCACCGCACGCGAGGTGGTCCTGGCCGCGGGGACCTACGGCACCCAGCGGCTGCTGCACGCGATGCGCGACCGGGGCCTGCTGCCGCGGATCTCCGCGCGCCTGGGCTCGCTGACCCGGACCAACTCCGAGGCCCTGGCCGGGGCGATGACGCGCTCGGCGAACCCGCCGGAGGACTTCAGCCGGGGCGTGGCGATCACGTCGTCGATGCACCCCGACGAGCACACCCACGTCGAGCCGGTGCGCTACGCCAAGGGCTCCAACGCCATGGGGCTGCTCGCCACCATCCAGGTGCCCGGCGGCGGGCGCGTCCCGCGCTGGCTGCGCTTCCTGGGGCTGGCGGCGGCGCACCCCTACGTCTTCGCCCGCAGCCTCTCGGTGCGCAGGTTCTCCGAGCGCACGATCATCGGGCTGGTGATGCAGTCCCTGGACAACTCGCTGACCACCTACACCAGGAAGGGGCTGCTGGGCGGGCGCAGGCTCACCTCGCGCCAGGGGCACGGCGCGCCCAACCCGACCTGGATCCCGGCCGGCCAGGAGGTCATGACCCGGCTGGCCGAGAAGATCGACGGCTTCCCCGGCGGCAACGTCGGCGACCTGGTGAACGCTCCCATGACGGCGCACTTCCTGGGCGGCTGCCCCATCGGCGCGACCGCGCAGGAGGGCGTGGTGGACCCCTACCACCGGCTGCACGGCCACCCCGGCGTGCACGTGGTCGACGGCTCGGCGGTCTCGGCGAACCTCGGTGTCAACCCGTCGCTGACGATCACCGCGCAGGCCGAGCGCGCGATGTCGCTGTGGCCCAACCGGGGCGGGGCCGACCCGCGCCCGGCCCCCGGATCGCCCTACGAGCGCGTGGAGCCGGTGTTCCCCCAGCGGCCCGCGGTCCCCGCCGGGGCGTTCGCCGAGCTGCGCTTCACCAAGCGGCTCTCCCTCGACATCGACGTCGTCCGCACCGAGCCCGCCTCGGGCTGACGGCGCCGCCGGGGCCGCTCGCCCCCGAGCGGCCCCGGCACCCCGTCCCCCATCGGCCATCCCAGGACGGAGACCCCATGCCCCCCTTGCGCAATGTCGTCGAGACCACCCGGACCGTCACCACCCCCGACGGCGCCGCGCTGCGGGTGCACGCGCGCGGCCCCGAGGACGCGCCGCTGACGGTCGTGCTCGCGCACGGCTGGACCCTGACCGCCGACACCTGGCGGTCCCAGGCCACGGCGCTCGTCTCCGGCCGGCTCGGCCTCCCCTGCGGCGCGGTCCGGGTCATCAGTTGGGAGCAGCGGGGCCACGGCGGCTCCACCCTGGGCGGGCATCCGCTCAGCGTCGACCTGCTGGGCGAGGACCTCGCGCACGTCATCGACGCGTCGGCCCCCTCGGGGCCGGTGGTGCTCGGCGGGCACTCGATGGGCGGCATGACGATCATGGCCCTGGCCGCCGCGCGGCCCGGGTTCGTCGCCGAGCGGGTGGCCGGAGTCGCCCTGGTGTCGACGTCGGCCGGCCACCTGGACACCGGGCTGCCGGGCCATCCCCTGCGGGCCAGGGTCGCGGCCGCCTGCCGACGAGGGCTCATGGACACCCTGGTCCGCTTCCCTGAGCGCGCCGAGCGCCTGCGGGCGGTCGTCCCGCCGCGACTGGCCCTGCACCGGGCCGCGGTCGGACGGCTGCTGTTCGGCCCCGGCGCCGACCCGCTGTGGGTGCGCGACTGCGCGGAACTGGTCCACGCCACGCCCGCCGATGTCATCGGCGCCTTCTACCCCGCGCTGATGGCGCACGACAAGATCTGGCGGCTGCGCGCGCTGCGCGAGGTCCCGGTGTCGATCCTGAGCGGCACGGCCGACCGGCTGACCCCGGTGCGGCACGCTCGCGCGCTGGCCAGGGCGCTGCCAGGCGCTCGACTGGAGGTCCTGCCCGGCCGCGGCCACATGCTCCCGCTGGAGGCGGCCGACGTGGTCGGCGACCACCTGGCCCGGCTGTGCCGCGAGGCCGCCGACGGCTCGGAGCACCGCTAGATCGTTGACGGGAACAGGAGGCTGTGGCCGCAGTCCTTTCGTTCACCACCGCATGACCTGGTGGGGCTGCCGCCGGCGCTGGCGCGCTGACAACAGCCCCACCAGGTCCGCAAAGGCCGAACAGGGCCTGAAAACAGTCCCCGCCTTCCCCCACCGATGATCTAGGCGGTTCGGCGCTCCTGCTCCTCCTTGAGGTGGTCGAGGACCTCGGCGAAGTGCTCGCCCATGACCTCCTGGAGATGGTGCGCCATGGCCTGGGCGAGCATCGCGTCGACGGCGGTCTGGGCGAGCGGGCGCAGGCGGCGGATCAGGTCGGCGACCTCGGCGAGTTCGCCGCTCCTGACGATCCCGTCGGGGGCGTGGCTGGCGATTATGTGGTCGGCCACCGTAGTGACCAGGTCGCCGGCCGCGGCGTCCACCCGGCCGTGCAACTGCTCGGCGATGTCCAGGACCGTGCGCAGCGACATCCCCACCGACACCAGCTCCGCACCGGCGTGCAGCAGCCGGGGGCTGGGAACCCGGAACCGGGTCCCGTCGCGCTCCAGCAGGCCGAGCTTGATGGAGCGGGCGAGGTTGGCCGGCGTGACCTGCGCGCCGAAGAGCCCGTGCAGCTCGCTCAGCGTGATGTAGTCCGGGATCTCGTCCGACCACGGGCCGCCCACCGCCGACTCGAAGCCGAGGATGTCGGCGAGGTCGCCCCCGCGCTCCCAGACCGTGACGAGCTCGCTGATGTTGGCGAAGGTGTAGCCGCGCTTGAGCAGCTGGCCGATGAGTCTGAGGCGCGCCAGGTGCGCCTCGGTGTAGATGCCCACGCGCCCCTCTCTGCGCGGGGGCGGCAGGAGCCCGCGGTCCTGGTAGACGCGGACGTTACGCACGGTGGTCTCCGCGAGGCGGGCCAACTCGTCGATGCGGTACTCGGCCATGTGTCCACCTTATGGACACGCCGGGCCGCGGTGGTGCTCGTCCATGGCCGATTCCTGCCTCTCGGCGGGGATGAAGAGAACGTCCTCATCCAGGTCAAAAAATCTCCTATTGAATTGTGACAATGAGCATTGTAACGTTCCCAGCGAAACCTGTGAAGGAGATCACCGTGACGGCAAGCACTCTGCGTGACCTTTCCGGGCGCACCGCGATCGTCACCGGTGCATCCGGCGCGTTCGGCGGCGCCACCCTGCGCGTGCTGCGGCATCTCGGTGCCGAAGCCGTCGGCATCGACCGCAAGCCCGACGACGGCGTGCTCGCGTGCGACGTCACCGACGACGCCCAGGTGTGCGAAGTGCTCCCCGAGGCCGTCGAGCGGCTCGGAGGCCGCCTCGACCGCCTCATCCACTTCGCCGGCGTCGGCCCGGCCGTGGACATCGGGACCGCCCCCGGCGCCGAGGTGCACGAGGCCCTGGAGGTCAACCTGCTCGGGGCGTGGCGGGTCACCGCCGCCGCGATGCCCGCGCTGCTGCGCGAGCGCGGCCGGGTCGTCCTCACCGCCTCCCTGCTCGCCGGCGTCAGCATGCCGTTCACCGGCGCCTACACGGTGTCCAAGCGCGCTCTGACCGCCTACGCCGACACACTGCGCGCCGAGTACGGCACGCACATCGGCGTCACCACGATCCACCCCGGATACGTCGACACCCCGATCCACGACCGCTCGCGCGCCGTCGGCGTGTCACTGGACGGGCTCGTCCCCGCCGAGCTCGTGCGCGACACCGCCATGACCGCCGTGCGGGCCGCCGCGGCCCGCACGGCCCATCGCGACCTCGCCTCGACCCCCTTGGGCACCGGCGCGCTGCGCCTGGCCCGGCACGCGCCCGCCCTGGTCGACCGCATCGTCTCCGGTCGGATCGGGCGGCTGGTGGCCACCGGCCACTTCGCCGGCGCCGACCTCGCCCGCGGCCTGCACCGGCGCCACGGCGCCGGCACGGACTCCCCCGCGACCATCTGATCCGGCCCATCGACCGCCCACTCCCAGGAGAAACCGATGACCGTTCAGGCGCAGCCCCCGACCGACCGCGAGAACATCGCCAAACGCCTGCTGCGCTCCTCGGCGAAGGCGTCCTTCGACCCCCTCGTGGAGATCGACTGGGACGCCCCGATCGACGAGGACCGCTACGCCATCCGTCCCGAGCGCGTCTCGATCTACGGGACCGAACTGTGGGACCGGCTCACCGAGGAGCAGCGCAAGGAGCTGAGCCGGCACGAGATCGCCAGCGTGGCCAGCATCGGCATCTGGTTCGAGACGATCCTGATGCAGATGCTGGTCAGGCACGCCTACGACCGCGACCCCACGAGCAACCACGTCCAGTACGCCTACACCGAGATCGCCGACGAGTGCCGGCACTCGGTGATGTTCGCCAGGATGATCGACAAGCTCGGGGCTCCCCACTACCGGCTCGACCCGGTCACGCACCTCCTCGGCAAGGTCTTCAAGACGATCTCCAACGGGCCGCTGACCTTCAGCGGGGCGCTGTTCGTCGAGGAGATCCTGGACCAGTTCCAGCGCGAGATCATGGCCGACGACGCGCTGGAGCCGCTCACCCGGGCGGTCTCCCGGATCCACGTGGTCGAGGAGGCGCGGCACATGCGCTACGCCCGCGAGGAGTTCGTGCGGGAGTGGCGGCGCAAGAGCCTGCTGTCGCGCGTCTACACCCGGTTCGTGCTGGGCCTCGTCGTGTACTACTCCACGACCCGGCTGATCAACCCCCGCTGCTACGCCCAGGTGGGACTGGACCCGCGTGAGGCCCGCAGGGCCGCGCGCCGCAACCCCCACTGGCAGGACACCACGACCTGGGCGGCGCGCAAGGTCGTCAAGACGCTGAGCGAGGCCGGCGCCATCTCCGGGCCCGGCAGGTACTTCTGGCGCAGGGCCGGCCTGCTCGGCCGCCGCGGCGCGCCGTCGACGGCGTGAGGAGCGCGATGGCACCGGGGGCGGGGGCGCGGACGTGAGCGGCATGGGAGACGAGGAGGAGGAGTACCGGGGACCGGCGACCGCGGTGATCGACGGCCGCGAGGCCGCGGTGCGGGTGCACCTCGCCGGCCACTTCGACCCGCTCACCGGCGGCTACCGCTGGGTGGGCCGGATCGCGGCGAATCCGGAGGTCACCGCCTGCTTCGAGACGGGCCGGAGATCGGTGCTGATCCGCACGCCCGACGGCGCGGCCGAGGGCGTCCTGGCCGAACCCGACGTCTGGGGCGGCCACCCGGTCTCGGGCGCCGGCCGGCCGCCGTTCCCGGTCCCCGAGGTGCTCGCCGAGGATCTGGAGGACTGATCGAACCTCGACCGCTGCGTTCGCGTGGCGAGGCGGGAGTTTCACGGCCCGGACCCGCTGTGCCGTCGGCGCTGCGCGCACTGCGACAGCCGACCCCCTGTACGAGCGCGATCATCGAGCATCGGTGAGGGACCGCCGGTGGGCGTGCGGCCCTATGAGGTCGTGGGGGGTGCCGGCGCACTTCGACAGGTTCACCGGGCGCCACATGCCGCACTGCCACAACCTCGAACACGAGGACATGGCGATGGCGGCCGACTTCGACGCGGTGTGAGCAGGGCCGGTCGGACGGGAGGGCGTCGCCGCCGGAGGCATCGCTAAACCGAGGCGGGGCCGTAGGCGTAGGGGTGGACCGGTTCCAGGTCGTCGGCCGGGGTGAACCAGGTGGACATCGCGTACGGGTCGTGCGGGCCGCCGAGCGGATCGGCCCGCTCGTCGAGCAGCCGCAGCGACTCCAGGTGTGCCGGGGCGAAGGCGTTCTCCGCCAGCGCCTCGAAGTAGCCGGCGGCATCGGCCAGCAGCGCGTGGCCGCTCAGGTGGTCATGGGCCGCCCGGAACATGGTCCGGACCGCCAGCGCCTCGCCGAGGCAGGCGGGGGGCCGCCAGCAGGACTCGACCAGCCGGTGCGCGCCGGTGCCGGCCACCAGCAGGAAGCGGCGCACGAACCCGATGTCGCAGCGGTGCGCGACCGGCTCGGGCAGGACGCCCAGGATCTGCGGCTCCGCCAGGTCCGCGGCCGTCCCGCCGCCGATCCGGTGCAGCGCGTCGAGGTCGCGGTAGAGGCCGTCGAAGAACGCGTAGACGCCCATGAGCAGCGATCCGGCCAGCAGGTCGGCGCAGCGGGGCGCGGGCGCGGCCCCGTCGTGCAGGCCGAACATCTCCGGACCGAACGCGCGCAGCCGCGGCGCGTGGACGAGCAGGCACCGCCGCACCCGCGCCCGGTCGATCTCGGAACCGGCGGAGCCCGCGCGCGGCGCGGCCGGCGGGACGGTTCCGGGGTCGGCGGCGCGCCGGGGGAGGTCGCCGTCGGGCCCCTGGACCCGGCAGCCGGTGACCTGCCAGTCGTCGAGCGCCTCGTGCTCCAGCAGGAGCCGCGCCACCGTGAGCCGCAGCCCGGTCTCGGCGTCCTCTGGCGAGGGCGCCTCGGCGACCGCGCTGACGACGGCGCCGCGGCCGTGCGCGAGGCAGCGGACCGCGTGCAGCCGGACCACGGCGCCGTCGGGCCCCTGGATCCGGACGACGGCGTCGAGCTGCTCCAGGAGGATCTGCGCCCCGCCGCGGGAGCGCAGCTCGTCCAGCTCCCCGGCGTCACCGGGGATCTCCACCTCGATCTGAACGGCGTAGTGCACGGCGCCTCCCGGCGGTCGGGTCGGTTGGGGATCTCCGACCGTAGGCGAAGGCCGTCAAAGCGCGTCGCGGTTGTCCACAGGTGCGCTCCGACCTGCGGTTACCAGATGTCCTCCTGTCGGAAGAAGGCGGCGCCGGTGTGGTCGGCGCGTTCGGCGGCGTAGCCCGGCTTGACGACCCTGTTGATCAGGTCCAGGCGCTCGTCGTGGCCGATGAACGCCGACTTCATGGCGTTGACGGTGAACCAGCGCAGGTCGTCGAGGGTGTAACCGAACTCCTCGGCCAGCGCGGCGAACTCCCCCGTCATCGAGGTCCGGCTGATCAGGCGGTTGTCGGTGTTGACCGTGACGCGGAACCGCAGTCGGCGCAGGACGTCGATCGGGTGCTCGGCGAGGCTGCGGACCGCGCCCGTGTGCAGGTTGGAGCTCGGGCACAGCTCCAGCGGGATCCGCTTGTCGCGCACGTAGGCCGCGAGCTGGCCGAGCTTGGCGCCGCCGCCGTCCTCCACGGCGATGTCGTCGATGATCCGCACGCCCTGGCCGAGCCGGTCGGCGCCGCACCACTGGATGGCCTCCCAGATGGAGGACAGCCCGAACCCCTCGCCGGCGTGCAGGGTGAGGTTGAAGTTCTCGCGCTTGACGTACTCGCAGGCGGAGATGTGCCGGGTGGGCGGGTAGCCGGCCTCGGGGCCGGCGATGTCGAAGCCGACCACGCCGCGGTGCCGGAAGCGCACGGCGAGGTCGGCGATCTCCAGCGAATCGGCGGCCTGGCGCATGGCCGTGAGCAGCAGCCTGACGTCGATGACGCGGCCGAACAGGCGGGCGCGGGCGGTGCCGACGCGCAGTCCCTCCAGCACCGCATCGACCACCTGCTCGCGGGTGAGCCCGGCGCGGGTGTGCAGTTCGGGGGCGACCTTGACCTCGGCGTAGACGACGCCGTCGGCGGCCAGGTCCTGGGCGCACTCGGTGGCCACCCGGGTCAGCGCCGCAGCGTTCTGCAGCAGGTCGGCGATCGGGGCGAAGCGCCCCAGATAGCTCTCCGGCGAACCGGCCCCTGCGGCGAACCAGTCGCCGAGCCGGCCGGGGTCCAGGGTGGGCAGGCCGTCGTAGCCGGCCTCCCCGGCGAGCTCGGCGAGCGTCGCGGCTCGGACCCCGCCGTCGAGGTGGTCGTGCAGGACGACCTTGGGCACCCGCCGGATGGTGTCGTGACTGAGTCGGTTCATCGTCCTCCTCCCGCCGCCGGATCGCACGGTCGGCGCCGATTCGTTCGGCCGGTGCGTCACCCGGCCGTGTGGGTAAATTGCCCGGAGTCTAGCCGAGGCGAACCCCCGCCGCGCCGCATCCCCCATCGAGAGAGGCGCGGCGGGACAGGGCGAGTTCTCTCGTCGATCTTGACCCTGTTGGGTTGTCGCAGCGTTCTCAGGCCCCACAAGGCCAAGATCGGCGGGCGGGCCCACTCGACTTCCGCGGACCTCAGCAAGCCTCGGCGGTCTCCCACGGCCAGTGGGCGGCGCGGCCGGCCTCGATCAGCGGGATCATGCCGAACGCGGCGTCGGTCAGGCCGGCGAACGCGTGCCGGTTGCCCTCGCCCGAAGGGCCGTGGCCGCGCCGGTAACCCACCAGGTTCCAGGTGTACACCGGGACCTGCGGCGGGACGGCCGCGGTGGGGTCGGCGCCCCGCCGACCCGCCCACGCCTGCTCGTCGGTGACGATGACGACCCGGTCGTGCCCGCGGTAGTTGTCGCGGACCGCCTGGGCGGTGTTGGTGCCGCCCAGGCTGCCGAACCGCTCGACCACGCGCAGCACGGCCTCGCCTCCGCGCACGGCGACCGGCCGGTGGCCGGTGCCGAACTCCACGAGGTCGGCCTCCCGCGCGCGCAGCGCCAGCGCCGCGCCGAACACCGCGGCCGCGTCGGCCGAGGTCAGTTGGGACCGCGCCGACATCCGGCCGAACATCGACCCGGACCGGTCCACCAGGACCAGCGTGCGCCCCGGCAGCGCGGGCACGTTGGCCAGCGACGCCTGCAGCGCCCTCTCCAGCGCCGCGCCCCAGCGCAGCGACGGGGCGGCGCGGTGGGCGGCGAGGAACCGCATGGGCATCTGCCGCGACCGCGCGACCTCGGCCGGGTCGGCCAGCCGCGCGGCCACCGCCTCGGCGACCTCGTCGCCGACACCGGCCTCGTCGAAGTTGCGCAGGTTGCGCAGCCGGGCCGTGTAGCCCATGGACGGCAGCACCGTCTGCCACGCGGCCGCGTCCATCGGCCCCTGCAGCCAGCCGGCCAGCGCCTCCCACGTCATCGCGGCCCGACGCAGTACGTCGGCGGCGTCGGGGCGGTCCAGCACGGCGCGGCGCTCCGCAACGGGCAGCGCCATGAGGTCGGCGCGCGCCCGCAGCGTCGCCAGTCCGGCCGGGACCGGGTTGTCCCGGCCGTGCCGGCGGTCCAGGGCGTGCCGGAACAGCTCGCCCTGCCCACTGGTACCGGCCACCGGGTGGGTGAGGTCGATGACGTCGCCGAACCGGAAGGCGCGGGCGTCGGTGTCGTACTTCAGCAGCGCCCGCTCGGTGTAGAGCCGGGTCACCGCGTCGGCGATGCCGCGCTTGACCGGCTTGGGCACGGACCTGCCGTAGCGCCCGGTCCAGTAGGCCAGCGCCTCGCCGGGCTCGTCGGGCCGCAGCAGCACCGAGTCGACGAGCCGGCGGCTGCGGCCGTGCGCTCCGGCCGCCAGTCGCGCCCTGGCCGCCTCCAACGCTCCCACCAGGGACGCCGAGCGCAGCCCCGCCTCCCGCCGCAGCCAGCCCAGCAGGCCGGACAGCCAGTCGGGGTCGTCGACGGCGAGCCGGGCGACCAGGGCGCGGAACCGCTCGTCGCGCTCGTCGGCCGCCTCGTAGAAGGTCTGCTCGCCGACCATCTGGGCGACCGCCAGGACGAAGAGCTCGGAGCGGGGGTCGCGCAGATGGCCGGGCGCGCCCTCGTGGGTGCGTCCGGTGGCGACGCGCTCGGCGGTGACGGGTCCGGCGCCGACCGGGGTCGTGCCGGCCCGGTTGAACTTGGCCATCGCGCACCTCCTTCATGGTGCCGGGAACGGGGCGGACACCGGGAGGGACCGCGAGCACGAGAAGAAGGGGCGCCCGAGGACGGGGGTCGGCGACGGAAATAACGCCCAGCGCTCTACACGACCCGTGCTGTCCGCACCTGAGCCACACCGGATGCGAAATCCGGTGGCGGGACTCGAACCCGCGACCTCTGGGTCCCCAAGTATCCGTCACCTGCGCACCGGGCGCCCTTCTTCGGTTTTCGCGATGCCGCTCCCGAGTTCGGATCGGCGACGGCCGTGCGGCCTCGAAGCCGTTTCCAAAGACCTCGGGGTCTGGGGAAGTAACCGTCGCCCGCGCACCGGGAGGTGCACGGCCCCCACCGTAGAAGGGGGCCGCGGGGCGGCGCCACCGGTTTTTCCGGCGTACCGGTCCCGCTCGGAGAAAGGGCCCGGAAAAGGGCATGAAAAAGGACGCCCGAGGTCGAGATCGGCGGCGGAGACGTAGCGCTCTACCGAATTGAGCTACGCCCCCGAAGGGGCGACGGGACTCGAACCCGCAACATCTCATTTTTCAGGTGAAGTATCCGCTGCCTGCGCACCGGGCGCCCTTTTCCGATTTCCGCGGTGCCGCTTCCGAGGTCGAGGCGACGACGGACATCCGCGACCGGTTCGCACCGGCCGCGTCATGGATTCGAACCACGTGAGTGCCAGAAGTAACCGTCGTCTGCGCACCGGAAGTGCACGGCTCCACACTAGAACGGAGCCCTATCGCTCCTCCACCGGTTTTCGCGCCGGCGCAGGAGGTCGACGGGGACGCCGGGCCCGCGCGCCGCGTCGCGGCTCAGCGCGTCCGGCGCCCCCTGATCCCCCATACCAGCAGGCCTATGCCCGCCAGCAGGACGACCGGCCCGAGGACTCCCCACAGCCGCACCCCGGTCATGGGGCTGCCCTGCAGGTGGCCCCATCCTTGGAGTCCCCATACTCCGCCGATCAGCACGAGCAGCGCGCCCAGCACGATCAGGGTCCAGCTCTTCATCTCTTCCGCCTCTCACCGGCTCGTCCATGGGGAATTCGGAGCCGGCGGCCGGGCGGATGGGTCCGGCGCACGCGGTGCCCGGCCGCCTCGCGGAGCGGCCGGGCACCGGCGGGCCACGATCGGGGCGCTCATCGGGCTCTGCCGCCGAGATCGCGGGGCGAGGCGGACTTCCACGGCGCGGACCCGCTGCACCGCCGGCGGCTTGCGCGCACCGCGACAGCCGGCCCCCTGTGCACACCCGGTCGTCAGATATCGATCAGCTCCCGTACTCGGCCCGGATGCGGTCGGCGAAGTGGGAGAACTCCGCGCCGTGCAGGAACGCCGAGCGCATGGTGCCCGGGTCGGCCACGCCCTGGCCCGCGATGTCGAAGGCCGTGCCGTGGTCGACGGAGGTCCGCAGGATCGGCAGCCCCACCGTCACCGAGATCGTGCCGTCGAAGTCGTAGGTCTTGGCTGCGATGTGGCCCTGGTCGTGGTACTGCGAGAGCACGCCGTCGTAGCGGCCCTGCAGCAGCTGGTGGAAGACCGAGTCCGCCGGGACCGGGCCCGTGACGTCGGCGCCGGTGGCGCGCATCCGCTCCACGGCCGGGGTCAGGTGCACGATCTCCTCGTCGCCGAACGCGCCGTTCTCCCCGCCGTGCGGGTTGATCGCGGCGACGGCCAGGCGCGGTTCGTCGTGGCCGAAGACCCGCAGCGCGGTCAGCGCCTCCTCGATCTGGGCGATCTGCTGCTCCTCGCTGACCTGGTCGAGGGCCGTGCGCAGCGACAGGTGCCGGGTGGCGAAGAAGATCTTCTTGCCGCGCACCACGAACATGGTGTTCTGCCGGGTCACACCGGTCAGCTCGCCCAGCATCTCGGTGTGTCCGAGGTGCTTGCTGCCGGCCGCCCAGATGGCCTCCTTGTTGATGGGGCCGGTGACGATGCCGGAGACGTCGCCGGCCATCGCGGCCCCGGTCGCCACCTCGATGGCGCGCACGGCTGCGGCGCCGGCCCGCTCGTCGACCCTGCCCCACTCCAGTTCGGTCTCGCCGAGGACGCCGATGTCGAAGCAGTCGATCACGCCCTCCTCCCTGGCGGGCAGCTCCCATGAGCCCACCGCCCGGATCCGCACGTCGAGGCCGCACACCTCGACCGCGCGGCGGAGCACGGCGGGGTCGGCGACGACCACACCGCGCGCGGAGGCCTGCGCGCCCACTTCGGCCAGGGTCCGCACGGTGATTTCAGGACCGATGCCGACCGGGTCGCCAACGGTGACGGCGAGGGTCGGGCGTTGCGTCATGACTGGTTCCTCCAGTTGTAGCGGTGCCGCGGCGCTTCCGGCGCCGCGGGATCGGGATGTCAGTGCCGGACGTGGTCGGCCGGGCCGCCGGGGACGAGGACGTGTTCGGACACCTCGGCGCGCACGTTGCGCAGCCGGGTCTGGACGGCGCGGCGCAGCTTGCCGAAGCACTCCAGGATCGTTCCGTCGTCACCGACCAGGCCGCCCTTGGTGACGACGGGGGTGCCGTCCAGCGGGCCGCCGCTCAGGGTTCCGTACACCGCGAGCGGCACGACCTCGCCGCCGACCTCGAAGGCGTGCACGTCGAGCTCGTCCAGGACGGCCGAGGTGACCTCGCCGCCGCTGGTGTAGAGGCCGCTGGGCACCCCGGTGGATCCGGCGTCGCGGGCCACCTCGTGTACGACCTCCGAGACCAGCCCGGCCAGCAGGCGGGGCAGGGACCGGCGGGCCGCGGCGGGCAGCTCGACGACGTCGCCGGCCGAGGTCGCGGTGCGCAGGATCACCACTTCGGGGAAGACCGCGGTGGTGAGGTGGTCGACGAGCTCGCGGGCCAGGTCGGCGCGGTGGCCGGCGTCGTCGGCGGTGAACCGGGCGGCGTCGATGTCGACGAACCGGGCCGGGCCGGTGCGGGCGACGGCGTCGAGCTGGCGGCGGGTGAGCTCGGTGGCGCTGCCGACGACGGCCAGCAGCGGGCCGACCGAACCGCCCCGGCCGCGCAGCCGCAGCGCCTCGGCGAGCAGCGCCCCGGTCGGCCCCGGGTCCACGGCCACCCACACCGTGCCGTCGATGCGGTGCGCCTCGGCGGCCGCCTCGGCGATGTCGGCCAGGTGCTGCTCGGTGAGCGCGTCGCACAGCACGATCGGCTCGTCCCCGGCCATGAGGTCGGCGGTGAGCAGGGTCTGGGTGACCTGCCGGATCGGCACGTGCCGCACCGGCAGGCGGGTCTGCTCGGCCACGATGTCGGCGATCACGCTGGTGCGCATGGGGGTGAGCGGGTCGAACGCGAGCTCGGTGCGCTCCAGCGGCACGCCGTCGAGCAACTGGATGCCGTCGACGGTGACCCGCCCCGATGCCGGGAAGGCCGGGGCGAACAGCGCCCGCACCCGCGTCGCGGCCGGGGTCCGCTCCCGGACCGCCAGCAGGGCCGCCTCCAGCTCCGCGCCGATGTTGCCGCGCAGGGTGGTGTCGGTCCGCTTGACCACGAGGCTCACCGGCCAGACCGCCTCGACCACGTCGGTGACGAGGTCGGCGGCCTGTTCGGCGGGCAGGTGGCGGCTGTCCAGGTTGGCGATGACGACGTCGTAGTCCTCCGCCGCCCGGGTGACGTGCTCGGGCGCGACGGTGGCCACCCGCTGCCCGGCGCGGGCGAACCGGGCGCCGGTGGCGTTGGCGCCGGTGAGGTCGTCGGCGATGACGAGAATCTGGGCCATGGTCGTCCCCTACCTCAGAATGAGCGCTGCGATGCCGAGGAGGGGCAGCGTGGCCAGCCACAGCACGGTGGTCATGCCGCTCCACATCTTCAGCGCCGACACGCCGGACAGGCCGGTGAAGCGCGTGACGACCCAGAAGTAGGAGTCGTTGAAGTAGGAGAAGACGATCGAGCCGGCGCAGGCCGAGAGCACGGCGAGCGTCGGGTCGACGCCGGCGGACTCGACGAGGGGCGCGCTCAGCGTGGCCGCGGTGATGATCGCGACGGTGCCCGACCCCTGCGCCACGCGCACGAAGCTGGCGATCACGAACGGGATGAGGAACATCGGCACCGGCCAGCCCGACACGGCGTCGGCCAGCGCGTCGCCCACGCCCGACTGGCGCAGGACCTCGCCGAACGCGCCGCCGGCGCCGGTGATGAAGACGATCATGCCCGCCGATGCGGCGGCCGCGGTGAGCCAGCCGACCACGGTCTTGCGGTCGGTACCGCGCGGCGGCAGCAGGTAGACGGCGATGACCAGGCCGATCAGCAGCGCGACGGCGGGGTTGCCGATGACGGCGAAGGTGTCGCCGACCACCGGGGGCACGGACATGGCGCCGGTGACGGTGTTGCCGACGATCAGCAGCAGCGGCAGCAGCAGCGGGACGCAGGCCCGCAGGGCGCTGACGGGCGGGTCGGCGGGCTCCTCGGCGATGTCGCGGCCGTCACCGGTGAGGACTCCCGTGGAGCCGGATCCGCCGCGCCCGTCCTCGGCGGCGAGCGCCGCGACGAGGTCGGGGTCGAGCTGGGACTCAAGCTTCGGGCCGACGATGCGCGCGTAGGCGACGACGACCGGGATCAGCAGGACCGCGAACAGCGTGCCGGCCACGATCACCGCGCCGAGGTCGGCGTTGAGCAGGCCGGCCGCCGCCAGCGGCCCGGGCGTGGGCGGCACCATGTGGTGGGTGACGGACAGGCCGCCGGCGAGCGCGAGGCAGACCACCACGAGCGGCTTGCCGTACCTGCGGGCCAGGGAGCGGGCCAGCGGGTGCAGGATGACGAAGCCGGAGTCGCAGAACACCGGGATCGAGACGACGGCGCCGGTGGCGGTCATGGCGACGTCCTCGCGCCCCTTGCCCGCGAGCCGGACGAACATCTTGGCCAGGGCGTCGGCGCCGCCGCTCTCCTCCAGGACCTTGCCGATCATCACGCCGAGCGCGATGACGATCCCGATGCCGGCGAGGGTGTTGCCGAAACCGGTGGTGATGTGCTCGATCAGCTCGGTGGCGGGGACGCCGGCGACCACGCCGGTCACCAGCGCGCCGGCCAGCAGCCCGACGAACGCGTCGAGCCTCGACCACAGGATGAGCGCGACGACCGCGGCGACGCCGAGGACCAGCGCCGCGAGCAGCTGCAATTCCATAGTCGTGATTCTTCTTTCCTACGATTCCTCCGGCGCCGCGGCCGGAGGGCCGGAGCCGAGCGACACGATGACGGGGGTGCATCGCGGGTCCTCGGCGAGGGATCGGCGGGCCTTCTCGGAAAGTCCGTCGTCGGTGATCACCGTGTAGTGACCGGGAACGATCGCCCAATGCGGGAACGGGGCCGCACCGATCTTGCTGGAGTCGGCCACGACGACCGCGTGGCGGGCGCTGCGCAGGTGGAGTTCCTTGATCGCTGCGAGCTCGGAGCTGGAGCAGTTGACGCCGCGCCCGGGCACCAGGCCGTCGGCGCCGATGAAGGCGATGTCGGCGGTGATCCGGTCGAGTACGGCGCGGGCGTAGTCTCCGACGATCGAGCCGCGCCGCTGCCGGACGCGGCCGCCGGTGAGGATCACCTCGACGTCCTCGGCGTCGTGCAGCGCCCAGAGGGGGCCGATGCCGTTGGTCACCACGGTCAGGCCGGAGCGGGCGGCGAGCCGCTCGGCGACGAAGGTCGTGGTGCTCCCGGCGTCGAGCAGCACCACGTGGTCGTCGTTGACCAGGGTGTTGGCGCATTCGGCGATGCGGCGCTTGGCCGCGGCGTTGCGTTCGCTCTTCTGGGTCCAGGACAGCTCGCCGGTGACGCTCACCGGGACCGCGCCGCCGTGGGTGCGCACGACCTTGCCGGCCTGTTCGAGTTCGCTGAGGCCGCGGCGCACGGTGGACGGGCTCACGCCGAGGACGTCGGCGAGCTCCTCGACCCGCTGTACCCCGTCGATGACGGCGTCCAGCAGCCGCTGGTGACGTGCCACAACGCTCCTCTGCTCATCTCGCGCAATCTATTCGCAACATCATGACCAGTTTGAGCAGATTAAGCAAGTGGGGAACCGAAATTTGATTGAAACACGCATGCGGTAGCCCGCGGATTCCCGGACACCGCGCACGGTGCGCACCGTCGGCGAGCGAAACGCGCGGCCGGGATCAGCCCCGCGGCCGCGTCCTCAAGACGAGCCCGGCCAGCGCCGCCGCGGCGCACAGGGCCGCGACGTAGCCGACCACGCCGCCCCATCCCACGTGGTCGTAGACGACGCCGCCGAGCCAGCCGAACACGCTGGAGCCCAGGTAGTAGGCCAGCGTGTAGAGCGCGGAGGCCTGCGCCCTGACCTCGCCGGAGGCCCTGCGGCCCACCCAGGCCGACGCGGTGGCGTGCGCGGCGAAGAAGCAGAACGTGAGGACGACGAGGCCGACCACGATGACCGGCAGCGACATCGCCAGCATGGCGAGCGCGCCCAGCACCATGCCGGCGACGCCGGCCAGCAGCACCGCGAGCCGGCCCACCCGTTCGATCACGATCCCCGCGGCGGCCGAGCTGACGGTGCCGGCGAGGTAGGCGACGAACAGGAACGCCACGACGGTCTGGGAGAGCCCGAACGGCTCCCCCGCCATCCGGAAGCCGAGGTAGTTGTAGACGGAGACGAAGGCCCCCATGAGGAACAGGCCCTGGCAGTACAGCGCGAGCAGGCCGGGGTCCGTCAGGGCGGCGGCCACCCGCCGCCCCATGCCCATCGCTCCCGCGGCCCGGCGCCCGGGCGCGAATCCCCGCGGCCGGGGGATCGCGAAGAGGAACACGAGCAGGGCGAGCAGACCCAGCACCGAGTCCGCGCCGACGCCCCAGCGCCACCCGCCGAGGTCGGCGACGGCACCGGCGACGAGGCGGCCCGCCATCCCGCCCACGGTGTTGCCCGCGATGTAGACGCCGACCACGCGGCCCAGATGGGCCCGGTCGATCTCCTCGGCCAGGTAGGCCATCGCGACGGCCGGCACCCCGCCCAGCGCGGCGCCCTGCAGCGCGCGCAGCAGGAGCAGCGTCCACAGCTCCGGGGCGAACGGCGCCAGCAGGCCCAGCACCGTGGAGATCGTCAGGGCCACCGCCATGACCCGGACCCGTCCGAACCGGTCGGACAGGCCGCTCCAGACCAGCACGAACCCGGCGAGCCCTCCGGTGGCCAGGGAGACGGTGAGCGCCACCTGCGCCGCCGAGGCCGAGAACGTGCCGGCGAGTCCGGGCAGCACCGCCTGCACGGCGTAGAGCTGGGAGAACGTGGCGACCCCCGCGGCGACCATCGCCACTGTGACGCGCCGGTATCCGGAACTGCCGGCGCGGTGGCCCTGCCGTGACGGCGTCTCGCTGACGGTGTCGCTCACTCCTCTGACGCTAGAAAATCGGCGTGAACACGTCCAATGAACGGGCGATCGGATATCTCATACCCGCCGCGTGTCCACCGTGCCCGGCCGTCAGTCCGCGGCCAGGGCGACGACCCGGCCGGTTTCGGCGCTCTGCCTGGCCGCCTCGATGACCTCCAGGCCGTGCACGGCCTCGTGCAGTTCGACCGGCAGGGGGTCGCCCTCGCCGACGGCGTCGCGGACGGCGGCGTAGAAGGCCGGGTAGTCGCCGCGTTCGCTGGGCACGGCGCGCAGGTCGCCGTCGAGCCCGAACGCGCCCCACCTGGCCTTGGGCTCCTCGCCCCAGTCCGGGGCGTCGGGGCGCTCGCCGCGCTCCAGGCGGCGCTCCTGGCCGTCCAGGCCGCTGACCGTGAACGCGGTGCGGTCGCCCAGCGCCCGGAACCGCGGGCCGAGCTGGGCGGTCAGCGCGCTCATCCACAGGTGGGAGCGCACGCCCGAGGCGTGGGTGAGCGCGACGAATGTGTCGTCGTCGGCGCGCACGCCCGGCCGGTGGGAGTCGAGTTCGGCGTAGACGCTCGCGACCGGCCCGAACAGGTTGACGGCCTGGTCGATGAGGTGCGGCCCCAGGTCGTAGAGGAGCCCGGCGCCCTCCTCGACGCCGCCCTGATCGCGCCAGGTCTCCTTGGCCTCGGGGCGCCACCGCTCGAATCGGGACTCGAACCGGTGCACCCGGCCGAGGGTGCCCTCGTCGATCAGCTTCCACAGGGTCAGGAAGTCGCTGTCCCAGCGGCGGTTGTGGAACACCGTGAGGACCTGGCCGAGCCGCCGCGACTCCTCGGCGAGTTCGCGGGCCTCGGCGGAGGTGAGGGCGAAGGGCTTGTCCACCACGACCGCCAGGCCGGCCTCCAGCGCGGCGCGGGCCAGCGGGGCGTGGCTGTCGTTGGGCGTGGTGATGGCGGCGATCTCGAAGTCGTCGGCGCGCCGCCACAGCTCGTCGACCGACGCGATCACCTCGGTGTCGGGGTAGCGCTCGCGGACGGCGGCCCGCCGCCCGGGATCGCCCGTGACGACAGCGGACAGCCGCAGGCCCGGGGTGGCGTCGATGAGCGGGGCGTGGAAGACGGCGCCGCCCTTGCCGTAGCCGATCAGGGCGACGTGGAGATCGTGGTCAGCACCGTGCGAAGAGGTCATGCGTCCAATTATGGGAGACCGCGGCCCCGGCGCGCCGCGCCCCGGCCGCGGAGAAGACACGCGCGGGCCGTCCCCCGAGGGGGACGGCCCGCGTCGGCGTCCGCCGGTCAGGCGGCGACCGGCTCCCTGGAGCCGGCCGGCCGCAGCGCCAGGTCCAGCACCTCCCTGACGTCGGCCACCGGGTGCACGGTGAGCAGCTCCAGCACCTCGGCGGGCACGTCGTCCAGGTCGGGCTCGTTGCGCGCCGGAATCAGCACCGTGGTGATTCCGGCCCGGTGCGCGGCCAGCAGCTTCTGCTTGACCCCGCCGATCGGCAGGACCCGGCCGGTCAGCGAGACCTCACCGGTCATCGCGACGTCGGAGCGCGCCGGGCGGCCGGACAGCAGCGAGGCCAGCGCCGTGGTCATGGTGACGCCGGCGCTGGGGCCGTCCTTGGGGACGGCGCCGGCCGGGACGTGGATGTGCACGCCCCGCTCCTTGAGGTCGCCCACCGGCAGCTCCAGTTCGGCGCCGCGCGAGCGCAGGTAGGAGAGCGCGATCTGGGCGGACTCCTTCATCACGTCGCCGAGCTGGCCGGTCAGGGCCAGCCCGCCGGCACCGGACTCCGGGTCGGCCAGCGACGCCTCCACGAAGAGCACGTCGCCGCCCGCGCCGGTCACCGCCAGGCCCGTGGCGACCCCCGGCACGGCCGTCCGCTCGGCCGATTCCGGCGTGTGCCTGGGCCGGCCGATGTAGGCGCGCAGGTCGTCCGCTCCCACCGACACCGGCAGTTCGCGCTCGCCCAGCGCCACGGTCGCCGCGATCTTGCGCAGCACCCGCGCGATGGAGCGCTCCAGGCCGCGGACGCCGGCCTCGCGGGTGTACTCGCCGGCGACGGTGCGCAGCGCGTCGTCGCCCAGCACGACCTCGGACGGCTCCAGCCCGGCCTTCTCCAGTTGGCGCGGGAGCAGGTGGTCGCGGGCGATGGTGACCTTCTCGTCCTCGGTGTAGCCGTCCAGCTCCACCAGCTCCATGCGGTCCAGCAGCGGCGCCGGGACGGAGTCCAGGGTGTTGGCGGTGGCCAGGAAGACCACGTCGGACAGGTCGAGGTCGACTTCGAGGTAGTGGTCGCGGAAGGTGTGGTTCTGCGCCGGGTCGAGGACCTCCAGCAGGGCCGCCGTCGGATCGCCGCGGAAGTCGCTGCCGACCTTGTCGATCTCGTCCAGCAGCACGACCGGGTTCATCGAACCGGCCTCCTTGACGGCGCGGACGATCCGGCCGGGCAGCGCGCCGACGTAGGTGCGCCGGTGGCCGCGGATCTCCGCCTCGTCCCGGACGCCGCCGAGCGCGACCCTGGTGAACGTCCGCCCCATGGCGCGCGCCACCGATTCGCCCAGCGAGGTCTTGCCGACGCCGGGCGGGCCGACCAGGGCGAGCACGGCACCGCTGCGGCGGCCGCCGATGACGCCGAGCCCCTTGTCCTCGCGGCGCTTGCGCACCGCCAGGTACTCCACGATGCGCTCCTTGACGTCGTCGAGTCCCGCGTGGTCGGCGTCGAGCACCCCGCGCGCGCCCGCGATGTCGTAGGCGTCGTCGGTGCGCTCGTTCCAGGGCATGTCGAGGACGGTGTCGAGCCAGGTGCGGATCCATCCGGCCTCCGGCGAGGAGTCCCCGGCCCGCTCCAGCTTGTCGACCTCGGCCAGCGCGGCCGTGCGGACGTGTTCGGGCAGGTCGGCGGTCTCGACCCGCTCGCGGTAGTCCTCCTCCTCGCTGCCGGGCTTTCCGGACAGCTCGTTGAGCTCCTTGCGGACGGCCTCCATCTGGCGGCGCAGCAGGAACTCGCGCTGCTGCTTGTCCACGCCCTCCTGGACGTCCTTGTTGATCGTCTCGGTGACGTCGAGCTCGGCCAGGTACTCGCGGGTCCACTCGATGAGGTCGCCCAGCCGCTCGGAGACGTCGTAGCTCTCCAGCAGCCGGAGCTTCTGGGCGGTCTTGAGGAACGGGGAGTAGCCGCCGCGGTCGGCGAGCCGGCTCGGGTCGTCGAGCTGCTGGACGCCGTCGAGGATCTGCCAGGCGCCGCGCTTCTGCAGGTAGGTCGTCAGCAGCGTCTTGTACTCGCGGGCCAGCTCCTGCACCCTGCCCGGGTGGCCGCCCTCGGGGGTCTTCTCCTCGTGCACCGCGACCGAGACCCACAGCGCCGCGCCGGGCCCGGTGGTCCCGCTGCCCACGCGCGCCCGGGCCGTGCCGCGCAGCACCGCTGCGGGCTCACCGTCGGAGGTCCGGCCCACCTGCTCGATGACCGCGACGGTCCCCACGCCCGCATAGGAGCCGTCGACGCGCGGCACGATCAGCACCCGCGGCTTGCTCGCCGAGCGGATGCCGGGGGGCTTCGCCGCGCCGTCGCCCACGGCCTGGGCCGCCTCGACGGCGGAGCGGACCTCGGAGTCGGAGATGTCCACCGGCACGACCATGCCGGGAAGGACCACGTCGTCATCGAGCGGCAGGACGGGCAGCGTCACGCCGGATTGCGTGTCAGTCATGGGACCCTCCTTATTGAGTCAATAGGACTCAATAAAGAAGAGTCTGGTTTTGTTCCCCTGTCTCTGTTCGCTGACAGCGATCTCGATCCCGGCACGGTTCCATGACCGAACGACCACGTGACGAAACCGTTACGGCCGGGATCAGACACGGATATGGACAAGTCATGCCAAACCCACTTCCATCAGACCTCACGATCCCGGTCTACACCAGTCGCCGGGCGGTCCCCGGAGGTACGCGTATGCCCACATCCCCGCGCAGTCGCATCACCGTCGCGGCTTCGCTCCCCCTGATCCTGCTCGCCGGCGGCTGCTCCTACCTGTCGGGCGACTCCCAGGCGGCCGACCCCGAATCCGCGGACTGCGAGGACTTCCAGGAGTGGCAGGGCCACGAGGGCACCAGCGTGGAGGTCTACGCCTCCATCCGCGACGAGGAGGGCGAGCGGATGCAGCGGGCGTGGGCGGACTTCGCCTCCTGCACCGGCATCGACATCCAGTACGAGGGCAGCGGCGAGTTCGAGGCCCAGGTCCAGGTGAAGGTCGACGGCGGCAACGCCCCCGACCTCGCCTTCTTCCCCCAGCCCGGCCTGCTGGAGCGCTTCGCCGAATCCGGGGACGCGCTGCCGGCGCCCGAGGGCGTCCAGGAGAAGGCCGAGGCCGGCTGGAGCGAGGACTGGCTGAACTACGCCACCGTCGGCGACGAGCTCTACGGCACCCCGCTGGGAGCCAACGTCAAGTCCTTCGTCTGGTACTCCCCCGGCTTCTTCTCCGACAACGGCTACGAGGTCCCGCAGACCTGGGACGAACTGATCGAACTCAGCGACGCGATGGCCGACGACGGCGTCAAGCCGTGGTGCGCGGGCATCGAATCCGGTGACGCGACCGGATGGCCGGCCACCGACTGGGTCGAGAACGTGATGCTGCGGCAGAACGGCCCCGAGGTCTACGACCAGTGGGTCGAGCACGAGATCCCGTTCGACGACGACCAGGTCGCCGACGCCATGGAGCGGGTCGACGGGATCCTGCGCAACCCCGACTACGTCAACGGCGGCCACGGCGAGGTGCAGAGCATCGTCACCACCTCCTTCCAGGACGCCGGCCTGCCCATCCTGGACGACGAGTGCGGAATGTACCTGATGGGCTCCTTCTACGCCGCCCAGTGGCCGGAGGGGACCACGGTCGCCGAGGACGGCGACGCGTTCGCGTTCAACCTGCCCCCGATCAACCCCGACTTCGGCACGCCCGTCATGGGCGGCGGCGAGTTCGTCGGCGCCTTCGCCGACCGCCCCGAGGTCGTCGCGGTCCAGGAGTACCTGGCGACCGCCGACTACGCCGACCGGCGGGCCGCCGAGGGCGCCTGGTTCTCGGCCCACCAGGACCTGGACCTGGACACGCTGGAGTCCCCGACCGACCGACTCGGCGCCGAGATCCTGCGCGACTCCGAGACGGTGTTCCGCTTCGACGGCAGCGACAACATGCCGGCGGCGGTCGGCGCCGGAACGTTCTGGCGCGGCATGACCAACTGGATCAACGGCGACGAGACCGCGGAGACCCTGTCCTACATCGAGGACTCCTGGCCCTCCTCCTAAAGGAGCGTCCGCACCTGCCCCGGGCGCCGGCGCGCCGGCGCCCGGGCGGCTCCCCCTGAAAGGGATGGAATGGGTTTCTCCCTGCTCGAAGAGCTGCCCAAGCTCCTGTGGCTGGTGATCGGCGTCGCGGCGTTCACCGGCGTCATCGGAGTGCTCCTGCTCGTCGTCGACCGCGGCCCCAAGACGCGGCGCGACTGGTGGCAGGCGGCGTTCTTCCTCGGCCCGGCCGCGCTGCTGCTCCTGCTCGGCACGGTCTACCCGGTGGTGCGCACCACGGCGCTGTCGTTCATGGGCCGCTCCGGCGACGCCTGGGTCGGCACGGCCAACTACGTCTGGATGTTCACCCAGCCCGAGATCCTCATCGTGCTGCGCAACACCCTGCTGTGGGTGGTGTTCGCGCCGGTGCTGGCCACCACGACCGGGCTGGTCTACGCGGTCCTCGTTGACCGCTCCAGGTTCGAGTCCGTCGCCAAGTCGCTGCTGTTCATGCCGATGGCCATCTCCTTCGTCGGCGCCAGCATCATCTGGAAGTTCGTCTACGCGTTCGAACCGGCCGGATCCGATCAGATCGGCGTGCTCAACCAGGTGGTGGTCTGGCTGGGCGGCGAGCCGCAGCAGTGGCTGCTCAACCAGCCGCTGAACACGCTGCTGCTCATCGCCGTGCTGATCTGGGTGCAGGCGGGCTTCGCGATGGTGGTGCTGTCGGCGGCGATCAAGGCGATCCCCGCGGAGATCACCGAGGCCGCGCGGATCGACGGCGCCTCGTCCCCGCAGCTCTTCTGGCGCATCACGCTGCCGTCGGTCTGGCCGACGGTGACGGTCGTGCTGATCACCATCTCGGTGCAGACGCTGAAGGTCTTCGACATCGTCCGCACGATGACCGGCGGGCAGTTCGACACCAGCGTGATCGCCAACGAGATGTACAACCAGGCGTTCCGCTACGGCGAGCTCGGCCAGGGCTCGGCACTGGCCGTCTTCCTCTTCGTCCTGGTCATTCCCCTTGTCATCATGCAGATGCGCAGCAACCGACGCGCCAGGGAGCAGCAGTGACCAACCCGACGCCTCCCCCGCCCACCGCGGACGACGCCGTCAGGGCCGCGCCGCCGGAGTCATCGGCGGCCCGGGTCCGCAGGCGGCTGTCCGGCCGGGCCGCGGGCATCGCCGCCGTCGTCATCGCCGTGCTCTGGACGCTGCCCACCGCGGGGCTGTTCGTCTCCTCCTTCCGCCCGGAGGAGCAGATCAAGACGACCGGGTGGTGGACGTTCTTCAGCGATCCGCGGCTCACCATGGAGAACTACGGCGACGTGCTGTTCGGCACGGCCAGCCGGGGCCAGCTCGCCAGCTACTTCGTGAACTCGTTCGTCATCACGGTGCCGGCCACGGTGTTCGCGGTGACGCTCGCCGCGCTGGCCGCCTACGCGCTGGCCTGGATGAACTTCCCCGGGCGCGACTGGCTGTTCCTGGGGATCTTCGCGCTGCAGATCGTACCGCTGCAGATGTCGCTGGTGCCGCTGCTGCGCTTCTTCTCCGAGGGCGTGAGCATCGGCGACCAGCAGATCCTGCCGGCCTGGGAGCTGCAGGGCGCCTTCCAGTTCACCAACGTGTGGGTGGCGCACACGATCTTCGGCCTGCCGCTGGGGATCTTCCTGCTGCACAACTTCATCTCGCAACTGCCGCGCAGCCTGTTCGAGGCCGCGCGGGTGGACGGCGCGGGGCACGGCGTCATCTTCCGCCGCGTGGTGACTCCGCTGATCGTGCCCGCGCTGGTGTCGCTGGCGATCTTTCAGTTCCTCTGGGTCTGGAACGACCTCCTGGTGGCGCTGATCTTCGCGGGCGGCAGCGTGGACACCGCCCCGCTCACGGTCCGCCTGGCCGAGATGGCCGGCACCCGGGGCGGCGAATGGCAGCGCCTCACGGCCGGCGCGTTCGTCTCCATCGTGGTGCCGCTGGGCGTGTTCTTCGCCCTGCAGCGCTACTTCGTGCGCGGCCTGCTCGCCGGCAGCGTCAAGGGCTGATCCGGCCCGGCCGCCCGGCACGGCCCGCTACCGCACCAGGCCCGACTGGTAGGCGATCACCACCAGTTGGGCCCGATCGCGGGCGTGCAGCTTGACCATGGAGCGGCTGACGTGGGTGCGGGCGGTGGCGGGGCTGACCACCAGGCGCTCGGCGATCTCCTCGTTGGTCAGCCCCTCGCCGACCAGGCCCAGCACCTCGCGCTCGCGGTCGGTGAGCAGGCCCAGCTCGGGGCGGGGGGCGTGGCGGGCGCCCGAGCCCGTGGTGAACGCCGCGATGACGCGGCGGGTCACCGACGGCGACAGCAGCGATTCGCCCTCGGCCGCGAGCCGGACCGCCCGCAGCAGCTCCTCCGGCTCGCTGTCCTTGATCAGGAACCCGGCCGCCCCGGCGCGCAGCGCGTCGAACACGTACTCGTCGAGCTCGAACGTCGTGAGCACCACCACGCGGGTCCCGGTCAGCCGGTCGTCGGCGGCGATCTCGCGCAGCGCGGCGATGCCGTCCATGACGGGCATGCGCACGTCCATCAGGACCACATCGGGCCGCTCCCTGCGCACCAGCTCCAGCGCCTCGCGGCCGTCGGCGGCCTCGCCCGCGAGCTCCAGGTCGTCCTCCGCCTCGATCAGCACCCGCAGCCCCATCCGCACCAGGGCCTGGTCGTCGGCGACGGCCACCCTGACGCTCACCGATCGCCCCCGGTCGGCAGCGGCAGCTCGGCCCGCACGGCGAACCCGCCACCGGAGCGCGGACCGGCGTGCAGGGCTCCGCCGACGGCACGGGCGCGCTCGCGCATCCCGGCCAGCCCGTTGCCCTCGGCCGGCGGCGCCTCGGGCCGGGCGGGACCGTTGTCGGTCACCTCCACGACGACCTCCATCGGCCGGTAGGCGATGCGCACGTCGGCCTCCGCTCCTTCGGCGTGCCGCACCACGTTGGTCAGTGCCTCCTGGACGATGCGGTAGGCCGCGTGGTCCACGGCCGCGGGCAGCTCGACGGGGTCCCCATCGGTGCGCACCCGCGCCCGGCGGCCCGCGGCGGTGATCGCGGCGACCAGGTCCTCCAGTCGGTCCAGCCCGGGCAGCGGCGCCCGCTCGTCGTCGCCCCCGACGCCGGGGTCGCGGAAGACCGCCAGCGTACCGCGCAGCTCCTCCAGCGCGTCCCTGCTGGTCCGCCGGATCGCCTCCAGCGAGGGCACGACCTGCTCCGGGCGCTTGTGCAGCACGTGCAGCGCCACACCGGCCTGCATGCTGATCACCGAGAGGCTGTGCCCGACGACGTCGTGCACCTCGCGGGCGATGCGCAGCCGCTCCTCGTAGGCGTAGCGGCGCAGCTCCTGCTCCCGGTCCCGGCGGGCTCCCTCGCGGCGGGTGCGCACGATGACGCCCAGGGCGGCGGGGGCGAGCAGGAGGGTCAGCCCGAACACGGCCCCCGTCAGCAGCTCGCCGTTGAGCAGCCCCAGGTAGGGGCGGTCGAGGTAGCCGGAGAGCAGCAGCGGCACGGCCAGGGCCGTCCACGGCGCCCAGGCCCGCAGCGGCAGTGCGGCCGCGGTGGAGAACACCACCACGGCCAGCAGCAGCAGAATCGGGCCGAACGGGTTGCCCAGCGCGAGGAAGGCCGTGACGGCCGATGCGGTCACAGCGAGGGCCGTGCGGGGCCGGAGCCTGCGCACCATCACGCCCGCGGCGGCCGCGAACACGGCGGCGTGGGTGGCCGGTGACAGCGGCGCGGCGTCCACCCGGTCGGGCCACCCGGGGCCGGGCCCTCCCTGGCCGGGCGGGCCCCAGTGCTCGAACGCCGTCTGGCCGCGCGTCACGGCGAGCACCAGGAGGCCGAGGAGGAGCCCCAGCGGCACGTCCACGGCGAGGATCCGGCCGGCCTTGCGCGTCATGGGCTTGCGCGCCTCCCCTCACCGCGGGTCCGCCACCGCCGGCGCCGGGCCCGCTCACCGGCCGCCGTCATCCCGACGATAGTTCGCGCGGGCCCGCCCGGCGTCGTGCCGGAGGCGTACCGCGGCTACGCGCGCGGACGTAGCCGCGAAGCCGCGCACCGGGCGATGACGCGCGTAGCGGCCGGCGGCCAGGCTCGGTTGTATGGACACTGCATTGAGCACCGCTTTGGACACCGCACCGAACATCACGCCGACCGCCGGGGCCGCGGGACTCACCGCGTTGGCCGCCCATCCCGGACCGCCCTGGGGCGGTGGACCGCCCCCGTTCCTTCCAGCCGTGGGAGCCGCCATGTTCCTCGTCATCGCCCTGCTGATCGGGCTGGGCGTCTTCCTGCTCAGCCGCCGCGGCGGCGGCCGCCGCCCGCCATGGGCGAGCGCACCCGAACCGCCCGAGGCGGGCGCCAGGCGGGTGCTGGCCGACCGCTTCGCCGCCGGTGACATCGGCGTCGACGAATTCATGGAGCGCGCCGGCGCCCTGAACTGGGTGCCGGGTGAGGACTCCGGAGCCAAGCGATGACGGCGACGCCCCGCCAGGACCGGACCCGGGGGCGTCCGCGCCCCCGGACCGGTTCGCTCCCCGCGTTCCCTCGGCTCTCCCCGGCCTGGCGCAAGACGGTGCTGAGCGCGCACGTCGTCGCGTCGGTCGGCTGGCTCGGCGCCCAGGTGTGCCTGGTGACGCTGCTGGCCGCGGGCCTGGCCGACGACGACCCCGCGCGGGTCGGCGCGGTCTACGGCGCCGCGGGCCTGCTGGTCTCCACCCTGGTCGCCCCCGTGAGCCTCACCGCGCTGGCCACCGGCCTCGTGCTCTCGCTGGGCACCCCGTGGGGCCTGGCCCGCCACTGGTGGGTGCTGATCAAGCTGGGGTTGACCGCGCTCCTGGTGGTCGGAAGCAACTTCAGCCTCGGCCCGCAGGTCCTGGAGCTGGCTGCGGCGACGGCGGACGGCTCGGTGCCGCCCCCGCTGCTCGAACGGGCCAGGACCGTCATCGCCCTGTCGGTGGCGCTGACGGTGCTGCTGGCCGCCACGCTGCTGTCGACGGTCAAGCCCTTCGGCCGGGTCCGCCGGCGCGCGGGGGCGCCGGCGGCACGCGGCTAAGCGGGCTGGTCCCCGTAGTCGTAGTCGTTGTCGCGCAGCGTCGAGATGACGGTGTCGATGGTCTCCTCCGTCAGGGCGTCGTCGACCCCGGTGTCGGCGATGACCAGGAAGACGCGCACGCCCGTGTCGTCCTGGTCGGCCGGGACCGCGACCGCGTGCACGACCCCGCCGGGCGGCTGGCAGTCGGCGTCGGGCTGCTGCACCGTCGCGTCGATCACGGCGTGGTGGCCCGTCAGGTCGTTGGAGGAGAACGCCTCGACCGAGCGCACCGACGTGGCGGCCCTGCCCCCGGCCTCGGTCTCGAACGCGTACTCGGCCCACTTCAGCGCGACGTTCCGGGCCATCTCCTCGGTGTCGTCGGTGTCGGTGACGGCCTGGGCCCCGACGTCGGCGCGCGATCCCCAGGTCTCGCAGGGGTTCTCCTTGTACAGGGAGGTGCCGCCCATGCCGAGGACCGGCTGGCCGTCATCGTCCTCGTAGCCCCGGAGGTGGGTGGGGCCGTCGAAGACCCAGCCGTCGTCGCTGGGCGGGATCTCGTAGACGAAGCCCCACTTGGTGACGCTCGCCAGCTGCCAGCCCTCCTGCATGAGGGGCACGGGCGGGGGCGGGGAGGACGGCTCCTGCGTCGGCTCCGGTTCCCCGGCCGGCTCGGGTTCGGGCTCGCTGCTCTCCTCGGCGGGCGCGGCGGGGGCCGCCGCCTGCTGCGCGTTCCCGCGCAGGCTGATCACCACCACCGTCACGGCGATGACCAGCACGGCCGCGAACACGATGGCGAGGAGCGCCACCATCATGGGGCCGGGTCCGCCGGAGGCTCGGGGGGTCGGGGCACCGCCCTGAGGGTGGCCCCAGTTGTCCGGTCGCTGGTTTCCAGGCCAATTCACGGGTCCGACTCTAGCGGTTCCGCACCTTTGTGCCGATCTCGAACTTGATTTCCAAGCTCAGCCACAGGATGGAGTAGGCGTGCGGGTGGGCGATCTCCGTCCAAGGGCCTTCGGCCACACGAGAGGATCGCCCAGTCACCGCGAATCCCTCCTGTGGCCGAGGTCCAGAACCCCCGATGGCTGAGCTTGAAACTCAAGTCGGGATCGGCCGGATCACTCTCAGGCGCGCAGAGCGGCGCGGGCCGCGTCCATCGCCGTGGTGCGGTACGCGGCGCCGAACAGGCACACGTGCACCAGCAGCGGGTGGAGCTGGTGCAGGGCGATCCGGTCGCGCCACCCCGCGGCCAGCGGCGCCGCCTCGTTGTAGGCGTCGCGCACGCGGTCCAGGTGCGGCAGGCCGAACAGCGAGAGCATGGCGAGGTCGGTCTCGCGGTGGCCGCCGTGCGCGGCGGGGTCCACGACGACCGCTCCGTCCCCCTGCCACATCACGTTGCCGCTCCACAGGTCGCCGTGCACGCGGGACGGCGGTTCGGGGTCGCCGGCCAGGTCCCCGACGGAGCCGATGACCTTCTCCACGACGCGGACGTCGCCCGGTGTGAGCGCGCCCCGGTCGGCGGCCCGCTCCAGGAAGGGGGCGAGCCGCTGCCGGGCGTAGAACTCCGGCCACGACGGGGACGGGGTGTTGTCCAGCGGCAGCGGGCCGATGAACCCGTCCCAGTCCGCTCCGAAGGAGTCCGCGCCGGCCAGGTGCATCGCGGCGAGCCGCCGCCCGAAGTCCTCCGCCGCCGCCGGCGAGGGCGGCCGCTCCTCGATCCAGGACAGCACAAGGGTGTCGGCGTCCCAGCCGACCACCTCGGGCACCGGGGCCCCGGGGGCCCGGCCCAGCCAGTCCAGTCCCAGCGCCTCGGCGCGGAACAGGCCGGACAACCGCTCGCCGCGGTCGGGCACCGCCTTGGCGAACAGCGGCGTGCCGTCGGCGAGCGTGACGCGGTGCAGCTCCCAGTCGTGGCTGGTTCCCAGCGGGGCGGTCTCGGCGACCTCGCGACCGGTCAGTTCGGCGACGCGCGCTGCGACGGGTTCCATGCGCCGCCTACCTCTTGCCGAGCAGGGCGGTCAGCTCGTCGGTGAGGCCCTTGCTCGCCGCCTCGACCATGTTCAGCACGGTGGTGAATCCGTCGTCGCCGCCGTAGTAGGGGTCGGGCACCTCGGGGTTCGGGCCGGCGCCCGGCGCGAACGAGCGGAACAGCCGGACCCGTTCCTCGGCCTGCGCCGGGTCGGCCGTGACCGCCTCGACGAGGCGGCGCAGGTCGGCGAAGTTGTCGGTGTCCATGGCCAGGATCAGGTCCCGCTCGGCGAACCAGACCGCGTCGAACCGGCGGGCGACGTGGTCGGTGGTGTAGCCGTGCACGCGCAGCACCGAGGCGGCCCGGGTGTCCATGTCCGACCCGATGTGCCAGTCCCCCGTTCCAGCGCTGTCCACACGCACGGAGTCGGCCAGTCCGGCGTGTTCGAGATCGGCCAGCAGCACCTTCTCCGCCATCGGGGAGCGGCAGATGTTGCCCAGGCAGACCACGCAGATGCGGTACGGCCCGGCGGGATCACGAGGTTGCGGCAAGCTCATGGGGCCCACGGTAGCCCAGGAGCCCGCGTGGACGGGGAAGATGAGGCCGTGACCAGCGCGGTTCGCGCGTCCGGCTACCCCTTGGGCAGCCGGACCACGGTGACGAAGAAGTCGTCGATCTGCCGCACGACGTTGATGAACTGGTCGAAGTCGACCGGTTTGGTCACGTAGGCGTTGGCGTGCAGCCGGTAGCTGCGCACGATGTCCTCCTCGGCCTCGGAGGTGGTGAGGACGACGACCGGGATGTGCGACAGGTCCTCGTCCTTCTTCACCTCCTCCAGCACCTCGCGCCCGTCCTTGCGGGGCAGGTTCAGGTCGAGCAGGACGAGGTGCGGGCGCGGCGCTTCGGCGTACTCCCCCTCGCGGCGCAGGAAGCGCAGCGCCTCGACGCCGTCGGAGACGACGTGCAGGCGGTTGCCGACCTTGTGCTCCTCGAACGCCTCCTTGGTCATGAGGACGTCGCCGGGGTCGTCCTCGACCAGCAGCACCTCTATGGGTTGCACCATCGTGACCTCGCTCAATGCCTCAGACCTTCTCGGGATCGTTCCCGCGCTCGCGGGAGGCGCTCTCATTGCCGCTCTCGTTGCCGACGAAGGCGAACTCCTCGGGGAAGCCGGCGTCGGCGCCGGCCTCCTCGGTGGAGTCCTCGGCGGACTCCTTCTCCTGGGTGTCGACGGGCAGCGACCAGCAGATGCTGGTCCCCGACCCCTCCGACTCGGCGCCCAGCCAGATGCGCCCGCCGTGGAACTCCACGATCTTCTTGCACATGGCCAGGCCGATGCCCGTGCCACCGTACTTGTCACGGGTGTGCAGCCGCTGAAAGATCACGAAGATGCGCTCGGCGTACTGCGGCTCGATGCCGATCCCATTATCGGTGCAGCAGAACACCCATTCGGCGCCCTCCCTGCGCGCGCTCACGTGGACGCGCGCCGGATCATCGCCGCGGAATTTCACGGCGTTGCCGATGAGGTTGAAGAAGACCTGGGTGAGCAGGGTCTTGTCGCCCCGGACCACGGGCAGGTCGTCGCCGGTGACGACGGCCTCGGCCTCCTCCAGCGCCGCGTCCAGGCTGCGCAGGGCCTCGTTGAGCGCGACGTTGAGGTCGACGGCGCCGAAGTTCTTGGTCCGCCCCACCCTGGAGAACGCCAGCAGGTCGTTGATAAGCGTCTGCATGCGCTTGGCGCCCTCGACGGCGAAGTCGATGTAGGAGTCGGCGCGCTCGTCGAGCCGACCGTGGTAGCGCCGCTGCAGCAACTGGCAGAAACTGGCCACCTTGCGCAGCGGCTCCTGGAGGTCATGGGAGGCGACGTAGGCGAACTGCTCCAGCTCCAGGTTGGAACGGCGCAGCTCCTCGGTCTGGCGCTCCAATAGCTCCGACTGCTCCTGCAGGGTGCGCCGGGCGGTGCCGACCTCTTCGAGGTCGCAGACGATGCGCTCGCGCATGCCGTCGACGTCGCGGCCGACCCGCTGGATCTCCGGCGGCCCCTCCAGGGCGATGCGGTGGGCGTAGTAGCCGTCGGAGACCTGCTGGAGGTGCCGGCCGAGCTGGTCGAGGGGGCGCAGCACCCAGTGCTGGAGCATCACCCACAGGAACGTGCACAGCACCACCACGACCACCCCCACCAGCACCAGCAGCGCGATGAGCTGCTGGGTCGCCGACGTCAGGCCGTCCCTGGCTTCGACGAGCTCCTGGTTGATGCGCCGTTCGAGCTGCTGGCCGGCCAGGCGCAGGTCGTTGAACCGCTCGCGGCCGAGCCGGTAGTCGGTCGAGGTGATCTCCTCGCCCCGCTCGACCTTGTCCAGCGTGGGCTCGGCGAAGTCGCGCTCCCACGCCTCACCGGCCGCCAGCAGCTCCGCGATGTCGGAGTCGATCTCCTCGTTGTCCAGCGCCACGTCCCTGAGGACCGGCAGGGTCTCCTCAAGGGTGGTGACGCCCCGCCGGTAGGGGGAGAGGAAGTCGGTGTCCTCGGTGAGCGCGTAGCCGCGGACGCCGTTGTCCTGGTTGAGGTAGGCGGTCAGGGTGCGCTGGACGGCGCTCTGGGCCGGGGTCAGCTGGTCGACCTGGCGCATGATCGCGTCCCGGGCCTCCAGCGCGTTGAGCGTGATGGTGGAGACCAGCGCGACCAGGACCACGCCGACCGCGGCGAGCAGGACGGTGACGCGGCGCCGCAGCGTCCAGGGCCGCCGCTCGGTGCGTCCGGCGCCGGGGGCCGCGGCGGTCTCGGGGCCGTCGGGCCGGCTCACCCCTGATCCCCGTGCGTGATGAGCAGCATGGCGACGTCGTCCTGGAGCGGGCCGCCGTTGCGCCGCTCGGCCTCGTCGACCAGGTGCTCGGGCAGGTCGACGACCGAGGTGCCGGCCCCGACGACGTCGCTGAGGATCCGCTGCAGCCCCTCGACCCCGAGCCGCTCGGGGGAGTCGTCGTAGGCGTCGACGAGGCCGTCGGTGTAGAGCATGAGCGTCGCGCCGCGCGGGAAGGGGACCTCATCGACCACGGTCTCGACCTCGGGGAACGCGCCCAGCGGGGGCCGGGGGCTGGCCACGACCTCGGCGACGTGGTCGGTGATCACCAGCGGCGGCGGGTGTCCGAACAGCCTGATGCGCAGGGTCTCGGCGCCGGTGTCGAGGCTGACCTGGCACAGCGTCGCATACATCTCCTCCTGCGCACGCTCGCTGATCAGGATCTCCTCCAGCGCGGGCAGCACCGACTCCTCGGGCACGCCGCCCATGACCAGGGCGCGCCAGGCGATCCGCAGGCTCACGCCGAGCGCGGCCTCGTCGGGGCCGTGCCCGCTGACGTCGCCGACGATGACGTGGGTGGTGCCGTCCTTCTCGATGGCGTCGAAGAAGTCGCCCCCGACCAGCGCGCGCTTGCGGCCCGGCCGGTAGAAGGCGCGGTGCGTCAGCGGGGAGCGGTCCAGCAGCACCTGCGGCAGCAGGCCGCGCTCCAGGCGCATGTTCTCGCGCGCGTACAACTCGGCCTCGCGCAACTGGCGGGCGTTCTCGTCGGAGCGCTGCCGTTCGACGGAGTAGCGCAGGCTGCGCGCCAGCAGTGAGCCGTCGACGTGCCCCTTGACCAGGTAGTCCTGGGCGCCCGCCGCGACGGCGGCGACGCCCTCGTGCTCGTCGTCGAATCCGGTCAGCACCACCACGGCGGCGGACTCGGCCGAGGTGAGCACCTCGCGCAGCAGCTCCATGCCGCCGGCGTCGGGCAGGTTCAGGTCGAGCAGCACGCAGCCCCGGAAGGACGGCAGGTGCTCACGGGCCTCGTGCAGCGTGGAGAACCAGGTGATGTGCGCGCTCAGCGCCGTGTCGGCGAGCAGCTCCTCGACCAGGAACGCGTCTTGGGGGTCGTCCTCGATCAGCAGGATCTCGACCGACTCGACGGGGGCCGACACGGAACGCGTATCGGCCTCGTCCGAATGGCCGCTATCGGCCGTCCTCGCCGCGTAGGAATACCTCACGGCCACGGACTCGTGCTCTGTTTTCCTAGTGTCCACACATCGCCTCTACGTCGACCAGTTCTTCGGTGCTCGGCAGCACCTTCGCGGCTCCTCCGATGCCCGGAGTCCTCCCGTCAACCGCCCGGCACGATGAGACATCGGCTGTCAGTGTTCATCGGAGTTCATCGGAGACTGCGACCGTCCGCTCAGCGAGACGCCAGCGCGCAGATGATTCGCGGCATTCAAACGATAATGGCCCGGAATGTCTATCGCTAGCGGGATTGCACGAGAGACATCCAACGCCCGGACCGGGAACTCTTGAGCCGGGAACGCTCGTCGCCGCGTCATTGTTCCGTTGTCAGGATACCGCCCCGAGGGCTCCACAAACGGCCAGGTCACAAGAGTCCGGGTATTCCAGTGCCGTGGGTGGCGGGCGGAATCACCGTCGGCGCAGGCGCCGCACCAGGGTCGCGGCGGCCGCCGCACCGGCCAGCGCGCCGGTCAGCGCCACCGTCGCCGAGGCGGCTTCGCGGCGCCGCCGGCGCAGGGCCGCATCGGCGACCGCCGCGGTGCGGTCCTCCTCGCCGAACCGCCCGGCACACAACTCCGGATCCAACTCCCAGGGCCGCCAGCGCCGCGGCCAGTCGCACAGCTCATGGGCGGGGGCCGCGCGCACGGCTCCCAGCGACAAGCGGGTGACCAGGCCGCTGAGCGAGCGGCGCGGCTTCAGCCGCGCGCCGGAGGAACGGCCGGTCAGCGTCACGGGCCCCGGGCCCGCGTAGCGGAGCTCACCGGGGGCGTTGCGCAGCAGTTCCGCGAGCAGCTGCGCGCAGGCCCTGGCGTCGCCCAGCGCCGTGTGCTGGCCGGTCGGCCAGTGCCCGCTGAGGACGTGGCTGGCCCTGGGCAGCGAATAGCGCTCCAGATCGATCTGGGAGCGCAGGGTGCGCAGCGTGCACAGCCCGGCCAGCCCCGTGGGCAGCCCCGCCGGGACGAACTCCGCGTCGAGGAAGCGCCCCTCGAAGTCGAGGTTGTGGCCCACCAGGACCGCGCCGGAGAACAGCTCGGCCAGGTCCCCGACGATGTCGGCCGCCCTGGGCGCCCCGACGACGTCGCCGACGGCGATGCCGTGGAACTCCTGCCCGGTGACGGGGATGCGGGGGTCGACCAGCGTGGTGAACTCGCGCAGCACCGTGCCGTCACCGCGCATCCGCACCACCGCGATCTCGCAGACCTTCGCGCCCCGGCGCGGGTCGAGTCCGGTGGTCTCCACGTCGACCACGGCGTATTCGAGGTCCAGCGCCCGGTGACCGGGGCGGGTACGGCTCAGCGCTCCGAAACGGAGGGCCCGCCGGCCGGCGCGACCGTCGTCCAGCACGTTGTCGTCCCCTGTCTGTCGCAATGAGCCTCCCGGCACGCACACCCTCCGGCGTGCACCGGCCACCCCGCCTGCCTGCCGGGCCAAGCCCCGACCTTACCCGCCGACACTGACGGAGCCCGTCGAACGAGCACGCTGGAGGCCGCGCGGACGGGGTGCCGACCCGGTCGCGGCGTCTATGCTCTGGCCTGGCCCACGAGGCCGAGCAGCACGAGCCAGGGAAGACCCCCGCACCGCACGAGGAGCCCGCATGCCGGACAGCACGCCGACCGCCCACGCCCCGCTCGTCGAGGTGGTCAGATCAGGGTTCCGCGAAGGCGTGCACTTCGGCGCCGTGGTGGGGCTGTCGGCGTCAGGCGAGGTGGCCCATGCGCGCGGACCGGTCGAGGCGCCCACGTTCCCGCGCTCCTCGGCCAAGCCGTTCCAGGCGCTGGCCTGCCTGCGCGTCGGCGCGCCGATCACGGGCGCCCAGGTGGCGATCGCCGCGGGCAGCCACAGCGGCCAGGACATCCACGTGGCCAATGTCATCCGGACGCTGGCCGACGCCGGTCTGGGACCGGACGCGCTGGACTGCCCGCCGGAGCCGCCCATGGACCGCAGGACCCGCGAGGAGCTGCTGCGCTCGGGCGGCGGGCCCGCGCGGGAGCTGATGAACTGCTCGGGCAAGCACGCCGCGATGCTGGCCGCGTGCGTGCGGCAGGGCTGGAGCACCGCCGACTACCTGGACCCCGGCCACCCGTTGCAGGTCCTGGTCCGCGAGGTCATCGAGGAGAAGTGCGGCGAGCCGGTCGTCCACACCGCCGTCGACGGCTGCGGCGCCCCGCAGATGGCGGTGTCGCTGGTCGGCCTGGCCCGCGGCGTGCGGGCGATGGCCCTTGCCGACGCGGACTCGCACGAGGCGACCGTGCTCTCGGCGATGCGGGGGTTCCCCGAGTACGTCGCGGGCGCCGACCGCGACGACACCGTGCTGATGCGGCGGCTGCCCGGGGTCGTGTCCAAGCAGGGGGCCGAGGGCGTCATGGTGGTGGCCGCGGCCACCGGTGAGAGCGTCGCGGTCAAGATCAGCGACGGCGACCCGCTGGTCCGGGCCCGCACGATGGTCGCGCTGACCGCGCTGGCCGAACTCGGCGTCGACGTCGGTCCGGTCACCGACCTGCTCGCTGCGGACGTGCTCGGCGGCGGCCGCCCGGTCGGGACGGTCCGCCCGCTGGCCGGCTGAGCCGCACCGCTGCGCGCGCAGCACAACCGCGTGCGGCACAGCGCGGAAACACAGCGGAAACACATCGGTTCCGGTGGACGTTGCACCTTGGTGATCCCACCGGTGCGTGCCGCGGTGGGACGGCCCCCGCCCACGGCACGCGTCACCGGGACGAGTGGAGATCGGATGCGCGACATTGTCATCGTCGGGGCCGGCATGGCCGGGCTCGGTGCCGCGGAGTCGCTGCGCAGCGCGGGCTTCGACGGCACGATCACCCTGGTCGGCGAGGAGAAGCACCGGCCCTACTCCCGGCCCCCGCTGTCCAAGGAGGTGCTGACCGGCCGGGGCTCGCCCAAGGGCGTCGCGCTGCGCGACGAGCCCGAGTTCGACGCGCTCCGGCTGGACCTGCGGCTCGGCCGCCGCGCGGAGCGGCTACGCCCCGCCGAGCGCGCGGTGGAACTGGACGACGGCTCCGCCCTCACCTGCGACGGCCTGGTGATCGCGACCGGGGCCGCGCCGCGGCGGCCGGCCACCGGCCTCGCAGGGGTGCACGTGCTGCGCACGATCGAGGACGCCGAGGCGGTGCGCGCGGAGTTGGAGGCCGTGGACCGGATGGTCGTGGTCGGGGCCGGGTTCATCGGCGCCGAGGTCGCGGCGAGCGCCCGGGCGCTGGGCGTCGAGGTGACTCTGGTCGAGGCCGCGCCCACCCCCATGACCCGGGTGGTCGACCCGAGGATCGGCGCGGCGCTCACCGGACTGCACCTGGACCACGGGGTGGACCTGCGGCTGGGGGTCGGCGTGACCGGGTTCGAGGGCACCGGCCGGGTCGAGCGGGTCCGGCTCGCCGACGGCACAGCGGTCGAGGCGTCCCTGGTGGTGGCCGGCCTGGGTGTGGAGACGAACACCGGCTGGCTGGCCGGCTCCGGCGTCGAACTCGCCGGCGGCGTGGGCGGCGTGCGCTGCGACGCCCACTGCGCGACCTCGCTTCCCGGCGTGTACGCGGCCGGCGACATCGCCTCCTGGCCGCACCCCCGCTACGGCGGCCGCATCAGGCTGGAGCACTGGACCAACGCCGGTGAGCAGGCGGCCGTGGCGGCGCACAACCTGCTGGCCGGCGAGGGCGCCCGGCAGGAGTACGCTCCGGTCCCCTACTTCTGGTCCGACCAGTACGGCATGAAGGTCCAGCTACTCGGCCAGGCGGCCCCGGCCGACACCGTGGAGTTCGTGCACGGCTCGGTCGAGGACCGCAAGTTCGTGGCGTTCCTCGGCCGGGCCGGGATGCTCGTCGGCGTCCTGGGCCTGCGCTCCACCCCGAAGGTCATGCGCTACCGCCCGCTGCTGGCCGAGCCCACCGCCTGGGACGACGCCCTGGCCGCCGCCGGGCGTTAGGAATGCGTGGGCGGACCTTGGCCCCAGGGGGCTTGGAGGCCCACCGCAGGAGGAGGCTCGTGCGGGCGCGGTTCTCTCGTGTGGCCGAAGGCCCATTGAGGTGAACTGCGCGCTCGTGCGCGAAGCAGACCCGCCGCCTTGGGCGTGGGCCGAAACCGCGGTTCCGGTCTGGACCGCAGGACGTCCGATGTGCTTCGCGCGGAGCCGGGCACCCCGCAGAAACGGGCCTCCGGCCACACGGCGGACCGCCCGTTCACCGCGAACCCCTATGGCCGAGGTTTCACAACCCCTATGACCGAGGAGGGCGGCGGTTCAGCCCTCGATCCCGATGGCCTGCTTGGGGCACATCCTGGCCGCTTCCTCGACCTTGCCGCGGAGGTCCTCCGGGGGCTCCTCCTGGAGCACGTAGAGGTAGTCGTCGTCGCGGACCTCGAACACCTCGGGGAGGATGCCCATGCAGACGGCATTGCTCTCGCAGCGGTCGAAGTCGACGTTCACACGCATTGCTGCTCCTCGCTCGTCGGTCCGGGGCCACGAGCCTATTCGAGCCCCGCCCGTCCCGGCGCGGTGCGGTCCCGCCGGGACGGCCGCCGTCGGAAAAAGGCCCCGCTACCCGGCGGCGAACCTGTCGGTCGCCTCGATCAGGTGGTGCAGGATGCCCGGCTCGTTGAACGCGTGCCCCGCGTCGTCCACCAGGTGGAACTCCGCCTCCGGCCAGGCCCTGTGCAGGTCGAACGCCGTCTTGGCCGGTGTGCAGACGTCGTAGCGCCCTTGCACGATGACCCCCGGGACGGAGCGCAGCTTGTCGGCGTTCTCGATGAGCTGGCCGGGCGTGAAGAAGCCGCCGTGCACGAAGAAGTGGTTCTCGATCCGGGCGAAGGCCAGGGCGTAGGCCGGCTCGGCGTGGTTGGTGCGCAGCGCCTCGTCGGGCATGAGCGTGACGGTGGAGCCCTCCCAGACGCTCCACGCCTGCGCCGCCGCCAGCCGCACCGCCGGGTCCGGGGAGTTCAGCCGCTCGGCGTAGGCGCCGATGAGGTCGTCGCGCTCCTCCTCGGGGATCGGCGCGAGGTAGGACTCCCACAGGTCGGGGAAGAGGAACGAGGCCCCGCTCTGGTAGAACCAGCGCAGCTCCTCGTTGCGCAGCGTGAAGATGCCGCGCAGGATCAGCTCGCTGACCCGCTCGGGGTGCTCCTCGGCGTAGGCGAGGGCCAGGGCGCTGCCCCACGAGCCGCCGAAGACCTGCCACCGCTCCGCACCGGTCATCCGGCGCAGCCGCTCGATGTCCTCCACGAGATTCCACGTCGTGTTGGCGTGCAGCTCGGTGTCCATCCGCCCGGCGTGCGGCGTGCTGCGCCCGCAGTTGCGCTGGTCGAACAGCAGGATCCGGTAGCGCTCGGGGTCGAAGAGGCGCCGGTGGTCGGGCGAGCAGCCCCCGCCCGGGCCTCCATGCAGGAAGACCACGGGCTTTCCGGCCGGATTGCCGCAGAGCTCCCAGTAGATCCGGTTCCCGTCACCGGCATCGAGCATCCCGCTGTCATACGGCTCGATGGGCGGATACAGCGTGCGCATGGAGGAGCGCCCTTCTTTCAACGAGGCTGTCGGTCGTGCAAGGGGCCGGGCGGCGAGGCGGGCCGGTGCCGGGAGCGGCGGGGAGCGGGCCGGGCCGTCCGGGCGGCTCGGCCCCCTTTCGGCCGGGGATCTCCCGCGGCGCCGGTCAGCGCCTCGTCGCGCGAGCGGCCGAGTTCACGCGAGCGGCCACGGGGGTCCCGGCTCGGACGGTGCCGGGGACACCCGATCTCTGCGCGCTGTCCGGAGGCAGCGGTCCGGGGCTCTCTCGCGGTCTTCGTCTCCGAGGGCCCTGACCGCCGCGCAACTCGTCCACCGGCCCAATCCTAGAGGTCGATCATGAACCGAACCGTCCGTTCGGACGCCGTCCGCGGACGCTGCCTGCACGAATGACCCCGAGCACACTCCAGGGCCCGAAGGAGGCGCCGGAGGGGTCGGGGCGTTAGGGTGCTGAATGGGCCATCGGAGAGGGATGAAGGAAGACATGACGAGCACCAACGACACCCGCGTCGTCAGCTACCAGCCGCTCATCGCGCCGCAGGACATCCTCGCCGAGCTGCCGATGGGGCCGGAGCGCACCGCTCTCGTGGAGGACGCCCGCGCCGAGGTCAAGCGCGTCCTCGACGGCGCGGACGACCGGCTGCTGGTGGTGGTCGGCCCGTGCTCGGTGCACGACCCCGCCTCGGCCCTGGACTACGCGCGCCGGCTGAAGGCGCTCATCCCGGCCGTCAGCGGCGAGCTGTGCGTGGTCATGCGGGTGTACTTCGAGAAGCCCCGCACCACCCTGGGATGGAAGGGCCTCATCAACGACCCGGGCCTGGACGACAGCTACGACGTGCACCGCGGCCTGCGCACCGCCCGCAAGCTGCTGCTCGACATCGGCTCGCTGGGCGTCCCCGCCGGCACCGAGTTCCTCGACCCGATCACCCCGCAGTACATCGCCGACGCCGTGGCCTGGGGCGCCATCGGGGCCCGCACCACCGAGAGCCAGGTGCACCGCCAGCTCGGCAGCGGCCTGAGCATGCCGGTGGGCTTCAAGAACGGCACCGACGGCGACGTCCAGGTCGCGGTCGACGCCTGCGGCGCCTCCGCCGCCTCCCACACCTTCTTCGGCGTCGACCCCCACGGCGCCGGCGCGGTCGTCGTCACCTCCGGCAACCCCGATTGCCACGTCATCCTGCGCGGCGGCCGCTCCGGCCCCAACTTCGACGCCGAGAGCGTCGGCGCGGCGCTGGACGTGGTGGGTTCCGCCGGCCTGCCGCGCCGCCTGATGATCGACGCCAGCCACGCCAACAGCGGCAAGGACCACCGCCGCCAGCCCGGCGTCGCCGAGTCGATCGGCGCCCAGATCGCCGAGGGCCAGACCGGCATCATCGGCGTCATGCTGGAGAGCTTCATCGTCGAGGGCGCGCAGAAGCTCGGCGCCCCGGCCGACCTCACCTACGGCCAGAGCATCACCGACACGTGCATGAGCTGGGAGACCACCGAGGGCGTCCTGCAGGGACTGGCCGAGGCCGTGCGGCGGCGCCGCAAGGCCGTCCAGGCCCCCGCCCGGTAGCGCCCGAGCGGCACCGGGCCGCGCGGCGGTCGAGGTGCGGTCCTGGGCTCGCCCGGGTCGCGCTGCTAGGCTTGGGCACCAGTCGCCGACCCCGTACGGGAGAGTGCCCGCGCAAGCCAGCGCGGGCCGCCGAAGGAGCAATTCCTCCCCAGAGAACCTCTCAGGCGCGCCGGACCGTACGGGCGAGACCACTCTGGAAAGCAGGGGACCGCGTCCCCTCGCCGAAGGTGCAAGCCGCGCCCGCGCGCACGGTGAAGCTCTCAGGCACCGATGACAGAGGGGGAGGACGCCTGTGGAACATCGACGTCCATCCTCATCGGGAGTGCTCATGACAGCGTCTTCCAATTCGCCCGCCGAACCCCGCCGGACCCCGCTGCACGAGGTCCACGAGCGGCTCGGGGCGAACCTGGTCGACTTCGCCGGCTGGCTGATGCCGCTGCGCTACGGCAGCGAGAGCGCGGAGCACCGGGCCGTCCGCGAGACCGCAGGCCTGTTCGACCTGTCCCACATGGGCGAACTCCTGGTCACCGGTCCGCAGGCCGCGGAGTTCCTGGACCGGGCGCTGGTCGGGCACCTGTCCGCGGTCACCGTCGGCCGGGCGCGCTACACGATGATCACCGCCGAGGACGGCGGCGTCCTGGACGACCTGATCGTCTACCGGCTGGCCGAGGAGGAGTACCTCGTCGTCGCCAACGCCGCCAACAGCGACACCGTGTTCGCCGCGCTGACCGAGCGCGCCGCCGGCCTCGACGCCCGGATCGCCGACCGGTCGGCCGAGTACGCGCTGATCGCGCTCCAGGGCCCCAAGGCCGTCGAGATCCTGGCCCCGCTGACCGACGCCGACCTGTCCGGCATCAAGTACTACGCCGGCTACCGGCACACCGTCGCCGGACTGCCGGTGCTGCTCGCCCGCACCGGCTACACCGGTGAGGACGGCTTCGAGATCTTCATCAACCCCGGCACCGGGGCCGCCGCCGTCTGGGAGGCGCTGACCAAGGCCGGCGAGCCGCACGGCCTGCTGCCGGCCGGCCTGTCGGCGCGCGACACGCTGCGCCTGGAGGCCGGCATGCCGCTGTACGGCAACGAGCTGAGCGCCGACGTCACCCCCTACGAGGCCGGCCTGGGCCGCGTCGTCAAGCTGGACAAGCCCGGCGACTTCGTGGGCCGGGAGGCCCTGGCCGCGCGCGCCGAGAGCGGGCCGACCCGCAGACTGGTGGGACTGACCGGCCGCGGTCGGCGCGTTCCCCGGCAGGGATACGCCGTCATGCGCGACGATCAGCGGGTCGGCGTGGTCACCAGCGGTGCGCCCTCCCCGACACTGGGCAGGCCCGTCGCCGTGGCCTACGTCGACGCCGACACCGACACCACCACCGGCTCCTTCGCCGTGGACGTGCGCGGCCGCGCCGAAGCCGTCGACGTGGTGGAACTGCCGTTCTACAAGCGCGGGCGCTGACCGGGGTCCGGCGCCCGCACGGCGGGCGGCGTTTCCCGGCCCCGGGCGGCCCCGCGCAGCGGCGGCGGTCATCGTTGCTGGATAATGAGAAACCTCCTGGAGAGTTGAATTGAGCGTTCCCGCGGAGCTGGGTTACACGAACGAGCACGAGTGGGTGGCCGTCAAGGACGGCGTCGCCACCATCGGCATCACGGCGTACGCGGCCGAGGCGCTGGGCGACATCGTCTACCTCGAGCCCCCAGAGGTCGGCGCGACCGTCGCGGCGGGTGACACCTGCGGCGAGGTCGAGTCCACCAAGTCGGTCAGCGACATCTACTCCCCCGTCAACGGGGAGGTCATCGACGTCAACCGCGCCGCGGTCGACGAGCCCGAGGTGATCGGCACCGACCCCTTCGGCCAGGGGTGGCTGTTCAAGGTCGAGCTCGCGGACGAACCCGCTGATCTGCTCACCCCGGAGCAGTACACGCAGCTCACCGAAGGCGAAGGTTAATCGGATGGCATCTGAGACCAACCTGCTCAACCAGTCACTCGAACAGCTCGACCCCGAGGTCGCGGCCGTCGTCGGAGCCGAGCTGGGGCGCCAGCGCGACACCCTGGAGATGATCGCCTCGGAGAACTTCGCGCCGCAGGCGGTCCTGGAGGCCCAGGGCACGGTGCTCACCAACAAGTACGCCGAGGGCTACCCCGGTCGGCGCTACTACGGCGGCTGCGAGCACGTCGACGTCGTCGAGCAGCTCGCCATCGACCGCGCCAAGGCGCTGTTCGGCGCCGAGCACGCCAACGTCCAGCCGCACTCGGGCGCGCAGGCCAACACCGCGGTGTACTTCGCCCTGCTCAAGCCGGGCGACACCATCCTCGGCCTGGACCTGGCGCACGGCGGGCACCTCACCCACGGCATGCGGATCAACTACTCCGGCAAGATCCTCAACGCCGTCGCCTACCACGTCCGCGACTCCGACGGCACGGTCGACTACGACGAGGTCGAGTCGCTGGCCAAGGAGCACCAGCCGAAGATGATCGTCGCCGGCTGGTCGGCCTACCCGCGCCAGTTGGACTTCGCCCGGTTCCGTGCGATCGCCGACCAGGTGGGCGCGGTGCTCATGGTCGACATGGCGCACTTCGCCGGCCTGGTGGCCACCGGGCTGCACCCCAACCCGGTGCCCTACGCCGACGTGGTCACCACCACCACGCACAAGACGCTGGGCGGTCCCCGCGGCGGGCTGATCCTCGCCAAGGAGGAGTACGGCAAGAAGATCAACTCCGCGGTCTTCCCCGGCATGCAGGGCGGCCCGCTGGAGCACGTGATCGCGGCCAAGGCCGTGGCGCTGAAGGTCGCGGCCGGCGAGGAGTTCGCCGACCGCCAGCGGCGCACCGTCGCCGGCGCCAAGATCCTGGCCGAGCGGCTGACCCGGCCCGACGCCACCGAGGCCGGCGTGAACGTGCTGACCGGCGGCACCGACGTGCACCTGGTCCTGGTGGACCTGCGCGAGTCCGAGCTCAACGGCCAGGACGCCGAGGACCGGCTGCACGAGATCGGCATCACGGTCAACCGCAACGCCGTCCCCAACGACCCGCGGCCGCCCATGGTCACCTCCGGCCTGCGCATCGGCACGCCGGCCCTGGCCACCCGCGGCTTCGACGAGGACGACTTCACCGAGGTCTCCGACATCATCGCGGCCGCGCTGAAGCCGGAGTACGACGCCGAGGCGCTGCGCGCACGCGTGCGTTCGCTCGCGGACAGGCATCCGCTGTACCCGAACCTGTAGGGGCGCCGCGGCGCCGCTCCAGGCGCCGGGGCCCCGCTGGCCGAGGGCAGGCGGATCCATCCGTGGCCGGACCGCACGCCGACGCGACCGGGGCCGCCCGACGACGAGGTCGGGCGGCCGAGGCACCGGAGCGCGGGCGCGCGCTCCGGCCACATCCGTCCATACCGCCGAACCGCCGGCCCTTCCGCGCGGTTCGGGCATCCCTGTACTCGACGAGGAGGGCAGGAATCCCATGGCCATCAGCGTCTTCGATCTGTTCAAGGTCGGCATCGGCCCGTCCAGCTCGCACACCGTGGGCCCGATGAAGGCCGCGCGCACGTTCGTCGCCGGGCTGCGGCGGGACGGCGCGCTGGAGCGCGTCGGGAGCGTGCGCGCCGAGCTGTACGGCTCACTCGCGCTCACCGGCAAGGGCCACGGCAGCGACACCGCCGTCATCCTCGGCTTGCTCGGCGAGACGCCCGAGGACGTCGACGTCGACGCGGTGCCGCGGCTGCTGGAGCAGGTCCGCCGCGACGGGCGGCTGCTGCTCGACGGCGAGCGCGCCATCGCCTTCGACCCGGGCGCCGACGTCGACTTCCGCCGCAAGGAGAGCCTGCCCGGCCACCCCAACGGCATGCGGTTCCGCGCGTTCGACGCCGAGGGCGCCGAGCTGCGCTCCACGGTCTACTACTCGGTCGGCGGCGGCTTCGTGGTCGACGAGCAGGCGGCGGGCGCCGACCGCATCAAGGCCGACGACACCTCGCTGCCCCATCCGTTCGGCACAGCGGCCGAGCTGCTGGAGCTGTGCCGGGAGACCGGGATGTCGATGAGCTCGATCATGCTCGCCAACGAGCAGGCGTTCGGCCGCACCGCCGGGCAGGTGCGCTCGGAGCTGCTGGAGATCTGGCGGGTGATGCGCCAATGCGTGCGGCGCGGGGTGACCACCGAGGGCACGCTGCCCGGCGGGTTGAAGGTGCCGCGGCGCGCGCACCGGCTCTACCGCCAGCTCGGCGGGGCCTGCGACGCGGCGGGACTGGCCAAGCCCGACCTCACCGACCTCAGCGACCCCATGCGCGGCAGCGACTGGGTGACGCTGTACGCGCTGGCCGTCAACGAGGAGAACGCGGCGGGTGGGCGCGTGGTGACCGCGCCCACCAACGGCGCGGCCGGCATCGTCCCGGCGGTGCTGCACTACTACCTGCACTTCGCCCAGGGCGCGAGCGACGAGGGCGTCGTTCGCTTCCTGCTCACGGCCGGCGCCATCGGCATCCTGTTCAAGGAGAACGCCTCGATCTCCGGCGCGGAGGTCGGCTGCCAGGGCGAGGTCGGTTCGGCCTCGTCGATGGCGGCCGGCGGGCTGGCCGAGGCGCTGGGCGGCACGCCCGAGCAGGTGGAGAACGCCGCAGAGATCGCGATGGAGCACAACCTCGGCCTGACCTGCGACCCCATCGGCGGCCTGGTGCAGGTGCCGTGCATCGAGCGCAACGCGCTGGCGTCGGTGAAGGCGATCAGCGCCGCCAAGATCGCGCTGCGCGGCGACGGCCACCACTTCGTGTCCCTGGACAAGGCCATCAGAACAATGAGGGACACCGGCCGCGACATGATGGACAAGTACAAGGAGACCAGCCGCGGCGGCCTGGCCGTCAACGTCATCGAGTGCTGAAGGGCTGCCTCACCGTATGTCGGTTCCGGTTCGGTGGAACGTGCACAGGGCGACCGCGATCCCGGCGATGTCGTACAGCTCGCCTGTAGTGACATCGAGAACGAACCGCTCCGCCCGCTCCTCGTCGACGGGATCGATCAGCGGAGCTCCGTTGACCTCCAGGAAGGTGGCCGCACAGTTCCAGGCGGCCCGTTTGTCGCCGTCTACGAACACGTGGTTCCGGGCCAGGGACTGCATGAGCGCCGCCCCTTTCTCGAAGAGCCCGGGATAATGCTCCACACCGAACGATGAAGAGCGCGGCCGATGCACCGCGCTCTCCAACAGGCCGTAATCACGGACGACCGCGTCACCCTGACCGTTCTGGCGTAGCGCCAGGGTGGTGATGTCGACCACCAAGTCCACGCTCAGGTAGATGATGGATCCAGACGTCATCTACTGGGCGAGCCTCCTGTTCAGGCCAGACGAGACACGGGCCACCCGGGCAGCCACTTCCATGACATGGCGCCGATGCACGCTGGCAAGGACACTGGTCCGAGCCAGTTTCTTGACGCTGGTCTGCTCCGCAGCGGCGGCCTGGCGGATCTGCTCCATCTCTTCTTCGGTGAACTCGATGTTGAGCGCGGGCATGCCCTCACCCCCAATTGGTACCGGTTCTGGTACCAGAATACCCGAACACCCAGGGCCATCACACATAGAGATGCGGTATGAACCGACCCCGCTTGGAAAAGCCGATCCCAGAGGTCTTGTGGATTCGTATCACTCGCCGAGCCGGCAAAACCATGGGGGATACCGGCCGTGCCATATCGGCCGAGCCGGCGCCTTCGACGCCCGGCCTCGGGTCGACCGGTACGAGTATGCGCCATCGACTTTCCGGTCTTCGACAGCGGTGGTGCTCACAGAGGCCGCCGGCTCTCCGCGTCACCGCTGGAGGACGGCCGGGTCCATGTACATGACCTCCCAGAGGTGGCCGTCGACGTCCTGGAAGCTCCAGCCGTACATGCCGTCCTGGTCGATGGGGTCGTTGGACGGGCGCCCTCCGGCCGCGAGGGCCTTGTTGACCAGGTCGTCCACCTCTGCCCGGCTCTCGGCGGACAGCGCGATGATGGCCTCGGTCTGGGTGGAGGCGTCGCAGACCGCCTTCTTGGTGAAGCTCGCGAAGAACTCCTCGACGAGCAGCATCGCGAAGATGTCGTCACTGATGATCATGCACGCGGCGTTGTCGTCGGTGAACTGGGGATCGAACGCGAAACCGAGTTTCGCGAAGAAGTCCATGGACTTCCTGAGATCCTTGACGGGCAGGTTCACGAAGATTTTCTTAGCCATGCCGTGAAGGTAACAGGGGCGTGTGACAGTCCTCACCGAACCGGGCGCGGCGCGCCGCTCGATTCCCCGGATTCCGGAGGCGGGGCCTCGGACTCCGGCGCCGCGGAGAGGGACCGGCCGGGGCGGCCGGGGCCGGTCAGGCCCGCTGCGGCGTGGGACGGCCCTGGAGCAGCAGCCGTTCGCGCTGTTCGTCGGTCTCCAGCGGGCAGGAGGCGCACTTGACTCCGCCGTAGCGGTAGTAGAAACAGCACCCGCCGCGCACCAGGAACACCCGCTCGGCGCGCTCGGGCAGCCGGTCGGGCAGCACCAGCGGGAACGGGCGCTGCCTGGCGATCATCCGGGGCGCGTCGGAGTTGATCAGCTCCGCCATCCGCGCGGCGCGCAGCCAGGCCGCCCGCTGGTCGTGGCCGACCTCCCCCGCGGCGAGCAGCAGCGCCCAGTGGACGCCGTCGGCCACCATGCTCCACTGCTGTCGGGTTCCGTAGCGGATCACCGCGCGCACGGCCGCGACCACCGGCTCCAGTGCGGCCACCACCGAGCTCATGAACCACCGGTCCAGCTCGTTCTCGTCGGCCACCACCGTGACCCCGGGGCGGTGCGCCATCGGATCGCCGGGAAGGACCGCGACGTCGGGTCGGCGCAGCGCCAGCCGGTCCAGCCGTCCGCCCTCGCCGGCGCGCACCCACAGCCGCCGCGCCGCCATCTGCGGCGCGCGACCGGTCAGGTAGGCCGTTCCCGCGGCGAACGCCACGAGCTGGCGGCCCAGGTCCGCGGCGAAGATCGCGGCCGCGGAGGTGCGGTGCCCCCGGCAGGTCCCCTCCTCCAGGCCGGCCAGCAGCTCGGGAACGCGCTCGGCGATCCGGTCGCCGCGCACCCACTCCGGCCCGAAGGGGTCGGAGTCGCCGGCGCCCAGCAGGTCGACCTTGACGTGGAGGTCGCGCTCGTTGACCCACTGCACGACGCCGGCCAGCGGATGGCAAGTCGGCACGGGCTCCCCCAACCGGACGACAATCGAACTATAGGCAAGCCTATCCTCAGTCTTGATCGACCCGGAATGCCGGGGCCGCGATCGACCCGGCGCGGACACTCCGCGTTCCCCATCAATTCAATAGGAAATCGGGCGGGGCCTCCGGTAACGTGAAGGCGGCACTGCACGGGGCTGCGAAGAGGCGAGGGGAAACGCGTGGGCAAGCGGCTGGTTCTGTGGGACATCGACAAGACCCTGCTGGACGTCGACCGGATCGGCTTCGAGGTCTTCTCGACGGCGTTCGCCGCGTTCAGCGGGCTGACCGACCACATCGACACCCGGGGCCCCGGCCGCACCGAATGGCAGTGGTTCAACGAGACCTGCGAGGCCAACGGACTGCAGGGCCGGGCGGGAGAGTTCGCGCTCTTCCTGGAGGCCCAGGACGCGGAGTTCACCCGCAGGGCCGATGAGCTGACCGCGCGCGGCCGGATCCTGCCCGGGGCGCAGGAGGCGCTGCGGCGCTGCGCCGACGACCCCGACGTCGTCTCCTCCCTGCTCACCGGCAACACCCGCGCCAACGCCCTGCGCAAGCTGAGCGCGTTCGGCCTGGACCACCTGGTCGACATCGGGCTCGGCGGCTACGGCGACGACCACTGGGACCGTCCCCGACTGGTCGGCATCGCCCGCGAGCGCGTGTACGAGGCGACCGGGGTCCAGTTCACCCCCGACACCACGGTGCTCGTCGGCGACGCCCCCAACGACGTCCGCGCGGCCCGCGAGGGCGGCGCCCGCATCGTCGCCGTGGCCACCGGCATCAGCGACGCGGCGGCCTTGCGCGCCGCGGGCGCGGCCACCGTGCTGCCCGACCTCTCCGACACCGGCGCGGTGCTGGAGGCGGTGCTGGGCTAGATGTGTTGTTCGGTGAGGTTGGTGAGAGCGCGGCGCCGGAGGCTCCCCCCGAAGTCCTCCGGCGCCGCTCATCCACTATGGCTCTTGTCAGGCGGGTTCCCGCCGGGGATTCTTCGGCGGCGCGGTCATCGACATGCGGATCACCGCGGGCAGCCTCTCCAACTCCAGCGCCGTGCGCAGGTTCTCCAGCGCCTCCGACCGCACCCGCCGCCACACCGCGGCCGCGTCGGCGTCGTCGTTGAGCGTCAGGTCCAGGCGCAGGTGCGGCCGCACGCTGGACTCCGTCATGCGGGCGCGCGCCCGGCGCACGCCGGGGTAGTCGCCCACCTCGTCCTCGAAGACCCCTCGGGCCGCGCCGGCCGACAGCTCGGTCGTGCCGGAGGCCGGGTCGGGTTCCATCCGCAGCCGCGCCACCGCGTCGGTCCGGCCCTGCACGATCAGCCACCGCAGCGCCAGCAGCGCGACGAGCACGGCGACCGCGGCGGCGACGTAGGGCACCCACGGCCGCTGGAGCTGACCGGCCGCGGCGTCACTGAGCAGCGTCGCGCGGGCCAGGCCCGCCCCGAACACCCCGAGGCCCGTGGCCAGCGCCGCCGCACCGCAGGCCAGGAACGGTAAACCCAGGACGGCCAGCCCCCAGCGGTTGCCGCGCGCGGATTTGCGCGCCCTGCTTCCCAACGTCATCAGACATCACGCCTTCGCGTACCGTACCTGCGTCCGTACCTTCAGTTCGCGCACGGGCGCCAGCTCGGCCACCCGCTGCCGCACCGCCGAGCGCACCTGCTCCGGCAGCTCCTCGTCGCGGCGCAGCTCCGTGTGGGCCCGCACCTTGACGCGGCTGCGCCCCACCTTGACGTGGGCGGAGCGCACGCCGTCGACGTCGCACGCCGCCGCGGCCAGCGCCCGGCGCAGCCCCGACTTCGACAGGCCCACCACCAGGTTCGGGTCTTCGGTGCGCAGGGCGGTCCAGCGCCCCCGCCCCGGCACCAGCGCCAACGAGATCAGCACCAGCCCGATCAGCGCGAGCACCCCGGAGGCGACCTGGACGGTGGGATCGCTCCAGCGGGCGCCGCCCGCGTAGCCGGCCGCCCGTTCGAACGGCAGCAGCCGCAGCGGGCTGCCCACGAGCGCCGAGATCACCTCGGCCGCGGCCAGGCCGGCCACCACCATGAGGAGCGCCCCGGCGATGAACGCCGGCCAGGAGCGGTACGGCCGGAAGGTGTGGACGGCCACGCGCCGCGCTCTCCTGGCGACGCCCGGATCCGGCCGGCTCAACGCCTCTTCCACCGTGGTCATGTCCTCTTCTTCCCCTCCCTCGAAAAATCGGCCGGTGCGCCCGCGAACGCTTAGGAGATGCGTCCGTCACGCACCAGTTCCGTCACCTCGATGTCGATGTGGCGGACCGCCAGCCCGGTGAGGACCTCGACCTTCTCGCGCACGTGCTCGCGCACCTCACGGGTCGCCCCGCGCAGCGGTTCGGGGTAGTGCACGGCGATGCCCAGGCGCAGCGTCACCACGTTGCCGTCCGACCTCGCCTGCGCCCTGGCCGGCCGGGTCCCGCTCCCCAGCAGCGCGCCGAGCCGGCGGTGCACGTCCCGGGTGCCGCCGACCTCGGCCGCCGCTCGCACGGCGATCTTGGCGATGACGGCGTCGGGGATGACGGTGCGTCCGCGCTCCTCCACGGGGCCGGTGCGCGTCCGCTGCTGCGGCACCGCTGCGGGCGGCGCGATACTCGTGCTCATTCCTCGTTCCTCGCCAACGTCGTCAGTTGCGCCGGGTGAACAGCTCTGCGAGGTCGATCTCCCCCTCGAAGGCGCGTCCGGCCAGGAAGCCGAGCAGCCCGAGCACCAGCACCAGCGCGAACGCCCCGAACCCGCCGAAAGCCCCGGCGAGTCCCAACACCGACCCGAAGGCCAGTCCCGCGATCGGCCACATGACCATTCCTCCTCACTGGTAGAGCCGCCGGCGCGGTCAGCGCAGCCGGCGCGCCCGTGCGCGGCGGCGGCTGCGGCGCCGCACCGCCTCGGCGATCCATCCGACGGGCCCGCGCGGCGCGCGGTGGACGCCGATCTCGCCCGCACCGCCCCCGGGCGGCCGCGGGCAACGACGCCACCGCGCCAGTCCCTCGGCGAACACCTCGGGGTCGCCGCCCCGGTCGGGGTGGTTCTCCAGGGCCCACTCGCGAAAAGCCCGCCGCTCCTCGCTCACTCACCGCTCCTCGTCGGCGGTCCCGGCAGGCCGACCGACACGTCCTCGATGGACACGTGGACGGCGCGGTCCGGCACCATGGGGGCGACCGCCGCCCGGATCTCGGTCGCGATCTCCGGCAGCGGGCGCCCGTAGCGCACGACCACCCCGATCTCCACGGTGTCGGTACGCAGGGCCACCCCGTCGATCCGGCCGCCGGGCACGGGCGTCGCCACCGTGTTGAACGCCCCAGCGGACAGGTCCAGCACGTCGGCGCACGCGCGCACCCGCGCGGCGATCCGCTCGCCGGCCTCTGCTGCGGGGTCTGGGCCGGTCATCTTTTCACTGCACCCGCGGCTCGGTGGAGGCGGCGTCCTCGTCGCCCTCCTCGTCGGGCAGGTGGATGTCGTCGATGGTGATGTTGACCTCGGTGACCTCCAGGCCGGTCATCCGCTCCACACCGCCGATGACGTTGCGCCGCACCGCCGCGGCCAGGTCGGGGATCGCCGCGCCGTACTCCACCACCAGGTCGATGTCGATCGCGGCCTGCCGCTCGCCGACCTCCACCGCGACGCCGCGGGCGGCGTTGCTGGTGCTGGTGGCGCCGGGGATGCGGTCGCGTACCGCGCCGAACGCACGGGCCGTACCGCCGCCCATGCGGTGGACGCCGCCGACCTCGCGGGCGGCCATTCCGGCGATCTTGGCCACGACGTGGTCGGCGATGGAGGTGCGGCCGTTGGCCGTCACGAGTTCGCGCGCCCCCTTGCCGGAGCCGCCGGAGCCGGTCTCGCGAGCGCCGGGCACCGTGGCCTGCGTTTTGGTATCAGTCACTGTTGAACTCCCTTGGCGCTTGGTGTCGGAGCGGGATCGGAGAAGGCGCTGCGGCCGCGCCGACGGCACCGCCGGGCGCTGCCGGGACCGTCCATGATCGCCCCGTTCACGTTTCACTCCCCCGTTCGGGGGCACGTGGTCGATCGCTGAAGTAATGACCACGCTTTCGTCCGTCACAGGTAAAGACACAGCGGAGGTCGACAGCCTCACGCCCCACTGTTTGTGAGCTGGATCACAATCCATACCCACGAAGCGAGGGCGTCACCCCTGCCGCTACCCAATGTAGCTAATCGCCCGCGTAAAGTAATGCCCAGTCGGTGTGAACGAGGAGGCGGCGGACACTGGAAACGCAGGCACATTCGCAGATCTCGGACGCAACGCTGGTGGAACACGCCCAGGACGGCGATACCGACGCCTTCGAACTCCTGGTCCGGCGCCACCAGGACGCCGTCTACCGCATCACCCTGCGCATCCTGGGCGATTCCGGCGACGCCGCCGACGCCGCGCAGGAGGCCCTCGTCACGGCCTGGCGGCAACTGCCGAAGCTGCGGAACACGGCGACGTTCCCGGCGTGGCTGTACCGGATCGCCACCCGCCGCGCCCTGAACCTCACCCGCTCCCGGCACCCCGCGGTCCCGATCGGCGACGATGAGAAGCGACTCCCCGGCCCCGCTGCGGGCCCGGAGCAGCACTCGGTGGCCACCGGCCTGCGGGAGGCCCTCGAACTGGCGCTCGCCGGCCTTCCTCCGCCGCAACGGACGTGCTGGGTCCTTCGCGAACTGGAAGGAATGAGCTATGACGAGATAGCCGAGATCGTCAACGCGACCCCGACCGCCGTACGCGGCCGCATCCACCGCGCCCGTACCCACCTCGTGGAGGCGCTTCACTCATGGCGGTAGAGCCCACTCACGACCGGCTGCCCTGCGGCACCGACAAGGCCGAGCTCATCGAGCACCTGGAGGCCGGAACCCGCACCGAGCACGAGCTCCACTGCCCGCACTGCCGGGCGGTGGAGCGCGACCACGGCGTGCTGGCCGCCGCGCGGGAGGAGCTCGCCGCCGAGGAGGTCTCGGCGCCTCCCCGACTGCTCGGCGACGTCATGCGCGCGGTGCGCGCCGAGCCCCGTTCCCGCAGGACGCTGGCCGTCCCGCCGCACGAGGACGGCCTGACGCGGGTGCGCGAGACCGCGGCGGCCAGGATCCTGCGCCTGGCGGCGGAGCAGGTGTCCGGCCTCAGCGTCGGCCGGTGCGTGATCGGGGAGGAGACCGAGGAGGGCGTCCCCGTGCGCCTCACCGCCCGGATCGAGGCCGGCGCCCCCATCCCCGAGACCGCCGAGGCGGCCCGCCGGGCCGTGCGCGGCGCCGGCCGGAGCCAGCTCGGCTGGAGCATCACGCGGATCGACGTCGACATCGCCGACATCGCCTGAGCCGCCAGATCGTTGACGGGGGTGGAGGACCGTGACCGCAGTCCTCCATTCACCACCGCATGACCCGGGAAGGCTGCCGTCAGCGCGCCGGCGCCGACGACAGCCCCACCAGGTCACCACGGGCTCGGCAGGGACCGGAGACAATCCCGGCCCTCCCCCATAACGATCTAGCGGAAGACCACCGTCTTGGCCCCGTTGAGCAGCACCCGCCGCTCGGCGTGCCAGTTCACCGCCCGCGCCAGGGCGACCGACTCCAGGTCGCGGCCCACGGCGGCGAGCTGCTCCGGGCTGTAGGTGTGGTCGGCCCGCGCGACCTCCTGCTCGATGATCGGCCCCTCGTCGAGGTCGGCGGTGACGTAGTGCGCGGTGGCCCCGATCAGCTTCACGCCGCGCGCGTGCGCCTGGTGGTAGGGGCGCGCGCCCTTGAAGCTCGGCAGGAAGGAGTGGTGGATGTTGATGATGCGCCCGGACATCTTCTGGCAGAGGTCCTCGGAGAGCACCTGCATGTAGCGGGCCAGCACCACGAGGTCGACGTCGTAGGACTCCACCAGGTCCAGCAGCCGCCCTTCCTGGGCGGCCTTGGTCTGCGGCGTCACCGGCAGGTGGTGGAAGTCCAGGCCGTAGGAGTCGGCCAGGAACTCCAGGTCGGGATGGTTGGAGACGACCCCGGCGATCTCCACGTCGAGCAGTCCGCTGCGCTGGCGGTACAGCAGGTCGTTGAGGCAGTGGCCGAACTTGGAGACCATCACCAGCATCCGAGGGCGCGTGTCGCGCCGCCACAGCTCCCAGTCCATGCGGAAGTCGCCGGCCAGCGCCGCGAACGCGCCGCGCAGCGCGTCCTCGCCGACACCGGCGTCCTCGGCGGCGAACTGCACCCGCATGAAGAAGCGCCCCGTGTAGTGGTCACCGTACTGCTGGCTCTCGGTGATGTTGCACCCGTGCCCGGCCAGGAGGTTGGCCACCGCGGCGACGATCCCGCGGCTGTCGGGGCACGACAGGGTCAGCACGTATTCACGATCACTCGTCATTGAAGGGCACCTTTGTGAAAACTCTGCCGAACGGCCGGAACCCCAGGTTAACCGGGGTGCGGCGGCGGAGTGCGGAAAAACCGCGGGATACGGCCGCGACAACAGACGTGAATATTTCTCATGAAATATGGCATGCTCGCAGGCATGAGCAGCGGCTTGAACAGCGGCGTGGACGGTGGCATGAGCAGCCTCTTCGAACGCTACGAGGCGGCGACCGCCGGACTCCGAGCACCGTTCGCCGTCGTCGACCTGGCCGCCTTCCGCGCGAACGCGGCCGACCTCGCCCGCCGCGCCGGCGGCGCGCCCATCCGCGTGGCCAGCAAATCGGTGCGCTGCCGCCACCTCCTGCGCGAAGCCCTCGCCCTGCCCGGCTTCGCCGGGATCATGGCCTACACCCTGCCCGAGGCGCTCTGGCTGGCCGCCGACGGGATCAGCGACGACATCCTCGTCGCCTACCCCACCGTCGATTCGGCCGCCATCGCCCGGCTCGCCGCCGACCCGCGCGCGGCCGAGACCATCACGATCATGGTCGACGACCCCGCCCACCTCGACCGCATCGCCGCGGCGGCCCCCGACCCGGCGCGCCCCATCAAGGTGTGCATCGACGTCGACACCAGTTGGCAGCCGCTCGGCCCGCGACTGCGCATCGGCGCGCACCGCTCCCCCGTCCGCACCCCGGCGCAGGCCGCGGCGCTCGCCCGCGCGATCACCCGCCGACCCGGGCTGCACCTGGACGGGATCATGGCCTATGAGGCCCAGATCGCCGGCGTCGGCGACGCCCCTCCCGGCCGACCGGCCTACGGCCGGGCCCTGCGCTGGGTGCAGAAGAGGTCCCGCCACGAACTCGCCCGCCGACGCGCCGCCATCGTCAGGGCCGTGCGCGCAGTCGCCGACCTGCGCTTCGTCAACGGCGGCGGCACCGGCAGCCTGCACACCACCGCCAGGGAGCGCGCCGTCACCGAGGTCGCCGCCGGCTCCGGCCTCTACCAGCCCCGCCTCTTCGACCACTACAGCGCGTTCGCCGGCCGCCCCGCGGCCCTCTTCGCGCTGCCGGTCGTCCGCCGCCCCGCCCCCGGCGTCGCCACCGCCCTCGGCGGCGGCTACCTCGCCTCCGGCACCGCCGACGCCGCCCGGCTACCCCAGCCCTACCTGCCCGAAGGCCTCTCCTACAGCCCCACCGAGGGCGCAGGCGAGGTCCAGACCCCGCTGCTCGGCGCCGCGGCCGACTCCCTCGCCATCGGCGACCGCGTGTGGCTGCGCCACGCCAAGGCCGGGGAGCTGTGCGAGCACTTCACCGAACTGCACCTCATCGACACCGACGCGGTCACCGCCACCGTCCCCACCTACCGCGGCGAGGGACGGGCGTTCCTGTGACCCGCGCGCCCGCACCACGCGGAGCGGGAGGGGCCGGCCGCCCGGCCCCTCCCGCTCCCGTCCGTCTTCGTGCGGCCTAGCGCCGCTTGCGCCGCCACAGCACGACCAGGCCCACGGCGACGACGACGCCCACCCCGACACCGATCAGCACCGGACCCGACGGCCCCGGACGCATCTCGTAGTCGGTGACGACCTCGCCATCGCCCTTGAGGACGATGCTGCCCTCCGGCGGCTCGACCTCCTGGCTGCTCCTGCGGACCACGCCACTGCCGGAGACCAGCGCCCTGGCCTCCTCGGCCAGGTGCCCGCCGGTGTCGCGCAACCGCCCCCAGCCACGGCGCGCCACGTTGCCCGGCTTGGTCCGATCGCCGATCTCATCGATCGCCCAGGCCAGCCGGGCCTGCACGCGTTCGATCTCCGCCTGCACACTGGCCGGATCCCGACGCATCCCCGCGGGGTCGCGTCCCTCCATACAGCCGCTTCCTTCCGCTACCGCAGGGTCACCTGAGAGGGGTTCTCGGCCGACGCGTCGCGGCCGGCCGATTCGTCAGGCGAGCGCGTGAGATTCAACGCGCCTTCGATTCCATCCACCACGCGGAAGAAGTCCCGAGTGGACAACCACAGTTTATAGACGATCGCGATCTCGAACGCGAGCAGCAAAACGCCCACGGCAACGGTAATCCAGACGATCGAGGCACTCGCGACCGCCCCGGCCACCGGGGCCAGGATGAACACGGCCGTCTGGAACTCGATGCCGCTGACCAGGTGCGTGCGGACCCTGCGCGCCCGCATGAAGTCCCAGAACCGCTGGTACCAGGGGAAACGGCTGCGGAACTCCTGGTGCAGGTCGATCTTGGGCAGCCGGACGTCGGGCTGCTTGCCCGCGTCGCGGTCGTACCTCGTCTCCTTCTCCGTCTGCGTGCGCAGGATCTGCGCCAGGACCGAGATGCCGTGCCGCAGCACCGCCTGCTCGCCCGTGTCGCTCATCGGCCGGCCGTCCGAGTGCGCCTCCTCGGGCTCCAGCATCGACAGCGTGGCCCGCGCCCGCTCCAGCGCACCGGCCAGGTGCGACCGCATCTCCCTGCGCATCTTGTAGACCTGCAGCGCGTTGAGGTAGCGCAGCATGTCGCAGAAGACCACCGCCAGCGCCATCCACACGAACACGACCTCGCCCGTGAGCACGTACTGCCCGCCCATCAGCGCGATCGCGCACACCAGCACCCGGAACCGGTCGAAGACGTAGTCCATCCAGGACCCGAACAGCGACTCCCGGTCGGTCAGCCGCGCGAGCTTGCCGTCCATGCAGTCCAGCAGGAAGCACAGGTAGTACAGCACCGCGCCGGCCAGCAGGAACGGCCACGACCCCAGGGCGAAGCACGCCGCGGCCCCCAGCCCCAGCAGCAGCGCCGCCACCGTCAACTGGTTCGGCGTGACCGACGTGCGGTTGGCCGCCGCCCGGACCAGGCGCAGCGCGATCGGATCGACCGCCCACACCGTCCACCAGGAATCGCGCACCTTGCACGTGCGCTCCTTGACCTCGTCCAAAGTGAAACCGGACATCGCTGGTGAACTCCCAAACCACGAAGCGGGGGGTGTGCTCCGGCCCTGCGCACCTCCGGTACCGGGTGACGCACGAGTCTACGCATACCGCGCGATCCGTGACACCTCCACCGGACGCCTGGGTTCGGTCAACGATAGGGGAAGAACGCGGCCGATGCGTGCGCACCGGATGAACAACGCATCCGGAACCGGCCCCGGTCGTCCCGCGCAGCGGGGTCTTCCGGCCCCGCATTAGGCTGGACCGGCCATGACAAGGGGAAAGTCCCCTTCTCCCCGAAAGGAGATCCGTTGAGCGAGCCCACCGTCCGCCTCCAGCCCGGCGACACCGCTCCCGACTTCACCCTCGACGACGCCGACGGCAACCCCGTGACGCTCAGCGAGGTGCTCAAGTCCGACAGGCGCGTCGTGCTGTACTTCTACCCCGCCGCGATGACCCCGGGCTGCACCACGGAGGCCTGCGACTTCCGCGACAACCTGCGGGCCTTCGACACCGCGGGCCTGACCGTGCTGGGCATCTCCCCCGACGGCACCGCCAAGCTCGCCCGATTCCGCGACAAGGAGGGCCTGACCTTCCCGCTGCTCGGCGACCCGGACAAGAAGGTCCTCGCCTCCTACGGCGCCTTCGGCGAGAAGAAGAACTACGGCAGGACCGTCCAGGGCGTCATCCGCTCCACCTTCGTCATCGCCGCCGACGGCACCGTGGAGAAGGCCCTCTACAACGTGAAGGCCACCGGCCACGTCGACCGGATCAAGCGCGAACTGGGACTGTAGGCCGCCGGGCCACGCCACCGCGGTCCCGTTCCTCCCGGCACGCGACAGCCGCCCCGGTGAGCCGCTAGCATTGTGGACGGTGCGCCGCCCGCCGTGCGACCTGAACCGCCGTGGACACGGCTCGAACAGCCGACGAAGACCACCGGCGGACCATGGCCGGGCGCGAACCGGGGGCCGTAGTCCAACGGGCAGGAGACGACTGTTTTAGGGGCAGTACAGTGCGGGTTCGAATCCCGCCGGCCCTACACGAGCCGAAGGCGCGGGACGGCGATCCCGCGCCTTCGGCTCTTCCGCCTCTTCTACGGACCTCGCGGCGCGCTAACGGAACAGCAGCGCCCACAGCACCACCGCGAGCAGCGCGAGGACGCCCACGGCCACCGCGGCCACGACCGCCGCAGGGCTCTTACTGCGGTGCCGGCCCGAACTCGTCAGACCGAGCGTGTCCGTCGACTCCCGGATGGAGGTCAGCAGGGAGCTGACCGACTCGGGGCGGTGCCGGTGCAGCGCCTCCTGCAGCGACGACATCGACTCCGAAACCGACTCCTGCAACTCCGAGACCGACTCCTGCAGCGAACTGCGCAGCACGTGCGCACCGGCCCGGAAGTGCTCCCTGGCCCCGTCGCGGTCCGCGGACACCTCCTCCTCAACGGCCTCCTGCGCACCCGTGACCTCGGCGGCCGACTTCGCAGCCGTCTCGGGGCTGGTCTCCGGCGCCCACGGGGCCAGCGCGGCGATGCGCAGCATCTTCGTCGCGTTGTCCGCCGTCAGACGGGCATCGGAGTCCACGTGCAACAGGCCCGCCAGCACCGGCGCCAGCGGGCCGGCATGCTCTGCGAGCGGCGGATCCTCCAGGTCGTCCCCGCGCAGGATCGCGATGTAGCCCTTGCGGTTGTAGGGCGGGTGTCCCTCGACCGCCGCGTACAGCGTCGCCCCCAGCGACCACAGGTCCGACGCCGGCCCCACCGGCCCGGCCTTCGCCCGCTCCGGCGGGATGTAGGACGGCGAGCCGATGATCCGCCCGGAACTGGTCAGCGCGGACTCGCCGGTCCACGCCGCCAGACCGAAGTCGGTCAGCACGACCCGGCCGTCCTCGCTGATCATCACGTTGTCGGGCTTGACGTCGCGATGGATGATGCCTTCGTCGTGGGCCGCCTTCAGCGCGCTGATCAACTGCAGGCCGATCTCGGAGACGCGCTGGTAGGGCAGCGGCCCGGCCAGCTCGATGATCTCGGCGAGCGTGCGCGCGACGACGAGTTCCATGACGATCCACGGCCGGCCGTCCTCGTTCACGACGTCGAGAACGGTGACCACGCCGGGATGGGTGAGCCGCGCCGCGACCCGCGCCTCGCGGGTGGTACGGCGCAGCAGTGAGGTCCGCTCGGACTCGCTCAGATCGGCCGGCAGCCGCAGCTCCTTGACCGCCACCTCGCGGTCGAGGACCAGGTCGGTGGCCCGCCACACGGTACCGACGCCACCGCGCGCGATCTGAGCCTGCAACGCGTAGCGGCCGGCCAGCACCCGCTCGTCGGGGGCGGCCTCAAGAGTCGCCGGGCGCGCTGAATCGAGCGACGACTGCGCAGGCCGCTCTGCTTCGGGCTTTTCGATGGAGGACACGGCTTCTAGGTCGTCAGATCACGGGCCACGGTGGCCTCCTGCGGACTCTTACGATGGTGGTCTCGTCGTAGGGGGGACGGATCCCTCGTTATATCAGCTACGGAGCACATTAGAGCAGGTGGCCGCGAGTTCCCAGTCACATGGGTTCGGTTTCGTTATCTCCCGTAACCGCGTGACCTGCCGCGGCCGCCTCCTCTCCCATCCGGTTTTGCCCTCAGGGCGCGTCCGAAACCGGTTAGGTCCACAACGTTTCGGGATCGTGCACCGTGACGGGACCGAAACCGGTCTCCTCCAGCGGACCGGCGACCTCCTTGGCGTCGCCCGCGACGATGACCACGGAGTCGCGCGGGTGCAGGTACTCGCGCGCGGCCTCGTGCAGGTCCTCGGAGGTGATGCGCTCGAACCCGGCGCGCAGCCGGTCGACGTGGTCCTCCGGCAGGTCGTGGATGACCGCCTCGACCAGCGCGCCGGCCAGGCTGCGCGCGGTGGAGTAGCTCACCGGGAGCCCCACCGTGTTGGACTCGCGGACCGCCGCCAACTCGCTCTCCGTCACGCCGTCGGCCTGGAGCCGCTCGATCTCGCCCAGGGTCGCGGTGACCGAGTGCGCGGTCGTGGGCGCCTCGACCTGGGTGCTGAGGAGGAAGACCCCGCTGTCGCGGCGCAGGTCGAACCTGCACCCGACGCCGTAGGTGTAGCCCAGGCGCTCGCGCAGCTCCATGTTGAGCCGCGAGGTGAACATCCCGCCCAGCACGTCGCTCATGCCATCGGCCCTGGGCAGGTCGATCTCGGAGCGGGCCGGGGCGCGGTGGGCCAGGATCAGCGCCGACTGCACGGACCCCGGCCGGTCCAGGACGACGATGCGCGGCAGCTCGCCGGGCGCGGACCCCGGAGCCGAGGTGGACGGGGAGGGCGTGGGGTCGGCGTCACCGAAGACGGTCTTGCCCAGCTCCTCCAGGTCGACGTCGGAGAGGTCGCCGACGACGACCAGGGTGCCGGCGACGGCGGCGATGGAGCCCGCGTGGAAGTCGGCCACGGCCTCCGGCGTGAGCTCCTGCAGCCGCGCCGGGCCGCCGCTGAGCGGGGTGGCGTAGCGGCCGGTGAAGAGCTGCCCGCCGATGGCGCGGGCGGCCAGGGTGGAGGCGACGGAGGCCTCCAGCCAGAAGCGCTCGACGAGCTGGTCGCGGCGGCGCACCACGTCGTCGGGCCGCAGCGCCGGAGCGCGGACGGCCTCGGCGAACAGGGAGACCGCGTCGTTGATCCGGTTGGCCGGAGCGTCCACCCCGGTCACGAAGCTGTCCCAGGTGACGCGCGAGATCCAGTCGGCCCCGTGGCGCTCCAGAGCGGGCGCCAGCGAGCTGTTGCCGCGGACGCCGTCCTCCAGCGCCTCGTTGGTGAGCGCGGCGACGCCCATGTGCTCCAGCGGCTCGTTGACGCCGCCGGCGGGCTGCACGAGGCGGATCGACGCGTAGGGCTGGCGGGGGACGTCGATGGCGACGACCGTGCCGCCGCCGACCCGCAGGCGCCGCGGCTTGGGAAACGTGTACGGGCTGGGAGCACCGAGTGTCGGACGGGGCTGCAGCATGCTCAAAACGGCTCTTCCTCTCCGGGGCGCGAGGCCTGGCGGACGTGAACGGCGGGGGTCAGGCTTCGGCGGTCTCGGACTGGGACTCGGGCTCGAAGCGGACGGCCAGCCGGTTCTCTGCGGTGAGGATTCGCTTGGCGGCGGCCACGATGTCGTCGGTGCTGATCTCGGCCCAGCGCTGCGGCCAGGTGTAGACGAGCCCGGGGTCGTCGAAGAGCTGGGTGTGGCTTCCGAGGGAGTCCGCCAGGCCGCCCGGGGTGGAGACGCTCTGGAGGTGGTCGCGCTCCAGGACCGCGCGGGCCCGCTCCAGCTCCTCCTCGGTGACGCCGTCGGCGAGGGCCGCGACCTCCTCCAGGATGGCGGCCTCCAGCTCGTCACCGCTGACGCCTTCACGGGCGATCATGCTGACGAGCATGAGGCTGGGCGTGTAGCGGAACGGCAGCAGGTCCGCCGAAGCCCCGCCGTCGTCGTTGGCGAGACCGCGCTCGACGACGAGCCGCCGGTAGAGCCGACTGCCCTGCCCCTGGCCGAGGATGGCGGAGGTCAGGCTCATGACGTCGAACTCGCGGTCGCCGTAGGGGGCGACCCGGTACCCGAGGAAGACGGCGGGCGCCGGGACCGGCTCGGTGACGGTCTCGCGGAACGGGCCGCCGATCGGCCCCTCCAGGGCCGCGTCGGGCGCCTCGGCGGCGACCTCCCGGGCGGGGATGCCGCCGAAGTAGCGCTTGACCCGCTCGTGGACGTCGCCGGGGTCGAGGTCGCTGACGACGGTCAGGACGAGGTTGTCCGGACCGTAGTGGCGCTCGTGGAAGGACAGGACGTAGTCCAGGTCGGCGGCGTCGAGGTCGGCCATGGACCCGATGGTGGAGTGGTGGTAGGGGTGGCCCTCCGGGTAGCCCAGGCGCAGGATGCGCTCGAAGGCGGTGCCGTAGGGGACGTTGTCGTAGCGCTGGCGGCGCTCGTTCTTGACGACGTCGCGCTGGTTGTCCAGGACCTCCTGGGTCATGCCCTCGCGCAGGGTGGCGAGGCGGTCGGCCTCCAGCCAGAGGGCGAGGTCGAGAGCGTGCTCGGGCACGGTCTCGTAGTAGTTGGTGCGGTCGGTGGAGGTGGAGGCGTTGATGTCGCCGCCGAGCCGCTCCACCGCGTCGAAGTGCGCGCCCTTGCTGACGTTGCCGCTGCCCTGGAACATCAGGTGCTCGAACAGGTGGGCGAAACCGGTACGGCCGGGAACCTCGTGCCGCGAGCCGACCCCGTACCACAGGTTGACCGCTGCCACCTGGCCGGTGGCGGCCGGAGCGGTTACCAGGCGAAGTCCGTTGTCCAGCGTGAATTGACCGATCTGCCCCACCGCACCGTTCGTCGCCACCAGTCTCCGCACCCCTCGCTTACCCGATGTCATCCTGCGACTTGAGCCTATGCCCTTGCGCGAGTGCCACGTACTCGTCACCACACCCATTGACACGGTACGCGCCGATACCTCTTCGGGAGTGGGCGCGCGGGTGGGCCCCCTCCGCCTCGACTCCAGGGGGCTTTAAGCCCGGCCCCGGGATGGAGTGGGCGTGCGGGAGGGCGATTTCCGTCTACGGGCCTTCGACCGTGCGAGAAGACCACCCCACCACCGCGCACCCCACCCGCGGCCAAGACCCCCACCCCCCCCCCGGAAAAAAAGGGGGCACAAAAAAGAGGGGGGCGGGGCCGGCCAGACGATGCCTGGCCAACCCCGCCCCCTCTGCAAGAAAATGCGGCGGCGTCCTACTCTCCCACCCCACACCATGGAGGCAGTACCATCGGCGCTGGGAGGCTTAACGACCGGGTTCGGAATGGGACCGGGTGTGACCCTCCCGCCATCACCACCGCAAACCCCACACCCCAACAACCACAAACCATGGCCACCGGGGAAACCTAAGGGCCGCGCGGAAAAAAGCGCGAAACCATATGAAGAAATCAAACCAGTGTGTGCGATCCGTGCACCCCCTCCCGGGGGGGCGGATTCGTGTGCGCGAGCATCCAGTCATCTGCGGTGGACAAGCCCTCGGCCGATTAGTACCGGTCAGCTCCACACCTCACAGTGCTTCCACACCCGGCCTATCAACCCAGTCGTCTACTGGAGGCCTTACCCACTCACGGTGGCAGGAGACCTCATCTCGAAGCAGGTTTCCCGCTTAGATGCTTTCAGCGGTTATCCCTCCCGAACGTAGCCAACCAGCCATGCCCCTGGCGGGACAACTGGCACACCAGAGGTTCGTCCGTCCCGGTCCTCTCGTACTAGGGACAGCCCTTCTCAAGTCTCCAACGCGCGCAGCGGATAGGGACCGAACTGTCTCACGACGTTCTAAACCCAGCTCGCGTGCCGCTTTAATGGGCGAACAGCCCAACCCTTGGGACCAACTCCAGCCCCAGGATGCGACGAGCCGACATCGAGGTGCCAAACCATCCCGTCGATATGGACTCTTGGGGAAGATCAGCCTGTTATCCCCGGGGTACCTTTTAGCCGTTGAGCGACACCGCTTCCACACGCCGGTGCCGGATCACTAGTCCCTGCTTTCGCACCTGCTCGACACGTCCGTCTCACAGTCAAGCTCCCTTGTGCACTTACACTCAACACCTGATTGCCAACCAGGCTGAGGGAACCTTTGGGCGCCTCCGTTACCCTTTAGGAGGCAACCGCCCCAGTTAAACTACCCACCAGACACTGTCCCCGAACCGGATCACGGTCCCAGGTTAGATGCCCGAAACAGTCAGAGTGGTATTTCACCAACGCCTCCACCCCCACTAGCGTGGCGGCTTCACCGGCTCCCACCTATCCTACACAAACCATCCCAAACACCAATGTCAAGCTATAGTGAAGGTCCCGGGGTCTTTCCGTCCTGCTGCGCGAAACGAGCATCTTTACTCGTAGTGCAATTTCACCGGGCCCATGGTTGAGACAGCGGGGAAGTCGTTACGCCATTCGTGCAGGTCGGAACTTACCCGACAAGGAATTTCGCTACCTTAGGATGGTTATAGTTACCACCGCCGTTTACCGGCGCTTAGATTCCCAGCGTCACCCGCCGAAACGGGCTGACCAGTCCTCTTAACGTTCCGGCACCGGGCAGGCGTCAGTCCGTATACCGCGTCTTACGACTTCGCACGGACCTGTGTTTTTAGTAAACAGTCGCTTCCCCCTGCTATCTGCGACCCCACCCAGCTCACACAGCACGTGTGCTCACCGGACAGGGCTCCCCTTCTCCCAAAGTTACGGGGACAATTTGCCGAGTTCCTTAACCATGGTTCACCCGAACGCCTCGGTCTACTCGACCTGACCACCTGCGTCGGTTTCGGGTACGGGCCGCCCACGCACTCGCTAGAGGCTTTTCTCGACAGCATGGGATCACTCACTTCGGCTCAACGCCTCGACATCACGCCTCACCCTCAACGGAGCACGGATTTGCCTGCACTCCGGGCTACACGCTTATCCCGGGACAACCACCGCCCGGTAGAGCTACCCTCCTGCGTCACCCCATCACTTACCTACTACCCCCTCAGGCCCCACGCCTCCACCGCCAGAAGCCCGAAGGCCACCAGCAGCTTCGGTGGTGGTTAGTCTCAGAGGCCCCGGTACGGGCGCACGTGAACGGGTACGGGAATATCAACCCGTTATCCATCGACTACGCCTGTCGGCCTCGCCTTAGGCCCCGACTCACCCTGGGCGGATTAACCTGCCCCAGGAACCCTTAGTCAATCGGCGCCGGCGTTTCCCACGCCGGTCTCGCTACTCATGCCTGCATTCTCACTCGCACACAATCCACCACACGGTCACCCCGCGGCTTCACCTCATGCACGACGCTCCCCTACCACACACACCCAACGGTGTGCATCCACAGCTTCGGCGGTGCACTTCAGCCCCGCTACATTATCGGCGCAGAACCACTTGACCAGTGAGCTATTACGCACTCTTTAAAGGATGGCTGCTTCTAAGCCAACCTCCTGGTTGTCTCAGCAACTCCACAACCTTTCCCACTTAGCACACGCTTAGGGGCCTTAGCTGATGATCTGGGCTGTTTCCCTCTCGACTACGAAGCTTATCCCCCGCAGTCTCACTGCCGCGCTAACTTCACCGGCATTCGGAGTTTAGCTGACCTCAGTAACCTTGTCGGGCCCATCAGCCAACCAGTCGCTCTACCTCCGGCAAGCAACACACGACGCTGCACCTAAATGCATTTCGGGGAGAACCAGCTATCACGGAGTTTGATTGGCCTTTCACCCCTACCCACACCTCATCCCCCAGGTTTTCAACCCTGGTGGGTTCGGGCCTCCACGAAGTCTTACCTCCGCTTCACCCTGGACATGGGTAGATCACCCCGCTTCGGGTCCACAGCATGCGACTCACACGCCCTCTTCAGACTCGCTTTCGCTACGGCTACCCCACCCGGGTTAACCTCGCCACACACCACGACTCGCAGGCTCATTCTTCAAAAGGCACGCCATCACCCCGAAAGGCTCTGACGGCTTGACAGCACACGGTTTCAGGTACTATTTCACAACCCCTCACCGGGGCACTTTTCACCTTTCCCTCACGGTACTCGTGCACTATCGGTCACCAGGACGTATTCAGGCTTGACAGGTGGTCCTGCCAGATTCACACGGAATTCCTCGAGCTCCGCGCTACTCGGGACCACACCAACGGCTAGACCGGGCCTTCACCTACGGGACTCTCACCCACTCCGGCGTCGCTTCCCAACGACTTCAGCTAACCCGACCATCACCGCGCCCAGCCGGCAGACTAGGCCAGATGCATCCCACAACCCCGCACACGCAACCCCTGCCGGGTCTCACACGCGCACGGTTTAGCCACCATCCCCTTTCGCTCACCACTACTCAGGGAATCACTATTGTCTTCTCTTCCTACGGGTACTGAGATGTTTCACTTCCCCGCGTCACCACCAACCACCCTATACATTCAGGCAGCGGCAACCTGCTATGAAACAGGCTAGGTTACCCCATTCGGAAACCCACGGATCAACGCCCGGTTGACAACTCCCCGTGGACTATCGCGGCCTCCCACGTCCTTCATCGGCGCCTGGTGCCAAGGCATCCACCGTATGCCACACTAACTTGGCCACCACAGATACAAGATGCTCGCGCACACTATCCACAAATCAAAACACACACCACACACCCGGCTAAAACAACCGGCAAACCCGAAACAACCCGGGACAACCAGCGTCTTCGCATGGGATGGCACCCGCGGAAAACAACCAGCGGTTGCTTCCTCAGACACCCAACAGCGCGCCCCCGGCCCTTCCAGACGACCAGGGGACTGCTCGTTCTCCTTCACGCCACCCCGACGACCTCCAGCAGAAACGCCAGAACATCGGGTCCACTCTCGAGTCCGTCAACCACGTCGGAAAAACGGCTGACTCTCACAGACTCCTTAGAAAGGAGGTGATCCAGCCGCACCTTCCGGTACGGCTACCTTGTTACGACTTCGTCCCAATCGCCAGCCCCACCTTCACGCACTCCCTCCCGCAAGGGGTTGGGCCACACGTTTCGGGTGTTGCCGACTTTCGTGACGTGACGGGCGGTGTGTACAAGGCCCGGGAACGTATTCACCGCGGCGTTGCTGATCCGCGATTACTAGCGACTCCACCTTCATGGGGTCGAGTTGCAGACCCCAATCCGAACTGAGACCGGCTTTAAGAGATTCGCTCCACCTCACGGCATCGCACGCCCTCTGTACCGGCCATTGTAGCATGTTTGCAGCCCAAGACATAAGGGGCATGATGACTTGACGTCATCCCCACCTTCCTCCGAGTTGACCCCGGCAGTCTCCCATGAGTCCCCACCACCACGTGCTGGCAACATGGAACAAGGGTTGCGCTCGTTGCGGGACTTAACCCAACATCTCACGACACGAGCTGACGACAGCCATGCACCACCTGTCACCCACCAACCAAATGACCCCGCATCTCTACGGGTACGTGGGCGATGTCAAACCTTGGTAAGGTTCTTCGCGTTGCGTCGAATTAAGCAACATGCTCCGCCGCTTGTGCGGGCCCCCGTCAATTCCTTTGAGTTTTAGCCTTGCGGCCGTACTCCCCAGGCGGGGCGCTTAATGCGTTAGCTACGGCACGGAGACCGTGGAAAGTCCCCACACCTAGCGCCCAACGTTTACGGCGTGGACTACCAGGGTATCTAATCCTGTTCGCTCCCCACGCTTTCGCTCCTCAGCGTCAGGTAAGGCCCAGAGACCCGCCTTCGCCACCGGTGTTCCTCCTGATATCTGCGCATTTCACCGCTACACCAGGAATTCCAGTCTCCCCTACCTACCTCAAGCCGGCCCGTATCCACTGCCCACCCGAAGTTAAGCCCCGGGCTTTCACAGCAGACGCGACCAGCCGCCTACGAGCTCTTTACGCCCAATAATTCCGGACAACGCTCGGACCCTACGTATTACCGCGGCTGCTGGCACGTAGTTAGCCGGTCCTTATTCCCCACCTACCGTCAACACCCGGAAAACCGGATGCCTGCGTGAGTGGTAAAAGAGGTTTACAACCCGAAGGCCGTCATCCCCCACGCGGCGTCGCTGCGTCAGGCTTCCGCCCATTGCGCAAGATTCCCCACTGCTGCCTCCCGCAGGAGTCTGGGCCGTGTCTCAGTCCCAGTGTGGCCGGTCGCCCTCTCAGGCCGGCTACCCGTCACCGCCTTGGTAGGCCATCACCCCACCAACAAGCTGATAGGCCGCGAGCCCATCCCCAACCGAAACAACTTTCCACACCGAGCCCATGCAGGCCGGCGTCGTATCCGGTATTAGACCCGGTTTCCCGGGCTTATCCCGAAGTCAGGGGCAGGTTACTCACGTGTTACTCACCCGTTCGCCGCTCGTGTACCCCGAAGGGCCTTACCGCTCGACTTGCATGTGTTAAGCACGCCGCCAGCGTTCGTCCTGAGCCAGGATCAAACTCTCCATCAAAGGCCAAACACCCCCCACCCCGACCAGGGCAGGAGGAAAACCTCGAAGAGAACAACCCCGACCAACCAACCCAACAAAAAGGGTCGGCCAATCAAAGGAACCCCACACCATCCAACGGACGATGCACGGGGCCAAAACAAACATGGCTATAAAGAAAAACAAACATCGCGCTGTTGAGTTCTCAAAAAACAACCGCCCACCACACACAAGCCGACCAAACCAGTCGCTCTTCAGCAGCAGCGGCGCTTCCGCTTTGTTGTGACTCCACTTTATCAGAGCCCCACCGTTCCGCCAAATTGGCGTTTCCGGCGATTCCGGCTCCGAAATGGACTTTCCTACACCCTACTCTCTCGAATTACCGTTTTAACCGGTAATTCCAGCGAGCCATCCGAAAAACGGTCAAAGAGACCGATCCGCGCGACGTGCGAGTGATGGACACGACCGCCGAGGCGCTCGTTTCGTCCGAGGAGTGTGGACCCGGCCGACCATCCGGGGGGATGTTCGGTTCCCGCGGTCCGTTCCTTCCAAGCTTACACGCTCGAAGTCAATGCTTCGAACCCTTTTTTGGAAGATCGTCGTCCAGGCTCCGGCCGAGCGGCCCTCGCCGTGGCGACCTGGAGAACACTACCCGATGCCCCGGGCAACGCAAACCGAACACGCCTGGTCCGCCTCCGGCTCGATCAGCCCATGACTCAGCCCATGACCAGGCGGTCTCCCGGCGCCACGCCCACGGAGCCGGACTCGCGGAGCCGCACGGTGACCCGGGTCATATCGATCGGGCGACGACTGCGGCGCAGGGCGTTGCAACACGTGATCATGGAATTACGCTTTTCGCACCGATTCGGGTTGGTAGAAGGGGCTTCCGTGGCAGTCACCGAACAACGAAGAGCAAGCTGGAAACTGATCGGTCCTGGGTTCGTCGTGGCCGCCACAGGTGTCGGGACCGGCGACCTGGTGGCCACTCTGATCGCGGGTCAGCGATTCGGCTACACCCTGCTGTGGGCGACCATCGTCGGCTGCCTGGTCAAGATCGCCCTCGCGGAGGCGACCGGACGCTGGCACCTGGCGACCGGGCGGACGATCTTCGACGGCTGGAGCAGCCTGGGCCGGTGGACGCACGTCTACTTCGCGCCCTACATCGTCATCTGGGGCCTCGTCTACGGCGCCACCGCCATGTCGGCCACCGCGTTACCGCTGGCGTCGCTCTTCCCCGCGGTTCCGCTGTGGGCGTGGGCCGTCCTCGTCGGCCTCTCGGCTCTGCTGTTCGTGTGGTTCAACCGCTACTCGCTGCTGGAAAAGGCCATGACCGCCCTGGTCGGCGTCATGTTCGTGACCGTGGTCGGCCTGGCCGCCTACCTCACGCCCGACATCGGTGCGACGCTCGCCGGCCTGGTCCCGACGCTGCCCGAGGGCTCGGCCGTCTACACGATGGGCCTGGTCGGCGGGGTCGGCGGCACGATCACGATGGCCGCGTACGGCTACTGGGTCAACGCGAAGGGCTGGCGGGACGCCGCCTGGATCAAGGTGATGCGCTGGGACAACCGCGTCGCCTACATCACCACCGGGGTCTTCGTCATCGCGATGCTGATCGTGGGCGCCGAGCTCCTCTACAGCGCCAACCTGGCCCTCGAATCGGGCGAGCAGGGCCTGCTGCAACTGGGCGACGTCCTTGAGGAGCGGTTCGGCCGCGCCATCGCGATCCTGTTCCTCATCGGGTTCTTCTCGGCGGCGTACTCGTCGGTGCTCGGCGTGTGGCACGGCGTCAGCCTGCTGTTCGCCGACTTCGTCGGGCACGTCCGGGGCAGGACCAACCGCCCGGTGGAGGAGCGGGAGCGGAGCTGGGCGTTTCGCGCCTACGCGCTGTGGCTGACCTTCCCCCCGCTGATCGTGGTGTTCCGGGGGCGGCCCGTTGACGAGCTCGTCATCATCTACGGCGTCTTCGGCGCGTTCTTCATGCCGTTCCTGGCGCTGACGCTGATATGGCTGCTCAACTCCGGGCGGACCCCGCGGGAGTGGCGCAACGGCTGGCTGAGCAACCTCGGCCTGGCCGTCGCGGGCCTGCTGTTCATCGTGCTGCTCGGGCACGACCTGTGGGAGACCTTCACGGGGGCGTGATCCCGCCGCCGCGTTCTCCCGCCGCACCGCTGTGGCCACCGCCCTTCCCCGGCGGTGGCCACACGTCGTCACGGGGCCGGGCGCGACGCGGCCGCCGCGCCCGGCCCGCAGGGGTCAGCCCGGTTTCCGCAGCTCCTCGGCGAGCAGCCGGAACGCGATGCCCCGGTGGCTGATCGCGTTCTTCTCGGCCGCGCTCATCTCCGCCGTGGTGCGCGTCTCGCCCTCGGGCACGAAGATCGGGTCGTAGCCGAACCCGTTGTCCCCGCGCGGCTCGGTGATGAGCGCGCCCCGCATGACGCCCTCGACGACACGCTCCTCTCCCGTCGGCAGCACGAGCGCGGCGGCCGAGACGAACTCCGCGCCGCGGCGCTCGTCAGGGGTGTCGGCGAGCTGGTCGAGGACCAGTTCGAGATTGGCGCGGTCCTTGTCGCCGGTCGCGGTGCCGAAGCGGCCGGACCAGCGGGCGGACAAGACACCGGGCATGCCGTTCAGCTCGTCCACGCGCAGGCCGGAGTCGTCGGCGACGGCCGGCAGGCCGGTGTGGCGGGCGACCGCGCGTGCCTTGAGCAGCGCGTTGCCGGTGAAGGTGGACTCGGTCTCGGCGACATCGGGCGCACCGGGGTGCGCGTCGAGCCCGACCACCTCGATGTCGAGGCCGGCCTCGGCGAGAATGGCCCGCATCTCCGGGACCTTCTTGGCGTTGTGCGTGGCCAGCACGATCGTCCTGGCGGTGCTCATCCCGGCGCTCACCCCACCAGCGCCTTCTTCTGGATCTCGGTGAGCCGGACGCATCCGTCGACGGCGAGGTCGAGGAGGCCGTCGAGGCTGGAGCGGTCGAACGGGGCGCCCTCCGCGGTGCCCTGGACCTCGATGAACTGGCCGTCGCCGGTGACGACGACGTTCATGTCGGTCTGGGCGACCGAGTCCTCCAGGTAGTTGAGGTCGAGGCGCGACTGCCCCTGGACGATGCCGACGCTGACGGCGGAGACCGAGCCGGTGAGGGGGTCGCGCTTGAGGTTGCGGTGCTTGCGCAGGTACTTCACCGCGTCGACGAGCGCCACGTAGGCACCGGTGATGGCGGCGGTGCGGGTACCGCCGTCGGCCTGCAGCACGTCGCAGTCGAGGGTGATGGTGTGCTCGCCCATCGCCTTGAAGTCGATGACCGCGCGCAGGGACCGGCCGATGAGCCGGGAGATCTCGTGCGTGCGCCCGCCGATCTTGCCCTTGACCGACTCCCGCGCCCCGCGCGTGTCGGTGGAGCGGGGCAACATCGCGTATTCGGCGGTGACCCAGCCCTCACCGGTGCCCCGGCGCCAGCGAGGCACGCCGTCCTCGACGGTCGCCGCGCACAGCACGCGGGTGTCGCCGAATTCGACGAGGGCCGAGCCCTCGGCGTGCCGCAGCCACTTGCGGGTGATGGTCACGGGGCGGAGTTCGTTCGGAGTGCGTCCGTCGGGTCGAGCCATGGATCGAGCCTATCGGGGGCCGCGGACCGGCCGTGCGCGTTTCGCGCGGCATAACAATGTCGTTGCCCCTGTTGCCCGCGCCTTGTCCGATCCGCGCGCGATGTCGTACACGTCGTAACCGATCGGATCGTCGAGCGGCGCTCTTCGCGCCGAAGGAGCGCGGACCGCCGCGAAGTGACACGATCAAGGACACCGTCCCCGTCCCGGAGATTCGCGGGCGGGCGCCATCTCCCCGATTCCCAAAGGGCTCCTCGTCATGAAACCGGACTTGAAGACCACGATCGCGACGAAGTTCGCCATCAGCGGGGCGGCCCTGCTCCTGACCGTGTCGGCGGCGGGGTGCACCGAGGAGCCGGAGCCGGTGGACGCCGCGGAGCCGTCCCCGTCGTCACCGGAACCGCAGCGGTCGGAGGAGGTGGACGGCCGGCCGGTGCCGACTCCGAGCGTGTCCCCTGAGGACATCGAGCCCGTCGATCCCCTGCCGCTGCCGGAGTCGTGCGAGGCCGCCGGGCTGAAGGCGCACCTGGATGAGTTCACCGACCAGATGGCGGAGCCGGACTTCGAGGAGGTCCGCACCGACATGCGGCTGGAGTGCTCGTGGGCGGGGTTCAGCCGCAGCGACTGGAGCGAGGTCGTGATGGTGACCTACGCGCCGGGGGAGAGCCTGGTCGACCATCTCGGGCACATCCCGGCCTCGGCGGCGTCGAACCCGGACTTCTTCATCACCCCCGAGGTGGAGGAGCTGGGCGGCATCGCGGAGTGGCGGGCCGGACAGGTGTTCTCGGGCGTGGCCCTGCACGTTCCGGGCATGCAGGTGTCGATCACCGCAAACGCCGATGTGGTCGGCGACGACGAGCTGCTCGCCGTCGCCACGGCGACGGCCGGCGACCTGCTGGCGGAGGAGGCCGGTGACGACTCCGAGGTCGGCGGCGACCCCGGGGCCGACGAGGACGGCTCCGAGGACGGGGCCGGCGGCGAGGAGCCCGCCGACTAGGTGTTGCGGGCCGGGACGTCGGTGACAGCCGGCTTTCGCGGGGTGTCGTCAGTGGCGTTCGAGCAGCCAGTTGCCGAATGCCCGCAGATGGTCGTTGAGTGAGCTCGGTTCGATGATGTCGATGTCGAGGTTGAGGTAGGCGAGCCAGCGGGCGGCCCAGTCGAGGTCGTCGGTGCCGAAGTGGAGTTGGCATTCATCGTCATCGCCGATCACGGTGGCGACGCTCGGGTCGACGACTTCGCGGACGAGGTCGGCCGACGTGTGAACCCGGACGCGGACGCGGTGCCGCCACGGTCCATGCGCGAGGATGTCAGCGACGAGTTCGGCGGCGTCGGCCGGTGGCTCAGGGGATTGGATGCGGATGCCGAGCGGCTGGACGTGGTCGATACGGTCGACGGCGTAAACCATCCACTCCATGGCCCCGCGCGGGCATGCGACAAGGTACCAGCGACGGCGCAGAGTCACCAGGCGGTGGGGCTGTACGTCGATGGGCGTCGCCTGCGAGGTGTCGTTACGGCGGTGGCGGATGCGGATGGCTTCGTTCGCGCGACAGGCGAGCGCGGCGGGGATGAGTACGTCGCGGCCGGCGCGGCGCGCGGATCGCCCTGGCAGTGCCTGTACGTCTGCGAGTGCGGTAAGCCGGGCCCGCCAGCGCGATGGCACGACCTGAGTGAGCTTGGCCAGCGCGGTGACCGCCGCGGTCTCCAGTCCTTCGACGGCAACCGCTGTCCGCAGTCCGAGTGCGACCGCGGCGGCCTCGTCTGCGTCCAGCAGTAGCGGAGGCATCGTGCGACCGTGCGCGAGCCGGTAACCGCCTGTCCGGCCCGCCTCGGCGTCGATGCGGTAGCCGAGCTCACGCAGTTGCGCGATGTCACGGCGTGCGGTGCGTTCTGTGACGCCGAGTCGGGCGGCAAGGCCGGTGGCGGATATACCCGGGTGTGTCTGCAGCAGTGAGAGCGTCTCAAGGCGGCGACTTGCTGTGCTCACTGGCTGATGGTCCTGCATACCCGGACACTATCTGACCGGGTATTGCGCCATCCTGGATGACATGACCCAGAAGTCACTGCTACGCCCCGAAGGACTCGTGCGCTCTCCCGCTTTCAGCCACGTCGCGGTGGTGTCGCCCGGTGCGACGACGATCTACGTCGGCGGCCAGAACGCCGTCGACGGCGACGGCCGACTCGTCGGCGGGGGCGACGCCGCCGCTCAGACCCGGCAGGTGATGACGAATCTGCACGTCGCGCTGGCTTCCGCAGGTGCCGGTGTCCACGATCTGGTGCTGATGACGATCCTCGTGGTCGATGGCCTCGACCTCACGGAGGCTTATCCCGTCGCCGCCGCCGCATTGGCGGGCGCAGCGCCGCCAGTCGTGGTCATGCGTGTCGCCGGTCTGGCCGTCCCGGGCGCGCTCGTTGAAGTCAGCGCTGTCGCGGCGGTGACGCCGTGAGCGACGGGTGGAAGCGGAGAGAGGTCGGCCGGACCCGTGATGCCGGCTGGCAGATTGGGGTGTCGAAGACCGTCGACCGCCCTGTCGACGAGGTGTGGGCCTTCATCACCTCGCCAGCGGGCGTAGCCATCTGGCTGGGCGAGGGCGTCACCGTCTTGTCGGAGCAAGGCGCGGGCTACGAAACCACGACCGGAGTCCGCGGTGAGACACGCAGCTTCCGCGAACTCGACCGCGTCCGGCTCACCTGGCAGCCGCCCGACTGGTCCCACGACACGACATTGCAACTGGCCGTACGGTCCGCGGGTGCGGGGCGGGCGATGCTGGTAGTCCATCAGGAACGGCTGGCCGATGCATCCGAACGTGAGCGGCAGCGCCGCCACTGGCGGGGCGTCATCACTGCTCTGGTGGCTGCCCTCGCCGAGGTCTGACGACTGTTGTGAACCAGACCGGCCCCCTCGGCACCCCACCACGGCTCTCCGCTGACGGTGGAATGACGCCGTCGCCCGGTAGCTCGATGCCAGGAGCGGCCCATCGCGCACGTCGCCGCCCAAACGGGCGTCTCATCAGCCGTATCACGGACGGTGGCGGCCGGCGGGCCCATGGCAGAGGCAGCGAACGCGCTAAGGGCGTGGACCGGCGCAGGAAGAAGACCGAACGCGGCGGCTACGTGTACCTCCGCTCCGCCGTCGACGGCTTCAGCCGCCTCGCCTGCACCGAAGCCTGCAGCGCTGTCGGCGACCGGCCACCGGCGGCCCGATTGCGGGTCACCGTCACCGACGTCCCGGCCTCGTACGACTAGGCGGTGCTCGGGACGCGCGGGCCGGTGATCTCGTGGACGGCGCCGGGGCGGGCGAGTTCGACCGGCCCGTTGTAGGTGGTCCTGGCCTCGGCGAGCGAGCGCTCGTCGTCGTTCCACGGGACGAGGTGGGTGAGGACGAGTTTGCGCGCGCCGGCGCGGCGGGCGTGGTCGCCGGCCTCGCTGCCGGTGAGGTGCATGTCCTTGGGGTGCTCCTGGTGGTCGTGGAAGGACGACTCGCACAGGAACAGGTCGGTGTCGCGGGCGAGCCGGACGATCTCGTCGCAGGCGCCGGTGTCGCCGGAGTAGGTGAGCGCGGCGCCGCTGTGCTCCAGCCGGATGCCGAAGGCGTCGACGGGGTGGTTGACGACGTCGAGGTGAGCGGTGAACGGGCCGATCCGCCGGGTGCCGGGGGTCAGCTCGTGGAAGTCGAAGGTCTCGCGCATGCCGGGGTCGGGGTCGAGCCCGTAGGCCTCGGCCATGCGGTCGGCGACGCCGGGGGGACCGTAGACGGGGATGCGCGGCTTGGGCCCGCCCGCGGGGTAGGTGCGGGCGACCCAGTAGGAGCACAGGTCGAAGCAGTGGTCGGCGTGCAGGTGGCTGAGGTAGACCGCGTCGATCGCGTAGATGTCGGCGTACCTCTGCAGGGCCCCCAGGGCGCCGTTGCCCAGGTCCAGCAGGACACGGAAGCCGTCGGCCTCCACGAGGTAACAGGACGCCGGACTGGCCGGGCCGGGGAAGCTCCCCGATGAGCCGATGATGGTGAGTCGCACGTCGTAAAGCCTTTTCGGTGAGGTGCCTCCGCGTAAGACCCCGCCGTATGCGCGGGGCCGGGTCTTACGGATCACGGGTGTCCCGTGTTACGGGTCTACCCCAATGACCGCTCCGGTGGTACCAAATGTGGCTCGCGTCTCAGGCGGTGTGAATCACATGTGATGCCTTCACACCAGGCACCCCACCTTATTTTTGCTGCTCGGCGACTGTTTTCACGTTCCGACGCGTGCGAGTTGGCGGCTTTGGGCGACGAGGCGGCCCTTGGTGTCCCACAGGTCGACGGTCTCGTCGAACCAGCCGTCGCTGACCAGGTCGGCCCTGGCGCGGAAGGCGAGCGGACCGGGGGCGGGGACGGCGCGCATGTGCCAGGTGAGCTCGACGGTGGGGGCCCAGCGCCAGGAGTCGAGGACGGTGACGACGGGCGGCAGCGCGTCGACGGCCAGCGGCAGGAACCGGGCGGGGTCCTCGCTGTGGCCGCCGTCGCCCTCGCTGAGCCGGATGTGGCCCCGCAGTCGCGGAGCGGCCCCGGCCGGGTCGGCGGTGCGGGCGAGCATGGCGTAGGTCTCGCGGCTGTAGTACTGGTCGACGCGGTCGGGGAAGCCCATGCTCGCCGACCGGCCCTGGCGCGGGTCGTAGCGGTGGCACTGCTCGATCGGCGGGATCTCGGCGGGCGGCGCCTCGTAGACGGGGGCCGCCGACTCGTCGAGCGCCCCGCTGGCGATGAGGCCCGTGACCAGGGGTTTGCCGCCCTGGCGCAGGGTGACCTGGATGGTGCTGACGGTGCGGCCCGGCTTGAGGACCGCGACGTCGATGTCGGCGGGGCCCTCGCCGCCGGGCCGCAGGAAGTGGAAGGAGGAGGAGACGGCGTGGGGGTGCGCGGACTCGGCCAGGGCCGCCCGTTGCAGCACCGTCATGAGGTAGCCGCCGTTGAGGGCGCTGCCGATGAGGTAGCCGGGGTCGAGGTCGACGGTGTAGTGGCCGTCGCCGGCCTTGGTGACCGCGGTCGCTGAGTCGAATCGTGTCATGAGGACATTGAACCGAACTGCGTTCTGAAAATGCCAGGCGGGATGGTCTTCAGCGACCGCGGCCGAGAGGACTGCGTCCGGGCGGTGACCACCCATCCACCGACGGGCAGCCGCACCGCTCCGCCGTCCTCGTAGCGCCGCAGCACCGTCGCCATCGCGTCTCGCGCCCGCGCCGCCGCCGCTGCGCCGCCGGCGGCCTGCGCGCACCGCGACAGCCGACCCCCCGTACGGACCCGGTCGCCAGACACCGGCCATGCCCTCAGGACCGCAGCGGCGCCACCCGATGACCTGAGCGCCCTCCCCCGGCACACCACGATTCACCGAAACAACGACTCAGGACACTAGGGGATGAAGCGCGCGTCGGGGTGCTCCGGGGATTCGGCGTCGAGGAGCGGCTGGGGCCGGTGCCGCAGGTGCTCGTCGAAGAACGCCGCGACGTAGGCGCGCTGGGAGCGGTGCATCCGCGCGGGGTCGTCCACCGTGCCGATGGCGGGGGTGATGAGCGCCTCGTCCAGGTCGAACTCCTCCCTGATCCGGGGCAGGGCCACCAGGTGGTCGGTGAACGAGAAGTGCCGGGCCTCGGGGAAGTTCACGTCGAGTTTCCAGCCGGTGGAGTTGTCCCAGAGGGCTGCCCAGTCGTCGAACGTCTCATGGGTGTGCGCGGGGTCGGCGCCGGGGTTTTCGGGGTCCTTCTCGCCGCTGCCGCCCATGAGCATGAACGGCCGGTCCAGGCCGCGCTGGGCGACCGGGAAGCGCTCCTCGAAGTCGGCCCGCTGCTGCGAGCCCGGAGCGCCGAAGGAGATCGACCCGTCCATGTCGATGCCGGCGTCGACGCGCCGGTCCTCGTGCATGGTGTGGGCCGCGGCGGAGCCGCCCGCGGAGTGCCCGAACATCCCGATCTCGGACAGGTCGAGGATCCGGCCGAGGCCGGGCGGCAGCCTGCGGCCCTCGGCGTCGGGGTTGCCGCCGTCCTCGATGGTCTCGAGCTCGTCGAGCAGGAAGCGGGTGTCGCGCACGCGGGCGTCCATCAGGTCGCGGTACAAGTGGGGGTCCTCGGCGTCGTAGCGCACCCCCTCGACGCGCCCGCCGGGGAACTCCACCGGCGCCTCGCCGGTGTGGTCCACGGTCACCACGACGTAGCCGCGGCTCGCCAGGTCCTGCACGAGGGCGGTGCCGAGGGTCCGGGAGACCCCGCCTCCCGGGGAGAACAGCACGACCGGCCGCTCGCCGAGGCGCCGGTCGGCGGGGACGCCGGTCCTGGCCGCGGTCCGCACGCCCGCGATGTCGAGGTCGCCCGGTTCCAGCCCGAGCTGCGGGGCGACCTCCGCGTCGAGCGCGGCGGCCGTCCCCGAAGGCGCGTACCGGGCGCGCTCGTGGCCGCGGCCGCCCTTGGCCGGGTACCAGATGCTCACCATGAGCTCCCTGGCCCGCTCGGGGTTCCACGGGTCGGCGCGGTCCTCGTCGACCAGGTGGAGCTCGACCGTTCCGACGTCGTGGCGCCCGGTGGGTTCGGGGAGGGTGAAGCGGAAGCCCTCCCCGGGGGATTCGGGGATTGCGGCCGGTGCGGTGCCGGCGAGCGCCGGCGCGGTCGAGAGGGTCAGGGCGAGTCCGGCGGCGAGCGCGCCGGCGACGATGCCCGGCCCTCGAAGGACCGCGGCGTTCTTCGGTTTTTTCGGCATGGCCGCACGCTAGGAGCCGGGGAGCCGCCGCGGCGACGGTGCTGCCACCCGAAGGCGGCGGGGTGCCTGCCACACGCCAGGGGTGGAAAACCCGATGCCTTCGACCAGCACGGGATGGTGGGATCGGCCCATGAGCGATTCCGCGTTGGGCCCCGCGATCGACGCCCGCCCGCTGTTCACACGGGAGCAGGAGAGGCTGCTCGCTCTCCTCGACGGCCTGTCGGCGGAGCAGTGGCGGGCCCCGACGGCGTGCGCGGGGTGGAGCGTGCGCGACCTCGCACCGCACATCCTGGGCGACCACCTGGGGCGGCTGTCCGGCGGGCGGGACGGCCACGCCCGGTCGGCGCCGCGCGAGGGCGAGGCGTTCAACGCCTTCATCCACCGGGTCAACGACGAGTGGGTGCCGGCCGCCGCCAGGATCTCGCCGCGGCTGCTGGTCGAGATGCTGACCGACGCCGCGGCGCGGATCGCCGCCTACTGGGAGTCGGTGGACCTGCACGCGACCGGCCTGCCCGTCTCCTGGGCCGGCCCCGAGGCGGCGCCCATGTGGCTGGACTGCGCGCGGGACTACACCGAGTACTGGGTGCACCAGCAGCAGATCAGGGAGGCCGTCGGCGCCCCGCGCCTGGACGAGCCGCGTTTCCGTGCCCCGGTCGTCGACGCGTTCATGCGCGCCCTGCCGCACGCGCTGCGCGACGTGCGGCCGCCCGAGGGCACCCGGGTGCGCTACGCGGTCACCGGCGACTCCGGCGGGGCCTGGACCGCGACGAGGAGCGCGGGCCGCTGGGCCCTGGAGCGCGGCGACGGCGGGGGGCAGGAGCCCGACGCCGCGCTGACGACGGACGCCGACACGTTCTGGCGGCTGTGCACCCGCGACACGGTGCCGGAGGAGGCCCGGCCGCTGGTGGTGCGCGAAGGCGACGAGGCGCTGACGGAGGCGGCCGCGCGGATGGTCTCCATCATCGTCTGACCCGCCCGGAGCCGCTCCGGGCGCCCCGCGCCGTCAGCGCCGTCAGCGCCCGGAAGCGGAAGCGGTGACGCAGGGATTTTCGCGCCGGTCCCGACCCTGTGGGGCCTGAACCGACGGCTTTTCAGGATCGGCGCGGAAGCAGGGCGTCCTCAGGTCAGCAGCAGGGTCTTTCCGAGGGTGCTGCGGGCCGCGATCGCGGCGTGGGCTTCGCTCGCCCGTTCCAGGTCGAAGGTCTGGCCGATGAACGGCCGGATCCGGCCCGCCGCCGCATGACCCAGCGCCTCTTCGACCAGCCGCCTCTTGCCCGCGGCGTCGAGGGATGGCAGGTCGAAGAGGGTCGTGACGTCCACCTCGCGGCTCTGCGACTCCTGAGGACCGATCCCGGCGAACTCGCCGCCGGACGCGCCGTAGGCGATGAAACGGCCGCCGCGCGCCGTGACGTCGAACGCCGAACGGCCGAGCCGGCCGCCGGCGCCGTCCAGGGCCACCTCCGCCCCGTGGCCGTCGGTGAACTGCCGCACCCGATCGGTCCAGCCGGGTTCGGAGTAGTCGACCACGGCCTCGGCGCCCAGCTCGCGCGCCAGATCCAGCTTGCGCCGACCCCGGGCGGCACCGATGACCCGTGCGCCCGCGGCGCGCGCGAGCTGGACCAGCAGACCGCCCGCGCCCCCGGCCGCCGCTGCGACGAGCACCCGGTCATCGGGTTTGATCCGGGCCGCCTCGGCCAGCATCAGTGCGGTGGGACCGTCGTGCAGCAGCGCCACCGCCTCGCGCGGGCCCAGCCCGTCGGGCAGCCGGATGAGCCCGCTCGCCGGTACCGCGACCTGTTCGGCGTAGCCGTCCGTGGGGGCGACCGACAGTCCGGTCCCGGGATCGCGCCTGCCCGTCTCGGTGATGACGTCGGTGCCGATCCAGTCGGCGTCCACGCCTTCCCCGGCCGAGACCACCCTCCCCGCCACCCCGTTGCCGGGCACGTACGGCGGGCTCACGGCGAAGTACTCCCCGCCCCACCCGCTGCGTATCTGTGTGTCGAGGAACATGACGTCAGCGGCGAAGACGCCGACTACGGCCTGTCCCGGCCCGGCGACCGGATCCGGCATCCGGCCGGGCACCAGGACCTCGGGGCCGCCGAACCGCTCCACCTGCACCACGCGCATGGCGATCGCTCTCCTTGCTCCGCGTTTCTTCGGATCTACGCGAAGCAGTCTCATACCTCAACCTTGGTTGAGGTCAACTGGTCGGCGGCGACCGCCGCGCGGAGCCGCGCCGGCCCGGGAGGTAACAGGCGAGGGGCCGCACCGAACGAGATCGGTGCGGCCCCTCGGGTCGTGCGTCGGGCGGCTAGGCCCAGAGCTGGCCGTCGAGGCGTTCCTCCGCCTCTTCGAGGGTGCCCTCGTAGGCGCCGGTGGACAGGTACTTCCATCCGGCGTCGGCGATGACGAAGGCGATGTCGGCGGATTCGCCGGCCTTGACCGCCTTGGCCGCCATCCCCAGCGCGGCGTGCAGCGCGCCGCCGGTGGAGATGCCGGCGAAGATTCCCTCCTTGTTGAGCAGCTCGCGGGTGCGCTTGAGGGCCGCGTCGGAGGGGACGGAGAAGCGCGTGGTCAGCACGCTCTCGTCGTAGAGCTCCGGGACGAAGCCCTCGTCCAGGTTGCGCAGACCGTAGACCAGCTCGCCGTAGCGCGGTTCGGCCGCCACGATCTGCACCTCGGGCCTGTGCTCGCGCAGGTAGCGGCCGACGCCCATCAGGGTGCCGGTCGTGCCCAGCCCCGCCACGAAGTGGGTGATGCCGGGCAGGTCGGCCAGCAGCTCCGGCCCGGTCGTCTCGTAGTGGGCCCGGGCGTTGGCCGGGTTGCCGTACTGGTAGAGCATGACCCAGTCGGGATGCTCACCGGCCATCGCCTTGGCCACCCGCACGGCCTCGTTGGACCCGCCCTCGGCCGGGGAGAAGTGGATCTCGGCGCCCCACATCTCCAGGAGCTGCTTGCGCTCGGCCGAGGTGTTCTCCGGCATCACGCACACCATGCGGTAGCCGCGCAGCTTGGCGACCATGGCCAGCGAGATGCCGGTGTTGCCCGACGTGGGTTCGAGGATGGTGCAGCCGGGGGTGAGCCGGCCGTCCTTCTCGGCCTGCTCGATCATGAAGAACGCCGCGCGGTCCTTGATCGAGCCGGTCGGGTTGCGGTCCTCCAGCTTCGCCCACAGCCGCACCTCCGGCGACGGCGACAGGGCGGGCAGGCCCACGAGCGGCGTCCGCCCCAGGGAGTCCAGGAGAGAGTCGAAACGCATGGCGGCTAGCGCATGCCGCCGGCGACGGCCGGCAGGACGGTGACGCTGTCGCCGTCGGAGACGGGCGCGTCGATGCCGCCGAGGAAGCGCACGTCCTCGTCGTTGAGGTAGACGTTGATGAACCGGCGCAGCTGGCCGTTGTCGACGAGGCGCTCGGCGATGCCGGGGTGGCGCTTGTCGAGGTCGGTGACGAGCTCGCCGAGGGTGCTGCCGCTGCCTTCGACGGCCTTGGCGCCGTCGGTGAGGTTGCGCAGGATCGTGGGAATGCGGACCTCGATGGCCATGGGTGTCTCTCCGTAAGAAGTCTGTGTGGGTCGTGTGGGTCGTGGTCGCCGTCGCGTGGGCGCGGCGGCACTGACGACGGCCCGTCGCTTGGGTTTCAACAGGCGCAGCCGCACGCTGATTCCGCGCCCGGCGGCTCCCCGCCGGTTCAGGCGGCGCCGATGATCTCCACCGGCTCCTCCGTGACCTCCGAGTCCACGATGCGGTAGGAGCGGAACTCCACGGTGTCGGGCTCGCGGGTGGAGACCAGCACGTAGTGGGCGCCGGGCTCGGAGGCGTAGGAGATGTCGGTGCGCGAGGGATAGGCCTCGGTCGCGGTGTGGGAGTGGTAGATGACCACCGGCTCCTCGTCGCGGTCGTCCATCTCGCGCCAGACCTTGAGCTGTTCGATGGAGTCGAACCGGTAGAACGTCGGCGAGCGCTCGGCGTTGATCATCTCGACGAACCGCACGGGCCGGTCGGATCCCTCGGGGCCGGCGACCACGCCGCACGCCTCGTCGGGGTGGTCGCGGCGGGCATGGGCGACGATCTGGTCGTAGATCGAGCGATCAATCCTCAGCATGGCTCTCAGCGTAGCCGAGAAACTATTCCTACCCACTCACTGGGTATGACTAATGCGAGGGATCTCCGCGGTCCGGCCCGGATCCTCCCCCGCCGCTGCTCACCCCGGATCGGTCCCGCCGCCGATCAGCGCCTGCAGCAGCGTCTCCTGGAGGCCGCCGAGCCAGTCGTAGATGTGCAGGGCCGCGGCGTCGGCGTCGTCCACCTGACCCTCGCCGCGCAGGTAGGCGTCGTAGGTCTCCTCCTCGATCTCCAGGCGGGTGCCCAGGGCGAGGCGGACGTCGTTGAGCGCCTTGAGCCAGGCGTGCGCGTCGGCGAGGTCGAGCGTGACGCTGCCGCCGGCCTCGGGCAGGGCGACCAGCATCGCCTGGGCGTTGTCGCGCTTGTGCCGGCGCAGCTCGTCCTCGGTGTAGCGGCGGAAGTCCCCGGCCGACTCGGTGTCGTCGGAGTAGGCGTCGGGGAAGAGCCTGGCCAGCACCGGGTCCTCCGGCTTGGTGTCGCTGCCGCCGATGCCGACGAGTTCGGCGAGCCCGTCCTTCGGTTCGGGCGGCTCCACCAACTGCAGGATCAGGCCGGCCATGGAGCGCAGGACGGCGGCCTCGTCGAGGTCGAGGTCGATGGTGACGCCCCCTCGGGGCGCGGGGCGGAATCCGTTGGTCATGGAGTCTCTCGCTGGGTCCGCGGGGCTACTTGTCCTGCTGGAGCGTCGCCCACAGCCCGTACTCGTGCAGGATGGAGACGTCGCGCTCCATCTCCTCCCGGGTGCCGCTGGAGACCACGGCCCGCCCCTTGTAGTGCACGTCGAGCATGAGCTTGTGGGCCTTGCGCTTGGAGTAGCCGAAGACGGTCTGGAAGACGTAGGTCACGTACGACATCAGGTTGACGGGGTCGTTCCAGACGATCGTCACCCAGGGGAGATCGGGCCGAACGTCCTCCTCGGTCTCCGGCCGCTCCAGCTCGACCGGCGCCGTCGTCATGGGTCCATCTCCTTCGTCGTCCGACCGTTGCCGGTCGTGGCGGTCCTGGCCGCCGGGGCCGGGCGCGGGCGCGGGGTGTGCGGACGCGCGCGGCACCTCCCCGGGCTTGCTTCCAACTCGTATTGTCCCATCCGTTCCCGGTGCGATTCGCGCACCGCTGCACCACCCGATTTTGCTCCCATGAGACACAAACTAGGCTTGGTGCTCATGACCGATGGCTGGAGCAGTGCGCTGCTGACCGACCAGTACGAGCTGACCATGGTGCAGGGTGCGCTGCACAGCGGTGCGGCGCACCGGCGGACGGTGTTCGAGATGTTCGCGCGCCGGCTGCCCGAGACCCGCCGCTACGGCGTGGTCGCCGGCACCGGGCGCTTCCTCGAGGCCCTGGAGCGGTTCCGCTTCGACCCCGAGGCGCTGGACTACCTGTCCCGGGCCGGGATCGTCGACGACCTTACCCTGAAGTGGCTCGCGGACTACCGGTTCTCCGGGGACATCTGGGGCTACGCCGAGGGCGACTGCTACTTCCCCGGCTCCCCGATCCTGGTCGTCGAGGGCACGTTCGCCGAGGCCGTCATCCTGGAGACGCTGGCGCTGTCCGTCTACAACCACGACTGCGCGATCGCCTCGGCGGCCTCGCGGATGGTCACGGCCGCGGGCGAGCGGCCGCTGATCGAGATGGGGTCGCGCCGCACCCACGAGATGGCCGCGGTCGCGGCGGCCCGCGCGGCCCACCTCGCCGGATTCGCCACCACCTCCAACCTGGAGGCGGGGCGGCGCTACGGCGTGCCGACGGCGGGCACCAGCGCGCACTCCTTCACCCTGCTGCACGACAGCGAGCGGCACGCCTTCTCCGCCCAACTGGAGGCGCTGGGCAACGGCACCACGCTCCTCGTCGACACCTACGACGTGGTGCGCGCCGTCAACTGCGGCATCGAGCTGGCAGGCACCGAGCTGGGCGGGGTGCGCATCGACTCCGGCGACCTCGGCCCGCTGGCCGAGCGGGTGCGGCGGCTGCTGGACGAACAGGGGGCCGCCGACACCCGCATCGTCGTCACCGGCGACCTCGACGAGTACGCGATCCAGGCGCTGGCCATCGCGCCCGTGGACGGCTACGGGGTGGGCACCGCGCTGGTCACCGGCTCGGGAACGCCGACGGCGTCGCTGGTCTACAAGCTGGTGGCCCGCGCGCACGGCGACGACCCGGCCGAGCCGCTGGCGCCGGTCGCCAAGCGCTCGGTGGGCAAGCCCAGCCGGGGCGGCCGCAAATGGGGGGTGCGGCGCTTCGACGACGACGGAACCGCGTCGACCGAGCTGGTCTACGACCACGAACCCGAGCTCGGCCCGCTGGACCGGCCGCTGCTGCGGCGACTGGTCGCCGGGGGCGAGATCGTCGGCCGCGAGCCGCTGAGCGAGGCGCGCGAGCGGCACGCCCGGGCCGTCAAGGAACTGCCGATGGCCGCGCAGCGGATGTCGCGCGGCGAACCGGCGATCCCCACGTCTTTCGAACAGCGCGTCAACGCCTGACGCGCGAAGGGACCTGACATGTTGGCACTGATCGTCGTCGACGTACAGAACGACTTCTGTGAGGGCGGCAGCCTCGCCGTGTCCGGGGGCACCGATGTCGCCTCGGCGGTCTCGGCGTTCATCGACGCGCGGCACGGCGACTACGTGCACGTGGTGGCCACCCGCGACTACCACGTCGACCCCGGCGCGCACTTCTCCGACTCCCCCGACTTCGTCGACTCCTGGCCCCCGCACTGCGTGGTGGGCACCTCCGGCGCGGACTTCCACCCGCGCTTCGAGACCGACCGGGTGGATGCGGTGTTCAGCAAGGGCGCCCACACCGCCGCCTACAGCGGGTTCGAGGGGGCGACCGAGGACGGCGCGACGCTGTCGGCCTGGCTGCGCGAGCACGGCGTGACCTCGGTCGACGTGGTGGGCATCGCCACCGACCACTGCGTGCGCGCCACCGCCCTGGACGCGGTCCGGGCCGGGTTCGACACCCGGGTGCTGCTCAACCTGACCGCCGGCGTCGCCCAGGAGAGCGTGCACACGGCGCTGGAGGAGCTGCGCGGGGCCGGCGTCGCCCTGGAGGGCCAGCCGGTCGTGGCCTGACCCGCCGGGCCCGGCCACCGGCCGCACCACCGGCGCAACGCCGGCCGCAGCGCCCCGGAACGCATTTGTCGCCGGGAGTAACAGAAACCAGGGGCCAACGGTCCTGGACAAACCGGCGCTTTGTCACCTGCGTGACAAAGCGCCGGTTTCTTTTCATTGCCAGTGATCACTGGCTCATTACAGGAATGTGACTAATGTAAAAGGAGCATCCCCTTTTTCCGGCCCGGCCGGAGGTAGTAGTGCACCAGAGACCCACGGTCACCGGTCTGCGGGAGAATCCGCTGGCGACCATTCCCGCGGAGATCGCCGACCGGCTCCGCCCCGCCCTGGACTCGACGACCGACGAGATCGTCGCCGACATCCAGTCCCGCATCGCCGAGTACGCGCGCCCCCGCGACGCCAACTACCTGCGGGTCACCCGGGCCGCCGTCGAGCACGCGCTGCAGGCGTTCATGGAGCGGATGGGCGACCCGGACCCCCGCGCCGAGGAGCTGCACCAGAAGTTCCGGGCCATCGGGGCCGGAGAGGCGCACGAGGGACGCAACCTGGACAGCCTGCAGACGGCGATGCGCAGCGGAGCGGTGATCTCGTGGCGGCGCATCGCGGAGATGTCGGAGTCGACCGCCATCCCCCGGCACTACATCTCGCTGCTCGCCGAGGCGGCCTTCCTGTTCCTCGAAGAGATCGCCGGGGCCGCGGTGGAGGGCTACAGCCAGGCCAGGGCCAAGGCCGCGGGCGAGCTCCAGCGGCGCAGGGGACGGCTGATCAACCTGCTGCTCGCCGAGGAGCCCGCGGCCCCCGAGGCCATCGCCGACCTGGCGCGGGCCGCGCGGTGGCGGGTCCCCGCCTCGATCGCCGCGGTCACCCTGCACTACCGCGACCGGGAGCCGGTGAGCACCCCGACGCTGCCGCCCGACGTGCTCGTGGACTTCAACCGGCTGGACCCGTGCCTGCTGCTGCCCGACCCCGACGGCCCCGGGCGGCTGCAGTCGCTGGGCCGGGCGCTGCAGGGCTGGGACGCCGCGGTGGGACCCGCGATGGAGGTGGCCGACGCCGCGGCCTCCCTGAAACGCGCCCAGGACACGCTCGCGCTGGTGCGCAGCGGCCTCATCCCCGGTTCCGGGATCATCCGGTGGACCGAGCACCTGACGACCCTGATGCTGTTCGCCGACGAGGCGCTGCTGCACGCCATGGCCGAGGCCCGGCTGGCCCCCTTGGAGGAGCTGCGCCCGGCCCAACGCGACCGGATGGCCGAGACCCTGCTGTCCTGGCTGCAGACCGGCTACAACGCCAACGAGGTGGCGGCGCGGCTGCACGTCCACCCCCAGACGGTCCGCTACCGCCTGCGCCGGCTGGAGGAGCTCTTCGGCGACCGGCTGCGCGACCCCGACCAGCGCTTCGAACTGGAGATGGTGCTACGGATGCGCGGCCTGAAATCCCGGGCCGGGCGGCGCCGCGAGCGCGAGGGCGGGGACGCGGCGAGCGTGATCGCGCTCCCCCGCCGCCGCGGCGAACGGTGAGCGGAAAGGACCGCGGGGCGGGGGTTGGAGGAACTCGCACGGCGGGCGGCCTCACTGATGCTCGGCGATCGGATACGCACAGGGGGTGAGCTGTCGCAGTGCGCGCAGCGCCGGCGGCACAGCGGACCCGGTCCCTGAAAACCCCCACCTCATCCCGCGAACGCAGCGGTCAAGACCCGATCAGGCCCACGCCGCGGCGGCGCTCCGCTCCGACCGGGCCCCGCGGCGGGCGGCCCCGCCGGTGCCGGAGTCCCTCACCCGGCCCGTCACGCACAGCTCGCCGCCGATGACGACACCGAGGTCCCCGGTGCGCAGCCACGGGGCGTCACCGGCCGGATCCGCGCGCGGCGCGCCGAACATGGTCGCGCCGAAGACCTCGACGCTGCGCTCGGTGTCGCCCCAGTAGGCGTCGGCGACGTTGGGCCCCTGCACCCAGATCTCCCCGACGGCCCCTTCGGGCACCTCGACCCCGTGCCGGGGGTCCACGACGGCCACCCGCTGCCCGACCGGCCTGCCGCAGGAGACCAGCTCGACCGCCGGCTCCTCGGACCCCGGGAGCTCGACGGCCACACCCATCGCCAGGGCGTCGCGGTCGACCTCGCGCACGCGCGGCGGGCGGCGCGCACCGTCCATGCTGACGTAGGCCGTCGCCTCGGCCGGCCCGTAGGCGGGGATCTGGGCCGCGGGGTCCAGGCCGCACGGCTCGAACGCCTCGGCGAACCGGCGGACCGTACGGCCGGCGCCGGAACGTCGGGGAGGTCGGCGCGCACGCCGGTGCCGAGGGGCGGCGCCGGAGGCGGTACCGGTATCGGGGGCGAACTCGTCGACGGCGATGACCTCCCGCACGCCGCAGGCCCCGTCGGAGCCGATCAGCTCCCGCACGCCCGCGTGCGCCGACGCGGTGGTGAGCACGAGGGAGGGCCGGCAGTCGCGCAGCGCCCAGCGCAGGCGCTCGCCGCGGCCGGGCGGGTTGGACAGATCGGGCGGGCCGGGCGGGAACAGCGGCACCGCGACGGCGCGGGTGTGCAGGACGGCCAGGACGGCGACGACGTAGTCCAGCCCCTGCGGCGCCAGGATCGCGACCCGCCCCCCGCCTCGGTCGCCTCCTCGATCCCGGTGGCCAGGACGCGCACCCGGCGCGCGGTCTGCGCCCAGGTGAGCGTCCGCGTGACGCCCGCGGGGTCGGCGGAGTGGTCGGTGAAGGCGTAGGCGGGGGCGTCGCCCACGGCGCTCCCCCAGTGCGCGAGCCGGGTGGCGAGCGGCTCCGCGGCGTCGAAGGATGCCGGGGCCGGCACGTGGCCGTAGCGGGTCGGCGGCATGGTCCCTCCCGGACACCGATCTGGTCTCCGGTGAAGGTACTGACGGCGCGCCCCCGGCGCTGCACACCCGAGGCCGAAGTCCCGCCCCGCTTTTGTCACTCCGGTGACAGTCCCGGGGACCCCGCCTCCGGCTCCCATCGAACTCTGGCTGATGCGTCCGTGGGGCGAAGTGGGATTTTCAGGACTCGGACCCGCTGTGCCGCCGGCGCTGCGCGCACTGCGACAGCCCACCTCCCGTGCGAACGCGACCGTCGGACATCAGTCAGTCGATGCCGATGGCGGCGCGGACTCGGGAGATGACGTGGCGGGCGCGTTCGCGGGCGCGGGCGGCACCGGCGGCGAGGATGTCGTCGAGCTCGGTCTCCGAGGCCATGAGCTCGTCGTAGCGCTCGCGCTTGGCGGCCACCTCGGTGTTGATGGCCTCGAACAGCTCGTTCTTCAGCTCGCCCCACCCCATGCCGCCGGCCTCCAGGCGCTTGCGGGTGTCGGCGACCCGGTCGGCGTCGGCGAACTGGGTGAGCAGCTGGAAGACCACCGAGGTGTCGGGGTCCTTGGGGTCCTCCACCGGCGTGGAGTCGGTGGGGATGCGGCGGACCAGCTTCTTCAGCTTGTTCTCGGGCAGGAAGAGCGGGATGTGGTTGTCGTAGGACTTGCTCATCTTGCGGCCGTCGACGCCCGGCAGGATGCTCGCCTCGCCCTCGGGGTAGACGCCCTGCGGGATCGGGAAGCTGTAGCGGTCGCCGTAGACGTGGTTGAAGGAGCCGGCGATGTCGGCGGCGTACTCGATGTGCTGGGTCTGGTCACGGCCGACCGGGACGAAGTCGGTCTCCATGATGAGGATGTCGGCGGCCATGAGGATGGGGTAGTTGAACAGCCCCATGTTCACGCCGGCGTCGAGGTCGGTGACGCCCGCCGCCTCGTTGCGGTCCCGCGCGGCCTTGTAGGCGTGGGCGCGGTTCATCAGGCCCTTGCCGGTGACCGTGGTGAGGATCGTGGTGAGCTCGAACACCTCGGGGACGCTCGACTGGCGGTACAGGATGGTCCGCTCGGGGTCGAGCCCGCAGGCGAGCCAGGTGGCGGCGACCGACCGGATGTTGGCGCGGAGCCTCTGGGGGTCCTTGACGGTGTTGAGCGAGTGGTAGTCGGCGAGGAAGTACAGCGTGTCGTAGGAGCTCGCGGCGGCCAGCGCCGGCTTGATCGCTCCGATGTAGTTGCCGATGTGCGGCTCGCCCGAGGTCTGGATCCCGGTGAGGTAGGTCTTGGTCGCTGCCATGCGCCAAGCCTATCGGGCGGGAGGGCCGGACCTCCCGCCGCTCGGGCCTCCCCCGCCGCTCGGGCGGGCGCTCACTCGGGCACCCGCTCCCTGAACTCCGTCCGCTCCGCCTGCGTCGCGGGCCGGACCCGCTCCGCGAGGTCGGCCAGCTCTTCGCCGGAGAAGGTGCCGCGCGGCGCCGAGATCCGCACATGGGCCTCGTCGTACTGGACGAGGGCGTTCGTGGGCTCCTCCACCCGGGTCCACGGGTCGGTGTCCTCCCCGGAGGCCGAGGGGGCGGGCTCCCGGTCCCAGTCCTTCTCCAGCAGCACGGCGTCCCCGCGCCTCTCGCAGTAGGTGTGGGGCTCGCGGCAGGCGTCCTCGACGCCTTCGCCGTCGTCCCGGTAGGTCACCACCGAGATGTCCTGGCTTCCGGGCTCGCTGTGCTCGTAGTAGACCTCGAAGTCCCCCAGCCCGTGGACGGTCGTGTACACCGGCTCCCACGCGTCGCCGTCCAGCACGCCGATCACCGGCACGGCGTCGAACTCCGCCAGGGCACCGGTGTGCTCCCGCCAGACGTCCCAGGCCCAGGCCGCGCAGACGTGCGCGACCAGCGCGACGACACCGATGGCGACGAGCGGGCGCAGCGAACCGCCCCGCGCGGCGCGGCGGACCCCCGCGGCCAGCAGCAGCGGGGCGAAGAGGAGGCAGAGGGCCCAGGGCACGACGGGGTCGGACGGGTCCAGCAGGAGGAGGGCGGTCAGGTCGGCGAGCGAGACGGCCAGGCCGATCGACACCACCGCGGCCGCGCGGGCGACACCGGCGGCGCGCATCCCTCTCGCCACCAGCGCCGCGGTCAGCGCCAGCAGCACGAGGGCCAGCCCGATGGTGGGCGGGTCCTGCCCGTCGCCCATGATGCCGTGCTCGCCCCCGAGCACCAGATTCGTGGCGAGCATCGCCACCAGCCAGAGGAAGAGGACGACGGGACCCCACAGCAGGCCGACGACGACGGCGAAGACGGTGTCGCCGGTCCTGCCCCGGAGTGCGGGACTCCCGGCGCGCTCCTTCTCGGCCGTCCCCCCGCCCGGCCCGGCGCGGTCGTTGAAGGGCATCGCAAGCCTTTCCGTGTCCGTGTGCGCATCGACCGCCGGTGTGACGGCGGCCGGGTCGACGTTACCGACCACGGGAGACCCGCTCCAGAGCCGGATGACTCAGTCGCCTCTGCGTACTCGGTACTCGGTGCTTTCGCGATGCCACGAACGCGCCGCGCCTGACGACCACCGCGTCCCACAGATGTCAGGCGGGGAGTTCGGAGTCGGCGAGGATCTCGCCGAGGCCCCCGGTGCGGTGGTTGTCCACGACGAGGATCTCCGACTCCGGCAGCAGCCAGAGGCGCTGCTCGTAGTAGACCGTGGGGCCGTCGACACCGACCCTGTCGCCCGAGGCATCGGTGCAGCTCACGTACCACACCTGGTAACGGGCGCGCCGCTCGCCGATGTCGGCGAGTCCGTCCTCCTCGGGTTCGAGGGGGCTTGTGGGCTCGGGGGCCGTGGTGTCGTAGGCGGGATCGCAGTTGTAGGGCTCGGCGGCCGGGTAGAACGGATTGGTCCCGTCCACGGGGCCGAGCGCGTACCCGGTCCGGACGCCGCCGGACCCGAACACCCTGATGTTCGGACACTCGTAATGACCGCCCCACCATTCCGGTTCCCGGCATTCGACGTCGGGGTCGGTCCGGATCAGCAGCCACTCGCCCTGGACCGTGCCGACCTCCATTTCGCTGAACTCCGCCTCCCGGCGCTCCACCTCCCACTCCCCCGGAAGCTCCAGGGTCATGTTGCGGAACTCCACGCTCCGGGTGGCCCGCTCGGACCGCTCGCCGAACTCGGCGGCGGCGAGGATGTCGTCGAACTCCTCGATGTCCCAGTTGTCGACGATCAGGATCTCCGACTCCGGCAGCAGCCAGGAGCGCTGGTCGTGGTAGCCCCAGATCTGCACGCCATCGGGGCTGGTCCCGGCATCGCGGTCGTAGCAGCCGGCCGGGACCTCGCGGTAGAGGGCCTCGCGGTCACCGGCGGGCCGCAGCTCGCTGACCTTGGGCCCCTGGGAGAAGGACGGGTCGTCCTGCCTGTAGATCTCCAGGGTGGTCGGGCACAGCGGCGGGTCGGTGTAGGGCGCGAAGAGCGCCGCGCCGTCCGCTTCGCTGATCGGGCCGTATCCGGCCCCGCCGAACTCGATCCCGCCGGGACCGAGCACCTTCAGGTGACGGCAGCCGTCGGGGTTGGAGGCCCAGTGCCAGTCGAAGCCCTCACACGCCTCCTGGCCTTCGGGGAGCAGCAGCAGCCACTCTTCGCGGATCTCGTCGCCGTCCGGGGGCGAGGACAGCGGGAAGAACTCGCCCTCGAACGTCTGCGCCTCCCAGTCCTCGGGGATCCGCAGCGTCATCCCCCGGAACTCGATCTCCTGGCCGGGCGGCTCGCTGGACGCCGGACTCGCCTCCGCTGCCAGGCCGGGGATGACGGGCTGGTCGGTGGCGACCCGCCCGGCGACCCAGCCGCCGCTCACGACGGTGGTCGCCGTCGCCCCGGCGGCGATCAGAGCGGTGGCCTTGCTCACCCCCGCGATCGTGCCCGCGCCCGCCGCCGTCGTCGCGGCGCCGCCCGCGACGCTTCCGGCGGCGACGCCTCCGGTCGCGGCACCTCCGGCCGCCGACCCGGTACCGGCCGCACCCGCGGCGCTCAGGGTGGCCGCGCCCATGCCCACGCCCGCCTGGGCGGCCATGCCCGTGGCGACCATGGCCGCTCCCCCTGCGGCGAGCCAGCTCTCGGGGCGGTGCCCGGCGGCGCTGAAGCCGCGCCAGGCGGAGTGCAGGAGTGAGCGCAGGTGCTCGCGCGGCGCACCGGCGGCGTGTTCCCCGTTCCGGACGCCCTGCCCGCTCAGCGCGAGGACGGCGGTGAACGCCTCCTCGGCGCCGGGACGCGCGGCCGGGTCGGCCGACAGCGCGCGCTCGACCAGCTCGCGCAGGTCGTCGGGGACCCCGTCGGTGCTGGTTTCAGCCGCACGCATGCGGGCGAGCAGCGTTTCGGTGTCACCGGTGCCGTAGGGGCCGCTGCCGGTGGCGGCGAAGACGACGAGGCCGCCCCAGGCGAACATGTCGGAGGCCGCGGAGGCGGCGACACCGGCCACCTGCTCGGGCGCCAGCCAGCCGGGCGTGCCGAAGACGCCCGGCTCCGCCGTGCGGTCGTCGGCGGCGCGGGCGATCCCGAAGTCGAGCACCCGGGGGCCCTCCGGGGAGAGCATGACGTTGCCCGGCTTGATGTCGCGGTGCAGCACGCCGGCGGCGTGGATCGCGGCGAGGGCCTCGGCGGTACCGGCGGCGAACGCCGACAGCTCGTCGCCGGTCAGCGGACCGAACTCGCGCACGTGGGCGCGCAGGGTGCGGCCGGGGACGAACTCGGTGGCCAGCCATGGCGTGGCGGCGTGCGGGTCGGCGCCGAGGAAGGCGGGCGCGCACTCGGCGTCGATGCGCCGGACGAGGTCGACCTCCTGGGCGAACCGCTCCCGGTAGTCGGTCCGGGCCGCGTAGCGCGTGTGGACGACCTTGACCGCCACGCACCGGCCGCCGCCGTCGAGCGCGCCGTAGACCGCGCCCATGCCGCCCTCCCCCAGGCGCCCGACCACCTGGAACGGTCCGATGCGCGCGGGATCGCCCGCGCGGAGAGGGGAGAGTTCCGGCGGCAGCGCGGGCGTTCCGGGACCGCCCGGGGGATCCGGAGGGCCTGGAGGAACGGAAGGACCTGAGGAACCAGGAGGACCGGGAGGACCTTCGGCGGGGGACATGCTTCTCCAGTTGTGCGGCGTATACGGCTTTTCGTGAGGCTCCTCACCAGACTAGAGAGCCTCGAAAGCGCAAGATCACCACACAACTGACCTGAAGCGGCCACCGAGCGCTTCTAGAGGCGCTGCTCCTTGACGGCGGTGAGGAACGCCGACCACTCGGCGGCCGGAAGGGAGAGATGCCCATGGGAGGGGTTCTGCGAGTCCCGCAGGGCGATGAAGGTGGGAAGCGGGGCGCACTCGACGCAGTCGGCGTTCCCGTGGCTGTGGCTGGACTTCGTCCAGGCGACGCTGGCGCACTCGACGCAGTTGGCGTTACCAGCGCTGTAGCTCGATTTCCGCCACGGTGCGTGCGGGCTCACTGTAGCTCCTTGCTCACGCGGTCGATAAGCTCGACCGATTCTGATGGATCTAACGCTACCTGGAGCAGCCTTTTTGCCGCATCTTGATAAGCGGCAACTTCGTGAGGCTCTTCGAGGAAGAGATCAGCTGTCTTCCCTTCCAGAAGGACGATGGCAGGGTCCTCACCGAACTCGTGAAGAACGAAAGAGCCCTCAGCACTGGCATGTTGACCAGCTGAGAAAGGGATAAGCCGAACAGTGATGTTCGGACGAGAGGCTGCATCAACAAGCTGGCGTAGTTGACGCGCCATGATCTGAGCTTCACGGAAGCGATGTAGCGCAGCTTCGTCAAGGATCACCTGCAACTCAGGAGCACTGGGACGCGTCAGCACAGATTGCCTAGCCATACGAGCCGCCACCTTGGCCTCGACATCGCGCGGCTGATCACTGAAGTTACTGGTCCGAATGATGTCTCGGGCATACTCAGCCGTCTGCAAGAGGCCTGGGACAAGCACCACTTCGAAGTTGGTGATCCTCGTAGCCTCTTCTTCCAACGCGATCTCGGTCTGTGTCGCGTCGGTGATCTGCCCTGCGTACGCCTGCCACCAGCCGAGTTCGTTGGCGCGTTCGGCCAGGTCCAGGAGTTCCCGTTGGCGGGTCAAGGGCACGTCGTAGAGATCGAGCAGGCGCTCGGTCTCGTCCACGCTGACACCGCGCTTGCCGCTCTCGATCCGACTGATGGTCGGACCGGACATCCCGGCGCGCTCACCGGCTTGGTCCGTGCTCAGGCCGGTCGCGTTGCGCAGTTGCTTCAGCTCCCTGCGCAGGCGCCGGGCGCGGACCGTCGATCCCAGCTTCCGAGACATTCGTGCATCTCCTCCTTGCACTGAGACCTTAGTTGGCTCCCAAGGCGCCCTTGGCCACCCCTCCGGACAGAAACAGGCGCTTCAATATTCTTGAAGCGCTTCACAAATTACATGACTTCTTCTAATCTGACGCTACGGGTTCACCTTGCGTCATGCGGCGATAACCCGAAAATCCCTGTTGGCGCCCAACCACATAGGAGTCCTCATGCCCACCGACATCACCCTCGGCGGTCGCCCGCCCACTCCCTGCGAGGTCAAGCGGCGGCTCCTGGCCGCCCTTTCCGAGGAGGTGAACCTTCGGGGTGGTCGCGCCCTTCTCTCCCTCGCGCACGACGGGGGTCCCCTGCTCTACGTGCGAGCCCACTCCGGGACCGTGATCGTCGTGGCGGCCGAGACTCCTCGCGGCTGGGCGTTCGTCTGGCCCGGCGGGCAGAGCGACGCCGCGGACCCCCGCCTCTCCGCCCGGCACCTCACCGCGCCCCGCCGGATGCCGCGTCCCCCGTTTCGGCCCGCCCGGCGTGCGCACCTGAAGGCGGTGGCCTGACGATGACCGGGCACTCCGCCTTCGCCGTCAACACCGAGCGCTCCTTCCCCGGCACCTGCCAGGGCCTGCGCCGCTCCCGCCGCTTCCTGCGATGGGGAATCGCGGAGGTCTACCCGCGCCAGGTCGACGACGCCGAACTCTGCCTCTCCGAGGCCTTCACCAACGCCGTCAAGCACACCCTCAGCGGCCGCCCCGGCGGCCGGGTCACCGTCCGCGCCTACGCCCTCACCTGCGGCCCGCTCTACGTCGACGTCCTCGACCAGGGGCCCGTCAACGGCACCGACCGCCCGGCCGTCGATCCCAGGGCGTGCGACCTCGACGCCGAGCACGGCCGCGGCCTCCACCTCATCCACGAACTGACGCGCTACTGGACCTACCTGCCCGGCCGCGCCCACGGCTGCCTGTGCCTGACCTTCGACGTCCCGGCCCTCCCCCGAAGAACCGCCGCCGCGTGAGCGGACCCATCGACGCCCACGGCCACGCAACGAGCCCGGCCCCGCCTCCGGAGGAGGCGGGGCCGGAGCCGCGGAACTGAACCGGGCCGACGGGGCGTCCACGTCTCACGTGCGGAAGGCGGCCCAGCTCTTGGCCATGCGTTCGGCCTGGCCCTCGGTGAACTCGAAGAGGCACTTGTCGTCGCTGTAGTTCATGAAGTTGTGGATGGGGTCCTCGCCCGGGCGTTCGGTGCAGGTGTCGCGGCCCTCGGGGCAGCCCGACGACTGCTCCCGCTCGTAGGGGGTGTCGTCGACGTAGTCGCCCGGCTCCTCGCAGCCGTTCTGGAAGGTGTGGAACAGGCCCAGCCAGTGCCCGGTCTCATGCGTGCCGGTGTGGCCGAGGTCGAACTTGTCCCGGCCGCCCCCGGGCACCGTGCGGTAGTCGATGACGACGCCGTCGCTGCGCGAATTGGACTCGTAGTCCTGCGGGAACGTCGACCGGCCGAGCAGTCCCTGCCCCATGTCGATGGAGTAGAGGTTGAGGACACCGGCGTCGCCCTGGCGCAGCTCGCGCTTGATGGCCTGCTCGTTGGCGCCGAAGTCGCCGAACCACGCGTCGTTGGCCGTGCGGGTGACCTTGGCCAGTTCGAACCGGAACCCGGTGTCGACGCCGCCGTAGTCACCGCCGAACCCGCGGTTCATCACGGCGATCTGCTCGCCGATCGTGGCGTTGTCGATGTCGCCGGTGCCGTCCTCGGCGGAGACCACGTGGAACACGACCGGGATCGTCTCGGGCTGCCCGGAATCGGGCGTCCGCTGCGCGATGGGGGCCGCGTTCAACTGCCGGTCGAGCTCGGCGGCCTCCTGCGAGGTGAGCGCGCTGGGATCGTGGGCTTCGGGGTCGGCCAGCCGGGCCGCGCTCGTCCCGGGTTCGCACAATCGGTCAGCCGGGAAGGCCCCGGATGCGCGTTCCGACTGCACCGGTGGAGCCTGCGCCGCGGTGGTCGCGACCGCTCCGGCCAGCGCCGCCGCGCCGACCAGCAGACCGCCCCAAGTGCCGATGTTTCGACGGCTTCGCCCGCTTTCCCCGATATACATAGCAACAGCATGTAGTCATCCGGTAACCCATGGCTAGATCCCGCGCGTCCTAATCGTGCAGTATTTACGGTGTTCTTGCGGTGATGCGCACGATTTTGTCAACCTCTGCACCCTTGGGGAGGTGCCCGGTTCCGGATTGCGGGTAGTGCTCCTCGCGGTCGCAGCGCCACCCCGCGGCCGTCAGCACCGAGTCACCGACCGCCGGACTCCGACCACCGGTCACGAGACTCCGGCTCCGGCCGCAGGCCGCCGGTTCACCGTCCCCCGGTGGCCCAGCTCCGGAGTTTGGCGATGCGCTTGCGCACCTGCTCGGCGGTGGCCTGGGCGATCGGCGGCCCCCCGCAGGCGCGGCGCAGCTCGTTGTGGATCATGCCGTGCGGCTGGCCGGTCCGGTGGTGCCAGGCGCCGACGAGGCCGTTCAGCTCCTTGCGCAGGTCGGCCATCACCTCGTGCTCCGGGGCCTGCTTCGGCTCCTCCTTGGGAGCCTTGCGCTCACCGGCCCGCTGCTCGGCGTTGCGCTTGTTCAGCAGCTTCGCCACCTGCTCCGGCTCCAGCAGGCCGGGCAGCCCGAGGAAGTCCTCCTCCTCGGGCGAACCCGGCGCGCCGCCGCCGAACTCGCCGCCGTCGTAGAGCGCGCGGTCGAACTCGGCCGAGGCCTCCATCGTCTCGAAGGGCAACTCCTCCCCGGCGTCGGGGGTGTCGCGCTTCTTGCGGGCCTCGTCGACGAGGTCCTGCTCGGGGTTGAACTCCCCCTCCTTGATGGGGCGGTCCAGCGCGTGGTCGCGCTCGCGCTCCATCTCCCCCGCGTACTCCAGCAGCGTGGGCACCGACGGCAGGAACACCGACGCCATCTCGCCGCGCCGGCGCACCCGCACGAAGCGGCCGACCACCTGGGCGAAGAACAGCGCGGTGCTGGTCGAGGTGGCGTAGACCCCGACCATGAGCCGGGGCACGTCGACGCCCTCCGACACCATCCGCACCGCGACCATCCAGCGGTCCTCGGACTCGGCGAACCGCTTGATCTTGCGGCTCGCCGTGGGGTCGTCGGACAGCACGACGGTGGCGCCCCGCCCGGTGATCTGGCGCAGGATGCGCGCGTAGGCGCGGGCGTTCTCGTGGTCGCTGGCGATGACCAGCCCACCGGCGTCGGGGCTGGTGCTGCGGACCTGGGTGAGCCTGCGGTCGGCCGCTGCCAGCACCTTCTTGATCCAGTCGCCCTTGGGGTCCAGCGCGGCCCGCCACGCCTGCGCCAGGGCGTCCTGGGTGAGCGGTTCACCGAGCCGGGCGGCGAGCTCGTCGCCGGCCTTGGTGCGCCAGCGCATCTCACCGGAGTAGGCCATGAAGATGACCGGCCGCACCACGCCGTCGGCCAGCGCGGGCGCGTAGCCGTAGCTGTAGTCCCAGGAGCAGCGACGCACGCCGTTGTGGTCCTGGACGTAGTCGACGAACGGGATCGGGTTGACGTCGGAGCGGAACGGGGTGCCGGTCAGCGCCAGCCGGCGGGCCGCGGGGTCGAACGCCTCGCGGACCGCCTCGCCCCACGACAGCGCGTCGCCGGCGTGGTGGACCTCGTCGAAGACGACCAGCGTGCGGCGGGCCTCGGTGCGGTTGCGGTGCAGCATCGGGTGCGCCGCGACCTGGGCGTAGGTGACCGCGGCGCCGATGAACTGCTTGCCCAGCGCGCCCTGGCCGTTCTTGAACTCCGGGTCGAGCGGGATGCCGAACCGGGCCGCGGCGTCGGCCCACTGCTTCTTCAGGTGCTCGGTGGGGCAGACCACGGTGATCGAGCGGATCACGTGCCGGGCCAGCAGCTCACTGGCGAGCGTCAGCGCGAACGTGGTCTTGCCGGCCCCGGGGGTGGCCACCGCCAGGAAGTCGCGCGGCTCGCGCCGGAAGTACTCCTCAAAAGCCTCGCGCTGCCACGCGCGCAGACCCCGAAGCCGTTCACCCGTGTTGTTCTCGACAAGCGTCATCGCGTGAATCCCCAGATGCTCACTTGGACGAGGGTATCCGGATCCGGAGACCGGCGCGGCGCCCGGCCGGTGCGTCCGGCCGGGCCCGTCCCTTCCGGCTACTGCCCCTCGCCGGGCAGCCCTTCGGAGCCGTCGGCGCCGTCGGCCGGGGCGCCGCCGCTCTCGGCGGTGCCCTCCTCGCCGCCCTCCGAGGGCGCGGGAGCCCCGCCGCCGTCGGCGGGCGCGCCCTCGACCTCCACGGCGCCGTCGTTGAAGGGCATGTAGGGGTCGACCCACGGGAAGGCCACGTACCACAGGAGCGCGGCCGCGCCCGCGACGAGCGCCAGCGACAGGACGAACTTCACAAATCCCGGGCCGGGCAGGATGCGCCAGATCAGGCCGTACACGTCTACCTCACTCCTGCCCGGCGTTCTCGGGGGCCATGTCGGCGATGCTCTCGGGCATGCCCTCGTCCTTGGGACGGGTGTCGGTCAGCTCCGCGTGGACGATCAGCCGGTGCGTGTTGTTCAACTTCGGAGCGCAGGTGGTCAGCGTCAGCAGGGTACGCGTCGGGTCCTCGTTGTCGGGGTCGAAGGGGTCGGGGTCGACCACCTCCACCTGGTCCGGGGTGACGGTGTGGGACTCGATGACCTCGTAGGTGTAGAAGTTCTCCCGGTCCTCCACCACGATCTCGTCGCCGTCGGCGAGCAGGTCCAGGTCCCAGAAGATGCCGGGGGTGCGGTGCCCGGCGACCGCGTAGTTTCCGACCTGGCCCGCCGCGGCGTTATCGGTGTAGTGGCCTGGGCTGTAGCGGATGTCCTCCTGGCTGACTCCGTTGACGACGACCCAGTTCATGTCGAGGTCGGGAATGTACATCCGGCTGTTGGCCGCACCGGGCAGCGGCTCGGAGTCGGGGCCCGGGGGCGTCTCCCACTGCTCCTCCAGGCCCTGCGCCAACTGGGTCTGCTCGCGGTCGGTCTCGAACTGCTTGCCGTAGACCTGGTAGGCGGCGAAGAACAGCATGATCAGGCCCGCGGTGAACAGCAGTTCACCGAAGGTCCTGAAGACGCCGCGCACGACGTCGCCGCCGGTGAGCCGCCCGCGCGGGGCCGGTTCGGGTCGGCGGCGCCGACCGCGCGTGCCCCGTCGGCGCCGACCGCCCCGACTGCTCGACCGGCGTTCGTCGGTTGTGGAAACCATGTGACCTACCCGTGAATTCGACCCGCCGTCCGAACGTGGTCACCTCGGGGGGCTGGGACCGGTGCGAGTCCGGACGAGCGGGTGCGACAGGAATCGACCTCGTGATCAGTGGACGGCGCTTGGGCAATGCGGGCGGTGCCGCAGGGCGTTCCCCCGCGAGTGGGCCATATGCCGCGATCCGTCCAAGGGAGGGTACCGCGACGGAGCGGTCTCCAGCAGCCACCCGGCGCAAATTGTGGATCGATCCCCCGCGGGGTGGCCGGTTCCGGACGGTCCCGGTGGCACGAGGGGCGCGGACGACCGGTGGTCGTCCGCGCCCCTCACACAGGCGAGAGCGCCGCTCAGGCGGCCATCATCTCCTCGTAGATCTTCTTGCACTCCGGGCAGACCGGGAACTTCTTGGGGTCGCGGTTGGGCACCCACACCTTGCCGCACAGCGCGATCACCGGGGCGCCGCTGACGGCGCTCTCGGTGATCTTGTCCTTCTGCACGTAGTGCGCGAAGCGCTCGCGGTCCCCGTCGTCGTGCGACGTGTCGGGCCGGGTCTCGCTCTCCGGAAGCACCTTGTTGAAAACGTCCATCACCATCGTGTCCCTCACACCTCCTGCGTCACCGTCCACGGTATCCGGACCGACGCTCGCGTTCAGTTCAACGTGGGATCGTCGGGGAAGGTCGATACCAAGGCGAGATCCCCGCCCTGCCTGCGCAGCACACCGGCCCACAGCGCGTCGGGATCGGCGCAGAAGACGTCCTCGACGGTCGCCGGGAGCACGTACCAGGCGCCCTCCTCGATCTCCGCCGACAACTGGCCCTCGCCCCAGCCCGCGTAGCCGGCGAAGACCCGCAGCCGGCCCAGCGCGGTGCCGAGGATCTCCGCCGGGGCGTCCAGGTCAACGGTGCCCATGCCCGAGACCCCCGAGTCGGCGTCCACGTTCTCCAGCGGACGCCAGCCCAACGGCGCCTCCGCGGCCTCCGGCACCGCCAGGGCCAGCCCGGCGCCCGTGCCGACCGGGCCGCCCGCGAACATCACCGCGGGGTCGCTGGCGTAGTCGCCCCAGTCCTCCAGCACCTCGGATACCGGCAGCTCCAGGGGACGGTTCACGACCACGCCCAGAGCGCCCTCGGCGTCGTGGTCATCGATCATGAAGACGACCGCGCGCCGGAAGTTGGGGTCGTCCAGCAACGGGGTGGCCACCAGCAGGTGCCCGGTCAGGCTCGGCTGATCCATGCCCCCATCCCTACCCGAGGTCGCCCACCGCCATCCCCGCGGCCCTGACTCCTCCCGCACCGCGGTCTCGTGGACCGGACGAGCCGCCAAGGTGCGGACGACCACGCGCCGCCGGCACTACGCGCACCGCGACAGCCGACCCCCTTCGACCCCCGCGACGCACCGCCTACTGCTCCCGCACCGCCACCTCGCGCACCGCCGTCGCCACCTGCTGCGACAGGTCGGAGTGCAGCACCACCCAGGGGGCCGACCCCCTTCGACCCCCGCGACGCACCGCCTACTGCTCCCGCACCGCCACCTCGCGCACCGCCGTCGCCACCTGCTGCGACAGGTCGGAGTGGAAGACGCTGGGGATGATGTAGTGCGGGCCGAGCTCGTCCTCGGTGACGACCGCGGCGAGCGCCTCGGCCGCCGCCACCATCATGTCGGAGCTCACCTTGTGGCTCTGGGCGTCGAGCAGGCCGCGGAAGACGCCGGGGAAGACCAGGACGTTGTTGATCTGGTTGGGGTAGTCGCTGCGGCCGGTCGCCACGACGGCGGCGTGCAGGTGCGCGATCTCGGGGTCGACCTCGGGGTCGGGGTTGGCCAGCGCGAAGATGATCGAGTCGTCGTTCATCTCGGCGATGTCCTCGCCGCCGAGGAGGTCGGGCGCCGAGACCCCGACGAAGACGTCGGCTCCGCGGACCGCGCCCTTGAGGTCGCCCGCGTAGCCCTCGGGGTTGGTGTTGTCGGCGATCCACCCCAGGTTGGCGTCCAGGTTCTCGCGGCCCTTGTGGACGGCGCCGTGGATGTCGCAGACGATGACGTCCTTGGCCCCGGCGTGCATCAGCAGCTTCAGGATGGCGGTGCCCGCCGCGCCCGCGCCCGACATCACGACGCGGACCTCGGCGAGGTCCTTGCCGACGACCCGCAGCGCGTTCTTCAGCGCCGCGAGGACGACGATCGCGGTGCCGTGCTGGTCGTCGTGGAAGACCGGGATGTCCAGCAGATCGCGCAGCCGGGCCTCGACCTCGAAGCAGCGCGGCGCGGAGATGTCCTCCAGGTTGATGCCGCCGAAGCCGGGCGCGATGACCTGCACGGTGCGCACGATCTCGTCGACGTCCTGGGTGTCCAGCGCGATCGGCCAGGCGTCGATGTCGGCGAAGCGTTTGAACAGGGCGGCCTTGCCCTCCATGACCGGCATGGAGGCCTCGGGGCCGATGTTGCCCAGGCCCAGGACCGCGGAACCGTCGGTGACCACGGCCACGCTGTTGCGCTTGATGGTCAGCCGGCGCGCGTCGTCGGGGTTGGCGGCGATGGCCGAGGACACCCGTGCCACGCCCGGCGTGTAGGCCATGGACAGCTCGTCGCGGTTGCGCAGCGGCACCTTCGACTTGATCTCGATCTTGCCGCCGAGGTGCATCAGGAAGGTCCGGTCGCTGACCTTGTGGACGGTGACGCCCTCGATGCCGCCGAGCGCGTCCACGATGGCCTGCGCGTGGTCGGTGTCGCGGGCCGCGCAGGTGACGTCGATGCGGATCCGCTCATGGCCGGCCGCGGTCACGTCGAGAGCCGTGACGATGCCCCCCACGTGCTCGACTGCGTTGGTCAGGCTGCTGACCGCGCTGCCGTGTCCGTCGAGCTCCAGACGGACCGTGATCGAGTAGGAAACACTGGGAAGGGTGGCCACGTAAAGCTCCTCGTTATTCACTAAAGTTGCAGCGCTCGGCTCAGCGGCACCACCAATGGTGCCATTGTCCGCGTTTGGCCTGCGCGCGACCGGGCGCAGTGGGCCCGCGGCAGGGGGCCGCGGCCCCCTGCCTGCGTCGCGCTTCGGGGATCCCCGGCGCGGCGGCGGTCCGGCGGAGTGAGAACCCCCACAGCGGAGCGCTCAGGCCTCCCCCGCGCGCTCGCGCGCAAGACGCTCAATGATATCGACGCAGGTCGACAGCTCGAAGGCGGTGCTGTCGAGCACCAGGTGGTAGAAGCGGGGGTTCGCGGAGTCGACCCGGTAGAAGCGGCGCACGTAGGCGGCGCGGGCGCGGTCGTTGTCCTCCAGCTCCCGCATGGTGGGCGGCCGCCACTGCGCGTCGACCGCCTCCTCGCTCTCCCCGAGCATGAGCGCCTCGTTGCGCCCGGCCTCGCGCAGGGACACGGCCTGGTCGAGCCGCCGGTCCTTGGGGGCGTCCAGGCGGACGTGCAGGGCGTTGGCCCGGTCGGCCAGGACCACGGCGGCGGCGCGCCCCAGGATGACGCCGCCGCTGGAGCCGACCTTGCTGATCACGCGCTCGGTGTGCTCGACGAACTCCTGGTCGTAGAGGAGCCGCCCTTCCGCGTCGGTGGCGCCGATGAACGTGGTGTCGATGCTGCCGAGCGTGACGCTGGGCAGCCGGGCCGCGCTGGCCAGCAGCCGCTCGAAGCCGGTGGGCGCGCGGTCGTCGTGCTCAAGGGCGTCTTCGAGCGAGCAGCCGATCCGCTTGGCCACCGCCCCGGGGATGGCGCGGTCCAGGAACGGCACTCCCAGGCGCCGGGCGACGGCCGGGCCGACCAGACTGCCGCCGGCCCCATAGGTCGCGGAAATGGTCACCACGTGCTTCATCGGGGCACCACCTGGTCGTGAACACCGTTCGTACAGCCCAGGTCTTACCCCTGTCGGGGTGGTGTTAGCCGGAGGTCCGCCGATCGGGCCCCCGACGTCCGACGCGAACGGTCGACGGCGTTCTTCGGCCGAGACACACCGAACCAACGGCTCGCAGTCCCCGGATCGCCGATGGGAGTGGGGGCTGTGGCCGCGGTCCTCCGTGCACCACCGCATGACCTGGGGAGGCCGCCGTCAGCGCGCCGGCGCCTGACAACAGCCTCATCAGGTCACCACGGGCCCGGCCAAGGGCTGGAGACAACCCCCACCAGACCACCACGGGTCGGCGGGGCCTGGAAACAGTCCCCGCCTTCCCCGTCGACGATCTAGAACAGGGCCGAGGTCAGTCCGCGGCGTGCCTTGGCGATCCGGGGGTCGCCCGGCGGCAGCACCTCGAACAGCCCGAGCAGGTGCTTGCGCACCCGGTCGCGGGGCTCGTCGCGGGTGCGGCGCACGGTGGCGATGAGCCGGTCGAAGGCGTCCTCGAACTTGCCGCCGTACATGTCGATGTCGGCGACCTTGCACTGGGCGTCGACGTCCTCGGGGTCGTCGGCCGCGGCCTGGCGGACCGCCGCGGCGTCGAGGTCGCGGACCCGGGAGACCAGCCGCACCTGGGCCAGCCTCGCCTTGAGCTCCTCGTCGCCGGGGTTGGCCTCCAGCGCCTTGACGTAGACGGCCTCCGCCGCGGCGTAGTCGCCGTTCTCGAGCGCGGCGGCGGCCTCGGCCTGCACGGGGTCCTGCGCCTGCTGCGCCTGCTGCTCCGGCTGGTCCTGCTCCTCCTGCCCGCCCTCGGCCGGGCCCAGGCCGGTGTAGTCCTCGGGCAGGACGCCCTGCTCGCGCAGCGCGCCGAAGACCTGGGTGAGCAGCTCGCGCACCTGCTCCTCGTTCATCGCCCCGGCGGCGATCGGCTGGATCTGGCCGCCGAGGGCGAGGTAGAGGGCCGGGACGCCCTGGGCGCGCAGGGCCTGGGCGAGCTGCGGGCTGGCCTCGGCGTCGACCTTGGCCAGCAGCCATTGCCCGCCCGCCCCGATGGCGAGGCGGTCCAGCACCTGCTCGACCTGTTTGGCCTCGCCGGACCAGTTCGCCAGCAAGACCAGGATGACCGGGATTTGAAGGGAACGTTCGAGGACGTCGCTCTGGAGGTTCTCCTCGGTGACGTCGACCGCGTACGGGTTGGCGGTGCCTGAGGCCGCCTCGGCCTGCCGCTTGGCCTCGCGTTCCAAGGCCGCCTTGCGAGCTCCGAGGTCGACCGCGCTCTGCATGGAGAAGTCCGAAGGCTGCATACCCTCCATCCTGCCGCATCCGACGCGAACACGGTCAACGCCGGGCGCGGCGACACGGCCGGCGGCCACCGATCACGTCAGAACCGCGGGTCCTCGGTGTAGGTGCCGAACTCCTCGCCCATCGCCCCGCAGATCTCGCCGAGGGTGGCCTCCGCGCGCACCGCGTCCATGATCAGCGGGATGAGGTTGCGCTCGGCCGGGTCGCGCACGGCGGCCGTCAGCGCGGCCAGCGCGGACCCGGTGACGGCCGGGTCGCGGTCGGCGCGGCGCCGCGCCAGCGCCCGCTTCTGCTCGCGCTCCACCTCGTGGCCGACCCGCAGGATCTCCAGCTCCCCGGAGACGGTGCCGGTGTGGCAGTTGACGCCGACGATGCGCTTCTCGCCCTTCTCCAGCGCCTGCTGGTACTGGAACGCCGACTCGGCGATCTCGGAGCTGAACCACCCGTTGTCGATGCCGGCGAGGATGCCCGAGGTCATCGGCCCGATGGGGTGCTCGGCCGCACCCGAGTCCCCGCCGCCCATGTGCAGGATCCGCTCGAAGATCCGCTCGGCCTCGGCCTCGATCTGGTCGGTGAGCGCCTCGACGTAGTAGGAGCCGCCGAGGGGGTCGGCGACGTTGACGACGCCGGTCTCCTCCATCAGGACCTGCTGGGTGCGCAGCGCGATCTCGGCGGACTGCTCGGTGGGCAGCGCGAGCGTCTCGTCCAGCGCGTTGGTGTGCAGCGAGTTCGTGCCGCCCATGATCGCAGAGAGCGCCTCGACCGCGGTGCGCACCACGTTGTTGTAGGGCTGCTGCGCGGTCAGCGAGACCCCGGCGGTCTGGGTGTGGAAGCGCAGCCACTGGGCCTTCTCGCTGGTGGCGCCGTAGCGGTCGCGCATCCAGCGGGCCCAGATGCGGCGGGCCGCGCGGAACTTCGCGATCTCCTCGAAGAAGTCGATGTGGGCGTCGAAGAAGAACGACAGGCCCGGCGCGAACCGGTCGACGTCCAGGCCCCGCGACAGGCCGAGCTCAACGTAGCCGAAGCCGTCGGCCAGCGTGAAAGCGAGCTCCTGGGCGGCGGTGGCCCCGGCCTCGCGGATGTGGTAGCCCGACACCGACAGCGGCTTGAACGCCGGGACGTTCTCGGCGCAGTACTCCATGAGGTCGCCGATGAGGCGCAGGTGCGGCTCGGGCGGGTAGAGCCACTCCTTCTGCGCGATGTACTCCTTGAAGATGTCGGTCTGCAGCGTGCCGTTGAGGGTGCCGGTGTCGACGCCCTGGCGTTCGGCCGCCACCAGGTACATGCAGAACATCGGGACGGCGGGGCCGCTGATCGTCATCGAGGTGGTGATGTCGCCCAGCGGGATGCCGTCGAAGAGGACCTCCATGTCGGCCACCGAGTCGACGGCCACGCCGCAGTGGCCCACCTCGCCCAGCGCCTGGGGGTCGTCGGAGTCGCGGCCCATGAGCGTGGGCATGTCGAAGGCCACCGAAAGCCCTCCGCCGCCGGAGGCGAGGATCATCTTGTAGCGCTCGTTGGTCTGCACCGCGTTGCCGAAGCCGGCGAACTGCCGGATGGTCCAGGTGCGGCCGCGGTAGCCGGTGGGGTACAGGCCGCGGGTGAACGGGAACTCCCCCGGCCAGCCGATGCGTTCGAATCCGGGGGTCTCGGTCCCTTTCCTCGGCCCGTAGACCGGGTCGACCTGCTGCCCGGAGAGCGTCGTGAAGTCGGCGTCGCGCTTGCGCGCCGCGTCGTAGCGCGCCTGCCAGCGGGCGCGCCCCGCCTCGATGTCCTCAGCCATACCTTGATAGTAGGACTTCCAACTAAATTTGGGTAGTGAGGGGCCGCCCTTCCGCCGGTCCCGGACCCGCCGGCCTCAAACCGCCTGGAACGAGGCCGGTGGCCTCATCGAGGTCTGACCAGCGCGGCCACGAGGTGGGCGGGGTCTCCAGGGGTCGGACCTGCTGCGCCGCCGACGGCTTGCGCGCACTGCGACAGCCGCCCCCCTGCGCGGACCCGACCGTCAGACACCGGTCAGGACCGGCGGGAGGAGTCCTCGTCGGGGAAGTCGCCGAAGCTCACGCGCAGGTTCTTGAAGAGCGCGTGGAGCTGCCAGAGCTCGTCGTCGGAGTAGCAGTCGAGGCCGAAGTCCATGGCCAGCAGGTCGTGCGTCGCGTGCTCGACGACCTCGCGGCCGGAGTCGGTGATCTCGGCGAGCGTGCCCCGGCCGTCGCTGGGGTTGGGCAGGCGCCGGACGAACCCCTGGCGCTCCAGTCGGTCGATGGTGTTGGTGACGCTGGTGGGGTGCACCATCAGCCGTTCGCCGATCTTGCCCAGCGGGAGCGCGCCGGTGGAGCTGAAGGTGAGCAGGACCAGCGCCTCGTAGCGCGCGAACGTCAGCTCGTAGGGTTTCAGGGTCGCGTCGAGCTGGCCGATGAGGATCTGCTGCGCCCGCATGACCGAGGTGACCGCGGCCATCGCGGGCGAGGCGCCCCACCGGTTCGTCCAGTTCTCATGGGCGCGCTCGATGGGGTCGAACGGAAGGTTCAGCGGGTTTCCCACACGCACACTTTAGCGACCCACCCGCGTAAAGCACGGAAACCCCCGACCGTCAAGAGAGACGCGCTGGCCGACTTCGGCCACAATCGCCCCCGGCAACGCCCCGGAGCCGGAAATCCCAGCTCGCGCGGGCTCACCGGATGTGTCCGGCATCTCACTCAAAGCGGCGCGGCACAGAAAAGGACCGGAGTGTCGTTGACCCCTCGGGAAACTAATAGTTAAGTTTCCTAAAAATTAGAAAGAGCCGGTCAGAACGGCACCCATACATGGAATGTCCACGGACCGGCCCGATTCCGCACGCTCGCGGGCCGCCTGCTCCCCGCCCATCCCCCGCCTCCCCGCTGACTCCACCGACCGACCTCCGGGTCGTCACACGTCACCGTCCGATCCGATCCGCCGCCCCGCGCGGCGGCGCTCGATCCCCCGCCCTGCTGATGAAGTAGGAGACGCAAGAACGTGAGAACACTCCGCAGACCCCGCAGAGCCCGCGGACACGGATGGTCCGCAGCGGCCGTCCTCGCCCTCCTGGCCGCCCCGCTCGCCCTCCTGACGCCCACCACCGCCTCCGCCGACGCCGCCGACGTCACCGTCGTCTACAGCGAGGGCGCGCGCTGGGACACCGGCTACAGCGGCCAGTTCACCATCGACAACGGCTCCTCGGCCCCGCTGACCGACTGGACCATCGAGTTCACCCTGCCCGAAGGCGCCAGTGTCGGGAGCCTCTGGAACGCCACCATGGAGCGCTCCGGCGACACCTACACGCTGACCCCGCCCTCCTGGGGCGCGAGCGTCCCGGCCGGCGGCCAGTACGGGATCGGCTTCAACGGGGTCTTCTCCGGCGGCGAGACCCAGCCGGTGAGCTGCACCCTCAACGGCGCACCGTGCGCCGGCGGCCCCTCCGAGGACGACACCGAGCCCCCGTCGGTCCCGACCGGCGTGACCGAGGCCGGGGTGACCGGCAACGCCGTCACGCTGAACTGGACCGGCTCCGAGGACAACGTGGGCGTCGCCGGCTACGAGGTCCTGCTCGGCGGGGAGGTCGCGCGCTCCGTCGTCGGAGACACCACCTCGGCCACCGTCGGCGGGCTCGACCCCGACACCGAGTACACCTTCACCGTGCGGGCCTACGACGCCGCGGGCAACCGCTCCGAACCCAGCGCCCCCGTCACCGTGCGCACGGCCGAGGGCGACGACGGCGGCGGCCCCGGCCCCGGCGGTGACCGCAGGGTCGGCTACTTCACCCAGTGGGGCATCTACGACCGCGGCTACCTCGTCCAGGACATCGACACCAGCGGCACCGCGGCGAAGCTGACCCACATCAACTACGCCTTCGCCAATATCAACACCAACGGCCAGTGCTTCCAGGCCAACCAGCTCGGCCAGGGCGACGCCTGGGCCGACTACGGCCGGTCCTTCCGCGCCGACGAGAGCGTCGACGGCGTGGCCGACACCTGGGACCAGGACCTGCGCGGCAACTTCAACCAGCTCCGCAAGCTGAAGGAGGAGCACCCGCATCTGAGGGTCAACCTGTCCATCGGCGGCTGGACCTGGTCCAAGAACATCTCCGACGCGGTCCGCACCCAGGAGTCGCGGGAGCGCATGGTCAGCTCGTGCATCGACATGTTCCTGCGCGGGAACCTGCCGGTCTTCGACGGCGCGGGCGGCCCGGGATCGGCCTACGGCGTCTTCGACGGCATCGACCTGGACTGGGAGTGGCCCGGCTCCGAAGGCCACCCGGACAACACGTTCCGCCCCGAGGACAAGGAGAACTACACCGCGCTCGTCGCCGAGTTCAGGGAGCAGATGGACGCGCTGGAGGCCGAGACCGGGCGGACCTTCGAGCTGACCTCGTTCATGCCGGCCGACCCGGAGAAGGTCGACGCGGGCTTCGAGGTCGCCGAGATCATGCCCGACTTCGACTTCGTCACGGTGCAGGGCTACGACTTCCACGGCGGCTGGGAGGACACCGCCAACCACCAGTCCAACCTGACGCTGGTCGAGGGCGACCCCGGACCGCGCGCCTTCAGCGCCGAGATCGCGATCGAGGCGTGGATCGACCGCGGCGCCGATCCCGAGGACCTCGTGCTCGGGGTGCCCTTCTACGGCCGCGGCTGGACCGGCGTCCCGGCCGGCCCCAACGGCGACGGCCTGTTCCAGCAGGCCACCGGGCCCGCTCCCGGCCCCTATGAGGACGGGATCGACGACTGGAAGAACCTCAAGGACCTCCAGGGCTACACGCTGCACCGCGACGACGCGGCCGGCACCGCCTGGCTGTACGACGGCAGCACGTTCTGGACCTACGACGACGAGGTCTCGATGCGCCAGAAGGTCGAGTGGGCGCAGGACCGCGGCCTCGGCGGGATCATGGCGTGGTCGCTGGACGGCGACGACGCCCAAGGGTCGCTGATGACGGCCGTCGACGGGGCCCTGGACGGCTCCTGACCGACGGTGGACCAACGGGTCCGGGGAGATCCTCTCCTCTCCCCCGGACCCCTCCCCCGCGGCGGCGGGTTCGGGTACGGCGGGCCCGCCGTCGCACCAAGTGCGCCGCGCCGGACCGCACACGACGCGGTCCGGCGCGGCGCCCCAACCGAAGTGGACGGCAGAACGGCACGGTCGGCCTCCCGCGGCGCGAGGCCGGACCGTGAAAAGGACGGGAGCCGGAGGGGAACGCCTCTTCCCCCTCCGGCCTCCCCGGCGGCGGACCCGGTGCGGCGGGTCCGCCGCCGCTCACTCTTCCGCACGGCCCGCTCCAGGCCGCCCCGGACACACGTCCGCCACGAGGGGGCGGTGACCGACACCGGACGCCGCGCGCCGCGGCGCTCCCGGGTCATCCATCCGACCGCGAAAAGCCAGCAGCAGAGTTCCCCGACAGCCAGTTCCCCGTCAGGACGGAGACGACCGCAGCATGCCCATCGCCCGCCCCACCCGATCCCCCGCACGGTTCGCCACGGCGGCCGCAGCGCTCGTGCTCATCCCCCTCGCTCCCCTCGCCCATGCCGAAACGGCCGGCGCCGACACCGGGGACGGACGGGTCACGGTCACCCAGACCGAGAACGCGCGCTGGCCCAGCGGCTACCAGGCCGAGATCACCGTCACCAACGACACCGGCGCCCCACTGGAGGACTGGACCATCGAGTTCGCGCTCCCCGAGGGCGCGAAGGTCCACCAGATGTGGAACGCGACCCTGGAGCCGGACTCCGGCGGCTACACCGCGACCCCGCCGCGCTGGGGCGCCACCGTCCCGGCCGGTGAGAGCTACACGTTCGGCTACAACGGCGTCTTCTCCGGCGGCGAGACCGGCTTCACCGAGTGCACCGTCAACGGCGACCCCTGCCAGGGGACGCCGGAGGAGCCCGAGTACCGCCAGGTCGGCTACTTCACCCAATGGGGCGCCGCAGACCGCGGCTACCCGGTCAAGGACCTCGTCGAGAGCGGCCAGGCCGAACGCCTCACCAACCTCAACTACGCGTTCGCCAACCTGGACGAGAACGGCCGCTGCTTCATGACCGACGAGGACGGCCAGGGCGACGCGCACGCCGACTACGGGCGGGTCTACGGCGCGGCCGACTCCGTCGACGGCGTCGCCGACGACCCCGACCAGCCGCTGCGCGGGACCTTCAACCAGCTCCGCGAGCTGAAGGAGGCCAACCCCGGTCTGCGCGTGAGCATCGCCATCGGCGGCTGGGCGTGGTCGGACCACTTCTCCGACGCGGCGCTGCCCGAGAACCGCGAAGCCGCCGTGGAGTCGTGCATCGACCTGTACCTGCGCGGGAACCTCCCCGAACTCAACGGCGCCGGCGGCGACGGGGCCGCAGCGGGCCTCTTCGACGGCATCGACCTCGACTGGGAGTGGCCGGGCACCCCGGGCGAGCCCGGCAACGTGATCCGGCCCGAGGACAAGGAGAACTTCACCGCGCTCGTCCGGGAGTTCCGCGACCAGCTCGACGCGCTGGAGAAGGAGGAGGGCCGCGAGTTCGACCTGACGGCCTTCGTCCCGGCCGACACCGGCGCCATCGACGCCGGATACGAGGTCGACGAGCTCGTCGAGGAGTTCGACTTCATGAACGTCCAGGGCTACGACTTCTCCGGCGCCTGGGCCCCGATCGCCGGGCACCAGTCCAACGTCCGGGTGCCCGAGGGCGACCCGGCCGCGACCCCGCGCAGCTACGAGACCGTCGTCCAGGCCTACCTGGACCGCGGCGCCGAACCCGAGGACCTGGTCATGGGCGTCCCGTTCTACGGCCGCGGCTGGACCGGCGTCGAACCCGGCCCGCAGGGCAACGGCCTGTGGGGCGACGCCGCGGGCGCCGCGCCCGGCGTGTGGGAGGCCGGCTTCAACGACTACAAGGTCCTCAAGGAGTACGTGGGTCGGGACGGCTTCGAGCTGTACCGCGACGAGCACGCGGGCACCGCCTGGCTCTACGACGGCACCGAGTTCTGGAACTTCGACGATCCGACGGCCATCGCGCAGAAGGCCGCCTGGGCGCGCGAAGCCGGCCTCGCCGGCGTCATGACCTGGTCGCTGGACGGCGACGACGAGCAGGGCAGCCTGGTCAGGGCGTTCGACGAAGAACTGAACGGACGCGGGTGACCCGCACCGGCCCGCCGTGAGACATCAACGGGGGAGGCGGCACGGATTCCGCGCCGCCTCCCCCGTTGCCGTCCGATCGGCCGCCCCGCCTGCAACGGCTCAGGACCGGCCCCAATGCCGTGAAGTCAAGGAATGGGCGGGGTGGGTCGTCGAGGGGCGTTGCGGGTCCGGTGGCCGGGCTCTGGCGCGTAAAGAGCTGGGCGAGACCTCTCGCGCGGCCACCGCCGGCGCGCTGACCGCGGTCTTGCCGGCCTTGCTCGACCACAGGGAGACCTGTGGGGCACCGGTCGGCACCGGCTCCCCAGGCTCAACCACCCGGCATCGGGACTAGCCCAATGCCTTGAGGATCTCGTCGGCCGCCGTGTAGGGGTCGAGGCCGCCCGCAGCGACCCGCGTGCCGAGCAGGTCGAGGTCGGCCCGGCCACCGAGGTCGTCGGTCCGGGCGCGCAGCTCGGCCAGGACGATCCCGACGACCTCCTCCCTGGCCCGGGCGTGCCTGCGCCGCTCGCGCTCCCCGGTCGCGCGCAGGTGCCGGTCGTGCTCGTCCAGCCGCTCCAGCAGCTCCCCGACGCCCTCCCCCTTGGCCGCCACGGTGCTCACGATCGGCGGCTTCCACTCCTCGGGGGTCCGGTCGACCTGGGCCACCATCTGGCGCAGCTCCCGCACGGTCACGTGCGCGCCCTCGCGGTCGGCCTTGTTCACCACGAAGACGTCGGCGATCTCCAGCACGCCGGCCTTGGCCGCCTGCACGCTGTCGCCCATGCCGGGAGCGCACAGCACGAGCGTGGTGTCGGCGTGCCCGGCGATGTCGACCTCCGCCTGGCCGACCCCGACCGTCTCGACGAGGACCGTGTCGAAGCCCGCGGCGTCCAGGACCCGCAGCGCGTGCGGCGTCGCCCACGACAGCCCGCCGAGGTGGCCCCGGCTGGCCATGGACCGGATGAAGACCCCGCTGTCGGCCGCGTGCTCCTGCATGCGGATCCGGTCGCCGAGCAGCGCGCCGCCGGTGAACGGCGAGGACGGGTCGACGGCGAGCACGCCCACGCTCTCCCCGCGTCCCCGCAGCGCCGCGACGAGGGCGTTGGTGGAGGTGGACTTGCCGACGCCGGGTGATCCGGTCAGCCCGATGACGCGCGCCCGCCCGGTGTGCGCGGCGAGGCCGGCCATGATGCCGCGCAGCTCCGGTGAGGCGTTCTCCACCAGGGTGATGGCGCGCGCGACGGCGCGGCGGTCGCCCCGCAACGTGCGCTCGACGAGTTCGGAGACGTTCATGGGAGCCGAGTATCGCAAGCGGCCGGTCCCCGCGCACGCCGAGGTGGCGCGTCGGCCTCCCCGGTCACGTGGACGTGGAGCCGTCGATCTGCTCGCGGAGGATCTCGGCGTGCCCGACGTGGCGACCGGTCTCCTCGATCATGTGCGCGTAGATCCAGCGCAGCGATACCTCGCCCAGCTCGGCGTGCGGGACGACGCGGTCGAGGTCGAATCGGGCCGCCGTCGCGCGCGAGCGCTCGCACTCCCGCTCGTAGGCCGCCGTCAGCGACGCCACCGTGTCGTCCTCGGCCGGCTCCCAGGTCAGGTCCTCGCCCTCGGCGGTGATGTCGCCCTCGTCGCGCGGCAGCCCGGCGAGGTGGTGCTGGAACCAGTTGCGCTCCACCGCCGCGAGATGGCGGAGCAGGGCGGCCGGGGTGGTCTTCGACGGGACCAGGCGGCGCCGGACGTCCTCTTCGGACAGCCCCGCGACCCTGCCGACGACGGCGGAGCGGAGGTAGTCGAGGAAGGCCTCCATGACGTCCCGCTCGGAGGCGGTGCGGGCGAGCACCACCGCGCGTTCGGCGGCGTTGAGGGACCGTTCGGGGAGGGGCTCGGGACTCGGTGTCGTCGTCATCACCGTGACGCTAGCGCCCCGGGCGCCGGGCGGGAAGCCGGACGTCCGGGGCCGGTCACGGGACTACTGCGCCGGGACCCGGAACAGCAGCGCGTCGCCCTGGCCGCCGCCGCCGCACAGCGCGGCCGCGCCCAGCCCGCCGCCCCTGCGGCGCAGCTCGTGGACGAGGTGCAGCGCGATGCGGGCGCCCGAGGCGCCGATCGGGTGGCCCAGCGCGATGGCGCCGCCGTCGACGTTGACGATGTCCTCCGACACCGCCAGGTCGCGCACGGACTGCACCGCGACGCTGGCGAACGCCTCGTTGATCTCGATCAGGTCGAGATCGGCCACCTGCAGCCCGGCCCTGCCCAGCGCGTGCTTGATCGCGTTGGAGGGCTGGGACTGCAGCGAGTTGTCGGGACCGGCGACGTTGCCGTGCGCGCCGATCTCGGCGAGGATCTCGCAGCCCAGCTCCTCGGCCTTGGCCCGGCTCATCACGACGACCGCGCAGGCGCCGTCGGAGATCTGGGAGGAGGAGCCGGCGGTGATGGTGCCGTCCTCGGCGAAGGCCGGGCGCAGCCGGGCCAGCGACTCGGGCGTGGTGTCGGCGCGCACGCCCTCGTCCTCGTCGAAGACCCTGGGCTCGCCCTTGCGCTGCGGGATGTCGACCGGGGTGATCTCGGCGTCGAAGCGGCCGTCCTTGATCGCGGCGGCGGCCCGCTGGTGGGAGCGCGCGGCGAAGGCGTCCTGCTGCTCGCGGGTGATGTTCAATCGGGCGTTGTGGCGCTCGGTCGAAGCGCCCATGGAGTCACCTTCGAAGGCGTCGGTGAGGCCGTCGTGCGCGGTCGCGTCGAGCACCTCGATCGAGCCGTACTTGTAGCCGTGCCTGGACTTGGGCAGCAGGTGCGGGGCGTTGGTCATCGACTCCATGCCGCCGGCGACGACCACGTCGAACTCGCCCGCGGCGATCAACTGGTCGGCCAGCGCGATCGCGTCCAGGCCCGACAGGCACACCTTGTTGACGGTCAGCGACGGGACGCTCATCGGGATGCCGGCCTTGACGGCGGCCTGCCGGGAGGGGATCTGGCCCTGGCCGGCCTGCAGGACCTGACCCATGATCACGTAGTCGACCTGCTCACCGGTGACCCCGCCGCGCTCCAGCGCGGCGCGGATGGCGGTCGCGCCGAGGTCCACGGCCTCAAAGCCGGCCAGTGATCCGAGCAGCCGCCCCGTGGGCGTCCGGGCTCCACTGACGATGACAGAACCGGGCATTGGCGGGTCCTCCGTACGTGTGTCCGACCTGATCTGCCACCATACATATACGCCTTTTCCTCGCCTTCCAGGAGGTCGGACACCGTGTTCACCCGTATTGACCACGTCGGCATCGCCTGCCGCGATCTGGACGCGACCGCGGAGTTCTACCGCACGGCCTTCGGCTTCGAGGTGGCGCACGAAGAGGTCAACGAGGAGCAGGGCGTGCGCGAGGCGATGCTGCGGGTCAACGGCACCGACGACGGCGGCGCCAGCTACCTCCAACTGCTGGAGCCGACGCGGGAGGACTCCCCCGTCGCCAAGTTCCTCGCCAAGAACGGCGAGGGCGTGCACCACGTCGCGTTCGGCACCTCCGATGTGGCCGGCGCCGCGGGGGCGATCGGCGGGCGCGGGGTGCGCGTCCTCGACGCCGAGCCGCGGCACGGGACGATGGACTCCCTGATCACCTTCCTGCACCCCAAGGACTGCGGCGGCGTGCTCACCGAACTGGTGCAGGCGCGCGGGGCGACCGGCGGCGACGGCGGGGAGCGCTGAGCCGACGGGCGGACGGCGGACGAACCGCGGATGACGACGGCAGGAAGAAATGTGTAACTGAACCGTCACAATTTCATGTTCGTGCACGTCTCGGCGCACCCGAAGAGACCGAAATCCCAGCTTCCGTCCGCAAAAACCCTTCCATGCCGCCAGTGGCTTGATAAAGTCTGCTAGCTGCCAAGTTGCGTCCAGGACGCACTTGGACGCAGCCCCTGTCCCCCCGCCGGTTCAGGCCCATCGATTCGGGTTGGCCGTGAAGCACGTCCCCGTCCGAGAGTCGACGCTCCGTATCAATGGAGCGAACTGCACCACGCGATTCGATGTCCCGGAGTACCCTCCCAGGGAGTAATCGCCGGATTGAGGCGTGAGTCATGACCTCAGCCGGACGCTGTGACGCCCGCGCCCTAACTCGAAACGAACACATCCGTAATGTAGCCGTCTCGTAACCTGTTCAGGATTCCGCCACATGCCGTCCGATATTGACGCCCAGCTCAGCAACTTCTTCGAGGAAAGCCCTCAACCGACCGAGTTCGACACGGTTCTGCGCGGCTACGACCGGCAGCAGGTCGACACCTTCATCGAGAGCCTCAAGGGATCTCTGCGCAAGTCCAAGGAAGAGACGCAGCAGTCCCAGAACAACCTCACCGAGGTCAAGCGCCAGCTGCAGGAGCAGGAGCGCCCCACCTACTCCGGCCTGGGCGCCCGCATCGAGCAGCTGCTGAGGCTGGCCGAGGAGCAGGCGACCGAGCTCGTGCAGGCCGCCCGCACCGACGCCAACGAGTTCAAGGCCGCGGCCAAGATCGAGGCGGCGGAGATGCGCGCCGCCGCCGAGAACGAGGCCACCGACCTGCGCACCTCCGCCCAGCGCGACGCCGACGAGATGCGCTCCTCGGCCGAGGGCGAGGCCGAGGAGATCCGGACCACCGCCCGCCGCGAGGCCGACGACCTCACCTCCACCACCGAGCGCGAGGTCCAGAAGAAGCGCTCCACGGTCGACCACGAGATCGCCGAGAAGCGCGCCACGTTCGAGGGTGAGATCGCCAAGCTGCGCACCACCACCGAGCGCGAGTGCGCCCAGGCCCGCGCCTCCGCCAAGCGTGAGCGCGACGAGACGCTGCAGGCCGCCAAGCGCCAGGCCGACGAGCTGCGCGCCCAGGCCCAGCGGCTGGTCGAGGAGAGCGAGGCCAAGCGGGCCCAGGACGAGGCCGAGTTCGAGATCCAGCTCGCCAGCCGCCGCGAGGAGGCCGAGCGCCAGGACGCCGAACGCCTCGCCGCAGCCCAGGCCGCGACGCAGAAGCTGGTCGCCGAGGCCGAGGAGCGGGCCGCCAGCGCCGAGCAGCGGGCCACCAAGGCCAGCTCCCAGGCCGAGCAGACCCGCCGCGACGCCGAGCAGCATGCCAAGCAGCTCGTGGCCAACGCCAAGAAGAACGCCGAGCAGATCAGCGGCGAGGCCAAGTCCAAGGCCGAGCACCTGGTCAACGACGCCAGGTCCGAGGCCGACCGGATCATGACCAGCGCGCAGCAGCAGGTGGACGAGCTCACCCGCCAGCGCGACAGCATCCAGTCGCACCTGCAGCAGCTCCGTCAGCTGCTGGGCGGTGGCGGCGGTGGCGGCGGCGACTTCTCCGCCGCGCCCGCCCCGCAGGCGGCCCCCGCCGCCGAGGAGCCGGCCGCGATCGAGGCCAACGGCAACAACGGCAACGGCGCCCCGAAGCAGCAGGGCAACGGCGGCGGCCAGAAGCAGCCCGTGGCCGCCAAGTCCGGCAAGGCCGCCGACGACGAGGACTGGTGGCAGGAGTAGATCCTCCGGACCACCGTCGAGAGTAGCGAAAGCGAAGGGGCCCGATCCGATGCGGATCGGGCCCCTTTCCCGCCTACTCCATCCCGGGGCCGAGGTTGAAACCCAAGGTCAAGATCGGCGGCGGTCAGAGGGTGTCGCGCTCGTACTCGCCCTCCCACTCGGTGGGCAGCGGGTGGGCCTCCGGGGCCACGCGCCTGACCACCTCGTTGAGGACGGTGCGCACGTAGGGTTCGCCGACCCACAGGTGCTTGGCGTCGTCGACGCCGACGACCTCGGCCCGAGGGACGCGGGCGAAGCGCTCCTCGGCCTCGGCGGGGCGCAGGTAGTCGTCGAACTCCGGAACCAGCGCGACCAGCGGCTTGCCGGAGGCGGCCCACACGTCCAGGTCGGCGTCGCCCGCGCGGCGCAGGGGCGGCGACAGCAGGATCGCCCCCTCCACCTCGGGGTCGCACCCCCACTTCAGGGCCAGCTCGGTGCCGAACGACCAGCCCAGCAGCCACGGCCGGGGCAGCCCCTCGAACTCGACGAACTCGATCGCCGAGGCGACGTCGTAGCGCTCGGTCTCGCCGTCGCCGAACTCCCCCTGGCTGGTGCCGTGCCGGGAGGTCGTGCCGCGGGTGTTGAAGCGCAGGACCGCGACGCCGGCCAGCGCCGGCAGCCGGAAGGACGCCTTGCGCAGAACGTGGCTGTCCATCATGCCCTCGGCCGTGGGCAGCGGGTGCAGGCAGACCAGGGTCGCCACCGGAGCGGTCCCGGCGGGCAGGGCGAGTTCGCCGACGAGCTCCAGGCCGTCGGCGGTGTGCAGGGTGACGGGGCGGCGCTCGGCCGGCAGCACCGTACTGGCGCGGATGTCCATGGCTCCTCGTGGGGTCGTGATCGGTCGGCTAGCGCCGCGGGTGGCGGACCGAGCGGTGGGCCCGCCTGTCCCAGCAGGAGGAGTGCCAGTGGCGGCGGTCGTCGCCCTTGCTGTGCGAGGGCCAGGCCACGACGTGCGGCATGCCCGGCGGGATCTCCTGGTGGCAGCCGGGGCAGCGGTAGTGCTTGATCGCCGCGGCGCCGCTGATGCGGCGGAGCACCCATTCGCCGTCGGGGCCGGTCTCCCGCCGCTCGCCCCCGGTGATCCGGGCGATGAACGACTCCTCGTCGTCGCCGTACTGCTTGCGGGCCCCTTTGCGGCGAGGGACGTTGCGGCGCGGACTCACGTCCCCCAGGGTACGAGGGATCGCGAGGTGCCCCGAATCCGAGTGCCGGTGAGCGGGCGGTTGCGGTGCCGAACCCCCGCCCGCGGGTCAGGAGTCGCCGCGCAGGGTCTCCCTGCCGTCGCGCAGCAGCTTGGCCAGCAGCGGAGCGGGGGCGTAGCCCGGGCTCAGCGCCGCGTTGGCCAGACCGCCGAGGACGTCGGCCACCGAACCGGCGCCGCGCTCGTCGAGGAGTTCGATCGGGCCCTTGGGGTAGCCGCAGCCCAGGCGCATCGCGGTGTCGACGTCGTCGGCCGTCGCGTAGCCGTCGCCGATCATGCGCACGGCGTCGTCGATGTGCGGGGCCAGCAGCATGTCGGCCAGGTCGAAGTCGTGCTCCTTGTCGCGCACCGACTGCGCGATCGGTCCGACCGGGAGCTGCTCGGCCGGGTCGTCGGAGCCGGAGTGGTCGTAGAACCCGCGGCCGGTCTTTCGGCCGAGCAGGCCGGCCGCGACCATGCGGCGCAGCAGCGGGGCCGCGGCGTAGCGCGGGTCGCGGAACTCCGCCCACAGCACGTCCATGACCGCCAGGGACACGTCCAGCCCTACGAGGTCGAGCAGGGTCAGCGGCCCCATGGGGAACCCGGCGCTCTTGGTGATGGCGGTGTCGATCTCCTCGCGGGAGGCGACCCCGCGCTCGTACAGCGACACCGCGTGGTTCAGGTAGGGCACCAGCAGCGCGTTGGCGACGAAGCCGGCCCGGTCGGTGACGGCGACCGGGGTCTTGCCCAGGCGCTTGGCGACCTCGGTCGCCACGTCGAGGACACCGGGCTCGGTGATGACGGTGCCCACCACCTCGACGAGCTTCATGACCGGGGCCGGGTTGAAGAAGTGCAGGCCGATGACCTTGCCGGGGCGCTGGGTGAGTGCGGCGACCTCGGTGACCGACAGCGAGGAGGTGTTGGTGGCCAGGATGGTGCCCGGCGGGCAGATCCGGTCCAGGTCGACGAAGACGTCGCGCTTGATGTCGACGCGCTCGGGGACCGCCTCGACCACGAAGTCGGCGTCGGAGAGGTCCTCGCGCGAGGTGGAGAACGTGACGCGCCCCAGGATCGAGCTCTGGTCCTCCTCGCTGAGCCTGCCCCGGTCCACCGCCTTGGCCAGCGACCTCTCCAGGTGGGCCCGGCCGCGCCGCAGCGCCTCTTCGTCGATCTCGACGCCGGTGACCTCGAAACCGGCGCCCGCGAACACCTCGACGATGCCGGCGCCCATGGTTCCGAGTCCGACCACTCCGACCTTGTCAAATTCCTGCACCATGGGACCCAACCCTAAACGGTGTCCCTCGGCCCGTCCGCTGCCGGGTGGCCGCGCCGCACGGCCCGCGGGAGGTGCTGTCGCGGGCCGGCGCCCCGCCCGCGCAGGACGGGTCCGCCGTTTCCGCCGTTTTCTCGGGCGGCGCGGGCGCGAGGCGAACACAATGTGAACATGAAAATCGGAGCCTTCCTGCTGGCCGCCCAGTTCCCGGGGCGGGACCACACCTCGGTACTGGAGTCGACGCTGGCGGCCGCCGTGGCCGCGGAGTCCGCGGGGTTCGACGACGTCTGGCTGGCCGAGCACCACTTCATGTCCTACGGCGTGTGCCCCTCCGCGGTCACGATGGCCGGCTTCGTCCTGGGCCGCACCCGGCGGATCGGCGTGGGCACCGCGGTCAGCGTGCTCAGCACACAGCACCCGGTGGCACTGGCCGAGCAGGCGAACCTGCTGGACCAGCTCTCCGGCGGCCGGTTCCGGCTGGGGGTCGGGCGCGGCGGGCCGTGGGTGGACCTGGAGGTGTTCGGCACCGGCCTGGAACGCTACGAGCGGGACTTCCCCGAGGCGCTGGAGGTGCTGCTGGGGGCGCTGCGCGGCGGGCGGATACGCGCCGACGGCACCACGTTCGGGTTCCGCGAGGTCGAGGTCGTGCCCGGTCCGCGCACCCGCCCGCACCCGCCCGTGGTGGTCGCGGCCTCCTCGGCGCCGACCCTCGAACTGGCCGCGCGACTGGGCCTGCCGCTGCTGCTGGGGATGGACCGGGTGCCGGCCGAGCAGGCCGCGAGGATCGCCGAGTACGCCGAGCTCGCCGGAGACCGCGCCGCCCGCGGCCACGTGGTGACGGGGCTGGCCCACGTCGCCGATTCGCGGGAGCGGGCGCGCGAGGCGGTGCTGGGGGCGATGCCGGAGTGGCTGGGTCCGGGGCTGGCCGGCTACGTGACGGTGGACGGGCGGCCGCGCCGGCGCAAGGACCCCGAGGAGTACGCGCGGTTCCTGTGCGACACGCACGCGGTGGGCTCGCCGGAGGACTGCGCCGAGCGGCTGGTGGCGCACGCCCGCGCGACCGGGGCGGCCGAGATCATCCTCATGGTCGAGGCCGCCGGCGATCCCGGAGCCGTCCTCGACAACATCGCCCGGCTCGGCGCCGAGGTCCTGCCGAGGGTGCGCGCGGCCCTGTGGCGCGGAAGAAGGAGGGATCCGCGGTGACCGGGCGATCCTCTCGTGTGGCCGAAGGTCCCGCGGGGATCGACCCGGAGCCGCGCCACCCATGCCGTCTGCTTGGGCGCCAGGTCGAAACCATGGTGTCGGTATGCACCGAAGGTGGCGGGTCCGCTTCGCGCGCGGGTGGGCGATTTCTCCGTCCACGGGCCTGACGGCCACGCGAGAGAATCGCCCACCCGCACGCCACTTTCATCTTGGGTCGAGGTTAGAGCTCAAGTCCGGACCTCGGCCCGGCCGGCTCCGCGCAACGGGAACTCAGCAGTCCACCAGCTCCGGGGACTGGTTGAGCAGTTGGGCACGGGGCGTGACGAACTGCTCGTACGCCGCGTCGGCGCCGGGCTTGAACAGTGCCACCTTGTGGCAGTTCTGGAAGGCGAGCCGCATCCCGAAGTGGCGCTCCACTGCGTCGCGCATCGCGTCACTGGCGAGCAGGCGCAGCAACTGGCCCCGTTCGGCCTCGCCCGGCGGAGGCACCTCGTTGGCCTCGTAGTCGGCGTCCGACGCCCGCGCCTCATCGGCCAGACCGCTCACGACGCCCCAGGCGTAGGGCAGGGATTCGCGGATGCAGGCGATGAAGTCGGCGTCCTCGACCGGCCCCTGCCGGGCTTTTTCGAGGAGTTCGGGGGAAACCGTCAACGACATGTAAGTCCCTTCCAAAAGTGGCCGGTGGCAGCGGGACGGGCCGCGACGCCGTTGTCGGCGGTGGGCCCCGCGCACCTGTTGCGACGTTAGATCCCGTTCTGCGACGCGTCACGGGACGCGGAGGCCACACATGGCTACCCTCCGCGTTATATGAAAATAGTTTTCATTTTCGTCGCACGTCAGCGAAACGCCGAAACTCCCTCGCCCCCGCGACTGTGACGCGCACCACCCCCGCCTCCGCCCGCCCGGCCGCACGATGTGAACCGGCGGGCCGCAACCGGTAGCGTGGCCTCCCGTGCGCCTCGTTATCGCCCGCTGCAGCGTCGACTACGTCGGCCGGCTGACCGCCCACCTGCCCATGGCCCCGCGGCTGATCCTGATGAAGGCCGACGGCTCGGTGTCCATCCACGCCGACGACCGCGCCTTCAAGCCGCTGAACTGGATGAACCCGCCGTGCACGGTCCGCGAGGCCGAGGGCGAGGACGGCGGGGCGGTCTGGACGGTCACCCACGGCAAGTCCGGGGAGAAGCTCGTGCTGACGATCGAGGAGGTCCAGCACGACAGCTCCCACGAACTCGGCGTGGACCCCGGCCTGCAGAAGGACGGCGTCGAGGCCCACCTGCAGGAGCTGCTGGCCGAGCACATCACGACGCTGGGCGACGGCTACGTCCTGGTCCGCCGCGAGTTCCCCACGGCGATCGGCCCGGTGGACATCCTGTGCCGCGACGGCGACGGCGGCGCCGTGGCGGTGGAGATCAAGCGCCGCGGGGAGATCGACGGCGTCGAGCAGCTCACCCGCTACCTGGAACTGCTCAACCGCGACCCCGCGCTGAAGCCGGTACGCGGCGTCTTCGCCGCCCAGGAGATCAAGCCGCAGGCGCGGGTGCTCGCCACCGACCGGGGCATCTCCTGCGTCACCCTGGACTACGACGCCCTCCGCGGCATCGAGCCGGACATCCCCAGACTGTTCTGAACCGGCCCGTATCAGGGAGGATTCAGGGTCGTTCCCGGATTGCCGGGAGCTTAGACGCGGCCAGACTCGGGGCTATGGTCGATACCGTGAACGATTCCCCCGCGCCCGGCCCGGGCGAGATGCGCGCCTCCGACACCGACCGCGACCAGGTGGCCGCGCGGCTGCGCGACGCCCTGGCCGAGGGCCGGATCAGCCCCGACGAGCACTCCGAGCGCCTGGACGCCGTCTACAGCTCCAAGACTCTGGGGGAACTGGTGCCCATCACCAGCGACCTGCCGGACGCCTCGGCCGGGAGCGCGCCGCCCGCCGACCCCGCCGCGTCCTTCGCGTCCCCGCGACCGGTGTACGGCAGCGATCGGGTCGTGGACGCCCCGCCGAGCGGCCACTTCTCCCTGGCCATCATGGGCGGCGCCGAGCGCAGCGGGAACTGGGTGGTGCCGGGCACCTACCACGCCTTCGCGGTGATGGGCGGAATCGAGATCGACCTGCGCGAGGCCCGCTTCGTCCGGCGAGAGGTCACCATCATCGCCAACGTGATCATGGGCGGCATGGAGATCGTCGTCCCCGACGACATCGAGGTGCGGGTCAACGGGGTGGGCATCATGGGCGCCTACGGCACCGACGGCAAGCCGAGCAGCGTCGTCGAGCCCGGGGCGCCCGTCGTGCACGTCGTGGGGATCGCGCTCATGGGCGGCATCGGTGTCACCCGAAAGCCCCGCAAGCACCAGAAGCAGGCCAAGGACAAGAAGCCCAAGGAACTCGATTCGGGCGACTGATTCCGAAGATCCCGATTCGCCGGAAATCCTCCATCACACCACACGGTCCGGTGATCGCGTAAGGCTTTGGCTGATTGTGGCAACCGCGCACGCCCTTTCTTGCTCATGGCCATCACCGGGTGACAAGCTGCACTCCGACCTCGCACATTTCGCGTCCGTCCCATCACCCCAGGTAGGCGGGCGCCCGTCAGGAGGGACGATCGTGCGCACAGCATCTGGACGATCCCCGCGACCTGCCCACAAGGCGAAGCGAAGACTGGCCGTCGGCCTCGCCGCGGCCATGGCGTTCGGCGTCGGTTTCGCACCCGCGGCCCAGGCGGACGACGGCCGGCTGCCCCGGCTGGTGAAGACCGACAACATCCGCGCCCACATGGAGAACCTCCAGACGATCGCGGACTACAACGGCGGCAACCGCGCCCACGGCACCCCGGGCTACGACGTGGCCGCGATGTACGTCATCGACCAGCTCGAGCGCGCCGGGTACGAACCGGTCAAGAACACCTACGAGTTCGACGCCTGGGTCGAGAACAGCACGGCCGAACTCGCCCAGACCGCGCCCGAGGCGCGCGACTTCGCGCACGGGGACGACTTCATCACGATGTCGTACTCCGGGGCCGGCGACGTCACCGCTCCGGGCGTCCCGGTGGACGCCGACAGCGCCGACAGCGGCTGCGAGCCGGGCGACTTCGCCGACTTCCCCGACGGCGCGATCGCCGTCGTCCAGCGGGGCACCTGCACGTTCGAGCAGAAGGCCGTCAACGCGGCCGACGCGGGCGCCGCGGCGGTCGTGATCTTCAACCACGGCGCGACCGAGGGCGACACCGGCCCCATCAACGGCACCGTGGCCAACCTGAGCGCGATCCCGGTCGTGGGCGCCTCCGTGGCGGTGGGAGAGGCCCTGACCTCGGCGGGCGATGACCTGGAGCTGCACGTCAAGGTCGACTCCGAGGTGCGCACCGAGTCCTCCTACAACATCATCGCCGAGACCCGGCACGGCAGGGACGACAACGTGGTCGTCGTCGGCGCCCACCTCGACAGCGTCGAGGAGGGCTCGGGCATGAACGACAACGCGAGCGGCTCGGCGGCGGTCCTGGAGACCGCCAAGCAGATGCGCAAGCTCGGCAGGATCAACAACACGGTGCGCTTCGCGTTCTGGGGCACCGAGGAACAGGGCCTCATCGGCTCCACCGAGTACGTGGAGGGCCTGAGCGAGGCCGAGCGGGACGAGATCGCGCTCTACCTGAACTTCGACATGATCGGCTCGCCCAACTTCGGCCGGTTCGTCTACGACGGCCGCGGGGAGCTGCCCGGGTCCATCGCCCCGCCGTCGGGCTCCGGCGCGATCCAGAAGGTGTTCGAGGACCACTTCGCCGGACGGGGCCTGGTCAGCGAGCCCACCGAGTTCAGCGGGCGGTCCGACTACAGCGCCTTCATGGAGGCCGGCATCGCCTCGGGCGGCCTGTTCAGCGGTGGCGACGGAACCAAGACCGAGGAGCAGGTCGAGTACTACGGCGGTACCGCCGGTGAGGACTACGACCCGAATTACCACACCGCCGCCGACGACCTCGACAACATCAACTGGGACAGCGTGGACCAATTGTCCGACGCCATGGCCCACTCGGTGGAGACCTTCGCCGACAGCACGCTGCCCGTGAACGGCGTGCTGCGGACCCAGGAGGCCCAGCAGGAGATCGCGTTCGACCGCCAGGCCGATCGCTGGCTGCGGTAACCGTCCTACCGCATCCGGTGCCCCGCGGCGGTCCGCCCGCCGCGGGGCACCGTCGTGTCCGGCGGCGGACGGCACCCGGACTGCCTGGATTGCCTGGATTGCCTGGCTTCCCAGAATTTCCAGGGATCTCGTTGCGCATCACGGCTGAACCGGCTTCACCGCGCTGCTACTCTAAGGAGTCAGCGAGCTACGAACTGTTGTGGTCGGGCCACATGCCGTCGGTGCTCCGGGTGCAGCATCGGGGGCCATCCGAAGTTCGACGTGCGAAAGCGGGCGGATCTCCACGGCATTCTCACGGCCGCCGGGGTGGATGACACGGGGTGCAACCGACGTCGTCCACCCCTTGCCGTGCGGGCTCACCGATGTTCGACGACCGGGTTCGCACAGGGGGCGGCCGTCGCAGTGCGCGCACGCCGCCGGCGGCACAGCGGGTCCGGGCCGGAAAAGTCCCGCCCCGCGAACGCGGCGGTCACGACCCGATCAGTCCTGCAGGGACTCGACGTCGGAGACCAGCAGCAGGTGGGACCGCATCGCGTCGGCGGCGCGCCGGGGGTCCTCGGACCGAATCGCCTCGGCGATGCGTTCGTGGCCGGCCAGCGACGCGGCCGGCCGGCCCGGCTGCGACAGCGACTCCACCCGGGTCTCGGCGATCATCGGGGAGATCTCCGCCATCATCCGCGCCAGCAGCCGCGACCGCGCGGCCTGGGTGATCGCCGCGTGGAAGCGCTCGTCGCCCAGCACGCCGCGCTCCCCCGCCGCCACCTCCGAACGCATGACCGACAGCGCGGCGTCGATCTCGGCCAGGTCGTCGCGGTCCCGGCGCTGGGCGGCGAGTTCGGCGAGCTTGACCTCCAGGGCCTGGCGCGCCTCGATGATCTCGGCCCGCCGGTTGCGCCGGTCCCGCAGCAGCGCCAGCACCTGTTCCTCGGCCACGGTCCGCCGGACGATGGCGCCGTCCCCGTGCCGCACGTCGATGACGCCCTGGACCTCCAGCGCCACCAGGGCCTGACTCAGCGAGGCCCGGCTCACCCCGAGCGTGGCGGACAGCTCCCGCTCGGGCGGCAGCCGGTCGCCCGGTGCCAGCCCGGCTTCGCGGACGTACTCGCAGAGCCGCTCGACCAACTGTTCGTAGAGGCGGGGGCGGGCGATCGGGCGGGGACGGGCGCTGCGTTTCGTGGGCATGGGCTCCTTCAGGGGGGCGGTGCGTCTTGACAAAGAGGACGAATGGCATATTGGCTAGGCCACTGAGCCAATTGACCTACCTCACATGATCACGGCTCATCCCCATTATCTCGTCATTGATCGGTCCCTCTATGTCACCGGAGATCATCACCATTCTGGCGCTGGTGGCCATGTTCGTGGTTGCCACGGTATTGCCCGTGAACATGGGTGCGCTAGCGTTCGTCGCCGCGTTCCTGGTCGGCACGCTGGCCGTGGGAATGGACGCGGACGGCATCCTCGGCGCCTTCCCCGGCGGTCTGTTCCTGACCCTGGTGGGCATCACCTACCTGTTCGCGATCGCGCAGAACAACGGAACCGTCGACCTGCTCGTCCGCGGCGCGGTGCGGCTGGTCGGCGGCCGGGTGGCGGCCATCCCCTGGATCATGTTCGCCATCACCGCCCTGCTCACCGCCATGGGCGCCCTCTCCCCCGCCGCCGTCGCCATCATCGCCCCCATCGCCCTGGGCTTCGCCGCCCGCTACGGGATCAACCCCCTGCTCATGGGCATGATGGTGGTGCACGGAGCGCAGGGAGGAGGCTTCTCGCCCATCAGCGTCTACGGGGTCACGGTCAACGGCATCGTCGGCGGCACCGACCTGGAGAGCAGCCCGGCCACGCTGTTCCTCGCCACCCTGCTGTTCAACCTGGGCATCAGCGTGCTGCTGTTCATCGCGCTGGGCGGCCGCTCCCTGCTCGGCAAGAGGGCCGACGACCGCGAGAAGGTGAAGGTCGGCGAGCACGAGGAGAACGCCGAGCGGCTGGCGGTGCGCGGCCACGGCTCCTCGGCCTACAGCGCCGACCAGCCGGGCAGCGAGGAGCCGCCCCGCGGGTTCCGCTTCGACCAGGCGGCCACCATCGTCGGCCTGCTGGCGCTGGGCGTGCTGGCGCTGGGCTTCGACCTCGACGTCGGCTTCGTCTCCATCAGCATCGCCGTGCTGCTCGCCCTGCTCAGCCCCAAGGCGCAGAAGGGCGCGGTCAACAAGATCAGCTGGTCCACGGTCCTGCTGCTGGGCGGCGTGCTGACCTTCGTCGGCGTCATGGAGGAGGCCGGCACGATCGAGTACGTGGGCGACGCCGTCGCCGGGCTCGGGATCCCGCTGCTCGTCGCGCTGCTGCTCTGCTACATCGGCGCGGTCGTCTCGGCGTTCGCCTCGTCGACGGCCATTCTCGGCGTCACCATCCCCCTGGCCGTCCCGTTCCTGCTCGCCGGGGACATCGGCGCGGTCGGCATGATCGCCGCGCTCTCGGTCGCCTCGACCGTCGTCGACGTCAGCCCGTTCTCCACCAACGGCGCGCTGGTGCTCGCCAACGCCAAGGACGTCGACCCCGACCGCTTCTACAAGCAGATGCTCGCCTACAGCGGCCTGGTCGTCCTCCTCGGCCCGCTGCTGGCCTGGGGCGTGCTGGTCGTGCCGAACTGGCTGTAGCCGACCGAGAAGACCACGAGGAAGGGAGCCCGCCCGTGAACCGCCGCCCCAGCGCCCGCGAACTGCTGGACCGCACCCTTGACACCGGATCGTTCGCCTCCTGGGACACCCCGCCGGTCGACGTGCGGCCAGATCCCGGCTACGCGGCCGACCTGGCCGCCGCACGGGAGCGCAGCGGCTGCGACGAAGCGGTGATCACCGGTGAGGGCCTGCTGCGCGGGCGCCGGGTGGCCATCATCGCGTGCGAGTTCTCCTTCCTGGCCGGATCGATCGGGGTGGCCGCCGCCGAGCGGCTGGTCGTCGCGATCGAGCGGGCCACGGCCGAGCGGCTGCCGCTGCTGGCCGCACCCGCCTCGGGCGGCACCCGCATGCAGGAGGGCACCGTGGCGTTCCTGGCCATGGTGAAGATCTCCGCCGCGATCGCCGCGCACAAGGCCGCGGGTCTGCCCTACCTCGTCTACCTGCGCCACCCCACGACCGGGGGCGTGCTGGCCTCCTGGGGGTCGCAGGGCCACGTCACCGTCGCCGAGCCCGGCGCGCTCATCGGCTTCCTCGGCCCCCGGGTCTACGAGGCGCTCTACGACCGGCCGTTCCCCGAAGGCGTGCAGGTCGCCGAGAACCTGCACCGCAGCGGGCTGATCGACGCCGTGCTGCAGCCCGAGGACGTCCCCGCCATCGCCGAGCGCGCGTTCAACGTGCTGCTGGCGCGGGCCGAAGGCCTGCCCGAAGGGCCGGAGCCGGTCGACGAGCCGATCCCCGACGTCCCCGCGTGGGACTCCATCGTCTGCTCCCGGCGGCCGGGGCGTCCGGGCGTGCGCGCCCTGCTGCGCCACGCGGCCACCGACGTCGTCCCCCTCAACGGCACCGGCGAGGGGGAGTCCGATCCGGGGCTGCTGCTGGCGCTCGCCCGGTTCGGCGGGGCCCCGTGCGTGCTGCTGGGCCAGGACCGCGACCGCCAGAGCGTGGAGCGCCCACTGGGGCCGGCCGCGCTGCGCGAGGCTCGGCGGGGCATGCGGATCGCGAGAGAGCTACGGTTGCCGCTGGTCACGGTCATCGACACCCCCGGGGCCGCGCTGTCCAAGGAGGCCGAAGAGCGCGGGATGGCCGGCCAGATCGCGCGCTGCCTGGCCGAACTGGTGACCCTGGAGGCCCCGACCGTGTCGGTGCTGCTGGGCCAGGGCACCGGCGGCGGCGCGCTCGCCCTGGTCCCGGCCGACCGGGTGATCAGCGCCCAGCACGGGTGGCTGTCCCCGCTGCCGCCCGAGGGCGCGAGCGCGATCGTGCACCGCACCGTGGACCGGGCGCCCGAGCTCGCCGCGCAGCAGGGCGTGCGCTCGACCGAGCTGCGCGACAACGGGATCGTGGACCGGATCGTCGCCGAGCACGCCGACGCCTCCGACGAGCCCGAGGCGTTCTGCCGCCGCATGGGCGCGGTCCTGCGCCACGAGCTCACCGACCTGCTGCACACCGACCCCGCCGTGCGCGTCGCCGCCCGGCACGACCGCTACCGGAGGCTGGGGCTGCCGGGGTGAGGGCGCCCGCGCCGCCGCCTCGTAGGGTGGGCCCATGACGAAACGGGATACCGACAAGCCGGTCGTGCTGTCCAAGATCTACACCCGCACCGGGGACGCCGGCGCGACCGCGCTCGGCGACATGAGCCGCACGTCCAAGACCGACCCGCGGCTCGTGGCCTACGCCGACGCCGAAGAGGCCAACGCCGCGATCGGGGTGGCCCTGGCGCTGGGCGAGGTGCCCGACGACGTCCGCGCCCTGCTCGTGCGGATCCAGAACGAGCTGTTCGACCTCGGCGCCGACCTGAGCTGCCCGGTCGTGCCGGACCCCGAGTTCCCGCCGCTGCGGATCGAGGCCGACTACATCGACCGCCTGGAGGAGGCCTGCGACGCCTACAACGCCGACCTCCCGAAGCTGCGCAGCTTCATCCTGCCCGGCGGCACCCCGGCCGCGGCGCTGCTGCACACCGCCCGGGTGGTGGTCCGCCGCGCCGAGCGCAGCGCCTGGAGCGCGATCGAGGCGCACGGCGACTCGGTCAACCCGCTGACCGCGCGCTACCTCAACCGGCTCTCAGACCTGCTGTTCATCCTCTGCCGCACGCTCAGCCAGGCGACCGGAGAGGTCCTCTGGAAGCCGGGCGGAGAGCGCTGAGCCGCCTCTTCTGCGCCGGACGCGGCCTCAGCCGCCCAATTCGCGTTCGACGGCTTCGACCTTGCGGGTGAGGCCGTCGGTCATCCCTTCGCGGATATCGGCCTTCAGCACCAGGCCGACCCGCGAGGCGCCCTCGCCCGCGGCCTCGACGGCGCGCTTGACGACGGCCATGACCTCGTCCCACTCGCCCTCGACGCTGGTGAACATCGCGTCGGTGCGGTTGGGCAGCCCGCTCTCCCGCACGACGCGCACGGCCCGGGCCACGGCCGGTGCGACGGATTCGCCCTTGCCCTCTGGACTCACTGAGAATGCAACGATCATGGGAAAAGCCTACGACGGCCAGTGGGTTCCCGGCGGCATCGACTCCAGCCACGACAGGAATCCGGTCAGCGCGCCCTCGCTCATGGCCAGCTCGTAGACCGGTTCCTTGGGGTCGGAGCCGTCCGCGGCGAGCCATCCCACCTCGACCACAATGAGGTCGCCGGTGAGCTCCCTGAGGTCGTCACCCGCCGGAGCACGCCGCCCCATAACGACGAGACCGCGGCGCGACAGCTCTGCTGTCGGCCGCGGCCACAGGGAGAAGATGCGGTACCAGCGCAGTTCCTCCGTGCCGTAGCGCCCGCATCCGATGCGCCAGGGGCGCCGCCCGCCCGCGCCGGGGCGCAGGTAGCACTCGACGGCGCCGCCCCCGCGCTCCAGGACGAACCGGCGCACGGTCACGGCGATGAGGGCCAGCAGGATCAGGGCGAGCAGCATGAAGAACACCCATTCGGCGATCTGCAATCCGGTGCCGCTGCTCAGATGCTCCCCCACTCTGCTGTCGTCCCCCGCCCGGTCCGCTGTGCGTCCTAGGCGGCCTCTCCGGCCGCCCGGAGCCGGCCGCGCGCACGCGCCAGGCGCTGCACGTCCTCCTCGTTCTCGATGGTCGCGCCGGCGGCGAGGGTCTCCTCCAGCACGCCGCGGGCGCGCTGGACGTCGATGTCCTCGGCCAGCTCGGCGATCTCGGCGAGGATCGAGATCCGGTCCTCGGCGACGGAGACGAAGCCGCCGTGCGCCGCCACCCGGACCTCCCCGTTCTCCCTGCCGCCGAGGATCCGCACGACCGCGCCCGGCGCCAGCAGCGCGAGCACCGGGACGTGCCCGGGCTGGATACCGATCTCGCCGTCGACGGTCTTGGCGATGACCATGTCGCCCTCGCCCGACCACAGTTCGCGCTCGGGCGAGACGATCTCGACGAAAAGCTTCTTCGACACTGCCATGAACTCCTCTGGTAACGGGCCCGATCCCCGAAACCGGGCGCCGGCCCCGCGGCGGGGCCGGCCACCCGGTCTCAGCGAAGACTAGCCCTGCAGCGTCTTGGCCTTCTCGACCGCCATCTCGATGTTGCCGACGTCGAGGAACGCCTGCTCGGGCAGGTGGTCGTACTCGCCGTCGCACACCGCCTTGAAGGAGGAGATGGTCTCCTCCAGCGGAACGAACACGCCCGGGTTGCCGGTGAACTTCTCGGCGACGAACATGTTCTGCGAGAGGAACCGCTCCAGGCGCCGCGCCCGGTTGACGATGATCTTGTCCTCCTCGGACAGCTCGTCGATACCGAGGATGGCGATCTGGTCCTGCAGGTCGTTGTTGCGCTGCAGGATGCCGATGACGCGCTGGGCGACGTCGTAGTGCTCCTGGCCCACGTACTGCGGGTCGAGGATGCGCGACGTCGACGCCAGCGGGTCCACCGCCGGGTAGATGCCCTTCTGCGAGATCGGGCGGGAGAGCTCGGTCGTCGCGTCCAGGTGGGCGAACGTGGTCGCCGGCGCCGGGTCGGTGTAGTCGTCCGCGGGCACGTAGATCGCCTGCATCGAGGTGATCGAGTTGCCGCGGGTCGAGGTGATGCGCTCCTGGAGCTGACCCATCTCGTCGGCCAGGTTCGGCTGGTAGCCCACCGCGGAGGGCATGCGGCCCAGCAGCGTGGAGACCTCCTGGCCGGCCTGGGTGAACCGGAAGATGTTGTCGATGAACAGCAGCACGTCCTGGTTCTGCACATCGCGGAAGTACTCCGCCATGGTCAGAGCCGACAGCGCGACCCGCAGACGGGTGCCCGGGGGCTCGTCCATCTGGCCGAAGACGAGAGCGGTGTCCTGGAGGACCTCCATCTCGTCCATCTCCAGGAAGAGGTCGGTGCCCTCACGGGTCCGCTCGCCCACGCCCGCGAAGACGGAGACACCGCCGAAGTTGCGGGCGATGCGGGTGATCATCTCCTGGATCAGCACGGTCTTGCCGACGCCGGCGCCGCCGAACAGGCCGATCTTGCCACCGCGCACGTACGGGGTGAGCAGGTCGATGACCTTGATGCCGGTCACCATCATCTCGGTCTTCGACTCGAGCTGGTCGAAGGCCGGGGCCTTGCGGTGGATCGGCCAGCGCTCGGTGACCTTCAGCTCCGAGCTGGGCACGTCCATGGACTCGCCCAGCGTGTTGAACACGTGGCCCTTGACGCCGTCGCCCACCGGGACGCTGATCGGTTCGCCGGTGTCGCGGACCTCGGCGCCGCGGACCATGCCGTCCTGCGGCGCGAGGCTGATGGCGCGGATCAGGTTGCCGCCGAGGTGCTGAGCGACCTCCAGCGTCAGGGTCTTGGTCTCGCCGCCGAGCGTCACGTCGGTGTGCAGGGCGTTGTAGATGTCCGGCAGCGTGTCGGCGGGGAACTCCACGTCGACCACGGGGCCGGTGACCCGGGCGATGCGCCCGGTGGCCGTGCCAGGCGCGGCCGTCCCTTCAACAGTCGCAGTCACTTCTCTTACTCACTTCCCGCGCTGGCAGCAGCGAGCGCGTCGGCACCGCCGACGATCTCGCTGATCTCGTTGGTGATCTCCGCCTGGCGGGCCTGGTTGGCCTGGCGGGTCAGGTTCTTGACAAGCTCCTCGGCGTTGTCGGTGGCCGCCTTCATCGCGTTGCGGCGCGACGCCCATTGGGAGGCCGCCGACTCCAGGAGCGCGAAATAGATCCGGGTGGTCACGTACTGCGGAAGCAGCTGGTCCAGCGCCTCCTCGGCCGAGGGCTCGAACTCGTAGAGCGGGAGGGGCCTGCCCTGCTCCTTGGCCAGGAGCTGGGCGTCGACCTCCTCGACCTCCAGGGGCAGCGCCCGGTGGGAGGCCGCCCGCTGCGTCAGCATCGAGACGAACTCGGTCGAGACGACGTGGATCTCATCCACCCCGCCCTCGTCGGTGTCCTGCTTGAACCGGTCCATCAGGGCCGTGCCGATCTCCTTGGCGTGCAGGTAGGTCGGGCGTTCGGTGATGCCCGTCCACTCCTGCTCGACGACGCGGTCACGGAACTGGTAGTAGGCGACGCCCTTGCGGCCCACGACGTAGAGGAGGACCTCCTTGCCCTGCTCCCGCAGGAGCGCGGACAGGGACTCGGCCTCCTTGATGGCGTTGGTCGTGAAGGCGCCCGCCAGGCCCTTGTCGCTGGTGACCACCAGGACGGCGGCCCGAGTGGGGCTCTCCGCCTCGGTGAGCAGCGGGTGCTCGGTGACCTTTCCGGCCACGGCCGAGACCGCCCGGGTGATCTCCCGCGCATAGGGCCCAGCCGCCTCGACCGCCCGCTGCGCCTTGCTGATGCGGGTGGTGGCGATGAGCTCCATCGCCCGGGTGATCTTCGCCATCGACTTGGTCGAGCGGATCCTCCGGCGATAGACGCGAAGCTGTGCTCCCATGGGCTACTTCCCGGCGCTCTTGGCGACCTTGATGGTTTCCTGGCCGACCCGGTCCTCCTCCAGCGCCTCGGCCTCCTCCTCGTTGCCGAGGATGGTGCCGGCGCTGGTCTGGAAGGACTGCTTGAACTGTGTGACGGCGTCCTTGAGCGTGTCGGCGGTCTCGTCCTCGAACTTGCCGCTCTCACGGATGTTGTCGAGGACCTTGGAGTGCTCGCGGCCCAGGTAGTCCAGGAAGTCGGTCTCGAAGCGGCGGACGTCCTCGACGGGCACGTCGTCCAGCTGGCCGGTGGTGCCCGCCCAGATCGAGACGACCTCCTGCTCCATGGGGAACGGGGAGTACTGGCCCTGCTTGAGCAGCTCCATGAGCCGCCCACCGCGCTCTAGCTGCGCCTTGGACACCGCGTCCAGGTCGGAGCCGAAGGCGGCGAACGCCTCCAGTTCGCGGTACTGGGCCAGGCCCAGCCGCAGGGTACCCGAGACCTTCTTCATCGCCTTGGTCTGCGCGGCGCTGCCGACACGGGACACCGACACACCGACGTTGATGGCCGGGCGCTGCCCCTGGTTGAACAGGTCGGCCTCCAGGAAGACCTGGCCGTCGGTGATGGAGATGACGTTGGTCGGGATGTAGGCCGAGACGTCGCCGGCCTTGGTCTCGATGATCGGCAGGGCGGTCATCGACCCGCCGCCCATCTCGTCGGAGAGCTTCGCGCAACGCTCCAGCAGCCGGGAGTGGAGGTAGAAGACGTCACCGGGGTAGGCCTCGCGGCCCGGGGGACGGCGCAGCAGCAGCGACACCGCACGGTAGGCCTCGGCCTGCTTCGACAGGTCGTCGAAGACGACCAGGACGTGCTTGCCCTCGTACATCCAGTGCTGGCCGATGGCCGAACCGGTGTAGGGGGCGAGGTACTTGAAGCCGGCCGGGTCGGAGGCGGGAGCGGCCACGATGGTGGTGTACTCCATCGCGCCGGCCTCTTCGAGGGCGCCGCGCACGCTCGCGATGGTCGAGCCCTTCTGGCCCACCGCGACGTAGATGCAGCGCACCTGCTTGTCGGGGTCGCCGGACTCCCAGTTGGTCTTCTGGTTGATGATCGTGTCGAGGCAGACCGCGGTCTTGCCGGTCTGCCGGTCGCCGATGATCAGCTGGCGCTGGCCCCGGCCGATCGCGGTCATCGAGTCGATCGCCTTGATGCCGGTCTGCATCGGCTCGCCGACCGGCTGGCGCTGCATGACGGTGGGGGCCTGCAGTTCGAGCTCGCGGCGCTGGGAGGTCTCGATGTCGCCCTGCCCGTCGATCGCGCGGCCGAGGGGGTCGACCACGCGGCCCAGGTAGGCGTCGCCCACCGGAACCGAGAGCACCTGACCGGTGCGGCGCACCGGCTGGCCCTCTTCGATGCCGGTGAATTCACCGAGGACGACGGCACCGATCTCGCCGACCTCGAGGTTCTGGGCCAGGCCCAGCGTGCCGTCTTCGAATTCGAGCAGCTCGTTCGCCATCGCCGAGGGAAGGCCACCGACGCGGGCGATGCCGTCACCGGAGTAGGTGACGGTCCCGACCTCTTCGCGTGCGGCGGCGTCAGGCTCGTACGACTGGACGAAGCGCTGCAGCGCGTCCCGGATTTCCTCCGGCCGGATCGTCAGCTCCGCCATCTCACGTATGTCCTTGCTCTCGTAGGCGCCGCGTTGCCCGGCGCCGTGCGTCTTGCGTTGCGTGAATCGTCGCGTCAACCGGCCAGGCGTCGCCGGACCTCGGCGATTCGCCCGGCGACGGTGCCGTCGATGACCTCGTCGCCTACGCGGATGGAGAGGCCACCCACGATCTCCGGAGCGACTTCGATGTTCAGGTGGATGGCCCGCCCGTAGACCTGGGTGAGCACGTTGCGCAGCCGCTCCTGCTGAGCCCCGCTCAGCGGGACGGCCGTGCGGACCACGGCCACGTAGCGCTGGGCCCGCTCGGCCACCAGTCGACCGAAGTGGTCGATCCCCTGCTCCAGGGTACGTCCCCTGGGACGGGTCACGACCTGGCTGATCAGCGCGAGCGTCGCCGAGCCGGCCTTGCCCGACAGCAGGTTCTCCACCAGGGTCCGCTTGTGCTCGGCGGCGACGCCCTCGCGGGTGAGCGCCGAGCGCAGCCCGGGCTCGGCGGCGACGATCCGGCCGAACCGGAAGAGCTCGTCCTCCAGTTCGCCGAGGCGCTGCTCGCCCTCGACGCCGGCGACCGTGGCGAACACGGCCGCCTGCTCGACCGCGTCGACCAGGTCGCGGGTGCCGGACCACTTGGCCTGGACGATGTCGCTGACCACGATGATCGTGGCCGGCGACACCTTCGACTCCAGCAGGTGGCCGATCAGCCCGGACTTGCTCTCAGCGGGGTTGGCCTGGTCGGCCAGCCACCGGCGCAGGGAGTGCTCCTGCTCCAGGAGCGACACGACCTCGAAGAGCTCGTGTCCCAGCGTGGCGGCGTTGGCCGATTCCAGGACGGCGTCGAGACGCCGCGTCACCTCTTCCAGCGAAGCTCGGCTGACACCCCGCATCAGCGCACCTCGGCCTGGCTCTGCACGCCCTCGCTCTGCTCCAGCTCCGTCAGGAACCGGTCGATGACGCGGCTCTGCGCGGCGCTGTCGCTGAGCGTCTCACCGACGATGCGGGAGGCCAGGTCGCTGGAGAGCGTCCCGATCTCGCTGCGCAGCTGGTGCAGGGCGTGCTGGCGGTCGGCCTCGATCTGGGCGTGCGCCGCCTCGACGATGCGGCGCGCCTCGACCTGGGCCTCTTCGCGCGCCTCCGCGATGATGGCGGCGCGCTGCTCCTTGGCCTTCTCCAGCTCCTGGGAGTACTGGCGATGGGCCTCTTCGAGCTTCTCTCGGTACTGCTGGCGGATCTCCTCCGCCTCGGCCTCAGCCTTCCTGGCGCGCTCGATGCCACCCTCGATCTGGTTGGCACGCTCGTCGAGCGCCTGCGACATCTTCGGCCACATCTTGGCGACGATGCCGAGGATGATGAGGAAGGCGATGAGACCGAAAGTGAACTCATCCCAGTGGATACGCAGGATGTTCTCTGATTCGGCTGCCATGATCATGGCCGGCATCCCTTCGCGCTCTTGACCGACGACTCAGTTGACCGAAATCAGCCGGCCGGGTTCTGCTGGATGAACGCGAGGACGAAGCCCAGAATGGCGAGAGCCTCAATGACGGCCATGCCGAGGATCATCTGACCCTGCAGGACACCGCGCGCCTCGGGCTGGCGGGCGATGGCCTGGACGCCGTTGCCGAAGATGAGACCGACACCGATGCCGGGGCCGATGCAGGCGAGGCCGTAGCCGATCGTGGCGAGGGTACCGACCATGGTGATGATTCCTTTTCTTGATCTGAAAACACGCCGACGGGCACGATATGCCGTCGAACTGACGTGGATTTACCGGACTGGGGTCAGGGGGTGCGACTAGTGCGCACCCTCGATGGCCTCACCGATGTAGAAGGAGGCCAGTAGGACGAACACGTATGCCTGCAGTCCCATGATGAACAACTCGAAGCCGGTGAAGACCAGGAAGCCCAGGAGGGCGAACCCGGAGTAGCCGACCGAGAGGACACCGAGGAACCCGCCGGCGTCCGGGTTGAACAGGTAGAACCCGGCGGCGGCGAAGACGGCGAGCAGCATGTGGCCCGCGAACATCGTCGCGAAGAGTCGGATCGCGTGCGTGACGGGGCGGAAGACGAAGTTGGAGATGAACTCGATCGGGACCAGGACCGGCAGGATCCAGACGGGGGCGCCGCTGGGGACCAGCTTGCCCTTGACGTGGCCGCCGAACCCGTGTTCCCTGATTCCGATGTAGTTCCACAGCACGTACATGCTGATGGCCAGCACCGCGGGGAACGCCAGGTTGCTGGTGACCGGGAGCTGGGCGCCCGGAATGATGCCCATCACGTTCATCACCAGGATGAACAGGAAGATGGCCACCATCATGGGCAGGTACTTGTCGCCCTTCTTGCCCATGCCCGGACGGGTCATCTGGTCCCGGACGAACGTGATCAGCAGCTCGGCGATGCTCTGCCCGCGACCGGGGACGACCTTGGCCCTGCGCATGGTGAAGAACCAGAAGGCGGCCACGAGGAGCACCGACAGCACCAGCAGCGCCGTGTACTTCGTGATCCCCGAGGTGGCGGGGAGGCCGAACTCGAGCCACGGCGTGGGGAAGAAAAGGCTGGTGGTAGGGGCCTCGAAGCCGCATCCGTAATCATTGAAAATGTGCGGATCCTGGCAGCCTTCTCCCGCCGCGGCGAGCGTAGTGCGCACGTCAGCACTCACGGCGAACCCTTTCGTCGTGACGCAACTCAATCCTCGATGTTGTAGAGCGGTACCGCGGCGGTTCCGGGGCTTCCGGAGTGCCACGTGTTACCGGGGCGGACGGTCAGGACCGGCCGTACTGGGTGACGATCAGATAGATCGCGCCGACCAGCCCCAGGATCAGGCCGATGGGCAGGAAGAGCGTCGTGAACCCGAATGCCCAGTCCGCCAACCAGCCCACGCCTCCCCAGAAGGCCAGGCCTCCCAGCAGGTACGAGACGACCGTCATTCCATCGGCGCGCGGCTCCTTCTCGGACCCGTCGCCCGGACGATCGTTCATCTCGCTCCGGAAGATAGCAGTAAGCGAATGCTCTTCGCGCGTCACCCCACGTGGGCGCACTCACGTCCTCTCCTCCGCGCGCTCGTCGTCGGTGGCGGGTTCGACGTAGAGCCGCCGCACCTTCATGCTCCCGACGGAGTGCCCGATGAGCCAGGTGACGACGCACGCGGCGGCGGTCAGCGCGAACGCCGTCCCGTCGAAGGCGGTCGTCCCCCCGAAGAGGACGAGGACGATGCCCAGCGCCACGACCTTGATCGTGTAGGTGGCGAGGCTCGCCATGAGGACGAGCTCCGGCCACTTCTTGCCCACCCAGGCCAGGACCAGCGCGGACACGGCGAAGAAGGCGATGACGAGCAGCGTCCCGACGATGGCGCCGATCAGCCCGTCGGAGCCCTTCAGGGCGAACGCCGCAACCGCGGCGATCACACCGACGACGGCGGTCGGAATCGCGGCGCCGAGAAGGATCCGGGCGTCGTGTTCCTGCATGAAGATGCTCCGGGGTGGCTGTTCAGTGGGGTGCTTGCTCGTGAAAGCTATCACAAGGATTTCGGCCCCGGATTCGGGGGCGTCCTTATGCAGACCACAACCGGCTAACGAATCCCCTGTTCAGCGAGAGTTCCCCCTTTCCCTGTCGGATAAGTCACCGCGTGGACCTCGCCTTTCCCTCGGTTTCCGGCCTTCCGCGTGGCACCCCTCCCGCGCCGACCGGAACATCGTTCACCCAGGATTCACCGAAGAGGTGTGATCATCTGTGACGCCCGCCTCGGCGGCCCGGGCCCGCGTGCGGCGGCGGCGCAGCCGGGGCAGCGTGATCAGCCCGACGGCACAGATGGCTACCAATGTGGTCACGGCCAGCACCATGTAGGGCGCGTTGAAGACCGAGAGCGAGACCGAGGCGAACGCGATGATCGCCGCCCACAGGTACATGAGCAGGACGGCGCGGGCGTGGGAGTGGCCGAGCTCCAGCAGCCGGTGGTGCAGGTGCTTCTTGTCCGGGGCGAACGGCGACTTGCCGGCGAGGGTGCGCCGCACCACCGCGAGCACGAGGTCGGCCAGCGGCAGCGCCAGCACCAGCAGCGGCAGCATGATCGGCAGGAAGACCACCAGGCCGCCGGCGTTGAACTCGCGGGAGGCGTTGGCGTCGAACTGGCCGGTGACCGTGATGGTGATCGAGGCGAGCAGCAGGCCGATCAGCATCGACCCGGTGTCGCCCATGAAGACCCTGGCCGGGTTGAAGTTGTGCAGCAGGAACCCCACGCAGACCCCGGCCAGGATGATGGCGATCATCGCCGGGTAGGACTGGCGGTCGAAGCCTTTGTCCACCGCCACCACGTAGTAGTAGGCGAAGAACGCGAACGCCGAGATGGCCACGATCCCCGCGGCCAGCCCGTCCAGGCCGTCGGCGAAGTTGACCGCGTTGATGGTCACCACGATCAGCAGCACCGAAAGGACCGTGCCCAGCTCCTGACCCAGGATCAGCGTGGTGTTGGGCAGCGGCAGCCACAGGAGCTGCACCCCCTGCCAGACCAGGATCCCTGCGGCGGCGATCTGCCCGGCCAGCTTGCTGATCGGGTCCATGCCCCAGCGGTCGTCGACGATCCCGACGACCGTGATCACCCCGCCGGCCATCAGCAGGCCGCGCCAGGTGGGGCCGAGGAAGACCTCCTGCAGGTGCGGAAGCTGCGCCGAGATCAGCAGGGCCGCGGCGAACCCGCCGTACATCGCCACGCCGCCCAGGCGCGGGATGGGTTCGGTGTGCACGTCCCGGTCGCGGACCGGCGGGGTCGCGCCGAACGCGATCGCGGCACGCCGGACGAACGGGGTCAGCAGGTGGGTGACCGCCACGGCGATGATGAAGGTCAGCGCGTACTCACGCACGGCTTGTCCAGGAGCCTTCCATGTGGCTGCCGCGCCGCATCGATCGGACGGCGCGGAGTGGATCTGCGAATGCAATCGACGCTAGCACTACTCGGCGCCCTTTTCCGCGCGTTCGGCGAATTCCCGTCGCCGATTCGCACGGTGCCGAACGGGGCGTCGTCAACGCGCCTGGTCGCCCTTCTCGTCGGTCGGGGACGCCTCGTCCGCCGGGGGCGCCGCGGCTTGCGCGGACGCGTCCTCCCGCGGCTCCTCCCCCGCCGCGCCGTCCCGCGCCGGAGCCTCCGCCTCGGGCTGCTCCTCCGCCTCGGAGCGCTTCTTGACCTCGCCGATCACCGTGCCGCACACCGCACGCAGCCGCTCGATCGGGACCGCCCCGGCCCGCAGCACCCGCGGGACCGCGTAGGTGAGGTCCACGATGGTCGAAGGGACGTCGTCGGCGCAGGGGCCGCCGTCGAGGTAGACCCCGACGCTGTCGCCGAGCTGGTCGGCTGCCTCGGCCGCCGTGGCCGCCGCGGGCCGCCCGGAGAGGTTGGCGCTGCTGACCGCCATCGGGCCGACCTCCTTGAGCAGCTCCAGCGCGACCGGGTGCATCGGCATCCGCACCGCGACGGTGCCCTTGGTGTCGCCGAGGTCCCAGGACAGGCTCGGCGTGGCCGTGCACACGATCGTCAGCGGGCCGGGCCAGAACTCCTCGATCAGGTCCTGGCCGCGCGTGCCGAGGTCGTCGATGAGCGCGTGGGCCGCGCGCACGGAGCCGATCAGCACCGGCGGCGGCATGTCCCGGCCGCGTCCCTTGGCCTTCAGCAGCCCGGCGACCGCGCTGGGGCTGAAGGCGTCGGCGCCGATGCCGTAGACCGTGTCGGTCGGCAGCACCACCAGTTCGCCGCGGCGAACGGTCGAGGCGGCGTCGGCGATGCCGCTCTGGCGTTCGGCGTCATCGGCACAGTCGTAACTGCGGCTCACGTGAGCCCACCCTTCTCGTCAGGCGTTGCGTGGATGCCCGGTCAGCGGCGCGGTGCGGCGCTCACGAGGCGTCCTGTCTGCGCATGACCACGAACCGGTCCCTGCGCGCCAGGTCCTTGCGGTTGCGCACGTCGATCCAGCCGAGCTCCTCGGGGAACAAGCGGGGGATGTCGATCCCCTGGTCGTCGCCGTGCTCGACGGCCATGGACCCGCCGGGGCGCAGCAGCCTCCGCCCGACGCGCTCCAGGTCGCGGATCATGTCGAGGCCGTCGGCCCCGGACCACAGCGCCGGCGCCGGATCGTAGTCGCGCACTTCGGGCGGGATGTCGTGGGCGCCCTCGGTGGGGACGTAGGGCGGGTTGCTGATGAGCAGGTCGACCCGGCCGTCGAGCTCGCGCGGGCACTCGCGCATGTCCCCCTGGTGCGCCGTGAGGCGGTCGGCGTGCCCGCTGGCCTCGATGTTGCGCTTGGCCCAGATCAGCGCCTCCGGGTCGAGATCGACCGCGTGCACGCGGGAGCGCGGCACCTCTTGGGCGATGGAGATCGCGATGGCCCCCGAGCCGGTGCCGAGGTCCACCACGAGCGGGTCGGCCACGTCCATGGCGCGCAGCGTGTCGATCGCCCAGCCGACCATGATCTCGGTCTCGGGGCGCGGCACGAAGACGCCGGGGCCGACCTGGAGCTCCAGGTAGCGGAAGTAGGCGCGGCCGGTGATGTGCTGCAGCGGTTCGCGCGCGGCGCGGCGGGCGACGCACTCCCAGTACAGGGCGTCGAAGTCGCCGTCGGCGACGTTGTGCAGCTCTGCTCGGCGAACGCCGTGCACGAACGCCGCGAGTTCCTCGGCGTCCGTGCGGGGCGAGGCGACCCCGGCTTCGGCCAGCCGCAGCGTCGCCCGCGCCACCTCGTCGAGCAGGAAGTTCATTACCGGGCCTGTTCCAGCCTCTCCTTGGTGTCGGCGTCGATGAGGGCCTGCAGCACGCCGCTCAGGTCGCCGTCGAGGACGTGATCGAGGTTGTAGGCCTTGTAGCCGACCCGGTGGTCCGAGATGCGGTTCTCGGGGAAGTTGTAGGTCCGCACGCGCTCGGAGCGGTCGACGGTGCGCACCTGGCTCTTGCGCTCGGCCTCGGCCTCGGCGTCGGCCGTGGCCTGCGCCTCGGCCAGCAGCCGGGCCCGCAGCACGCGCAGCGCCTGCTCCTTGTTCTGGAGCTGGCTCTTCTCGTTCTGGCAGGAGACGACGATGCCGGTGGGCAGGTGGGTGATGCGCACGGCGGAGTCGGTGGTGTTGACGCTCTGGCCGCCGGGACCGGAGGAGCGGTAGACGTCGACGCGCAGGTCGTTGTCGCTGATCTCGACGTCGATCTCCTCGGCCTCGGGGACGACCAGCACGCCGGCGGCCGAGGTGTGGATGCGGCCCTGCGATTCGGTGACCGGCACGCGCTGGACGCGGTGCACGCCGCCCTCGAACTTCAACTGGGTCCACACGCCCTGGCCGGGCTCGGCGCCGCCCTTGGTCTTGACCGCGACCGTGATGTCCTTGTACCCGCCGAGGTCGGAGTAGGTGGCGTCGATGACCTCGGTCTTCCAGCCCTGGCGCTCGGCGTAGCGCAGGTACATGCGGACCAGGTCGCCGGCGAACAGCGCGGACTCCTCGCCGCCCTCGCCGGCCTTGACCTCCAGGATGACGTCCTTGTCGTCATTGGGGTCGCGCGGGATCAGCAGGCGGCGCAGCCGTTCGGTGAGCTCCTCCCGCTGCGCGGTGAGCTCCTTGGCCTCGTCGGCGAAGGCCGGGTCCTCGGCGGCGAGCTCGTTGGCGGCCTCGATGTCGCTCTCGACCTGCTGGAGCTCGCGGTAGGACGCGATGACGGGGGTGAGCTGGGAATAGCGCCGCCCCAGTCTGCGCGCCTGGGACTGGTCGGCGTGTACAGCGGGATCCGCGAGCTGCTGCTCCAGCTCGTAGTACTCGCCAAGGAGGTCGTCCAGCTTCACTTCTTCGTCCCCATCGAAAGCGTCGGTGCGTCGGTGTGCGCGCCCGGATGTCGAAGACCGCGGGCGCGGCGTCGCGGTGCCGCGGCGCCGGCGCACGTGCCCGTGGCACGGTGCGCCGGCGCCGCCGGCGGCTGACGCTACCTGCGCTTGCCGAAGCGCTTCTCGAAGCGGGCGACCCGGCCGCCGGTGTCCAGGATCTTCTGCTTGCCGGTGTAGAACGGGTGGCAGGCGGAGCAGAGGTCGGCGCGGATGACGCCGCTGGTGGCGGTGCTTCGGGTGGTGAAGTTGTTGCCGCAGGCGCAGGTCACCTGGGTGACAACGTAGTCAGGGTGAATGTCGGCTTGCACGTGGATCTCCTCGCTAGGGGCGGTCGCCGGACGCACGCGGTCGTGAACGGGTCGTTCCTCGACGCGGACATGCGCGAACCGGTACCGCGGCGGTCGATATACCAGTTTGCCAGACCTTCAAACCGCAATCGTCCAGCGACTATTCCCACCCGTCCCGCCGGGGGTGCCCGGAGCCCGGGGAGTGCGATCTAGATGTGTTGTTCGGAGAGGTCGGTGGGAGTCGGGAGGCTGTGGCCGCGGTCCTCCGTGCACCACCGCATGACCTGGGAGGCCGCCGTCAGCGCGCCGGCGCCTGACAACAGCCTCATCAGGTCACCACGGGCCCGGCCAAGACCTGGAAACAATTCCCGAAACAACACACCTAGGACCCGCCCTTGTCCTGTTCGGGGCCGGTGACCGGCTCGCTCGGGTGGTCGCCGGGCCGCGGATCGGCTCCGGAGGCGGTCTCGGCCGGGCACAGCGCCGTCTCGATGATGTCCCAGGCCGGAGGGTCGGGATCCTCGGTGTAGCGCGCCTGGAACATGGTGAAGTGCCGGTCCTCGCTGTGCACGGTCCAGTTGCGGTAGCCGGGGATGTTGCCCGAGTGCATCCACACATCGACCCCGCAGGACAGCACGTGCTGCTTGGGGCCGAGCCCGAAGCCGATGCCCTGGTCGTCGGTGGCCTGGACGGTCAGCATCTCCTCCAGCATCGGGGCGTCCAGCACCTCGCCGCCCAGCAGCGCGCCGTAGAACCGGTTGATGTCGGTGACCGTGGAGACGACCTGCGCGGTGCCGTACCAGCGCGTGGGGTTGAACTCGGTGATCTCGGTCGGCTCGGGATCGGCGCCCGGCCACGGCCGCACCGCCAGGTAGGCGTGCATCGCCGGTTCGGGCATGGCGGAGTCGCCGGGGAGGGAGGTGCCGGCCAGTCCCAGCGGCTCGATGATCCGCTCGGTGACCTCCTCGGTGTAGGGACGGCCGGTGATCTTCTCGATCACCATCGCCACCAGCACGTAGTTGGTGTTGGAGTAGGCGACGTCGGTGCCGGGGGCGAACACCGGGTCGTGCTCGCCGGCGATCTCGACGAGCTCCTCAGGGCGCCACGTCCGGTGGGGGTCGTCGAGCACGCTGGGCATCGCCCGGTTGTAGCTGAACAGGCCGCTGGTGTGGCTCATCAGCATGCGCAGCGTGACCTCGTCCCCGCCGGCCACCAGGCCGGGCAGGTGCCGCTCCACCGTGTCGTCGAGGCCGGCCCTGCCCTCACCGACGAGTTGCAGCAGGACGGCGGCGACGAACGGCTTGGACAGGCTGGCGATCCGGAAGTGCGCGCGGGGGTCGACCGGCGCGCCGGTGGCGCGCTCGGCCACCCCGGCGACCCCGTTCCAGGAGTCGGAGCCCGAAGGGTTGGTCACCACCAGTTCCGCGACCGCTCCACTGGAGCCGGCCGTGACGACGTCGTTCAGCGCCTGCTGCAGGCTGATGCGCTCTTGGGCGGACAGCCGCGGCGCGGGCGGGCCCGCGTCGTCCTGCGACGCCGCCTCCGCGGGCGCTTCGCCGGCGCGGTCGCCGGACACCAGGTCCGGCACCGCCTGAGCGAGGAAGGTCGCGCCCGCCGCCACCGCCGCCACCCCGGCGTAGGCGGCCCATCGTCTCGTCCTCATCGGAGGAAATCTCACCACGGCTCCGGGGTCTCGGCGACCAACGCACCGGGGTCACCGTGCGGCGGCGGCTCCCCTGCGCATCCGCACGAAGGCGCCGGCGAGCACCGCGATGAGGAGAAGGAGCAGTACAGTGCCCAGATTGACACCGATCCCGTAGCTGAACAGGTACGCCAGCGACCCGGCCATGACCAGGTAGTAGGTGAGCGGAATCACGGTTTGGCGGATGAGGTCGCCTTCGCGGCCAACCAGCCCGACGACCGCCGAGGCGGCCACGACGTTGTGGACGGTGATCATGTTGCCCGCGGCGCCCCCGACGGCCTGCGCGGCCACGACGGTCTCCGGCGCCACCCCGATCTGGGCGCCGGTGGAGAACTGGAACAGCGAGAACATCAGGTTGGACACGGTGTTGCTGCCCGCCACGAACGCGCCGAGCGCACCGATCCACGGCGCGAACACCGGCCACGTGCCGCCGGCGACGGTGGCGGCCCCCTCGGCCAGGGTCAGCGGCATGCTCGCCATGTCGGTGCCGCCGAACTCCGCGCCGCTGTTGATGAAGACCCGCACCAGGGGGACGGCGAACAGCAGGGCGACGGCGGCTCCGGCGATCTGGCCGCCGGCCATCTTCCAGGAGGCGGCGATCTGCCGCCCGCTCATCCGGTGCAGCGCGTAGGTGATGAGGCAGACGAGGATGAACACGCCGCCGGGCGAGTACAGCGGCTGCACCGCCTCGCCGATCGAGGTGCCGAAGAGCTCCGTGGCGCCCACCTCCACCGAGGCGAGCGTCTCCGTCAGCGGCGGGATCATCCTGGTCGCCACCAGGATCGCGGCGACCAGCAGGTAGGGCGACCACGCCCGCAGCAGGCCGATGCGGCGGTCCTCGGCCACGTCGACGTCGCCGTCGCCGGGCTGGAGCCGGCCGCTCCAGCGGTCCAGCCAGTTCTCGCGCGGCGGGAAGTCCCACGGGGTCTTGGGCATCAGGAATCCGCGCCGGGCCGCGGCCACCACGATGAGCAGGCCGGTCAGGCCGCCCAGCAGCGAGGTGAACTCCACGCCGAGGAAGGCGTTGAACAGTACCGAGGGAATGGTCAGGGCGAGGCCGGAGAACAGCGCGAACGGCCAGATCGCCAGACCGTCGGCGAACCTGCGGCGCTCGCCGTAGAAGCCGCACAGCATGCAGCACAGGAACACCGGGATCAGCGTCCCGGTGATGGCGTGCAGGACCGCCGTCTGCAGGCCGATCCCCGACACGTACTCCGGGACCGTGATCCCCAGTTCCGCGGCCCTGGCCGCGACGGCGGGGGAGTCGCCGAGCCCGCCGTCCACGCCGACCAGGATGGGCGTGCCGACCGCCCCGAAGCTGACGGGCGTGCTCTGGATGATCAGTCCGACCAGTACGGCGGCCATGGCCGGGAAGCCCAGTGCCAGCAGCAGCGGGGCGACGACGGCGGCGGGGGTGCCGAAGCCTGAGGCGCCCTCGATGAAGCTGCCGAACAGCCAGCCGATGATGACCGCCTGGACCCGGCGGTCGGGGCTGATGCCGGTGAAGGTGGCCCGGATGGTCTGGATGGCGCCGCTCTTGGTGAGCGTGGCCAGCAGCAGCAGCGCGCCGAAGATGATGTAGAGCAGGCCGACGGCCAGGATCAGGCCCTGCACGGTGGAGGCGGCGACGGCGGTCCACTCCACCTGCCAGCCCCAGACGGCCACGGCCACCACGACGAGGTAACCGATGGGCATGGCGTACTTCGCCGGCCATCTCAGGCCCACGAGCAGTACTCCCACGGTCAGGATCGGAGCCAGGGCCAGCAGGCTGAGCACGGCGAGGTTGTCCAATGCGCTGCACTCCCGGGGTAAGGGGTGACCGGATGGCAGGACGATAAGCCCGGTTCTGCGGAGAAGTAAAGACCCAAATGTGATTCAAGGCACAGACCACCCGAAACGCGGATTCGGGACTCCGACCGCAATGACCGATGGTTCCGGCTTTCACCACCTTTGCCGCCCCGGATGTCGACATCACCGCGCGTTACCTGCGAGTCACCGCTATGTTGTTCTCTGCAAGGCCGCGAACACGCCGTGGGGTCCGACGACTCTCGTCATACACGTTTATGATGGACCTATGGCGATCAAGCGGCTCACCATCAGTCTTCCGGAGGAACTCATGGAAAGAGTCAAGGAGGCGGCCGGCGACGAGCCGGTCTCCAACTGGGTGGCCGAACTGCTGGAGCGCCGCCTGGACGAGCAGCGAGGCGATCGGCTCTGGATGGAGATGATCGCGGAGTCCAAGGCGAACCGCTCTCCAGAGGTGGAGGCCGAGCTGGACGGCTTCTTCGCTGAGGTGGACGAGTTGGAGCGGCGGCTCGACTCCGAGAACTCCCAGGCGGATGCCGCATGATCGGATACATTCTCGATGCCGGAGCACTCATCGCCCTGGAACGACGCAAGGACTTCGTTCTCGGCGTGCTCGACCGGGCGCGGGAGCGCGACGAACCGCTGTTGATTTCGGCTGCGGTCCTGGGCCAGGTGTGGCGGGACACTCCGGAACAGGCTCCGGTCAACTCACTGCTGAAGCTCCGGACCACCGAGGTGCTGCCCCTCGACTGGAAGATGGGACGGCGGATCGGGCGGGCACTGAGGTTGAGCGGAACCTCCGATGTCGTCGACGCCCATGTCAGCCTGCTCGCCCGGGACACCCGGTGGCCGGTCCTCACCTCCGACCCCGGTGATCTCCGCAAGCTCTACCCGGAGATGGTGATCCGAGAGGTCTGAAGCCCTCCCCGAAAGCCGAAGCGGCCCTCCCCACCAATACTGGGGAGGGCCGCTTCTTGATCCTAACCCGGATCAGTGCTCGTTCGGGCCCACTGTGGTCTTCTGGACCTGGAGCAGGAACTCGGCGTTGCTCTTGGTGTCCTTCATCTTCTCCAAGAGCAGCTCCAGCGCCTGCTGGGTGTCGAGGGCGTGCAGCACCCGGCGGAGCTTCCAGATGATGTTGAGCTCCTCGCTCGACATCAGGATCTCCTCCTTGCGGGTGCTGGAGGCGTCGACGTCGACCGCGGGGAAGATCCGCTTGTCGGCCAGGCCCCGGTTGAGCTTGAGCTCCATGTTGCCGGTGCCCTTGAACTCCTCGAAGATCACCTCGTCCATGCGCGAGCCGGTCTCGACCAGCGCGGTGGCCAGGATGGTCAGGGAGCCGCCGTTCTCGATGTTGCGGGCGGCGCCGAAGAAGCGCTTGGGCGGGTACAGCGCGGTGGAGTCGACACCACCGGACAGGATGCGCCCGCTCGCCGGGGCGGCGAGGTTGTAGGCGCGGCCCAGCCGGGTGATGGAGTCGAGCAGCACCACGACGTCCAGACCCATCTCGACCAGCCGCTTCGCGCGCTCGATGGCGAGCTCGGCGACGGTCGTGTGGTCCTCCGCCGGACGGTCGAAGGTCGAGTTGATGACCTCGCCCTTGACCGTGCGCTGCATGTCGGTGACCTCTTCGGGCCGCTCGTCGACGAGGACGACCATGAGGTGGCACTCGGGGTTGTTCTCGGTGATCGCGTTGGCGATCGACTGCAGCACCATCGTCTTGCCGGCCTTGGGCGGCGAGACGATCAGGCCGCGCTGCCCCTTGCCGATGGGCGAGATGAGGTCGATGATGCGGGTCGTCAGGATGTTGGGCTCGGACTCCAGCCGCAGCCGCTCCTGCGGGTAGAGCGGAACCAGCTTGGAGAACTCCGAGCGGTTGCGCGCCTGGTCGGGCGCCATGCCGTTGATGGTGTCCAGGCGCACCAGCGCGTTGAACTTCTCGCGGCGCTCGCCCTCACGCGGCTGGCGGACCGCACCGGTGATGGCGTCGCCCTTGCGGAGTCCGTTCTTGCGCACCTGGGCCAGGGAGACGTAGACGTCGTTGGCGCCGGGCAGGTAGCCGGTGGTGCGCACGAAGGCGTAGTTGTCGAGGATGTCCAGGATGCCCGCGACCGGCAGCAGGACGTCGTCCTCGCTGATCACCGGCTCGGTGTCCTGGCGGTCGCGGCCACCGCGGCGGTCGCGGCGGTCCCTGCGGCGACCGCGGCGACGGCCGCCGCCGCCGAAGTCGTCGTCGTTGTCGCCCCGGTTGTCGCCGCGGCCGCCGCCCTGCTGGTTGCCGCTCTGCGACTGCTGGTCGGAGCCGCCGCCGTCATCACGGTTGGCGCGGCGGTCGTCGCGGTTGCGCCGGTTGCGCTGGCGCTCGCGGCCGCCCTGGCCACCCTGTGACTGCTGGTCGGAGCCGTTGGTCTGGGAGGTGTTGGATGTCTTGGTCACGCTGCTCGCGGAGGTAGAGGAATCGGTGCCGTCGGCCGGCGCCTGCTGGTCGCCGGTCTCGTCCCCACGCCTGCGGGACGACCGACGGCTGCGTGCGGGCTTGTCCGGGCGCTCGGCCGTGTCCGCGGTGCTCTCCTTGGCGACCGCGGAAGTCTCGGCCGGTGCCGGGGTCTCGCCGCTCTCGCCCTCCTTGGCGGAGGACTTCTTGGAACGGCGCCCCGAGGGCGCACCGTCGGTGGCGTCGACCTTACCGCCTGCGCCCGCGTTCTCGGTGTTCTTCGCCGATTTCGCGGCCTGCGGCGCATCGACGGGGCCGCCCTGCTTGGCTTCGATGGCTGCGATGATGTCGCTCTTGCGCATGCGCCCCGTGCCCGTGATACCGAGACCGGACGCCAGGCGCTGGAGCTCGGTGAGCTTCAGCGCGGACAGCCCGGTGCCGCCGGAGCGGCTCCGCGACCGCGTTGGCGCGCTCTTGCCGGCCGGGGGCGTGGCGTCGCCGGCTTCCCCACTGGACGCGGGCGTGTTCTGCGTGCTGACCGCCGCGTCCGGGTGGAGTTCGGTGGTGTCGCTCACTAAGGGTCCTTCCCAAGGAGCGGGCTGGGGCCGTCATCTTCCTGATCGGCCAGCCCGGTGGTGCGAACCGGCAGGGGCCGGGTTGGGCTTGCCCCACGTGGATGTCGGAACCGTCGAGAAACGGTCCCTACCCAATCGCGGCGGGCTCTGGGTACAGCCAGACATTGGGGCGATGGGCTCGATAGTGCCGCCCGCGGACCGTCATGTCGTTCCTGCGCGAGGAAAACGAAACCTCGGTGGAGTGGGCAGAGCCACGGACGCGCCGCGAACTCGACACAGTGGCAACCGTGCACAGCGCTCGCGTGGAAGGGACCACTTGCGCGGAAGGCGCGGAAGACACTGTGGCGGATGAGCACACGTCCCGCAATGGGGCATCTGGTGCTTCACCTAGCCTAACATCACCGGAGCCCACAGCTATTCCTCGACACAAGTCTATGAACGGGGAGAACTGATACGCACCCCTGCCGGATCGATTCTTAAGGGGCGTATGTGCCATCCCGTACCCGCTCGCTCTCGAATTGAATCAGCCGGACCCGCACTGTTTTGCCGAAGGCCTCCCCGCGGCCCCGGTTCCCCGGCCGGTTCGGGCCCGTCGGCGCCGTGGTCGAGGACCAGGACGGTCGGGCCGGCCCCGGACACGACCGCGGGCAGGCCGTCGCGGTCGCGCAGCGTGCGGATCAGTTCGGCGCTGGCCGGCATGGCCGGGCCGCGGTAGGGCTCGTGCAGCCGGTCCTCGGTGGCCGCCATGAGCAGTTCGGGATGGCCGGAAACGGCCGCGACCAGCAACGCGGAGCGGCCGGCCGAAAACGCGGCGTCGCCGTGCGGCACCGACTCCGGCAGCAGTCCGCGCGCGCGTTCCGTCGACAGCCGCTCCTCCGGAACGCACACGATCGGGCGGATGCGCGGCGAAGGGGCCAGCGGCAGCGCCCGCCAGCCCTCCGCGCCGCGCCAGGCGATGGTGAACCCGCCGTGGACGCAGGGGGCGACGTTGTCGGGGTGGCCCTCGATGTCGGCGGCGATCCGGAAGACGCGGTCGCGGTCGAGCCCGCCGGTCGCCGGATCACCGCCGCCCAGCAGCGCGGTGGCCGCGGCGACGCCCGCGACGATCGCCGAGGCCGAGGAGCCCAGGCCGCGCCCGTGCGGAATCCGGTTGCGGCAGTGCAGGTCCAGGCCCGGCAGCCGCTCCCCCGCCGCCTCGAAGGTCGTGCGCATGGCGCTGACCACGAGGTGGGAGGCATCGCGCGGCAGTTCGTCGGCGCCCTCGCCGTCGATGCTCACCACCACCCGGTCGTCGTCGCGGACACCGACGTCGATCTCGTCGTGCAGCTCCAGGGCCAGGCCCAGGGCATCGAAGCCCGGACCGAGGTTCGCACTGGTCGCGGGGGTGGCGACGTGCACCGCGGTGCGGCGCGGCTCAGACATGCTTCGGCTCCGGTGGGGGACGGGTGGTGCGGTCAGGCCAGGCCCAGGGCGGTGGCCGCGGCATGGGCGTCGACGGGGACCGTGGTGGCCGAGGACGCGCCGGCCAGGGCCCAGTCGGGGTCCTTCAGGCCGTTCCCGGTCACCGTGCAGACCACGCGGCTGCCGCGCTCGATCTGCCCGGCGCGCGCGGCCTGCATCAGGCCGGCGACGCCCGCCGCGGAGGCCAGCTCCACGAAGACGCCCTCCTCGGCGGCGAGCATCCGGTAGGCCGCCAGGATCTGCCGGTCGGTGACGGCGTCGATGCGGCCGTCCGACTCGTCCCTGGCCTGCTGCGCGTACTGCCAGGAGGCCGGATTGCCGATGCGGATCGCGGTGGCGATGGTGCGCGGCTGCGTCACCGGCTCGCCGCTGACGATCGGCGCGGCGCCGCTGGCCTGGAAGCCGAACATCCGCGGGGTGCGCGCGGCGACGCCGTCGGCGGCGTACTCCTTGTAGCCCATCCAGTAGGCGGTGATGTTGCCGGCGTTGCCGACGGGCAGGCAGTGGACGTCGGGCGCGTCGCCCAGGGCGTCGACGACCTCGAACGCCGCCGTCTTCTGGCCCTGCAGGCGGTAGGGGTTGACCGAGTTGACCAGCGCCACCGGGTAGTCCACGGACAGCTTGCGGGCCAGCTCCAGGCAGTCGTCGAAGTTGCCGTCGACCTGGAGGAGCTTGGCGCCGTGCACGAGGGCCTGGGCGAGCTTGCCCATGGCGATCTTGCCCTGCGGGACCAGGACCGCGCACGTCATGCCGGCGCGGACGGCGTAGGCCGCGGCGCTGGCGCTGGTGTTGCCGGTGGAGGCGCAGATGACGGCCTTGGCGCCGTCCTCGGCGGCCTTCGTGATGGCCATGGTCATGCCGCGGTCCTTGAAGGACCCGGTGGGGTTGAGCCCTTCGACCTTGAGGAACACCTCGCAGCCGGTCAGCTCCGACACCCGCGTGGCGGGTACCAGCGGCGTCCCGCCCTCGGACAGGGTGACGACCGGGGTGTTCGCCGTGACGGGAAGGCGGTCGCGATACTCCTCGACGACCCCTCGCCACGCCCGTGCCATGCTCACGACAGGCCCTTTCGAATGGGTGATGAACGCAAAGACTGCGGTCAGGAGGCGACGCGGACCGCCACGGCCGGCGTGCCCGGCGATGGCGAACGGCTGACGGGCCGACTCCGCGCGGCCTCGTGATCTCCCACGAGTCTAGAGCTTCACGGGACCGGCCAGGAATCCGGCGGGCGCCTATCTCAGCAGGTGGGACGCTGACCGCCGCGCCGGGGGACTCAGCCCTCGCCGAACGTCTCCACCCGCATGACGCTGGCGACCGACCGGACCATGTCGAGGGCGCGCAGCTCCTCGACCGTCCTGGACAGCGCGGCGTCGGGCGCCTGGTGGCTGACCAGGACGAGCTGGGCGTCGTCGCCGAAGCCCTCCTGGCGCACGTTCTTGATCGAGACGCCGTTGCCCGCGAACACGTCGGCGACGCGGGCGAGCACGCCCGGGCGGTCGGCGACGTCGAGCGCGACGTGGTAGCTGGTGACGGTCTCGCCCATGGGGTGCACGGACAGCCCGCTGTCCTCGCCGCCCTCGGTGATGGCGGTGTTGGCGAGCCTGTTCCTGGCGACGGCCACCAGGTCGCCGAGCACCGCGCTCGCCGTGGGCGCGCCGCCGGCGCCGGCGCCGTAGAACATCAGCCGGCCGGCGGACTCCGCCTCGACGAAGACCGCGTTGTAGGCCTCGTTCACGTTGGCCAGCGGGTGCTCGCGCGGCAGCATCACCGGGTGCACCCGCACGCCCACGGAGGCGCCGTCGGCCGAGCGCTGGCAGATGGCCAGCAGTTTGACGACGCAGCCCATCGCCTTGGCGCTGGCGATGTCGCCGGCCGACACCTCGGTGATGCCCTCGCGGTGCACGTCGGCCGCCGTGACGGAGGTGTGGAAGGCCAGGCGGGCCAGGATCGCGGCCTTCGCGGCGGCGTCGAAGCCCTCGACGTCGGCCGTCGGGTCGGCCTCGGCGTAGCCCAGCGACTGCGCCTCCTCCAGCGACTCGGCGAAGCCCGCGCCGATGCCGTCCATCCGGTCGAGGACGTAGTTGGTGGTGCCGTTGACGATGCCGAGCACGCGGTGCACGCGGTCGCCGGCCAGCGAGTCGCGCAGCGGGCGCAGCAGCGGGATGGCGCCGGCGACGCTGGCCTCGTAGTAGACGTCGACGCCGGCGTCGCGCGCCGCCGCGTGGATGACCTCGCCGTCCTCGGCGAGCAGCGCCTTGTTCGCCGTGACGACGGACTTGCCGGCCTTGATCGCGGCCAGGATGAGCGAGCGCGCGGGCTCGATGCCGCCGATGACCTCGACCACCAGGTCGATGTCGTCCCGGGTCACCAGCCCCATGGCGTCGGTGGTGAACAGCTCGGGATCCAGTCCCGTGCCGCGGGCGCGCCCGAGCCGGCGCACCGCGATGCCCCCGATCTCCAGGGACGTTCCGACGCGGGCCGCGAGTTCGGGCGACTGCTCGTTGACCAGCCGCACCACTTCAGAGCCCACAACGCCGCAGCCCAGCAGCGCCACCTTCAGTGCCATAAGGGGGTGACTCCCGCTTCTTCGCTCATGACTTGGAATCGATCCGTCGCCGGCCCCGCTGCCGGCCGGCCAGGGTCAGCCTACGTCCAGACGGAGCAGGTCCTCTTCGGTCTCCCTGCGGACCAGTGTGCGGGCCCCGCCCTCGCGCACCGCCACGACGGCGGGGCGGGGCAGGTGGTTGTAGTTGCTGGCCATGGAGTGGCAGTAGGCTCCGGTCGCCGCGACCGCGACGAGGTCGCCGGGGCGCAGGTCGCTCGGCAGGTAGAGGTCGCGCACGATCATGTCGCCGCTCTCGCAGTGCTTGCCGACCAGGCGCGAGAGCATCGGCTCGGCGCCGCTGTCGCGCGAGGCCAGCGCGCAAGTGTACTCGGAGCCGTAGAGGGCGGTGCGGATGTTGTCGCTCATGCCGCCGTCGACGCTGACGTAGGTGCGGATGCCCTCGACGTCCTTGACGGTGCCCACCTCGTAGACGGTGACGCCGCACGGACCGGCGATGGCGCGGCCGGGCTCCACCCCGATGCGCGGCATCGGCAGACCGTGCGCCTCGCACTCGCGGGCGACGATGCCGAGCAGGCTCTCGGCGATGGTCTTGGGCTCCAGCGGGCGGTCGCCGGGGAGGTAGGCGATGCCCAGGCCCCCGCCGAGGTTGAGTTCGGGCAGCAGGATCCCGTGCTCGCCGTGGATCGCGGTGAGGAACTCGGTGAGGCGGCGCGCGGCGACCTCGAAGCCCGCGGTGTCGAAGATCTGCGAACCGATGTGGGAGTGCAGGCCGACCAGGTTGACGTGCTCGGAGGCGACGAGGCGGCGGATCCCCTCGGCTGCGGCGCCGGTGCTCAGCGCCAGGCCGAACTTCTGGTCGTCGTGGGCGGTCGCGACGAACTCGTGGGTGTGCGCCTCGACGCCGGTGGTGACGCGGATCAGCACGTCGGGGACCCGGCCGCGCTCGGCGGCCAGCCGCTCCAGGCGGTCGATCTCGTCGAAGGAGTCGACGATGACGCGGCCGACGCCGACCTCGACCGCGCTCGCGAGCTCGGCCTCGGACTTGTTGTTGCCGTGCATGCCGATGCGCTCGGCCGGGAACCCCGCGGCCAGCGCGACGGCGAGCTCGCCCCCGCTGCACACGTCGAGCTTGAGGCCCTCCTCCCGCACCCAGCGGGCGACGGCCTTGGTCAGCAGCGCCTTGCCCGCGTAGTAGACGTCGGCGTCGGCGTCGCTGAACGCCAGCCGGTAGTCGCGGGCGCGGGCGCGGAAGTCGTCCTCGTCCAGGACGAACAGCGGCGTCCCGTACTCCCGGGCCAGCTCGGTGACGCCGACGCCGCCGATGGCGAGCTCGCCGTCGACGCGCCTGGCCGTGCGCGGCCACACCCGGGGGTCGAGCTCGATGAGGTCGATGGGCGGGCTCGGCGGGTGCTCCTCGGGGAGCACGTCGGCGTGGCGCGGGCCGGCGGGATGGGCGTAACGGCTCATGGGCGTGGACTCTCGGCTGATCGGAGTGGTCGTTCGTCGGTGCGGGCGCCGCGGGCCGGCGCGTCTACAGCCTTGTGGGCGCGGACACGCCGAGCAGGGACAGTCCCGTTCTCAGGACACCGGCCACGGCTGCGCAGGTGTCGAGCCGCGCGGCGGTGATCTCCCCGCGCCCGCCATCGGCCGTGGCCCGGCCGGTGCTCTCCCCCGTGATGGCGTCGCAGGATTCCCGCCATTCATGGTATGCAGCCGAGAGCCCTTCCAGGTATCGCACCAGGATATGGGGTTCGCTACGTCGGGCCGCAGCGGCCAGCGCGCCCGGCCCGTCGAAGAGCGCGCCGATCAGCGCCGCGGCGGGCGGCGCGTCGAGGTCGGCCACCGCCGCGGCGCAGTACCCGCGCCCGGCGGGCGTGCGCGCCAGCCCGAGGTCGCGCGCCCAGCGGAAGGCCGTGACGTGGGCGTGGGCGTGGGCGTAGCGGACGGCGAAGGCCGGGTTGGCGTCGGTGTGGCGGGCCCAGTTCCCCGGCTCGTCCGGTGCGGGCAGCGCGGGCAGGCCGGGACCGGTCACCTCGCCGGGGCGCGGCCGTTCCGGCTGCGAGCGGCAGAACGCGACGCGGGCGCTCGCCTCGCCGATGGCGCGCAGCAGTCGGGCGGCCTCGGTGCCGCCCGGCGCGGAGCCGAGGCAGGGGTCGCGCCAGTCCGCGTCGGCCGCCGGGGGGTCGCCGCCGCGTGCGGGACGCGGGCTCGGCGGCGGGAGCGCGGCCCCGCCCGGTCCCGCGGCGAGTGCGATGCGGCGCCGGGCGTCGGCGCGCGCCCATGCGCGGGCGCGCTCGGCCGTTCCGGCCTCGTGCAGGGCGGAGAGCGCCCACGGGTCGGCGGCGTCGGAGTCGCGGCCGGAGGCGCCCCAGCAGGTCCGGCCGGACAGGTAGGCGCCGCCCTCGGCGGCCGCGCGCACCACGCGGACCCGGGCCGCGGGCGCGAGGGTGAGGTTGACGAAGCCGGGCCGCTCGGCGACGGCGTCCACGACCTGTGGGCGGGACCGCAGTTCGGCGGCGAGGTCGGCGGCGAGGTCGGGCGCCGCGCGCCCTTCGCGGCCGGCGATGCGCATCGGCAGCGCCGTGGCGTAGTCGCCCGGCCGACCGGGCGGGACCCGGCGCGGCTCGGCCGGGGGCAGGTCGCCGGGGTCGCCGCCCACGACGGCGGCGCACGCGAGGCGCAGCAGGGCGTCCAGCCGCCACGGCGTGGCGCCGTCCCCGCTCAACGGGTCGCCGGCCACCGCCGCTACCCGGCCCGCTCGCGCCCGGGGCCCGCGAGGTCGCGGACGATCCGGATCAGCTCGGCGGGGTCGAACGGCTTGGTGAGGTAGGCGTCCACCCCGATGTCCGCGCCGCGCCGCAGGTCGTCCTCTTGCGCGCGCGCCGTGATCAGCACGACCCTGACCCCGCTGGTGCCCTCGTCCTCCCGAAGCCTCAACGCGGTGACCCATCCGTCCAGGCGCGGCATCATCACGTCCAGGGTGATGACGTCGGGCCCGACAGCGCCCACCTGGTCCAGGCAGTCCTGCCCGTCGACCGCCGTGTGGACCTCGAACCCCTCAAGCTGCAGATTGACGGCGATGAGCTGCCGAATCACCTCATCATCGTCGACGACCAGTACCCGTCCCAGCGCTTCAGCCACGGCCGCGAGACTAGCGCGCGCACCTCCCGCGCCGCTGGCATATGCCCAACGTGAGACCTATCGCCCCCTTGCCGTGAATTGCTCAACCCACACCCGCACCCCTGCTAGAGTTGGTTCCGCAACGAGCCCCCTTAGCTCAGGGGATAGAGCAACGGCCTCCGGAGCCGTGTGCGCAGGTTCGAATCCTGCAGGGGGCACCACGGAGATGGGAACACTGTTCAGTGTTCCCATTGCTTTTTCCTCATTCCTTTCCGACCGGTCAAGCACCCGATCCGCCGCCCGCCGGAGTTCCGGCACCGTCTCAGCGGCCAGGGTCACCCGGATCGTCGCCGTGTTGGCGGGTTTGTCGTAGAGGCGGTAGCCGGCCGGGGAGCGCTGGGCCGGGAGCAGGCCGCGCTCCTCGTAGTAGCGCAGGGTCGAGGGCGGAACGCCGGAGCGTTCGGCCAGTTCAGAGACGCGCATCAATGCCATGCGCCCACGGTTGACCTTCGAGTCGACTTGAAGGTCAACCGTGATCCATGCCCCATATCGGTCACCCCAGAACGAGGATGCCGACGGTGGCCAGGGTCGCGATGCTGATGGCGAGGATGAGGACCAGCGCGATCTTGCCGGTGCGCTCTTCTCCGGGGGTGGGGTCATGGTCGTTGGGCGTGCAGCAGCCGCTCATCGGGGTCCCTTCTTGGTGCCGTGGTCGGTGAGGCGGCCGATCCCGGGCAGGAAGCGGCCGGTGCGTGCGGCGTAGTCGAGGTAGGCCGCGCCGTGGATGCGCCGCAGGTAGGGTTCTTCGACCGCCCGGACCTGCAATTCAGCGCCGATGAGGACGGCGGCTGCGCCGAGCACGGCGATGGGGTTGGGGACCGCGAGGGCCAGGCCCAGCGACATCGCGGTGTAGGCGACATAGATGGGGTTGCGGACGATGCGGAAGGGGCCGTCGGTTACCAGCCGCGGGCGTTCGGTCTCGTCGGGGGTGGTCCGCCACGCCTGGCCCATGGCGAGCTGGGTGGCGAAGGTCCCCGCCACGCCCAAGGCCGCCAAGGCCGCGCCGGCGGTGCGCAGGGCGGGCTGGTCGAGGCCGGGCAGCGGCGTGAGGCCGACCAGCTCCGCGATGGGGGCGGCAACACCGGTGCACAGGCTGCCCAGGGCGAGCGGGAGTCGGGCGGCCCAGGCCAGCGGACTGGCCGGGCGTCGGATCCCCGTGTCGGCACCGTGCCGTCGTTGGAGCTGTGTCTTGGCGGCCGTCAGGACGACGAAGACGCCGTAGAGCACCAGCGCGGTGATGGCCATCGCGTTCACCTGCTGTCCTGGGTGCGGGTGGCGACGCCGAGGAGGTAGTCGGCGCCGACGCGGGTGCGCCAGTTCTCGCCGATGTGCAGGCCGTGCCGGGGCAGCTCGGCGAGGAACTCGCCCGCGCTGAACCGGTCGGCGGTGGGGTGGTCGAACAGGGCCTTGTAGGTGGGGCGCGCCAGGGCGGTGGCGGTGACCTCGTCGAAGAAGAATCGGCCGCCCGGTTTGAGGACGCGGGCGACCTCGGCCAGGGCGTCGCGCCAATTCGGGATGTGGTGGATGATCGCGAAGTCGAACACCGCGTCGTAGGAGGCGTCCTTCCCGCCACCGACGGGGCTGAAGGCGGCGGCCAGATCGGCGGCCGATCCCCGGGCCAGGTAGACGCGCTCCCCGTGGTGTTCCAGACGTCGTCGGGCCTTGACCAGCATGGTCGGATCCAGGTCCACGGCGTCCACGGACACGGCGCCGAAGGTATCGAGGATGAGCCTGGTGCCGTAGCCGGGCCCACAGCCCAGCTCGGCGACCCGGGCGCCGGGAGTGCATCCGCCCAGCTTGATGAGCAGGTTGGCCTCGTAGTGCTGGAGCAGGCGCCTGGGGGGTGAGTCGATCAGCGCCGACTCGATCTTGTTCATGAGCATACCCGCGCCTTCCATCATCGCCATACTAGGATATAATCGCCTTATGACGATGAATAGCACGGATGGATGTCCATCCACAACGAGCGCGGGTCTGGGCGCGGCCGAGGCGCTGTTCCACAGCCTCTCCGACTCCACCCGGCTGGCCATCGTGCGCCGCCTGGCCTCGGGGGAGGCGCGGGTGGCCGACCTGGTGGCCCAGCTGGGGCTGGCCCAGTCCACGGTCTCCAAGCACGTGGCGTGCCTGCGCGACTGCGGCCTGGTCGACGGTCGTCCCGAGGGGCGCCAGGTGTTCTACTCCCTGACCCGGCCCGAACTGCTGGACCTGCTGGCCTCGGCCGAGGTCGTGCTGGCCGCGACCGGGAACGCGGTCGCGCTGTGCCCCAACTATGGAACCGACAGCGAGAACGTGGAGGTGCGCGGTGAGTGACGCGTGCGGCTGCGGTGGCGACGAGCCCCGCACCACCCAAGAGGCCGAAGAGCACGAGCCGGAGACGCTGTGGCAGGTGAGCGAGACCCGCTTCGCCGCCGTCGCTGCGGCGCTGCTGCTGGCCGGTTACGGTGCGGGCTGGGTCGGCGCCGGCGACCTGGTGGGGCTGGTTCTCAAGGCCGCGGCGCTGGTGGTCGCCGCCTGGACGTTCGTTCCTGGCACCGTGCGCCGCCTGGCCAAGGGCAAGATCGGCGTGGGCACGCTGATGACCATCGCCGCCGTCGGCGCCGTGCTGCTGGGCGAGGTGGGCGAGGCCGCGATGCTGGCGGTGCTCTACACCATCGCCGAAGGGCTGGAGGAGTACTCCGTGGCCCGCACCCGGCGCGGCCTGCGCGCCCTGTTGGACCTGGTCCCCGACCAGGCCAGGGTGCTGCGCGACGGAACCGAGCAGAGCATCGATCCGGCCGAACTGGTCGTGGGCGACACGCTGGTGGTGCGCCCCGGGGAGCGCCTGGCCACCGACGGGGTCATCGCCTCCGGGCACACCAGCCTGGACACCTCCGCCATCACCGGCGAGTCCGTCCCCGTCGAGGCAGGACCCGGGAACGAGGTGTTCGCCGGATCCATCAACGGCACCGGCGCCCTGGAGGTCACCGTTACCTCCACCGCGGCCGACAACTCCCTGGCCCGCATCGTGTCCATCGTGGAGGCCGAGCAGTCCCGCAAGGGCGCCGGGCAACGCCTGGCCGACCGTGTCGCCAGGCCGTTGGTGCCCGGGGTGATGGTCGCCGCGGCGCTCATCGCCGTTCTGGGAGCCCTGTTCGGTGATCCGCTGACCTGGATCGAACGCGCCCTGGTCGTGCTGGTGGCCGCCTCACCGTGCGCGCTGGCCATCTCCGTGCCCGTCACCGTGGTCGCCGCGATCGGCGCCGCCTCCAAGCACGGCACCCTGGTCAAGGGCGGAGCCGCCCTGGAGGCCATGGGCCGGGTCCGCACCGTCGCTTTGGACAAGACCGGCACCCTGACCCGCAACCACCCGGCCGCCATCGAAACCGTCCCCGCACCCGGCCACACCGCCGAGCAGGTGCTCGCGGTGGCCGCCGCCCTGGAGGAGCGCAGCGAACACCCCCTGGCCCGCGCCATCCTGGACGCCGCCCCCGCACCCCAGCGCGCTGACGGCGTGGAGGCAGTCACCGGCGCCGGGCTCACCGGCACGTTGCACGGCCGCAGCGTGCGGCTGGGCCGCCCGGGCTGGATCGAGGCCGGGCCTCTGGCGGGGGACGTGGAGCGGATGCAGCACGCCGGGGCCACCGCCGTCCTGGTCGAAGACGGCGGCGCGCTGCTGGGCGCCATCGCGGTCCGCGACGAGCTGCGCCCCGAAGCGGGCGAAGTCGTCACGTCCCTGCGCAGTGCGGGCTACCGGATCGTGATGCTCACCGGGGACAACCGCGCCACCGCCACTGCCCTGGCCGCCCAGGCGGGCATCGACGCGGGCGACGTGCACGCCGACCTGCGCCCCGAAGAAAAGTCCCGCATCGTCGGCCAGCTCCGCGAGCACGGGCCCGTGGCGATGGTGGGTGATGGGGTCAACGACGCCCCGGCGCTGGCCACCGCCGACCTGGGGATCGCGATGGGGGCGATGGGCACCGACGTGGCGATCGAGACCGCTGACGTCGCTTTGATGGGTGAGGACCTGCGCCACCTGCCCCGCGTGTTGGGCCATGCCCGCCGCTCCCGGGCCATCATGTGGCAGAGCGTGGGACTGTCGCTGGCCATCATCATCGGCCTGATGCCCCTGGCGCTGTTCGGGGTCCTCGGGCTGGCCGCGGTGGTGCTGGTGCACGAGGTGGCCGAGGTCGTGGTCATCGGCAACGGCATCCGCGCCGGACGCACCCGCAAGCTGGCTCTGGCCCCCGGTGGCCCCGCCACCGCCGCACCGCGCGAGCGCATGGAGGCGGGGGCGTGAGGCCGACGACACCGGCCGCGCTCGGCGCGCTCTCCCGTTGGGGCGTGCTGGCCGCCGCAGCCGCGCTCACCGCCGCCGATCTGGCCCTGAAGGCCCTGGCCGAACACCAGTTGACCGGCGGGCCCGGACCGCAACTCCTGGGTGTGCTGGAGTTGCGCCCGGCCTACAACCCCGGTGTCGCCTTCAGCCTGGGCGCGGCCCTGCCCGCCTGAGTCATCGTGGCCGTCACCGGGCTCATCACCGCCGCCGTGGCCGCCTACGCCTGGCGCACCGCCCCCACCACCCCCGTCGTGGGCCGTATCGGCCTGGCCGGGGTGCTGGGCGGTGCGCTGGCCAACCTCATCGACCGCGGCCTCGACGGCGTGGCCACCGACTACCTGCACACCGGCTGGTGGCCCACCTTCAACCTCGCCGATGCCTTCATCGTCGGCGGCGCGGTGCTACTCGTGCTCACCGCCGCCCGCCATCCCGCACCGGCGCCCGGCAAGGACCCTGCCCCGTGGACCTGACCACCATCGCCCAGGCCGCCGGCCTGTTCACTGTCACCAACATCGACGACATCGTGGTGCTCGCGCTGTTCTTCGCCCAAGGCGCCGGACACCGCGGCTCCACCGCCCGGATCGTGGCCGGGCAGTACCTGGGCTTCACCGCGATCCTGGCCGCCGCGCTGGCCGCCGCATTCGGCGCGACCTTCCTGCCCGAGCAGGTACGCGCCTACTTCGGACTACTGCCACTGCTGCTGGGCCTGCGCGCCGCCTGGAAACTGTGGCGCGGCGACGACGACGATGACGCCCCAGACAGCAACGGCGGCCCGGCCCTGCTCACCGTCGCCACCGTCACCTTCGCCAACGGCGGCGACAACATCGGCGTCTACGTCCCCGTCTTCGTCACCGAGCGAAGGACGAGGAATACCGCACCTTCGAATAAGTGCACTGCCCCAGTCGGGTGTGCGCGTCCTCACCTCCGGGGCTCCGCACGGCCGTCGCCGCCCTCGTCATCGCCGCGCTGGCCGCCTACACCGGCTGGGAATCCTGGCACGAGGCAGGCGCCGTCGAGTAGCACGGGCCCGGCTCCGCCGGGGTCTGGTCTCACCGTGCCGCGCAGATGCGTCACCGTGGCCCTGAGGCCGATCACGGACGAATCGGCGCACTCGTTCCCGCACGTCACAGCCATTGGCGAGAAAACCGGGGGTATGGCCGCGGCCATGCGATGACCTGGGTATTGTTCGACTCGTGGCCGAGGTGACCAGTGCGCGACGACAGCGGATCCCCATGCGGGTCCTGCTGCTCTCGCTGCTGGTGTTCGCCCATTTCCTCTGCTCGGTCTGCCACGCCGCCGTCGCCATCGCCGATTCCCCGGCTGATGCCGGCGCGGTTCCGGCGGCTGTCCAAACAGCAGAGGCGACGGCCGGCGGCGTGGCGCTGCACAGTTCAGACGAATCAGACGAAGACGGCCGATCCGTCTGCGCCACCGAAGGCGATGTCAGTATCGATCAGCGTCTCACCGCGGCGAAGATGCTCATGCTGCTGGGCCTTGGCGCGGTTCTCGTCGCAGCGCTGTGGCTGGCACCGCCGCGGCCGGGCCCATGGCTCGTCCGCCGTCTCCTCGCCGCGACGCGCAGCGGGCCGCCCCTCCTCCTCTCTCTGTGCATCCAGCGGGTGTAGGCCGAATCCCCTCCCGTGGGCGTCGGCGCTGACGCGCGCGCCCGCATTCGGTCTTCTCCCTGTTCCCAGGCCCGATCACCGTCTTTTCTCCGCGCGCCGAGTGGCTGCCTGCCGTGGTGTCGAGAGGCGCGGATACGGACTTTTCGCGGCCGGCCCGCTCAACCTGGATGTGACATGACCCGAAATCTCGCCATCACCCTTGTCCTGCTCATCGGTGCCGTGGTCTCCCTCGGCATCTTCGCCTACAGCGTCGACCGCGGCGCGGCCGCCCCGGAAGGCGCCTCCAACGCCGCTGCCCCGCCGTCTGCTCCCGCACCGGAGGAGTTGCTGGTGCGCGAGAGCAGCCACTACCTGTCCCGCGCCGAGAACTCGGAGGTGACGGTGGTGGAGTTCCTCGACTTCGAATGCGAGGCCTGCCGAGCCCAGTTCCCCGTCATGGAGAAGCTGCGCGCCGACTACGAGGGTCGGATCAACTTCGTCATCCGCTACTTCCCGCTGCCCGGCCACACCAACTCCGAGACCGCCGCCACCGCCGTGGAGGCCGCGGCCGAGCAGGGCGCGCTGGAAGAGATGTACGTCAAGATGTATGAGACCCAGGCCGAGTGGGGCGAATCCCAGGAGTCCAAGGCCGAGGTGTTCGTCGGCTTCGCCGAGGAACTCGGCCTCGACATCGAGCGGTTCCGCGCCACCATGGAGGACCCCGCCACCCTGGAGCGGGTGCGCGCCGACTTCGACGACGGCGTCGAGCTGGGCATCCAGGGCACCCCGACCATCTTCGTCAACGGCCGCCAGACCGAATCGATGCCCAGCTACGAGGCGCTGTCGTCGATGATCGACACGGAGCTGGGGGCGTGACCACCGCAGCCCCGGTCCAGGAGGCGCCCGGCACAGCGCCGGGCGCCGGGACCGGTGTCATCAGCCGCGCCCTGCCCTGGCTGCTGGCCATCGGCGGCGCCATCGGGTTCATCGCCGCCGCAGCACTGCTGGTCGAGAAGATCCGCGTCCTGGGCGACCCCGACCACGTGCCCTCGTGCAGCATCAACCCGGTGCTGTCCTGCGGCACCGTGATGGACACCCCGCAGGCCGCGGCCTTCGGGATCCCCAACCCGCTGATCGGCGTCGCCGGCTTCGCCATCGTGATCACCATCGGCATGGCGCTGCTCGCCGGGGCGCGCTTCGACCGCTGGTTCTGGCTCGGGCTGCAGGCCGGCACCGTCTTCGGGGTCGGCTTCGTGCACTGGCTGATCTTCCAGAGCCTGTACCGGATCAGCGCGCTGTGCCCCTACTGCATGGTCGTGTGGGCGGTGACCATCCCGATCTTCTGGTACGTCACCCTGCACAACCTGCGCACCGGCCACGTCCCCCTACCGGCCGGCCTGCACCGGCCGGTCGATGCGCTCGCCCGCAACCACACCGTGGTGCTCACCGTGTGGGCCCTGGTGATCGTCGCGGCCATCGCCCAGGCGTTCTGGACCTATTGGATGACGCTGCTGTAAGTAGCGGCCACTCCGGGCACCGCCTACGCCCCGCACGCACGCCGATCGCCACCGGCTGACCGGCGGCGGGATAGATCGGCATGCGCGAGCGCTGCGCGGATTGAGGGACACCGGCGGTGCGCGTCAGCCGCCCGATCGCCAAGGTGGGCGCGCACCCGGCGTTCACCCTGTCGCTGTTCATCTTCAGCCTCTACGGCATCTACTTCACTCCGACCTTCGACGCCCTCATGAGCAGCGTGTGGGGGCATTACCTCATGCTGATGCACTTCCTCATCACCGGGATCATCTTCTTCGGGCCGGTGCTGATGGTGGATCCGTGGCCCGGGACGAAGAACCACCTGCTGCGGATCATGCTCATGATGGCCGGACTGCCCTTCCACGCCTTCTTCGCGATCGCGGTGATGATGGCCCCGTCCCCCATCGTGGAGTTCTTCGCCTCCCCACCCCCTTCGTGGAACGTGGACGTCATCGACGATCAGCTCTGGGCGGGCGGCCTCACCTGGGTGTTCGGCGACGTCCCCACCATCGTGGTGATGATCGCGCTCGCCGTGCTGTGGATGCGCTCCGATGACCGGCTCGCCCGCCGCACCGACCGCCAGGCCGAACGCGATGGCGACGCCGAACTCAACGCCTACAACGCCTACCTGCAGCGACTGGCCGACCGCGAGACCGCGACGCAGGGAGTCGGCGGCCGTTCCGCCTCGCTCGCCGGGGAGCGCTGACGGTCAGCCGAAGTAGACGGCCACGGCGGCGAAGACCACGAAGCCGACGGTGAGGTAGAAGCTGTCCAGGCGGCTCTGCTCGGCCTCGTGGGCTTCGGGGATCATCTCCTCGATCACCACGCTGAGCAGCGCGCCTCCGGTGAAGGCCAGCACCGACAGGGTCACCACCTCCGGTGCGCCGCGCAGCGCGAGATAGCCCAGTGCCGCGCCGAGCAGGATCGGCACCGCGAAGCCGACGCCCGCCAGCACCCGCCACCTCAATGCCACACCGGCGCGGCGAAACGCCGCCTGGGCCGCGAACCCCTCAGGCAGGTCGGCGGGCGCCTGCCCCACGGCCAGCAGCAGCCCCAGGCCGGGGTTGATGGTGCTTCCGGTGCCGATCATGACCCCGTGCTGAACAGATCCAGCGCGACACCGAAATAGATGCCCAGAGAACCGCCGCCTCCGCGGCTCGGGGAACGGGCCTGCAAGAAGCCGGACAAGGCGTCCACCCCGAGGAACAGCCCTCCGCCGACGATGAACGCGACCAGCGGAACCCAGGCGGGATCGGCCTCCAGGGCACGGGGCATCAGCTCCAGGCCGATGACCGCGATGACGATGCCGACGGCCAGATGGAGTACGGCGCTGAAGACCCGCTCCGACAGCGAGACCACCTCGGCGACGAGCCCGCCCAGCATGTTGGCCGCCGCGGGTATGAGCGCCAGCAGCACAACGAGCAGCAAATCCTCCATGCGGGCCCCTCTGCCCTTCCCCTCCCCTCGCCGAACACCGGCGAGCAAAGGAGCAGAAGCCGACCGGTAGGCCGACTCAGCGCTGCGCCCGCCAATGGGATTCCGCCGTTGTTGAGCCGTGGACGGCCTTCCGCGGCAGCGCTCACAGGCGGAAATCCCGAGGTCGGCACCGGCCGCACCACGGATGGTCGACTACCATCCGTCACTGAATGGTGACACAGTTCACTCCATTTGTGACCGCAATGCCGACGCAACCATGTCGTTACTTTAAGTAGTCTCCGTTGCGTGCGCGTGGGAATGGCGACGATCGTGGAGCGGCAGGGGCCGTGGCCTCTGCTGCTGGCACTCGTTGTCGTCGCGCACGTGCTGTGCTCGGCCGGGCATGCGACCGATTCGGTGGAGGTGCCGTCGGTTTCTCCGATGGTCCACGCGGCGGCCGAGCAGTCGGGCACGGAGACCGCTTCCACCTCCGCGGCTCCTCACACGCACTCCGTGGGTGAGCACCACTCCCATGACAGCACGGCGGGTTCCACCGCCGATCAGCGCGGTTCCACCGCGAAGCTGTGGCTGCTGCTGTTCGACACGGGTATGGCATCCACCGCCGCGCTATGGTGCCCGCCGCCGCGCGGCCACCGCCGACGGCCGGGCGGCGGGCGACGGATCCGGCGGCGAAACGCCGCCCGGCTCCTGCTCTCACTCTGCATCTGGCGGGTCTAGAAAGACCTCCTTCTGTTCCGGCCCGGTCACGCAGGCCCGAACAGAACCGCATCCGTCCTTCACCGTCTTCGCGCCGCGGTCCCTGACCGGGCGCGGGCACGGCGGGCCGCAGCGCCTCGAGGCGCGCGTCCCGATGGTTCACGTATCGCGTTGCGATACGGCGAGTGGGAGAGACCCGTGCAGACCGACACCCTGGGCGAAGCCACGCCCGAAACCAGTCCCGGCCGACTCCTGGCCACCCCTACGGCGATGGCCCAGCACACACCCGCCGGCGTCGTCGGCAACACGCCACTGCTGTGGATCGGAGAACCGTTCTGCGGCGCCGGACAGGGGTTCTGGGCCAAGCTCGAAGGCCACAATCCCGGCGGCGTCAAGGACCGGCCCGCGCTGTACATGGTTGAACGCGCCCGCCAACGCGGGCAGCTCGCGCAGAAGGCGATGATCGTGGAGTCCACCAGCGGCACCCTCGGCCTGGGGCTGGCCCTGGCCGGCATCACCTACGGGCATCCGGTGGCGCTGGTCACCGACCCGGGAATGGAGCCGCTGATGCAGCGGCTGCTCACCGCCTACGGCGCGACCGTGCACACCGTCACCGAGCCCCACCTCAGCGGCGGGTGGCAGCAGGCCCGCCGGGACCGGGTACGGGAGCTCCTCGCGGACGAGCCCGGCTCCTACTGCCCCGACCAGTACAACAACCCCGACAACGTCGGGGCCTACACCTCGCTCGCCCACGAGCTCATCGCGCAGATGGGCCGGATCGACACCCTGGTGACCAGCGTGGGGACCGGCGGCCATTCGGCCGGCATCTCCCGGGCGCTGCGCCGGTTCTTCCCCGATCTCACGGTGGTGGGCGTCGACACGGTCGGCTCCACCATCTTCGGCCAGCCCGCCGCAGCGCGGCTGATGCGCGGCCTCGGCAGCAGCATCCACCCCCGCAACGTCGACTACGCAGCCTTCAACGAGGTCCACTGGGTGGACGCCGCCCAGGCCGTGCAGGCCGCCCGCACCCTGGCGGCCTCCCACTACGCCAGCGGAGGATGGAGCGTCGGCGCGGTCGCCACGGTGGCCCGCTGGCTCGCACGCACCCGTCCGGCGACCGAGCGCATCGCCGCGGTCTTCCCCGACGGGCCCCAGCGGCTACTTCGACACCGTCTTCAACGACGACTACTGCGCCGCACACGGCCTGCTCGACCGGCCGGTTCTCAACGAGCCCGACGAGATCGCCCATCCGCGCGAGCGCACCGTGACCCGCTGGACCCGCTGCACCGAAGTCGCCGATCCGCGCCGGCACGGCACCGCTGCGGCCACGGCACTGGAGGGACGGCGATGATCGAGACATGGAGGCGCCTGCGCGGCTTCGACCTCAGCGTGAAGCTGCTGATGGTCAACCAGCTGACCATCAACACCGGCTTCTACATGCTCATGCCCTACCTCGCTTTCCACCTCACCGACAGCGTGGGCATGGCCGTGTGGGCCGTCGGACTCGTCCTGGGAATGCGCAATCTGAGCCAGCAGGGCATGTTCCTCGTCGGCGGCAGCATCGCCGACCGGCTCGGCTACAAGCCGGCGATCCTGGCCGGCTGCGCCCTGCGCACCGTGGGCTTCGCCGCGCTGGGCTTCGCCGACTCCCTGCTGGTGCTCCTGCTGGCCTCGGCCGCGACCGGCTTCGCCGGGGCGCTGTTCAACCCGGCCGTGCGCGCCTATCTGGCCCAGGACGCCGGCGACCGGCGCGTCGACGCCTTCGCCCTGTTCAACGTCTTCTACCAGACCGGCATCCTCATCGGACCGCTGATCGGCATGGCGCTGATCGCCGTGGACTTCTCGGTGGTGGCAAGCGTCGCCGCGGCGCTGTTCCTGGCCCTGACCGTGCTGCAGGCCCGGGCGCTGCCCGCCCGGCGCGCCCCGGCCGTCCAGCAGCGCGCAGGCGTCCTCGGCGTGCTGGCGGATTGGCGCACCGTGGTGGCCAACCGCGGCTTCGTCGTCTTCACCATCGCCATGGCCGGGTCCTACGTCCTGAACTTCCAGGTGTATCTGGCGATCCCGTTGGCGGTCCAGGACTCCGTCGCAACGGCGGGCCTGGGTTCGGACAGCGGCAACGTGACGGTCGCGGCCCTGTTCGGGGTCTCGGCCCTGGTGGCGATCGTCGGCCAGGTCCGCGTCACCGACTGGGCGAAGCGCCGCTGGGACGCCGCGCAGGCGCTCCCGCGCGGCCTCACCGTCATGGCCCTGGCCTTCCTGCCGATCCTCGCGACGCCGCCCGTCGCCGGGGCCGTGCGCGATTCAACGGCGCCGCCCCTGGCCGTCGCCGCGCTCGTCGCGGCGCCGGCGATGCTCACCGTCGCCCTGCTCAGCCTCGGCACGGCACTCGTCTACCCCTTCGAGATGGACACGGTGGTCCGGCTGTCCGGGGACCGGCTGGTCGCCACCCATTACGGTCTCTACAACACCGTCTCCGGGATCGGTATCACGCTGGGCAACCTCCTCGTCGGAGCCGGCCTGGAACTCGATCCGCCGATCTCCACCACGGTTCCCTGGTTCGCCCTGGCGGCACTGGGAGCGGTGTGCGCGCTGAGCGTGGGACTGATCGGCCGGGCCGGCGGGATCACGGCCGCGACCCCGCCCACCGAACCCGCCACCTCCCCGGCGAAGTGACGGACGGGGCCGCGGTGCGGACGCCGCACCGCGGCCTCACTCGCGTTCAGCAGGGATGCGAGCGGTTCCGGCGCGAAGAAAGGCGGCCGGGCCGGTGCCGAGTCACCGGTCGGGGATACTGAGGGCCGATGGTGCGGTCGGGATGGGGAGGCGGCGGGAGCATGCGCGTGGCGGTCCGGCCGGGAGTGCGCGCAGCGGCCTTTGCGGCGTGGCTGGTGACCGCCGTCGTGGTCGGCGTCCCCATGCCGGATCTCGCCGTGCTGCGGGACTGGATCACCGCGGCCGGGCCGGTCGCACCTGCGTTGTATCTCGCCGGCTACGTCGCCGCCTCGCTCGTGTTCGTCCCCCGCCCACTGCTGAACGCGGCGGCGGGCGTCGTCTTCACCGCCTGGCTGGGCGTCGCGGCCGCGCTCGCCGGCGGGGTCGCCGCCGCTCTGGTCCAGTTCGGCCTGGCCCGTTTCCTGGCCCGCGACTTCGTCGCGGCGCGGCTGCCGTCCGCGGTCGTCGCGCGCCTCGACCGCCTCACCGATCGGCACGGCCTGCTGGCGGTGATCCAGTTGCGCCTGCTTCCCATCGTGCCCTTCGCCGCGGTCAACCACGGTTTCGGGCTCACCAGGCTGGGAGTTGCGCCCTTCGTGGCGGGGACCGCTCTGGGCAGCCTGCCGGCGACACTCGCCCTGGTCCTGCTCGGTGACACGATCACCGATCCGCTGTCCCCTGGATTCCTGCTCTCCGCCGCGCTCTTCGTCCTGCTCCTGGTCGCGAGCCGGCTGGTCGGGGTAGGCGCACGGCGGGCCGAACGCGCGGAGCGCCTCGCCGCATGACCGCACTCCTCACCGTGTCCACTGGTCCTCGCGGGCAGGATCGGCCGGACCCGGAATCGGGGGCGCGGTGGCCACCACGTCGACTCACCGCGTCCCAGCGCGAGGTCGATGCCCGACGCCGGTAGGGCCGCGTTCACGTCCTGGATCACCCGGAGTCGGGTGAGGCGCAGCGGGACGAGCGCCCACCACCGGCGTGGAGAGCGGGGGCGCCGAGGGTTCCCGGCGCCCCCGTGGTGGGATCAGTGGCCGCTGTGGTCCTGGCCCTCGTTCTGCTCGGCGCCGGTTCCCGTGGCGTCTCCGTCGAGCATGCCGGTCATCTGCCTGACGGCGGCGTGCTCGGACACTGGCAAAACGGCGGGTCCGGTCGCAGTTCCACTTCACCGATGCCCGTTGTGTAGTCTTCCTGCCGTGTTCGACCAGATCGCGAGAGCGCTGCGGCGGCCCTGGATCAAGGGGCTGCTGTCGACCTTGCTGGTCTGCGCCTTCCTGCTCTGCTCGATTTGCCACGCCGAGAGTCCCTCCGCTAAGGCTTCGCCGGGCCATGGCACGCACACCGCCGCGGAATCCGCTGAGTCTGGAGGAGCGGGGCCGACTGGAGCGCACGAGCACGCCGGAGACCATCACTGCGACGACAGCGATGTGCTACGGGCCGACCACCGCACCGGCGCGGTCAAGCTGCTCATGCTGCTCGCCCTCGGTGCAGCGCTGATTCCTGCGGTGTGGGCCGCCTCGCCGCAGGTGGGCACATGGAGTCGACTTCTCCGGCGGCGCCTGATTCCCCGAAGTGGAACGCAGCTACTGCTCTCCCTCTGCATCATCCGGGTCTAGACCAGCTTCCGGACGGCGCGTCCGTGGCAACGGGGCTCACGCCGTAAGACCCCCTTGCCGCCGCTCCACACATCCGTTCAGGGCACCTCACACCATTCGGAAGTGCCTCCCTTGTGCCCTGGTTCCCCCTGCGGCCGCGGTGCGGTCGGCCGATCACCCGTGAGCCGAGCCGGTCCCGTGCCTTGAGGCCGCGTGTGCCGTCCGCCTTCTCCTGCGGCCCCGGATCCCGCACCCCACCAGGCGTGCTGCGCCCCGACGCCCGCACCGGGTGATCGGGCCGCCGACCGCGCCCCCACTTGCCCCATGCATCGAGGAGTGAACCGCCCGTGACCGACAACGGCAACGCTAGGAAGCGCGTCATCACCGGATTCGGCGTCCTGGCCGCGAGCAGCCTGGTCCTGCCCGCCGGCGTCGCCCACGCCGAACCCGAACCGACCAAGGAAGAGGTCGAGCAGCGGATCGAGGAGCTCACCGAGGAGTCGAGCACCCTCGTCCAGGAGTACAACCAGGCCAAGGAGAACCTCGAAGCCGCAGAGAAGCGGATCGAGTCGCTGGAGGAGGAGGTCGGCGACGAAGAGGACCTCTACGAGGGGCTGCGCGACCAGGTCGCCCGGTTCGCCGCGGCCGCCTACAAGTCCGCCGACCTCGACTCCACCACGACCGTCCTCAGCGTGGAGGACCCCGAGGACATCCTCAACCAGTCTGCGGACCTGTCCTACCTCTCGGAGAACCAGCGGACCCAGCTCGAAGAGTTCGCCGGCTCCTCCGAACGCCTGATCAGGCTCAAGCAGGAGGCCGAGGACGCCCGCGACGAGGCCCAGGAGCAGACCGGCGACCTCGAGGAGCAGAAGGAGGAGGTCGAGGACAAGCTCGCCGAACAGGAGGAACTGCTCGCCGGCTTCGAGGGCGAGAACCCCACGGCCGGCGCCGCGTCGGATTCCGGCGGCGGTTCCTACACCGGTTCGGTCTCCGGCAGCGCCCGCGCGGCCCTGGACTTCGCCTACAGCAAGATCGGCACGCCCTACGTCTGGGGCGGAACCGGCCCCAACGGCTACGACTGCTCCGGCCTGATGCAGGCCGCCTGGGGCTCGGCCGGGGTCAGCATCCCCCGCACCACCTACGCCCAGTACGAACTGCCCAAAAAGGTCTCCCGGGCCGACCTCCAGCCCGGCGACATCATGTTCTTCTTCGAAGATCTCGGCCACAACGGCATGTACGCCGGAAACGGCCAGATGGTGCATGCCCCCAGCAGCGGCAAGACCGTCTCGGTGGTCGACCTCGCCGACTACTGGGACCAGCACTTCGTCGGAGCCGTCCGCCCCTGACCCCGAGGCGCCTCAGGCCGCGCCCCGAACAGGGCCTCCGTCCCGGCCTGGGGCGCCTCGGCTCCCGGACAAGGGAGGCTCTCAGGGCGATGAACTTCCCGCTCATCGCCCCGAGACCGCCATCCCACCCCGAATCGTTCGGCGCGACGCGATACCGCCTTCGCAGATCTCACCCTGGACGCGGTCACCCAGAGCGGGTCATCGCACGGCGGACGGCGTGGCACCGTTCAGGAGCCGGCCGACCGCCGGCGTCGTGATTCTCCGTGGTGAGCCCTACCCTCGTCCCCCGGGATCTCTGCCGTTCCACGCCGGATCAGACGACGCGGGCTCTCACGTTCCCACTCACTCAGTAGCCGGAGTAGCCGCTCTGTCGGCCGTACCACTGCTGGAGCCAGCCCTGCATCGTGTCGATCTGCTTGCTGTTGGACCGCCGGATGGTGTCACACAGATCGAGCAGAGCCGGATGTTCGGCCCGGTCGAGGCAGCGTTTGGAATCGGTGCCCGCCCCGCTGTGGTGGCGGATCATCGAGCGCATGAACCGGACCTCGTACCGTTCTCCGGACAGGTCCTCCAGCCGCCGCACCGACTGCTTGTCAGCGGGGCTCAACCGCGGCTCGTGGCCGACGCCGTACCAGTCCTGCAGCCAGCCCTGCATCTGCTCGATCTGCGCGGACTGGGAGTCGGCGATCGTCCGGCACAGATCCGCCAGCTTCTCGTGGGCCGCCTTCTCCACGTACGGCTGCGCCATCGCCACTGCCAGGGCATGGTGGTCGATCATGTTCTTCATGAAGTCGACCTCGAAGCGGGCCGTCTCCTGCTCGGCCGCCGGCTCGTCGGCCAACGCCGACGGCGCCGCGGCGAGGCCGCCGCCGAACAGGACCCCCGCGGCCAACGCCGCAGACGCGACCGCGGTCACCGGTCGGCGAAGGAACCGTATGCTCAGGGCGTTCATGGATGTCGCTCTTCCCCTCAGCCGAGGGAGGTGAGGAGGTCGTTGCACGCCTGTTCGCAGCGTCGGCAGGCTTCGGCGCAGACGCGGCAGTGATCGTGCATGTCGGCGTGGCGGGCGCACTCGTCGCCGCAGCTCTTGCACGCCTGCGCACATGCCTGGAGTACTTCGCGGGTGATGTTGGCGTCGTAGCCGGTGTGGCGGGACAGCACCCGTCCGGTCGTCAGGCAGATGTCGGCGCAGTCGTCGTTGGCGCGGACGCACTTGCGCAGCTCCGCCACCCGCTCCTCGCTGAGGCAGGCGTCGGCGCAGGCCGTGCAGGCCTGTGCGCAGGTGAAGCACTCCTGGATGCAGCGGGTGAGCTTGTCCCGGTCCAGGTGGCCCAGGCTCGCCGGATAGGTCTGGAGCATGTCACCGGCAACGGTCATCATCGACCTCCATGGTCGTCGATTACGATCGGCGACGGCCCGCTGCCCGAGCCTCGATGCCCCAAATCCGGTATCGAAGAACGATGGCTGCCCGTAGTAATCACCGATTCCTGCGGCCGTCGGTGGCCGGATCGGACGGCGCTCAGTGCCTCAGCTCCCAGCCTCGCGGGGCCGGTCGATTCGGTTCGCCGTCCGGCGGCGCCGAATGGCGATCCAGGCGCCCAGCGCGAGGGCGGGCGCGGCGTTGAGGATCGGGCCGATGGGGGAGAACTCCTGGGCGGGGGTGCGCAGCAGGTCGGCGTGGAACTGCTGGTTGACGCCCAGCAGCACGAACAGCACGCCGCCGGTGACCGCGACCGCGGGCCAGGAGCGCACGCGGGCGTTGAGCCAGCGCCCGGTGGCCAGGCCGACGGCGAACCGCACCAGCGTGGCCGCCGCCCCGACGACCAGCGGGATCCCGACCGGGTTGTAGCGCCACGACAGCGCCCAGTCGCCCTGCATCGCCGCCCACACCGAGCGGGTGCCGCCGCAGGCCGGATCCATGATCCCGGCGTAGTGCAGCAGCCCGTGCACGTCCACCGGCGGCAACCCGAACACCGCCATGAGCGCACCGACCACGAGGCCGCCGAACGCCGCCACCGCCAACCAGCGGTGCCGATCCCGAGCCTCGATCCGCAACTCCACCGAAGCCCTCCAGACGGCCATGCCTCTCCTCTTCTCACTACGAGATCCACGAGCACGGGGCGATGTCTCGGACACAGTGGTGGGCCTCCCCGACGATTTCCTGGAGACGGGACCCAGCCGACGGTCGGTCAGTTCGGTGGGCAGTTGCGTACCGTGGGCATCGCCTGGCACACCTGTACGTGGCTGGGGGCGAAGGGACCGGTGGGGCAGCAGGCCGTGTCGAGCAAGGTGGCGGCGGGACCGGCGAAGATCGCCAGTGGCACGGCGAGCAGTGCTGCGGTGGCGCCGCCGGTGATCGCCAATCGCATCCGGCCGAACGGGGTTACGCCGCTGATCAGGCGCCGTACACGGTCTCCGGTGCCCGATCCGCCGGCGGCGAAGGCACCGGCCGGATTCTGCTGACTCGCCACGTTGAGCAGGGCTTCGGCCGCCACGAGGCGGTGGGTGGAACGTGCCGCGGAATCGTCGGCGGCCAGTTCCATCAGCCTTGCCGTTTCGTCTCGGATCGCCGTGAAGAGGCGGAGCCGGGGGAACGCGGAGGTCAGACCGGCCGCGAAGGCCGCCACCAGGTCGTGGCGGGCACGCAGATGCGCTCGTTCGTGCGCGAGCACCGCCTGGAGCTGCTCGTCGCTGAGGACGGCCAGGGCACCGCTGGTCAGCACGATGCGCTGCCGCAGGCCCGGTAGGCAGTAGGCGGCGGGCACCGCGTGGTCGAGGACCACCGCGCCCAGACGCCCGTCCTGGCGGGCGAGCAGTCGCAGTGCCGCCAGGTGGCGGCGGCGGTCGGCGATCGCCCGCCACAGCGTCACGGCCACACGCCACCCGCAGCGAAGGAGTACCAGCAGGGCCAGTCCCACGCCGCTGATGCCGATCACCGCTCCGCCGGGGGTGGCGTATTGCGCGCGCAGGGCCACCAGGCAGGCCTGCAGAAGCTCGGCGAGGTCGGTGCCCACCCGCAGGTCCGGCACGCTCAGGGCGAGCCCGCCCATCACCAGGGATCCGATGAAGGCCAGGCTCAGCACCTGCCAGGCGATGATGCCCGACCGCGGCGCCCGTTCCACCCAGCGCGCCCGCCTCACGACATAGGGCCCGGCCACGGCCAGTAGAGCGGCGTAGGCCAGCAGCAGCAGCGCGATGATCACGCGAGGCCCTCGCGCCGCTTCGCGTCGTCCAGGGCGCCGCGCAACCCGGCGAGTTCATCGCTCGGCAGGCGCGCCACCAGACGGGACAGCACCGCCGCCTGGTCCGGCGCCGATTCGAGTGCCTCCTCGACAAGGCCGGTGGCGTAGTCCTCCTGCGAGGCAGCCGCCCAGTACCGGTAGCTGCGCCCCTCCTTGGACCGCTGCAGCCACCCCTTGCGGAACAGGATGTCCATCACCGTCTGCACCGTGGTGAAGGCGACCTTCCGCTCCCGGTTCAGGTCTTCGACCACATCGCGCACCCGCATCGGTTCACCGTTGGTCCACACGGACTGCATGATCGCCGCTTCGAGGTCACCGAACCGCGGCATCGAACTCCTTCTTTCCGTTCCCCTCTCGGGGATGACACGCCGTGGGCACCATGGCCCTCGCCGCGCAGGTCGCCCCGCTTTTGACGCGGATTCACCCAATCATCTTAGGTGATCGATGCAGAGTGGTACCGCTCAAGTGGCGCCTTGCTTGAGCTTCCGCAGTTCTTCCCTGGCCGCATGGATCTGCTCATCGAGTCGTTCGGATCGTCCGCTCGCGGCGGGCGCGGATCCGGTGGTGCGCTTCATACCGCAGCCATGGCCTCGACGCATCGGCCGCATGCAGCAGAAGTAGGTGAGGGTGAAGGCGCCGGCCACGGCGGCCAGGGGGAGAAGGAATTCCATCACGGCTGGTCCATCCTTGGCGCGGTGTCCGAACGGCTTTGCGTGCGCAGGGTCTGGATCTCGGCGCGCAGCCGGGCGAGTTCGCGCTCCTGTTCGGGGAGCCGGGAGTCAGCGGGCGTCGAGGTGCTGCCGGGGCGGCGCATCATCATCCACATCATCGCGCCCATGCCCAGGGGGCAGGCGAGCAGGGCCAGCAAGTACAACGCTTCCATTGGGACTCCTTAAGAAGTGGGATCGGTTCAGTGGCGGTCGTGGCGGCGCCGCAGTGTGCGCCGGAGTTTGCGTTCGGACAGCCGGCCGTGGCCGAAGGGCTCGCCGTCGAGCAGGACTCCGGGAGCGAAGAGCACTCGCGCGTCCTGGGCGAGTCGGCGGCCGATATCGCTGTGCAGATCGATCTCGGTGACATGGAGGTCGTAGTCGTTGCCGACGTCGTCCAGGACCTGCTTGGCGTGTTCGCACAGCCCGCAGTCGGTCTGGGTCAGCAGGGTGATCCGGAACATCACGCGCCACCCTGGTCCGGCCCGGCTTCCATATCGGCCAGGAGCTGGTCGACCGGGAGGTACATGATGTAGTTCGGTTCGCCGCCGTAGTCGGCGCGCCAACGGATTTCGCCTTCGGGTGAGATGAGCATGAAGGTGTGGCCGTTGCGGGTGTCGCCCATCATCCCGTAGGAGTTGGTGTCGTACTTCTCGGACACGGTGAGGTCGGTGTCGGCGAGCACGGGCGTGGACAGGCCCATGTCCCGCATCTTCTGCACCGAGACGTCCACGGGGTCGGTGGTGATGGACAGGATCTGGTCGACCCCGGCCGCCTCGATGTCGGCGGCGCGCTTCTCCAGGTCGGTGATCTGGTCGTAGCAGGCCTGGCACATCACGCCTTCCTGGAAGTACAGCAGCACACTCTGCCCGCGGTAATCCGAGAGGGAGATGTCCCCGCCGGTGCTGGACGGCAGGGCGAAGCCGGGCGCCTGCTCGCCCGGACCGGGCTCACCGATGGCGTAGGGGTACTTCTCTGAGCCGTGCACAGCGGTGGCGGCCCCGGATTCGGTGACGGCCCCTGACTCCGCCGGGCCTCGCTGAACGAGGAAGGCGACGCCGGCCACGACCGCGATGATCGCGATGGCGGCGCCCAAGATGGTCAAAAGCCCGTGGCGTCGCCGCGTGGCCGCGGTCGCCGAGCGCAGTGCTGCACTGCGCGGCCTGGTGGTGCGGTCAGTGCTCATCCGATGTGGTCTCCTCCGGACTCGTGGCGGTTTCGGACTTGGCATCCGCGGGCGCGGCATCGGCGCAGCATCCCGGGGGCGGCGCCTGGCCGGTGCGCCGACGCGAGGGGACGTCAGTGGACGGACGCGTGGAGCGCAGCGCCCGGCGGACCACGAGCACGGCCACGCACAGCAGCAGCAGACCGAAGACGAACCCCGGCAGCCAGGACAGCGCATCGGTGATCAGCGCCGCGTAGTGCTGCAGCTGCGCGGACAGCCGCACCTGCCAGCCGTCGTTGGGCACGCCGGGCCCCTTGGCAGCCGAGACCAGGGCGAGCACGCCCATCCCGACCAGCAGCACACCAGCGGCCGCGTTGCCGACCGACAACACATGCTCGCGACCGCCGCCGAGACGGATCCGCACGCTCCGTCCGCGCAGGAAGCGCTCCACACGGGCGGTCTGCCGGTCCCACAGCAGTGCCAGCACCACCAGCGGAGCCACCATCCCCGCCACATAGGCCAGCGCAACGCCCAGTGCGGCCAGGAGCGAGGTGGTCGCACCGGAAAGCACAACCACGCCCGCGAGCACCGGCGCGCAGCAGGCGCTGGCGATACCCGAGAAGACTCCAAGCGCGAAGACCGAACCGATCCCCCCGCCGTTCGGAGCGCTCCCGCCCGGCATCGGCAGCCGCAGCTTGACACCCGCCAGGACCGCCGCACCCGCCAGCAGCATCACCACGCCGCCGATCCCGAACAGCAGCGAATGGTGCGCCGACAACGCGGCCGAGACGGCGGCCGCGCCGAGGCCGATCGGCACGATGATCGCGGCGATCCCGGCGGCGAACACCAGCGTCGCGCCCACCACACGCCCCGGACTGCGAAAACCCGTGGCGAAATAGGCCGGCAGCATCACCGAGACACAGCACGGCGCCAGCAGCGCCACGAATCCCGCCAGAAACGACGCCAGCAGCGCCGTCCCGAACAGCACATCACTCATCGGCCATCCCCCGGCCTCCTCCCAGCGGCGGCGTGCCGGTGCACGCCCACACCAATATACCTAAGAACCTTAGTTGCTTAGGTATAGATGCAGAGAGAATTCGAGCGCACCGAATTGCGGATCCGCGTCGCCTCGGACGCACCCCCGTACGGCTCGAGCCAAAGGCGGTGGCAGGGTACACCTAACGCACCTAGTTGCTTAGGTTAGGAGCTCCTCGCCGGAGCTCCGTGTCGTCTTTTCCGCACTGCACCGAGGACTGCGCCCGACCGATGGACATCTCACAAATCGTCACCGCCGGCCCGCTGCTGCTGGCGATCCCTCTTGCACTGGCAGCCGGGGCCATCACGTTCCTGTCTCCGTGCTGCCTGCCGCTCGTACCCGGCTACCTCTCCTACGTCACCGGCATGTCAGGCACAGAAGGACAGCAGCGCGCGGCCACCGGGACACTCCGCGGCCGGACGGTGCTGGGCACCCTGCTGTTCACGGCCGGGTTCTCCGGCCTGTTCGCTGCCTACGGGGCGTTCTTCGGCAGTCTCGGCGGCCTGCTGCTCGAGTATCAGGACGTCATGGTCCGCGTCCTGGGCACCATCACCATCCTGCTCGGACTGATGTTCATGGGCGCCTTCCAGCGCATCCCGTGGACGGCGCGCAGCCTGAAGCCGCAGATCCAGCCGCGCGGCGGCGTGGCCGGCGCACCGCTGCTGGGCGTGCTGTTCGGGCTGGGCTGGACCCCGTGCATGGGTCCCACTCTCGCCGCGGTGCTGGCGCTGTCCACGGCTTCAGGCAGTGCGGGCCGAGGAGCGTTCCTCGCCTTCGTCTACGGCCTCGGCGTGGGACTGCCCTTCCTCATCGCGGCCGTCACCCTGACCAAGACCATGCGCGCGCTCGGCTGGGCCCGCCGACACGCACGGGCGGTCACCCGCATGGGCGGAGCGATGCTCATGCTGGTCGGCATCGCCCAGGTCAGCGGAGTGTGGACCGCCTTCATCCTGGCCATGCAGCAATGGGTGGGCGGCTACGAGCTGCCGCTGTAGCCGGCACGTCAGGCGATGCGCGCCCCTCAGCGCCCGTCGATCTCGGCCCGCAGGGCCCGGTACTCCTCCTGGCTGATTTCGCCCGCGGCCAGGCGCCGATCTAGCTCCCGCCGCACCTGCCCGCCCCCGGCCTCCGCCGGCGGCGGTCCCGACGCCGGTCCAGCGCTGAGCTGCCGGACCAGCCAGACGATCGCCACAACGATCAGCACCAGCAGGGCCAACCCGACCAGGCCCCACAGCAGCATCCACAGCATGCCGATGCCCATGCCGTCCATCACGATGACCAACTCCTTCGGCTTCTGGTGGCGATCCCGGAAGGAAACGCCTGCGCACCGTCCTAGGCGCTCTCCCGAGAGGGCTACCCAACGAATCCGCACTTTCACCTAATCTGTTTAGTTGTTAGGGTGCTGATGCGGCGGTCGGCACAGGCGGCCACGCAGGAGACCTCCTGCCCTTGTATGAGGCGGGACTACCGCGGCTGCCGCACGGGCGGTTTGCGCACGACGAGAACGCCGGCGAGCTGTGCGGGCGTGCGGGATCGGTGGAGCAGCCGGTGGGAAGCGGAGGGACGCAGAGACAGAGGGAGGAAGCGGCCGACGAAACAATGGGTGACCAGTAGACGCAGCGGGGCGGACAGCCGTCGGAGCCACGTGGCGGTGGGACGGGTGCAGTAGGCCAAAGCCACCACGCCACCGGGAGCAGCCACACGCAGGCACTCGTCCAAAGCGCCTTGAGGGTCGGCGGTCGTCTCCAATGACCAGGTGGCGACCACGGCGTCGAAGACGTCATCGGCGAAGGGCAGCCGCAGGGCGTCCGCAGTACCGGATAGACGGGGGCCATCACGCCATACGCGGCGTCGACCCGGACCGAGGAGTCCGCGTACCTTCTGCGCCGACGTCTCCGGACAGGTCCGGCCCAGCCCATCGTTCCTCCCCCGTCCGTGTCGGACCAGCACATGACCACCCAGGATCCGGGTAGCGGCGCGAACGAGAGGTGCCGGTGAGAGAGATGTTATTCCAGCAGTTCTGCCTCGAAGATCTGGGACACGCGTCATATCTGCTCGGCGATGAGAGGACCGGGCAGGCGCTGCTGTTCGACCCGCGGCGCGACGTCGACGACTACGTGCGGGCGGCCAGGGCGAAGGGACTGCGCATCGCCTACGCCTGCGACTCCCACGGCCACAACGACTACCTGTCCGGCATCTGCGAGATCGCCGACCGGATCCCCGGAGTGCGGGTGTGGGGATCGGCCGCCGCGGACCTGGGCTATGAGCACCGGTCGCTGCGCGACGGGGAGCAGATCGAGTTCGGCGACGTCGGCATCGAAGTGATGCACACCCCCGGACACACTCCGGAACACATCAGCCTGCTGGTGTTCGACCGCGCCGCCGGCGCCGAGCAGCCGGCCCTGCTGCTGTCCGGCGGGGCGTTGCTGGTCGGTGACCTGGCCCGGCCCGATCTGCTGGGCGGCCAGGAGCACGCCCACCGTGAGGCACGGGTCTTCTGCGAGACGATCCAGAACAAGCTCCTGCCACTGCCCGAGCACGTGGAGGTCTTCCCCACTCACATGGCCGGTTCGCTGTGCGGCGGCAGCATCGGTTCCCGCCTGTCCACCACGGTCGGATATGAGAAGCGCACCAACGCCGCCCTCGCCGCGGTCGCGGACGAGGACGAGTTCGTCCGCGAATGCATCCGGCTGGACAATCTGCCGGCGGTGCCCCCGTACTGGCGGCGCATGCGCACCGAGAACATGGCGGGCGCGGCCCCACTGGGCGTGCTCACCGAACCGCCCGCCCTACCGATCGAGGAGTTCGCCCGCCACGCCCAGGACGGCGCGGTGGTGCTGGACACCCGCGCACCCGAGGCCTTCGGCGGCGGCCACGTGCCCGGCGCCCTCAACGTCGAGCTCGGCTCGGCGTTCGCCACCTGGGCGGGCACGGTCCTGCCCGACAACGCCGACATCGCGCTCGTCCTCGACCGTCCGGATGACCTCTGGGCGGCCGTGTGGCCCCTGCTGCGCATCGGCTACCGCATGCCGATCGGCTGGCTGGCCGGCGGCATGACCGCCTGGCGCACCGCAGCCCGGCCGATCCAGACGATCCCGCAGATCACGGTGCACGAGCTCAAAGACAGGCTCGACGCCGGCGAGGTGAACCTGCTCGATGTCCGCCAGCCCGCCGAATGGGCGGCCGGTCATGTCCGGGGCGCGGCCTTCATCACCGGCGCCGAACTGCCCGACCGCCTCGGCGATGCACCCGTTGGAAACCCCTTGCCGTCGCCTGCGGCAGCGGCTACCGCTCCTCGGTCGCGGCCAGTCTGCTCGCTCGCGAACGCCGCACCTCCGTGATCAACGTACTCGGCGGCATGACCGGCTGGGAGCAGGCCGGCTACCCCGTCGACGCGTGACAGGGATCACGGATAACAGGAAGAACATCGCAGGAAAGGAGACCGGCATGGCCGAGAACAGCACCGCCTCGTGGAGCAGGCGAGTCGCGGCCACCCTGGCGACCGCAGCCGCGGCGCTGATGCTCGCAGGAACGGCACCGGCATTCGCCGCGACGGAGTCCGGCACGAACGAGATGGACTGCGGTTGCCCGCCCGGCATGCGGCAGATGATGCAGTCACCCGCCATGCAGGAGATGATGCAGAACCCGGGAATGGCGGAGATGATGCAGAACCCGGGAATGGCGCAGATGATGGAGGACTGCAAGATGGGCGGCGAGTGAGATCCCCCGTCAGGGGGCGGAGCGGCGCGTTTTTCTTCCGCTTCCGCTGAGGCGGCTCTCCGCCTCCAACGGGGATGTTCACTTCGGCGATGTCCTCGTCGCCGTCCCGACCGGAAAGAGGGCCCATCGGGTAAGGGACCGCCCTTACCCGATGCGCCCTCCTGCACGTGGCCGACCTCCACCGCGCCATCATTGAACGGTACGTAGGGGTCGGCCCATGAAAGGCGACGTACCACAGCAAAGCCGCGGCTCCCGTGGCCGATCCGGGCGACAGCGCAGGCTTCACAAACCACCGGCCGGGCAGAGCACGCCAGATCAAGGCACAGGCACTCGCCTCACCTCTCCGGCGCCATGTCCGCGATGTTGCCCGGCACGCCCTCGTCCTTGGACCGGGTATCGGACAGCTCTGCGTACACGATCAGCCGGTGCGTGTTCTCCAGCTTCGGGTAGCAGGTGGTGAGCGTCAGCAGGGCGCGCGACGGATCGTCGTTCTCCGGGTCGAACGGGTCGGGCCCGACCACCTCGGCTCGGTCAGGGGTGACAACCTCGCTGCCCACGACCTCATAAGTGTGGAAACTCCCCTGGTCCTCCACCACGATGTCGTCCCCCTCGTCCAAGAGGTCGAGGTCCCAGAACATGCCGGGCGCACGGTGGCCCGCGGCGGCGTAGTTACCGACCTGGCCGGCCTCGGCCGATCCCGGGTAGTGACCGGGGCGTAACGAATGTCCTCCTGGGTGACGCCGTTGACGACGACCCAGTTCAGATCGAGACCGGGGATGTACATGCGGCTGTCGGCCGAACCCGGGAGCGGCCGGGAGTCGGGGCCCTTCGACCTATCCCACTGCTGTTCGAGACCTTGGGCGAGCCGGTCCTGCTCGCGTTCGGTTTCGAACTGCTTGCCGTACAACTCATAAGCCGCGAACAGCATCATGACCAGCCCCGCGGTGAACACCAACTCACCGAGGACGCGGAAGAGACCGCGCACGACGCCACCCATGGACGGTCCGGCACGCCGCCCGGAACCGGGTCGGTCCATCTCCGCGTGCGCGGAGCTCTCTGCAGCACCTCCCTTGCGATCTCGCTGCCGCCCGGTCCATCTCCGCGTGCGCGGAGCTCTCAACTCGGTCTGGCTCACCACGCCCATCCTCGCCGGTCCATCTCCGCGTGCGCGGAGCTCTCTGCGGCGAGTTGACCGGGTGGAGCGCCCGGAGCGGTCCATCTCCGCGTGCGCGGAGCTCTCTCCGCGTCCGTCGCGGACGCTCGTGCGCGGACCGGTCCATCTCCGCGTGCGCGGAGCTCTCAGCAAATGACCTGCAGCAATGTGGCGCGTTATCGTATCGCAACCTCTCGTTTCGGCCAATCGCCTTTCCCTGCCAGGGTCTCCGGAACAGGCACCATGGCAACCCCATTCGGCTCCGTGCTGCCGATCCTATGCCTCGCCCACATGACCGGCCTTCCTCCAGACCGGATACCCACCCTGTTGAATCCCTGATTCCGGGAGCGCTGGAGCCTTCTCCTCGAACCGTCCCTGTTGTCCCCACTGCTTGACCAGCCGTCCCCAGCGGTCCTTGCGGTTGAAGCGGGCGGCGATCTCCTTGCCGCTGGGCAGTGAACCGTCATCGCGCCGGTTGTCCAGCGCCCACCGCCACGCCTCCACCTGGATCCTCGGTACGGCCTCGGACAGGTCCCCGGCAGCGGCGTCGACCCTCTCCCTGCCGTCACTCGGTGCTTCAACCACCCGCAGCCTGGAGCGCCGCTGCTCTCCGCCGAATACGGCACCATCCTCCATGTCGTCGGCGCGGACAGGCTCGGGCTCGGCTATCGGGCCGATCGGTCCAGGCTGCTCACCGCCTGCGATCGCAGTGCGTACGCCACGGGCACTCGCCCGGAACTCGCGCATCAGCAGTTCGTAGGCGCCCATCAGCGCGAAGCTCGGCCAGGCGTGGATCACCCGCGGCCACAGGGTGGGGTCGGCGACCGCGACGTTGGCGGCCAGTGACGCGGCGCTGCCCAGGACCAGCAGGGTCCACGGCAGGACCCCGCCGCGGCGGCCGTGGCGGGCGTCGGTGAGCAGCGCCATGGAGGAGGCGATAATCATGCCGTCTCGACCGACAGCGGGAACAGCGCCGCGCGCCAGGGCGGCTCGCCGTGGCGCTGGGCCAATTCGTACATGTGCGAGTAGGAGACCACGGCCGCGATGGCGGCCAGCATGAGCACGGCGGTGATGGTGGTCCAGCGGGACCAGCGAGAGGCTTCCATCCCGATCACCGCCCGTCCTCGGACGGGCGGACGCCCCGGCCGCAGGCCGGGAGCTCCACGCGTTCCTCGATGACGAGCTGGCCCGCGTTCCCATCTGCGTGGCACCCTGCAGGGGGCACCCAGAGGACAGCAGCGAAAACCCCGGTGGACCAGGCGATACGCCAGGTTCCGGGGTTTCTTCATGTGTGCAGCCGTGCGTCACCGAGAGCGGCCCGTTGCGGGGGTTCCCGGAATATACGCGGAATGCCCCCGAACCACGTCCGGCCAGGTCAGCCGTTGAAAAAGCCCCGGCGTCGGCCGGGGCTGCACACTACTTCAGTTCGTCGTCTATCCGCCCGAACCAGCGGTCGTCGTCGCCGTCGAGGCAATGGGCGTAGACCCGGTAGAGGACCTCCACACTGTGCCCCGCCCACTCCGCGACGAGCGCCGGAGGAGTGCCCGCGTTGAGCCGCAGCGACACCCCCGCGTGCCGGAAGTCGTACGGAGTCGCCGCGAGCGGTGAGGCCGCCTGCTCTCCGGTGAACGCCTTCCCCCGCGCCACCTGCAGGACGCGCTACAGCGTCGAAGGCCGGTAGCGCCCGCCCCGGTAGGTGCGGAACAGCCGGCCGTTCGCATCGGCCCCGTACTCCTCGATGTGCCGACGCAGCAAGGCCACCAGGTCCGGAGGGACCGGCACCCGGCGCCGCGTGTTCAGTGGCCGCCCCTTGAGCCCCCGTTCCTCGTGCACCTCCCCGTCGTCCGTCCAGTCCTTACCGGCCGCTGAGTGCACGGTCTCGAAGTCCAGCACGCCCCATCCTTCTTCGGGCAGTTCGCAGGACTTCTCCTTCAAGGAGATCGCCTCCTGTGGCCGGAGCATGCCGTAGTACATGCACCCGAACAGCGCCACCAGCCGAGGCCCCTGCGTACGCCCGACCTGCCGAACGCCGTCGAGGAGCGTCCGCATCTGCTCTGAGTTGGCGACCCGCCGCCGGTCCACCTCGGTCACGACCGCCGGAGGCCTCCAGTCATCGGCCCCCTTGTCATCGAGCGGATTGGCCCGCAGCCGGTTCAGCCGAACCGCGTACTTCAACGCCGCCGAGAACGTCCGCCGACGACGGCGTTAGTACTCGGGAGCGGCAGGCTTTCCGTCCAGCTTCCGGGCACAGGCGTCCAGCGCCTTCGTGACCGTGCCGACCTCTTCGAGCGCGACGAGCGGCACCGAGTTGCGCGCCAGCCGGCGCAAAGCCGCATCGATCTCCGGAGGTTTCGGCTCATCGCGCCGGGTCACGTTGAAGGACCAGCGCCGCAGCGCCCGCCGCAACACCTCGGCATCGGGAGCGCCCCGCTTGTTCTTGGCAGGGACCACGGTGACCGCCACCAGCCCTTCGGCCATGGAGACCCGTTTGAACCTCCCCGGGTTTGATCGAGACTCTCTAGCTTGAGAGGACCATCCCGATATGTCCCGAAAGTACCCTCAGGACCTCAAGGACCGCGCTGTGCGGCTGGTCCTGGACACCGAGATCGCGCGCGTTCACGCCGACGACTACGGTGTCTACGGCGCGGTGAAGGTCTGGCGGGAGCTCAACCGGCAGGGCCAGAAGGTGGCGCGCTGCACCGTCGAGCGCCTCATGACCGAGACGGGCCTGCGCGGGGCGGTGCGGGGCACGCAGGTGCGCACCACCGGGGCCGACCCGGCCGCGGAGCGGGCCGGGGACCTGGTGGAGCGCGGCTTCGTGGCCACCGCGCCCAACCGCACCCGGGTCGCTGACTTCACCCACGTACCCACCGATGCCGGCGTGGTCTATGTGGCCTTCGTCGTCGATACCTACTCCCGGGCGGCGGCGAGGTCCAAACAGGCGGTACTGGTGCTCTCGGCGCTGGAGACGGGCCTGTGGCGCCGTGACCGCCGCGGACACCCGGTGCGCCCGGGCGAGCCGGTCCACCACTCTGACGCCGGGTCGCAGTACAGCTCGTTCCTGTTCACCTCCCACCTGGCCAGCGAGCGCATCGCGGCCTCGATCGGCAGTGTCGGCGATGCCTACGACAACGCACTGATGGAATCAGCGATCGGGCTGTGCAAGACCGAGCTGATCACGCCCCGCCGCCCATGGAAGACCCTGGGCGAGGTCGAGCCGGCCACCGCCGAGTGGGCCGACCGGTACAACACCACCCGCCTGCACGGCGAGATCGACCACGTCCCACCCGAGGAGTACGAGACCGCCTACTACGCCAAAACCCCCAAAAACCACACCTCACAACAAAGAACACGAGCCTCTAACGAACCCGGGGAGGTTCATGTTCTTCAACCAAGCATGCTTCACCGGCAGCCGGGTGTTCTTCAACCAAGCGAACTTCAACGGCGGCGAGGTGGAGTCTCACCACACGAAGTTCACCGGCGGCCAAATATTTCTCAACCAGGCGAAGTTTTCCGGTAGCACGGTGGCCTTCACCGATGCAGTATTCGCCGACGGCCGGGTGGACTTCGCGGGGGACCCGGACGCGACGCCGAAGCCGCGACCACCGGCATCGGGCACGTGTCCGGACGGATTGGCGGAGGCTGCGCCGAGTGTGGTGCGGTTGCCGCCGGAGTGGGAGCCTGCGAGCACCGAGTCCGCGGAGGGCTATCGTCGGTAAGGTTTATCGGAACCCAGAAAACGGACATTTCGCCGCGCTTCAGCAGCAGGCTCTCAGCGCGGAATTCCGCTCTGGTGTCCCCCTGGCCCCGACTCCGCGGCTCACTGCAGCTCCAGAAACCGAGGGCCGTCTAGAACCGCTCGGGGACCCCGATGCGGGCGTTACCGGCGGTCAGCCCTCGCCATCCTCCCCGCGCAGCTCCGCCAGCAATTCCGCGGCGAGTCTCTGCTTGTCGACGTCGCCGACCGCGGCGAACGCCTCGACCGCGCGCTCCAGCGCCTCCACAGCCTCCCCCACCCGTCCCTGGCCGGCCAGCAGGACGCCGAGGTTGAACAGGGCTTTGGTGTGTCCGGCGTCCACGGCCCGGCGGAAGTAGCCTTCGGCTTCTTGGGGGCGGTCCTGCGCGGCCAGCAGGACGCCGAGGTTGAGCAGGGCGTCGATGTGTCCGGCGTCGGCGGCCCGGCGGTACCAGGCCTCGGCTTCTTGAGAGCGGTCCTGCGCGGCCAGCAGGACGCCGAGGTTGAACAGGGCGCCGGTGTCGCCGGCGTCGGCGGCCCGGCGATACCGGGTCTCGGCCTCCCCCGCCCGCCCCTGGCCGGCCAGCAGGAGGCCGAGGTTGTTCAGGGCTTTGGTGTGTCCGGCGTCGGCGGCCCGGCGGTAGGCCTCCTCGGCCTCCCCCACCCGCCTCTGGCCGGCCAGCAGGACGCCGAGGTTGTTCAGGGCGCCAGTGTATCCGGCGTCGACGGCCCTGCGGAAGTAGCCCTCGGCTTCTTGGGGGCGGTCCTGCGCGGCCAGCAGGACGCCGAGGTTGAACAGGGCGTCGGTGTCGCCGGCGTCGACGGCCCGGCGGTAGGCCTCCTCGGCTTCTTGAGAGCGGTCCTGCGCGGCCAGCAGGACGCCGAGGTTGAACAGGGCTTTGGTGTGTCCGGCGTCGGCGGCCCGGCGGTACCAGGCCTCGGCTTCTTGGAGGCGGTCCTGCGCGGCCAGCAGGAGGCCGAGGTTGAGCAGGGCGTCGATGTCGCCGGCGTCGACGGCCCGGCGGTACCAGGCCTCGGCTTCTTGAGAGCGGTCCTGCGCGGCCAGCAGGAGGCCGAGGTTGAACAGGGCTTTGGTGTGTCCGGCGTCGGCGGCCCGGCGGTACCAGGCCTCGGCCTCCCCCGCCCGCCCCTGGTCGGCGAGCAGGAGGCCGAGGTTGTTCAGGGCTTTGGTGTTGCCGGCGTCGACGGCCCGGCGGTAGGCCTCCTCGGCTTCTTGGGGGCGGTCCTGCTCGTCCAGCAGGAGGCCGAGGTTGAACAGGGCGCCGGTGTGTCCGGCGTCGACGGCCCGGCGGTACCAGGCCTCGGCTTGGTCGGGGTTGCCGCCCTCTTCGGCCCAGATGCCCATGAGGTTCATGGCGCGGGGGTGGCCGTCGCGGGCCAGGGGCTCGCAGACGGCCACAGCGGTGTCGCGGTGGCCGGCTTCGTCGGCGTTGTCGGCGATGGTGATGCGTTCGTCGTCGCCGGCGGCGCAGGCCAGGGCGGTCTGCCAGGTGGGGGCGGGGATGGGGGCGGTGGCGGCTTCGACGAGGTAGTCGAAGGCGCGCCAGCACTCCTGGTCTCCGTCGGCGGGCACCAGCAGGCTGCTCACCCCCAGCCGGACCTGCTGGGCCCAGTCCAGGGCATCGTCGAAAGGCTCGGGGCGCAGTGCGGCCGCCCCGGCCAGGTAGGGCCGGTGGGCCTGCTGCAGTATCTGACGGGTGAGGGCGGCGAGCAGGCCGGTACGGGCCAGGTCGACGGCGGCGGCGACCAGGGCGTGGCCGCGGGGATGACCGCCGCGGGTACTGGAGCGGCGGGCGTTGCGCCACTCGGCGAGCAGGTCGGGGCCGGCGGCCAGGTATTCGGCGATGCCGTGCACCCCGTGGCGGGCCACCGCCTCGTCCAACCGCTCATCCCCGACCGCAGCCGCCCGATCGGTCTCGCCTGCGGACCAGACCCGGTCGACTTCGACGGTGTCGAAGCACTTGAGCAGGGCGGCGGTGTCGTCCCGCTCGCTGCGCACCTCCAACCACTCCTGGCCGGTGGTGGCCAGAGCGCCGGGACGGTAGGCATCGAGGAACTCCGAGCGCATCGTGGCCACCACGGCCGCACCGGCGCGTCTGAGCGCCTGCAGGGTGTCCTCGGTCAGCCCGATCCGGCCCAGGCCCAGGTAGCGGTGGAGGTCGTCCAGCCACACCACCACCCCGCCCTCCGGCAGCGGCGGCGCGGTGAGGCGGGCGGCCAGGGCATGCAGGTCGGTACTGGGGGAGGGGGCGATGAGGCGGCGGCCGGGCAGGGCGTTTTTGAGGGCCTGCAGGGCGGCGCGGGACTTGCCCGCGGTGGAGTCCCCGGCCACCAGCACCGGCCTGCCCCCGGACGCAGCCCGGGTGAGGTGCTGCTCCAGCTCGGCGTCGACGTCGCGGGCCACATAGGGCGGCAGCGCCGACCCGTCGGATCCGGGCCGGGCCGCATGCACTCCCAGCTCCCGCGGATCGGCCTGTCCCACACGCACCGCCGAAGCCACCCGGTCAAGAGCCCCGGGCGGTTGTTCGGCGGGCGGGAGCTGGTTGAACATCATGGTGTGGGCGGTGTAGGTGTCCCCGGTGTTGCCGCTGACCTGCTGCACCGGCCCGCCAACCTCCCTGGCCTGCACCGCCGAGCCGCTGACATCGCCCACCGAGTTGGCCACGCCTCCGGCCGGGACCTCAGCCGACGACGGCGTCGGCGGGGGCTGGGTTTGCGCTCGGGCCAGCACCAGCGCCAGAACCAGCGACGGCACCGCGGTGACGAACGAGCCCGCCCCGGCGATCCAGGACAGCTTCTCCAGACCCGGCAGGTAGTACAGCGCCACCGCCAGTCCCGCACACGCCGCGGCCGCCGAACCGCCGACCCACACCCACACCCACCGCATGCACCGATTCTGGCGGAGACCAGGACCAGCCCCGCACCCGCAGGCCACCCCGTGACCGCAACCGGTCCCCAAGGTTCTACCGGCGGAGGACGCGCACCGGTCGGGGCGCTAGGTCGGGCTGCGGCCGGACACCAGAACAGGGGGCCTCGTGGGCATGCGTCGTGGTGGTGGTCTGCTGGTGGCCGGGCTGGTCCTGCTGGGGCCGCTGGCGGCCTGTAGCGGCGAGGACGACGGGCAGGCCGGACCGGCACCGTCCGGCCTCGCCTCCGCCGAGCGCCACCACGGTCGTGGGCGTCGCCTGGTGACCTCAGCGGAATCGGGGATGAGCCGTCCTATGTGTCCTATGAGGCGACGGTGAGCCTGGGCGAGCCGATGCGCGAGACAGGGGAGTGCGCCCTCACTCCACCGGCGGGGACCGGGACGGTCCCGGTGACGATCACCTTGGTCGACACCAACGACGAAAGCAGGCAGGGTGTCCTGCACCGCGCGTCGCCGATTCACCTGGAGGCCGAACCGATGGGTGGGAACGGCCCGCTGCGCTGGTACACCACGGCACCGGAGGGGAGCGTCGTACTCCGTCCGTTCGGCGGCCAACGCGCCCGGCGATGGCGGGTTCGGCCGAAGCGTCGATGACATCGACCTCGGCCAGGCGTTCTCCAGCGGCTGGGAGTACCGGGAGACCATCGAAATCCGTGGCTACCTGACCGGCGTCCCGCTCGACGACCCGTCCGGCCACGGCGTCGAAATCGCCTTCGCCGCGCCGGACTGGGACATCGTCGACGGCCACGCCGAATCGCTGCCCGTGCGGTTCTGACCGTCCCTCGACCTGCGCTTCTATATGCGACGTTAGCCAGCACTCCGGCCGGGAGGGCGTTCTCCCCGAGCGGTCCGAAACCCGGGAGGTAGCGCCGACCATAGCCGTACCAGAAGTACTGCTGGGGCGCATGCTCGGCGGGTACGCGTCCCAGGCGTGTTCCTCACTGGTCGGTTCTGGGACGGGGATTCAGTGGATTGGATGATCCGGTCGAAGAAGGGGAAGGCGCTGGCCAGGGCGGCTTCATGAGCGCTCCTTGATGTCAGGGGTGTAGGTGTCGGATGAAACAACCGCGCACCTTTGCGCCGTAGATCCAGCTAGTCCGGTGAGGCCGCCATCCGTCGGAGGGGTGGTGCCAATCCTCCGGCTCGTCGTAGGTAAGACGATGCCGTGCTCGCGCTGGAGATCGCGGGCACGGCTCAACGCGGGGGGGGGCGGCGGCGCGATGGGTCTGGCTGGCCTCGATGGCCATGTCACGCCACTGCGGGTGCTCGACGTCCAGTTCGTCCAGCAACATCTGCGCCGAGGCCAGGGTGACCACGCCGTGGCGGTCCTGCTCGACGTGCACGGCACGGGCGATGGCCACCAGCCGGTCGGCGGACTTTCCCTGAGGGGTTCACATCGCGCGTGCTGCCACTGAGCACCTGGCCGTTGGCCGATGAACAAGGGGCTGGCGGCCCGGTGCCGCCGCGATACGGACTGTACGGTCTGTACTGTCCGGCTAGGTTAGGGGCATGACCGACGTGACGCTGCAGGATGCTCGGGCCAACCTGGGCCGTCTGCTCACCCGCACCGCCCACACCGGTGAAGCGGTGACCATCACCCGCGGCGGCCGTGGCGGGCGCCGGTGTGGTCGTCGCCGTAGATCCTCGGGTGAGTGTGCCGCCGGTCAGGATCGCTCGATCTCGGACCGCAGGCGTCGGTACTCCCCTTGATCGATCTCACCGGCCGCGTAGCGCCGGTCGAGCTCTTGGCGCGCTGGAGTCCTGACGGCCTCTCCTCGCGCCGGGCCCGCGGACGAACCGTCGACCAGTTGTCGGATCAGCCAGATGATCCCCACCACGATCAGCACCAGCAAGGCCAAGCCGACCAGGCCCCACAGCACCATCCAGAGCATGCCCATTCCCATGCCGTCCATCACGGCGACCAACTCATTTCCTCGCGTGGCGTTTGCCTGCAAAGGGGCGCCGAATCATTCGCCCACCCCTGCGCTCCGTGATCTACCCGCCGACGCCACACCGCTCACCGGAATCCCGTAGTCGTTAAGGGAGGATCAGCGGCCTGACCTGGTCGAACCCGCCCATCGGTTACTGGCGGACACGGCATACGGCGCAGGATGCCCAGTGGGGCCGTCCGCACCGCGACCGCGAAGAGGGAAGCGGCGGCCTGGCCGGTGCCGAATAGGGCCAGGCGGCCGGTGCTGCTGGGAGCGGTGCGTATGGCCATGGCGGGACCGGGCAGGCGCAGCGGGATGCGGGGCCGAGGGCGGAACGTATGGTCGGCTTCTTCAGTGCTGGTGTGCGTCGATGCGTTCGCAGCAGGTCAGGGCGGCGTGGTTGTCGGCGGCCAGGGCGTGGGCGAGCACGATGAGGTCGGCCACGCGCGGGTCGGTCACCCTGTAGTAGGCGCGGCGGCCTTCACGGCGGGCGTGGACGTAGCCGCAGTCGGCCAGACAGGCCAGGTGGGTGGAGACCCGCCCCTGGGACAGGCCGACATGCTCGACGCACTCGGTGACGGTGTGCTCCTCATACCGCAGGAATTCCAGCAGCCGCAGTCGGGTGGGATCCCCCAGCGCGCGGAAGAGCTTCGCGACCACTTCCGCCCCGGCTCCCTGGGCGGGGAGCAGCGCCTGTGGTGCGGCGGTGGTGCCCGTGGTGTCGTTCAACGCGGTGACATGCCCTTCCATATGCGCTGTCGTATTCGCTTTGGCGGATACTATGCCGGCAGCATACATCTGCCAAAGCGAATAAATCGAGGTCGGCTGGGTAGTCGGCGCTGCGAGGAGGGACGGTCATGGTGTTCGATCTGGCGGTCGTCGGTTCGGGCGGGGCGGCGTTCGCCGCGGCGATCGCCGCGCGGCGCAAGGAACGCTCGGTGGTGATGGTCGAACGCGGCACCGTCGGCGGCACCTGTGTCAACACCGGGTGCGTGCCGTCCAAGGCGCTGCTGGCCGCGGCCGAGGCCCGCCACGTCGCCGTGGAGGCGGACCGGTTCCCCGGCGTCCGGGCGAGCGCCGAGGACGTGGACTTCGCCGCGTTGATCGGCGGCAAGCGCGCCCTGGTGGAGGACATGCGCGCCGACAAATACGTGGATCTGGCCAAGGAGTACGGCTGGGACATCGTCCAGGGCACGGCGCGCTTCGCCGAAGGCCCGGTGCTTCAGGTGGAGCCGGCCGAAGGCGGAACGCGGCGCGTCGAGGCCGCCCACTATGTGATCGCCACCGGCTCGGCGCCGTGGGCGCCGCCGATCGAGGGCCTGGACGAGGCGGGGTATCTGACCTCCACGACCGCCATGGAGCTCGACCGGTTGCCGTCGTCGCTGCTGGTGGTGGGCGGCAACTACATCGGGCTGGAGCAGGCCCAGCTGTTCGCCCGCCTGGGTGTGCGGGTCACGGTGGTGGAGACGGCCGAGCGGCTCGCCCCGAACGAGGAGCCCGAGGCCGGTGCGGCCATCGCCGGAGTCTTCGCCGGCGAGGGCATCGATGTGCGCACCGGCGTCGGCGTCACCGCGGTCCGGCGTGAGGGCGGCCGTGTCGTGGCCACGGTCGGTGGTGAGGAGGTGGCCGCCGATGAGGTGCTGGTCGCCACCGGCCGCCGTCCGGTCACCGACGGCCTGGAGCTGGACGGGGTGGGGGTGCAGACCGGGGAGCGCGGCGAGGTCGTGGTCGATGAGCACTTGCGTACCGTCAACCCCCGGATCTGGGCCGCCGGGGATGTGACCGGGCACCCGCAGTTCGTCTACGTCGCCGGAGCCCACGGCTCGGTGGTGGCCGACAACGCCCTGGACGGCGCCCACCGGGTCCTGGACTACCGCCACCTGCCGCGGGTGACCTTCACCGGCCCGGCCGTCGCCGGGGTCGGGCCGACCGAGGCCCAGGCCGCCCGGCAGGGCCTGGACTGCGAATGCCGTGTCCTGCCGCTGGAGAACGTGCCGCGCGCGATCGTCAACCGCGACACCCGCGGTTTCATCAAGATCGTCGCCGAACGCGGCAGCGGCCGGGTGGTCGGGGTCACCGCGGTGGCCGAGGGCGCCGGCGACGTGATCGCGGCCGCGGTCTATGCGGTGCAGGCGGGGATGACCGTCGATCACATGGCCGAGACCTGGTGCCCGTATCTGACCATGGCCGAGGGGCTGAAGCTGGCCGCCCAGACCTTCGCCCGCGACGTCGCCAAACTCTCCTGCTGCGCCTCCTGACCCGCCACGCCCGCCGAAGGATCCGGACATGACCGTCGACATCGAATCCCTGACCCCCGGCTCGGCCGGACTCTCGGCGGCGCCGACGCGCTTGTCGGTCTTGCAGGGCCGTGGCGGCCGCTGCTCACCCTGCTGGCCCGCGGTGAACCCGTCTCGATCGAGGTGCCGGCCGCGGCCGGACCGGTCACCGCCGGGCCGGCCTCGGGCGCGGCCATGTCGCTGGTCGTCGACGAAGGGCGCACCCCGCTGCCGGGGTTCTCCGCGTCCAACCGCGACCACCCGCTCATCACCACGCCCGCGGGTTCGCCGCCCACCTCGCCTTCGGACTCGCCGTCACAGCCGCCGCCGAAGCCGCCTGGCGCCTGACCCGCCGCAACCCCTGACCAGCAGCCGCACACCATTCCAAAGACGACCGGCAACCACGGAGGACATGGATATGAGCACGGATTTCGACGTGATCGTGATCGGCGCCGGGCCCGGCGGTGAGGCCGCCGCGGCCCGCCTGATCAAGGGCGGGCTGCGGGTGGCGCTGGCTGAACGCGAGCTGATCGGCGGGGAGTGCGCCTACTGGGCGTGCATCCCCTCCAAGACGCTGCTGCGCCCGCCCGAGGCGCGCGCCGAGGCCGACGGCGCCGCAGGCCTGGAACGCCCCGGCCTGGACTGGCCGGGCGTACGCGACTACCGCGACTACATGATCCGCCACCTCGACGACTCCGGCCAGGTCACCGGCTACCGGGACAAGGGCGCGACCGTCCTCAAGGACACCGCGCGCATCATCGGGCGCGACCCGTGGCGCGTCCAGGTCGGCGACCGGCGACTCAGCGCCGAACACGTCGTGGTGGCGACCGGATCCGAGGCCGTGCGCCCGCCGATCGCGGGCCTGGACCAGGTCGAGGTGTGGACCAACCGGGAGGCCACCACCCTGCGCGAGATCCCCGGGCGGGTGGCGATGATCGGCGGCAGCGCCGTGGGGGTCGAGCTGGGCTGGTTCCTGGCCCGCATGGGCAGCCGCGTCACCGTCATCCAGCGCGGGCCGAGCCTGCTGGACCGCGAGGAGCCCCGGCTCGGCGAACTCGTCGCCGACCGGCTCACCAAGGACGGCATCGACGTCCGCGTGGGCCGCCAGGCTGACGCCGCCCGCCGCGACGGCGACCACACCGTTCTCGACCTGGACGACGGCACCAGCGTGGAAACCGACGTCGTCGTCCTGGGCACCGGCCGCCGGCCCCGCACCGACGGCCTGGGCCTGGCCGATGTCGGCGTCGAAACCGACGCCCGCGGCGCGCTCCCGGTCGACGACCACTGCCAGGCCGCCGAAGGCCTCTGGGCCGTCGGCGACGTCACCGGCACCGCCCTGTTCACCCATGTGGCCCTCTACCAGGCGCGCGTGGCCGCCGACACCATCCTGGGCACGACCCGGCGCGCCACCTACACCGCCGTCCCCCGCGTCGTCTTCGCCCAACCCGAGATCGCCGCCGTGGGCCTGACCGGCGCCCAGGCCCGCGAGAAGGGCATCAACGTCGCCACCAGCGAACTCGACCTCGCCGCGTCCCTGGCCCGCCCCTGGACCTATGAGACCGACCCCGCCGGCACTCTCGGGCTGATCGCCGACCGCGACCGCCGCGTCCTCATCGGCGCCTGGGCCATCGCGCCCATGGCCGGCGAATGGATCCACCAGGCCGCCCTGGCCATCCGCGCCCAACTGCCCATCGACACCCTGCTCGACACGGTCGCCCAATTCCCCACCTACAGCGAGGCCTACCTCGCCGCAGCCGAACGGCTCGACCTGTGACCACACACCCGATCAGCGCGAGGCTCGGCTAGGCGTGGATCACCCGCGACCACAGGGCCGGATCGGCGACCGCCCATAGCGCCTGTGGAGGAACACGTCCGGAATTGAGTCAGCGCTCTTCTTCCTTCTCCTCGGCCGGGTAGGCTTCGGCCGTTCCGGGCCCGTGGTCGGGCAGCGGCGAGCGGGCGGTCGCCTCCCGGTGCAGCCGCAGGAACTCCAGGTGCCGCTCGTACTCGTCGAGGATGTTGCCGATGAGCTGCTCCTTGCTGTAGCCCATCACGTCGTAGCCCTGGCTGCCCTCGGTGAGGTACACCTCGAAGCGCACGTAGGTGTCGTGCTCGGTGACCGGCCGCGTGGCGAACGTCGGAGTGGGCATCTCGATCGGCCACACCCGGTAGCTGAACTCCTCCTCGGTGTCCATCGGCACTCTCAGCTCCACGTGCGGGATCCCGACCTCCTCGTCGACCCCTTCGGTGACCGACGCCTCCGCGCCCTGCGCGCGCAGCTCCTCCGCGACGTCCCGGAACGCGGGGCGGCACACCTCGTCGACGAATTTGGCGGCCGCCCGCTTCCCGGGGAAGCTCATCACCCTCGTGAGCCGCTGCCGCCAGTTCCGGTCCGCGCCCCTGCGGCCGATCGCGGTCCGCTCCGACAGCGACGACGACAGGGTGGTGCGGAGCGCGTCCTTGCGGAACCGTTCGGTCCGTAGCGCCTTGTACAGGCCCCAGATGATCAGGAGCATCACGAACGAGAACGGCAGGCCCATGATGATGGTCGCGTTGGTCAGCGCGTCCACACCGCCGACGAGGAGCATGGCGAGGGTGAGCAGGCCGGTCGCCGACGCCCAGAAGATGCGCAGCCACGGCTTGGAGTCGGTGATCGGTGTCGGCAGGTGGGAGCTGAGGTTGCCCATCACCAGCGCGCCGGAGTCCGCGGAGGTGACGTAGAGCAGCAACCCGACGAAGGTCGCCAGCCCGGCGCTGAACGTGACCCCCGGGTACTGCGTGAGCAGCGCGTAGAAGCCCTGCTCGGGCGCGTTCACGGTGATCTCGCCGAACTCGGTGCCGCCCTGCCGCACCACGCTCAGCGCGCTGTTGCCGAAGATCGACAGGAACGTCAGCGTGTACAGCAGCGGGACCACCAGCGTCGCCGTGACGAACTGCCGGATGGAGCGGCCGCGCGAGATCCTGGCGAGGAACAGTCCGACGAACGGCGCCCAGGCGACCCACCAGGCCCAGAAGAACAGCGTCCAGGCGTTGAGCCACTCGGTCGGCTGGTCGTAGGCGAAGGTGTTCAGCGTCATCGCGGGGAAGCGGCTGATGTAGTCGCCGATGTTGAGGATGAGGGCGTTGAGCAGCCGGACGGGGCCCTCGAAGACCAGCACGTAGAGCATCAGGCCGATGGCGAGCAGGACGTTGAGCTCGGACAGCCGCCTGATGCCCCGGTCGACGCCCGCCACGGCGGACACCGTGGTCATGAGCACGGCGACGATGATCAGTCCGATCTGCGCCGGGACTCCTTCGGGCACGTCGAAGAGGAAGTTCAGCCCGTAGTTGAGCTGCACGACGCCGATTCCGAGCGACACGGAGATACCGAAGATCGTGCCGATGACGGCCGCGAGGTCGACCGCGTCACCGATCCGGCCGTGGATGCGCCTGCCGATGAGCGGGTACAGGGCCGAGCGGATGGCCAGCGGGAGGCGGTAGCGGAACGAGAAGTAGCCGAGCGCCATGCCCATCAGCGCGTACATCGCCCACCCGGTGATGCCGTAGTGGAACAGCGTCCACACCACGGCCTGCCGGGCCGCCTCGACGGTCTGCGGGTCGCCCTCGGGCGGTGCGAGGTAATGGCTGACCGGTCCGGCGACGGAGAAGAACATCAGGTCGATGCCGATGCCGGCCGCGAACAGCATGGCGGCCCATGCGAACACCCCGTAGTCCGGTGTGGAGTGCTGCGGCCCGAGTTTGACCTCGCCGTACCGGGATACGGCGACGAACACCACGAACACCAGGTACAGGGTGGCGGCGAGGAAGTAGTACCAGCCGAATCCCGCGGAGATCCAGCTCACCACTGTTCCGATGGTGTTCTCGGCACCCGTCGGCGTGATGATCGCCCAGATCGAGAGCGCGAGGATCAGCACGGACGAGCCGATGAAGACGGCGGGCTTGAGTCGGCTCTCCCCGCGCCGCGCCTTGACCGCGGTCGCCGGAGTCCCCGGTTCCGCTGCGCTGTCGCGCTCTCCGTTCGTGGACACGGGTCTCACCTTTTCTGCGTGCGGTACCGGTCGTGGTCCTCTGCGGACGGCGGCGACGGGGTGTGCCGAGGACGGGATCTGCGGCTTTCCCGGCGGGCGCCGTCAGGGCGTATGAGTCGCCGCCGGCGAGGTGGGGCGTCGCGGACGCGCCGAGCGCTCGCGGCCCGTCGGCACCGGAGCGCGGTCGGCGGCATGCGCGCGGGGAGGTTCCGGGTCCGGTCCGGCCGATCCGCTTCCGGCACGAGGATCTCCTCGCCCGGGCCCGCGCTCAACCGATTGACCGACGCACGGCCCCGCCGAGCCCCCGCAGACGATGACATGGTCGTACTCCGCCCGCCCCATCATGCTGCTCCTTTTTCCGTATCGCGGATCCAAGGGATGCGCATTCAGGGGTAATAGCGAGCTTAACGCGAAACGGTGCAGGGCTGCACGCACCTTACGCGGGGAGGGACGGTCGGACATCCGGTCCACGTCGGGGACGGTGCGCCGGATGGAGCGCTTACGGCGCGCACAGGCCGGGCGGCGTTTACGGAGAGTGGCCGCGGCAAGCCTCCCGGGGATCGCGACGGCGCTTGACGCTCCGCAGTCGGGCCTTGGCCGCCGCGTCGGCGGTCTCGACCACCGCGGACACCGGCTGCTACGGCCGGATTCCGCGGTCGGCGGGCCTGGCCAAGCCGTCGTCACCGGCCGGCAGCACCCGTCCTCGGACGACCGGGCGCGGGTCGCGGAAGTCCCCGCGCGCCCTATTGACTTCCAAAGCCAAACAGACATAATCAAATAGAATCGGACAGAAAAACAGACATAAGAGTGGAGGTGAGTGCGATCGTGTACGCGCCGGAGCGGCATCGGGAGATCGTCTCCCGCGCCAGGGAACGCGGCCGGATCGAGGTGAGGAACCTGGCGGAGAGCCTGTCGGTCACCCCCGAGACCATCCGCCGGGACCTCACCGAGCTGGAGCGGCTGGGCATGCTGCGCCGCGTGCACGGCGGCGCCATCCCGGTCGAGCACAGGCTCGTCGGGCAGGCGGGGACCGACGGCGAGGCCGCCCCCGGCGCGCAGGAGCAGCGCATCGCCAAGGCCGCGCTCGCCGAACTCCCCGATGGCGGATCGGTCATCCTCGGCGCCGACGCCGCAACGTCCCGCCTGGCCGAACTGCTGCCGACCGACACCGCTCCGACCGTCGTCACCCGTTCCGTGCCGGTCGCCGCGCTCGTCGCGTCCCTGCCCAACGTCTCCCTGCACGTCCTCGGCGGTCTGGTGCGCGGCCGGACCCCGGCGACGGGCGGCGAGTGGACCATCGGTGCGGCCGGCGGCGTCTTCGTCGACGCCGCGTTCATGGGCGCCGACGCCATCACCCCCGACCACGGCCTGAGCACATCCGACGCCGACGAGGCGCGGATCACGCGCGCGCTGATCGGTGCCGCGGCGCGCACCGTCGTCCTCGCCGACCACAGCAGGTTCGGTCGTGCGGAACCCGTGCACGTGGCCCCGATCGACGCCGTCGACCTCGTCATCTCCGATTCCGGACTCGACTCCGGAACGGCCGGGGAGGTCGCGACCGCAGGACCGCGAATCGAGCTCGCATGATCCTCACCGTCACGCCGAACCCCAGCGTCGACCGCACCCTTGAGATCGCCTCGCTCGTCCGCGGAGACGTGCTGCGCGTCCACACCGCCCGGGCCGAGGCCGGCGGCAAGGGCGTCAACGTCTCGCGCGCGCTGCGCAGGAACGGTTCGCCGACCACCGCGGTGCTCCCGATCGGCGGCGCAGAGGGCGCCGAGCTCACCGCGCTGCTCGGCGACCTCCCCTTCGTGAGCGTGCCGATCGGCGACGAGACCCGCAGCAACATCACCGTCACCGAGTCCGACGGGACCACGACCAAGCTCAACGCCGCCGGGCCGGCGCTCTCGGCCGCCGAGACCGACGAACTGCTGGGCGCGCTCGGCACCGAACTCGCGCGCGGCCCGCGCTGGCTCGCGGCCGGCGGCAGCCTGCCCCTCGGCGTCCCCCCGGACCTCTACGTCCGGGTCGCCCGGCTCGCGGCCGAGCACGGCGTCCCCGTCGCGCTGGACACCTCGGGCGTCCCACTGGAGGTCGCGGCCCTCACGGGGGCGTTCGCGCTGCTCAAGCCGAACCAGGAGGAGCTGGCCGCGCTGCTCGGCAGGGAACTGCCGACCGTCGGCGAGGTCGTCTCCGCCGCACGGGAGGTCCTGAGCTGGGGGAACCGGGTGGTGCTGGTGACGCTGGGCGGCCACGGGGCGCTGCTCGTCGAGCGGGGCCGCACCTGGTGGGCGCGCGGCCCGGAGGTCGCTCCCCGCAGCACCGTGGGCGCCGGCGACTGCGCGCTCGCCGGATACCTGTCCACCGACGCGCTGTCCGGTGAGCGGCTGCGCCGCGCCGTGGCGTGGGGAACGGCCGCGGTCTCGCTGCCCGGCACCACCGTTCCCGGAACCGGCGACATCGCCCCGGAGGCCGTCACGGTCGTCGCCGAGCCCGATCCGCACTGGGTGGTGAAGGAGCTGTGACCCCCGAACCCCGCGGCCCCGCCTCCTGACCCGCTCCCCCACCGGCCGGTCCGCCGGCCGCACCGGGACGTTTCCTCGGCCCCCGGGGGCCACCCCGTCCCCACCTCAGATCGTCGACGGGAGTCGGGAGGCTGTGGTCGCGGTTCTTTCGTGCACCGCCGCACGGCACGGGAAGGCCGCCGTCAGCGCTCGCGCCCGACAACGGCCCCACCGGGCCACCGGTGGTCCGGCAGGGCCTGGAGCAACACGTCTAGGCCATGACGACCCGGGGGCCGAGCGCCGAGAGCTCGTCGCCGAGGCCGGCCGCGAGTCCGGTGTCGGTGATGATGCAGTCGACGTCGTCGACGGTGGCGAACCGGGTGAAGTGGTCGTTGCCGACCTTGGTGTGGTCGGCCAGCAGCACGGCGCGCCGAGCGGAACGGATCATCGCCCGCTTGACCATGGCCTCGGCCGTGTCCGGCGTGGTGAGCCCGCGTTCCGCGGAGACGCCGTTCGTCGCCATGAAAGCCACGTCCACGAACGTCTCCTCCAGCGCCTGGAGCGCCCAGCCGTCCACGGTGGCCTGGGTGCGGGTGCGCAGCCGGCCGCCCAACAGCATCAGGTTGATGTTGGTGCGGGGGGTGAGCGTCAGGGCGATGGAGACCGAGTTGGTGACGACCGTGAGCTCGCGGTCGGTCGGGAGCTGCTCGGCGAGCCGCCCGGTGGTGGAACCGGCGTCCAGCAGGATCGCCCCTTCATCGGGCAGTTCGGCCAGGGCGGCCTTGGCGATCCGCTCCTTCTCCTCGGTCATCACGGAGTCCCGCACGGTCAGGGTCGGCTCGAAACCCAGTCGTTCGACCGGGATCGCGCCGCCGTGCACCCGGCGCAGGACGCCGTGGCGTTCCAGAGCGGTGAGGTCGCGCCGGATCGTCTCGTAGGTCACTTCGAACTCCGAGGCGAGCTGGGCGACGTCCACACGTCCCTCCCGGCGGGCACGCTCGAGAATCAGCCGCTGGCGTTCTTCCGCGTACATGTGGAATCACCTGTTTTTCAATGTTGGTTTAGTTGATGTTAATGGTGTGATGCGGTGCCCACAAGGCCCGCATCGACGTGCCTCTTGGGTTTGCGCGGCCTTCCTGCGCTCCCGTACCTGCAGGAAGGGCCGTCGGCGTGTGGCTTCCGGTGGGCGGCGCGGCGCGCGCACGGCACGGGGCCACGGTCCCAGTCTCCCCGTGGCCCCGGCGAAATCGGAACGCGGAACCAGGCCGCGGCGTCAGACCATGAGCACGCACGGCCCGCGTCCTCGGATTCCCATGGCGAGCTCGGGGGACGAGGCGGAGTCGGTGATGAGGCGGCCGATGCCATCGAGCCCGGCGAACCGGGTGAAATAGTCGTCGCCGGGAAACCGGACAGAATCCGTCAGATGAATGCGGTACACCGCTCTACCGGCACAGAACAGGGCCGGACGCGAAAAAGCCAACGATTCGGAGCCTGATTCGAAAAAGTGCCATGGTCGGAGGATTCCATCACCGGCCGTTTCCTCCCGCTCCTCCCGCCGACCGCCCGCCGACTCCCGGATCCCGGCCCTCTCCGGTCCGGCCGACGGCGGCACGGCCTGCACGGCCGTCCGAATTCCGACGGCCCGCACCAATCACCCCCTTACCTATCGTCCATTCACGGATTCAACTGCGCTCCATGCCTTGCCTTGAGGTGAGAAAACCCTGCACAGTAGGACGACGCTCGCGTAACCCCACCGAACACCGCGGGAGTGGAGCGCCCGGGTAAGGGCACTCGCCCCGCGGAGGAATGGCCGACATGCGACAGAAAAGCGAAAATCCCCCTCCGCCGGAACCGCGGTTCACAGGACTCGGAGACCTGCCCTACCAGGGCCGCGACGCCGTGCGACACGACGGAGGGTTCGCGCACAAGGTCGGCGGCCAGTGGAGGCACCTCACCGCGACCGAGTTCATGCGCGACGTCACCTCGGTCGCCAAAGGGCTCGTCGCCGCGGGCGTCTCCGCCGGCGACCGCGTGGTCCTCGCATGCGGCACGCGCTACGAGTGGGCGCTGATCGCCTTCGCGGTGTGGGCCGCCCGCGGCGTCCTCGTCCCCGTCCACCCCTCATGCCCGGTCGCGCGGCTGCAGCACCTCCTGCGCGATTCGCTGCCCGCCGCCGTGATCGTGGAGAACGAGCGGCACGCGCGCGCCGTCGCCGGGATCCGGCACGAATTCCCCGGCCTGGCCCGCATATGGCGCCTCGACGACTCCCTCGGCACCGATCCGGACAGCGGCCTGAACACGGGGCTCAAGACGATCATGACGGCCGGGGCCTACATGGACCCGTCCGCCATCCTCCTCCGCCGGCAGGAGACCAAGCGCGACGACATCGCCGTGATAGCCCACCCCGCCACCACGGAGCGGGGCTCTCCCTGCGCGGCCCTCACCCACGGCAACCTGCTCGCCTGCGCCGAGAACCTGATCGGGCGGGCGCAGCCGCTGCTCGACGCCGTCCCCGCGGGCGAGGCCGGCACGCTCATGCACCTGCCCCTGGCGGGGACGTTCGGCCAGAGCATGCTGATCGCCGGCGTCATGGCGCGCGTCCACATCGGATTCCCGCCCCGCGGCTCCTCACTGCTGCACGAGACCCGCGGATTCGCCCCCACGATCCTGCTCGCGCGGCCCTCCTTCCTTGAACGCGTCCACGGCATCGAGCACGCGATCGAGCACGAGAAGTCGAACATGCCCGGCTGGGACAACCTCGGCGCCTTCAACTCCGCCACCGAACACGCCATCGAGATGAGCAAGGGCGGACGCCGCGGACTGTGGCGGCGCGTCTCGCACGCGATGCACGGATGGCTCTACACCCGCATCCGCGACCACCTGGGCGGCCAGGTGAGGTTCATCGTGTGCTCCGGCGCGGTGCCCGAGCGCATGACCCATTTCTTCACCGGTGTGGGCATGCCCGTCCTCCAGGGGTTCGGGATCACCGAGACCGCCGGCCCGTTCACGCTGAACGTCGGCGGGGAGAGCCCCGCGGGGAGCACGGGGCGGCCGATACCGGGGATGCAGGTGCGGATCTCCTCCCTCGGCGAGGTGGAGGTGCGGGGCGCGGCCGTGTTCCGCGGGTACTGGAGCTCCCCCGAATCCGCCCGCACGGCCTTCCGCGAGGGCTGGCTGGCCACGGGCGTGTCCGGCCGGTTCGTCTCCGACGGCTCCCTGGTCGTCGAGCACGGACCCCGGCGACGGGCGCACACCGTCGCCGCTCCCTCCGGCACGGCTCCGGCCCTGCCGCCCCCGGACGACTGGAGGGCCGACAGCCGCCGCGCCAGGCACGCCCGCCCCGCATCGGCGCCGCCGGAGGAGCCCCGGCCGCCGCTGCCCCGATCAGGCGGCCTCCCCAGGAGATGACCGACCGGTGTCCGGGCGCGGACCCGGTTGCGCGGAACCGGCACCGTCCCGTCGGCCTCACCCGCCCGGATAGCGCCGGGTCCACCGCGAGGGCGGCCCGTAGTCGTCGTGCAGCCGGTTCCCCTCGGTGAACTCCCACACGAAGTCGTCGGCGAGCTGGCCGATGGTGCCGCGGCCCTCCACCTCGAAGGTCAGCTCCGGAGGCAGCGCCGTCTCGCCGTGCAGCGCGCCGAGGACGTTGCCGCAGACCGCACCGGTGGAGTCGCTGTCACCGGAGTGCGTGACGGCGAGTGCCAGCGCGTCGGTGAACTCCTCGGGCTCCGGGTGCACCAGAGCCGCGTAGACCGCGATCGCCAGCGCCTCCTCCGCGATCCAGCCGCCGCCGAGCCCCTCCACCGTCTCAGCGGACACCGGCTCGGTCGCGGCGGCCCGCAGGGCCTGGTCGAGTGCCGCGTCCGTCTCCTCGTGGGACTCGTGCCCGCGCAGCTCCACCATTGCCGCGTCCAGAGCGGTCCGCAGGTCGTCCCCCGCCACCAGGCGGTGGATGAGCAGCGCGAGCGCGCCGGAGGCGAGCCGCCCCGTGGGGTGCCCATGGGTGAGTCCCGCGGCCTGGGCCGCGATGGTGAAGATGTAGGCGTCGCCGGGAGCGCCCTCCGGGGGCAGCAGTCCGAACGGCGCGCTGCGCATGACGCCGCCGCACCCCTTCGAGTCGTTCTCCGCCGCCGTGCCGTAGGGCCGGTCCGGGGTCCCGGCGCCGCGCCCCAGCGCGTTGAGGCAGGTGTCGCCGGGCGCGCGCCGGGCGTAGAGCCAGCGCTCCTCCCGCAGCCAGCCGTCGGGGTGGCCGGAGGGTTCCTGCAGCGTCTGGGTCTCGAACCAGCGCAGGTAGGCGTGGTGGACCACGCCCAGCGGGTTGAAGCCCAACCCGCGGTCCTGACGGACACCGGCCCGGATCAGCCCTTCGACGCTGAAGAGCGTCATCTGGGTGTCGTCGGTGACCAGACCGTGGCGCGGCGAACCGTCGGCGTAGTCGGCGACGTACTCCCGCACGCCGGCCGGTCCGTGCTCGGCGCGGATACCGTCGAGCGTCATGAACTCCACCGGCGCGCCGAGGGCGTCACCGACGGCACCGCCGAACAGGCAGCCCCGCACCCGCGACCGGTAGTCCTCCAGCCCCGACCTGCTCCGGGTCATCGGCACGCTCCCCTTTACCGTCGTCTCCGGAGATCTTCGCAGAGACGCACCCGATGCGGCAGGGGCCTACCGCGACGCAACGGCGACCGGGGCCGCACAGCGGTCGGCGGCCGACGGTTCACCGGAGACCCGGGCCACGCGACTTCTGCAGACCTCGGCAGTGTGCCGAGCACGGGCCCATGAGGGGGCCCAGGGCGCGTCTTTCACGGATGCCGAGCATGTGCGCCCGCCCTCGCAGCCCCCTTCGCACGGGAGGCGCTCCGGTCCCCTGCTTCCGGCGGTCCGCGCTCCGCGATCGCCTGGGGCGCAGGAGGTTTCACGTTCGCCGATGTGGTGTGGAGGCCGCTCGCGGCGATACACTCGACGTAGTCGTCACCTCTCGTCGCGTCCGCATCACCGTGAGCGACGATCGCATCGAGAGCGTGTCCCCGCGTGCCCTCACGCGTTCCCCGACCTCCCCTCCGGGTACGAGAGAGCCTCAGTGAACCACCTTTCCCGCGCCACCGTTCTGCTGCCCCTGCCTCCTCTGTCCCGGACCGGCCACCGGTTGATGGTGCGCGAGCACGGCAGGATCGCCTTCTCCTCCCTGGCCGCCGAGGTCACGCACTGGCTTCGCGGCCACGGCATGATCACGGTGCTGTGCGGGCGCGAGCCCTGCCGCCGGCTGCTGGACACCGCGGCCTGGGTCGCCGGCGAGCGGCTGATGTGCTCCGTCCGCTCCCGCTGCCACGGGGCCAACGTGACCATCTGGTTGGAGGACCGCTGATCCGGTGCCGACCCGGCGCCGCGCGACCGGCCGGATCAGGTGAGCACGCCGTCCCAGAGGCGGCGGGTCTCGGCGCCGGGGTCGTCCACGACCGCGGAGGCCGGGTGGTCGAACCGCATCGCGGTGCGGGTGTGCGGGGTCCAGCGCGGCCAGCCCGGATCGCCGGTCGCGGCGAAGCGGACCCACGCACCGTGCATCGCCGCTGCCAGCGCTTCGGGCGCGTCGGGGCCGGTCAGCCCGCTGCCGACGGCGAGGTTGTCGAAGACGAACGGGATCTCCAGTGCGTGGCAGGCGCCCAGGCGCCCGTCCATCTGCGGCGTCCGCCAGGCGAACTCGTAGCCGAAGGTGCCGGCCGGGGCCTTGGCGCGCGCCTCGGCCATGCGGTAGGCGGGGATCCGGAACCTCTGGTCGGTGATGACCGCCGAGAGCACGTCCCCGGGCGTCGACAGTGGGCCGGAGGCGCCGTAGACCGCGCTCGCCCCGGCCGCCAGGCCGGCCCGGGCCAGGTAGCCCGGCAGATGATCCTCCGAGACGAGGTCGAGCAGCCCGGTCGGCGCCAGGAACAGCCGGTATTCCTCGGTGTTGCTGCCGAACAGCAGGTCGACGCCGTGGCCGGCGCCCGCGCGCATCGCCTCGGTCGGCATGTGTTCGATCAGCGCGCCGTCGAGGACCGGCGCGAACGGCAGCATCATGGACCCGCCGGCGATCCGCTCCCCCCAGACCTCGGGGTCGGAGCCGCCGCGCACCTCCAGCGAGATCCGGCTCTGCTCCCGCAGCAGGTCCTCGGTCGCGACGCCGGAGAGGGCCTCGGCCGTCGGGGCGACCCCGAGCCGTTCGGCGAGGACGCGCGCCACGGTCGCGGCGTCCCGGGGATCGGCCACGGCGTTGCCCGCACCGGACTGGGCGACGGCCCGCCGGAAGAGCCCCTCGGTCCGGGGGATCGAGAGCAGGGTGGCGACGCTCATGGCGCCGGCCGACTCCCCGAAGACCGTGACGTTGCCCGGGTCGCCGCCGAAGCCGGCGATGTTGTCGCGCACCCACTCCAGCGCGGCGATCTGGTCCAGCAGGCCGAGGTTGGCGGGGGCGTCCTCCAGCAGGCAGAAGCCGTCCGCGCCGAGCCGGTAGTTGAAGGTCACCGCCACCACGCCGTCGCGGGCGAAGGCGCTCGCCTCGTAGATCGGCTCCGAGCCCGAGCCGTTGGTGAACGCGCCGCCGTGGATCCAGACCATGACCGGCAGCCCGGCCGCCCCGAGGTCGGGGGTCCAGACGTTGAGGTTCAGGACGTCCTCGCCGGGGATGAAGCGTTCGACCAGCAGTTGGCCGACGGTTTCGGGGTAGGCCGGGCGCGGAGCGGTGGGGCCGAACTCCGTCGCGTCGCGGACCCCGTCCCAGCGCTCCGGCGCGCGCGGCGGCCGGAACCGGTCGGGGCCCACCGGAGCGGCCGCGTAGGGAATGCCGCGGAACACCGCGATCCCGTCGTTCCGGACTCCGCGCACCTCGCCGGCGCGCGTCTTGGCCACGACCTCCACGGGGTCTCCTCTCACCGTGCCGTCGCCCATTCCTACGCAGACCGACCGGTCGGTGTCAAGGTTCGGCGGCACCCCGGAGCGCCCGCCGCAACCGCGGCCCCGGGGGTTCTGCCGCGCCGTCGGGCTGGTTAGCCTGAGGCTTGTTACCGACCGGTAAACCCCCGGGTCCGGCCGGGCCCCGTCCCGAGCCGCCCAGAACCAGTGGAGTCACCCATGGCGTCACCGTCCCCCGCGACCGTCTCCCCCGAACTGGCCCGCACCACCTGGCGGGCGGTCGAACCGCTGCACGTGTCCGTCTACTTCTCCCCCGAGGCGCCCGCCGAGTACGCGGCCATCGGCCTGGAGCCGACGGTCATGGGCTACTTCGCCTCGCGCTCGGCCGCCTTCGGCGCCGTCGGCGCCGAGACCGTCGTCGCCACCTTCTTCAACTTCAACCCCGACGTGGTCCGCTCGGTGATCCCCAAGGCATGGGAGGCCGCGGCGCCCGAGGCGGTCCTGGCCGCGCGGCTGCGCGCCGCGGGCGAGGGGCTGCGCCGGATCATCGGCGCCCCCGTGCTGGAGTCCGAGGCCGTCGGAGAGGCGGCCGAACTGGCGCGCACCGCCGCGCTGGAGGCGGCCCGGCACCCCTACGGCCGTCCGCTGTTCGCCGCGCACGCCGGGCTGGAGTGGCCCAAGGAGCCGCACCTGGTGCTCTGGCACGCCCAGAGCCTGCTGCGGGAGTTCCGCGGTGACGGCCACGTCGCCGCCCTGGTCACCGCCGGGCTGGACCCGGTCGAGGCCCTGGTCACCCACGCCGCGACCGGCCAGGCCAGCGTCAAGGGGCTGCGCAGGAGCCGCGGCTGGAGCCGGGAGGTGTGGGACGCGGCGGTCGGGCGCCTGCGCGAGCGCGGCCTGGTGGCCGTCGGCGAGGACGAGACCGTCTCCCTCACCGAGGACGGGCGGCGGCTGCGCCGGGAGATCGAGGACCGCACCGACGCGCTGGCCCTGCCCGCCTACGCCGCGATCGGCGCCGAGGGCTGCGAGCGCCTGACCGACCTCGCCGCCCCGCTCGCCCAGGCCGTCAACGACGCCGGAATCCTGCCGGGTACCCGTCGGGCCTGAACCCCGGCCCATCCTCGTCCCCGGGGCGGAGGCGGCGCGGTCACGCGGATCCCTCGCGCGGTCGGGTCCGCCTCGGGTCCGGTGGGCGTCCTCGACCGGGCAAGCTGGTCCCGGAATCCGTTTCACCGACGGGAGGGAATCGGGCGTGCTGATCCGCTACGCGAGCGAGCAGGGCGACGGCGAGCACAACGAGGACTACGTCGCGGCCGGGACGGACTGGGCGTTCGTCCTGGACGGGGCGACGGCCGCCCCGGGCGTGCGCACCGGGTGCCGGCACGGTGTGCGGTGGCTGGTGCACCGGCTGGGCGCGGCGCTGGCGACGGAGCTGTCCTCAGCGCGGCGCCGACCCCTGCCCGACGCGCTGGCCGGGGCCATCGACCGGACCCGCGACGCACACGACGGCTGCGACCTGGGCAACCCCGACAGCCCTTCGGCGACCGCCGCGGTGGCACGCCGCACCGAGGACGGCCTGGACTACCTCGTCCTCGCCGACTCCGCCGTGCTGTTCCCCGGGCCGGACGGGACGGTGACCGCCGTGTCCGACGACCGGCTGGACCACCTGCCCGGCGGCCGCCCCTACTCGCTGGAGCTGGTGCGCGCCTCGCGCAACGTCCGCGGGGGCTTCTGGGTGGCGGGCACGGCGGTCGAGGCCGCCTACGAGGCGGTGACCGGATCGGTGCGGCCCGCCGACGGCCGCCTGGCGCTGATGACCGACGGCTGCACCCGGCTCGTGGAGCACTACGGCCACGCCTGGAGCTCGGTGTGGCGTCACCTGGTGGACTCGGGTCCGGAGTCCCTGATCGCCTGGGTCCGCACGGAGGAGCGCCGCAACGGCGTCGAACGGGGCAAGACCCACGACGACGCCACCGCCCTCTACGCCGAGCTGTGACCCGCCGTTGTCCGGCGCTCGTCCGGAGAGGGAGTGCGCCCGGATCATCGGATGGGACCATGGGCATCGGTGAGGCTGCCCGTGGACCGCGCACTCCCCTACTGCGCGCTGCTCCGCAAGCTCCGCAGCCCCACCGATCGGGAACCGCCTTCCATGGCGGGTGGCCCGCGTCACGTTACTCGGGGGTAGGATCAGCCGGACCCGGCTGAACGGTGACGAGGAGGCGACATGCCCGAGGCCCCCGACTGGGCGAACGATCCGGAGACGCAGGTGCTCTCGGAGAACCGCGATGGCGTCCTGCTGCTCACGCTCAACCGCCCCGACCGGCTGAACGCGTGGAACCCGGTGATGGCGGAGCGGCTGTTCGGCCTCATGAGCGCCGCCGATGACGACCCCGGGGTCCGGGTCGTCGTCGTGACCGGCGCCGGGCGCGGGTTCTGCGCCGGCGCCGACATGGAGGCGCTGTCCATGGTGGAGGGGGCCGCCGGATCCGGCTTCGAGCACGGCGAGCGCCCGCTGTCGTTCCCGACCACGCTGCGCAAACCGGTCATCGCCGCGATCAACGGCCCGGCGGCCGGGGTCGGGCTGGTGGTGGCGCTCTTCGCCGACCTGCGCTTCGCCGCCGAGGACGCCAAGCTCACCACGGCGTTCAGCAGGCTCGGCCTGGTCGCCGAGTACGGCATCGCCTGGCACCTCCCCCGCCTGGTGGGCGCGGCCAGGGCGCTGGACCTGCTGCTGTCGTCGCGGATCGTGCTGGGCGACGAGGCCGAGCGCATCGGGCTGGTCAACCGTGCGCTCCCCCGCGACCAGGTGCTCGACGCCGCCCTCGACCACGCCCGCATCCTCGCCGAGGGCAGCTCCCCCGCCTCGATGGCGTGGATCAAGGCGCAGGTCTACCGCGGGATGGACAGCGATCTGACCGCGGCCTGCGAGGAGGCGGCGGCCCTCATGCCCGAGGCGTTCGCCGGCGCCGACTTCTCCGAGGGCCTCGCGGCCCACCTGGCCAAGCGCACGCCGGACTTCGCCGGCCTCCCGCCCCGTGAACGGGGCTGACGCTCCGGAAGCCGCCGCGGGGCCCCGGCAGCGGAACGGCCCCGCTCACCCGGACGCCGCCTCCGGCGCGTCCGCCCCCGAGAAGTAGCGCCGGGGCGTGCCGGTGAGCATCATGTCGATCTGGGCGTCGGTGACGCCCGCCGCGCGCAGCGCCGGCAGCACGTCGTCGCTGATGTGCAGGTAGTTCCAGTTGGGGAGCACCTGGCGCACCAGCGCCATGGTCTCCTCTCCGGCGAACAGGTCGGCGTAGCACCAGGCGTCGTGGGAGAGCACGATCCGGTCGGCGTAGCCCTGCTCGGCGAGGGCCGCGATGGTGGCGACGCGCCGCTCGGTGGGGTTGATCGTGTCGACGCCGAAGCGGTCGCAGCCCAGGACGGCGCCCTGGTCGGCGAGCGACCTCAGGTAGTCGAGGTCGTTGCTGTCGCCGGCGTGGCCGACCACCACTCGGGTCAGGTCGACCCCCTCCTCGGCGAACCACGTCAGCGCCGCGGTGCCGCTGCGCGCCTCGGCGTTGGTGTGCACCGTGATCGGGGCGCCGGTCTCGACACTGGCCGCCGCCACCGCGCGGGCCACCCGCTCGACCTGCGGTGTCAGGTACTCGTCCACGACGCACTTGAGGAAGGCGGCCTTCACCCCGGTGTCGGCGATGCCCACGCGGATGTCGCGGACGAACATCTCGGTCATCGGCTCGGGGCCGCCCAGGGGCGTGCCCGGCCCCCGGTAGTGCAGGAACTGCGGCAGGTCGTGGAAGGCGTACAGGCCGGTGGCGGCGACGATGTTGATGTCGACCTCGGCGTTGACCCGCTGGATGCGCGGGAGGTGGCGGCCGAGCCCGATGACCGTCGGGTCCACGATCGTGTCGACGCCGCGTGCGCGCAGCTCCCCGAGGCGCTCGATCGCGTCGGCGACGCGCACCTCCTCGTCCCAGAAGTCGCCGTGGTTGTCCAGCAGCTCCGGGTTCACCATGAAGACGTGCTCGTGCATGAGCGTCGTGCCGAGCTCCTCAACGGGGATCGGGCCGCGAACCGTCTCGACCTGTGCCATCCTCACCCTCTCGTCGATGCGCGGAAGTGGCGCGGATCACACGCTAGACGATTCCCGCCCGGTTGCATACCATCCGGTCGGTATAGACCGAAAGGGGAACCCCGGCACCATGGGATTCGACACCGTTCTCGTCGCCAACCGGGGCGAGATCGCCGTCCGCGTGCTGCGGGCAGCCGCCGACCTGGGACTGCGCACGATCGCGGTGCACACCGCCGACGAGCCCCGCGCCCCGCACGCGCGCCGCGCCGATGCCGTCCGCCCGCTGCCCGGCTCCGGCGCCGCCGGCTACCTCGACGGCGCGGCGGTCCGCGCGATCGCCCGCGACGCCGGCGGCGCGGCGGTCCATCCCGGCTACGGGTTCCTCAGCGAGGACGCCGGCTTCGCCGCCCGCTGCGCCGAGGACGGGCTGACGTTCGTCGGCCCGGACCCCGGCGTGCTCGCGCTGTTCGGCGACAAGGCCCGCGCCCGGGGTCTGGCCGGCGACCTCGGCATCGCCGTCCCCGAGGGCACCCGCGGCGCCACGGACCAGGAGGAGGCCGCCGCCTTCCTGGCCTCTCTGGGCCCGGGCGGCGCCGTCATGGTGAAGGCGTGCGCGGGCGGCGGCGGGCGGGGCATCCGCGCGGTGCGCTCGGCCGACGAACTCGCCGACGCCTACCGCGACTGCGCGGCCGAGGCCGCGGCCGCCTTCGGCCGCGCCGACCTCTACGTCGAGCGGCTCGTTCCCCGCGCCCGCCACGTCGAGGTGCAGCTCGTCGGCGACGGAACCGCGGTGACCCACCTGTGGGAACGCGACTGCACCATCCAGCGCCGGCATCAGAAACTGGTGGAGATCGCCCCGGCGCCCCGGCTGCCCGAGCCGCTGCGGGAGCACCTGCTCGACTGCGCGGTCCGCATGGGCGAGGCGGTGGGCTACAGCGGGCTGGGAACGGTGGAGTTCCTGGTCGACACCGATGCCGTGGCGGCGGGCGCGGACCCCGCGGCGTGCGCGGTGTTCATCGAGGCCAACCCGCGGCTGCAAGTGGAGCACACGGTCACCGAGCAGATCACCGGGGTCGACCTGGTCGCGGCGCAGTTGCGCATCGCCCGGGGCGCGACGCTCGCCGACGTCGGGCTGTCGCCGCGGCGGCGCCCGGAGCCCGACGGCTGCGCGGTGCAGGTCCGGGTCAACCTGGAGGCGCAGGCCGCCGACGGGTCGCCCCGCCCCTCGACCGGGGCGCTGACCGCCTTCACCCCGCCGACGGGGCCGGGCGTGCGGGTGGACACCCACGGCCACACCGGCTACCGGGCCGGGCCCGGCTACGATCCGCTGCTGGCGAAGGTCATCGTGCACGCGCGCGGCGGCTCGGTCCCGCCCGGACCGCCCGACGCCCACGCCGCGGCCCTGGCCAGGACCGAGCGCGCGCTGGGCGAGTTCGAGGTCGCCGGCGCCGACACCAACATCGCGCTGCTGCGCGCCGTCGTCTCCCACCCCGACGTCCGGGAGGCCGCGGCCACGACGACGTTCGTCGCCGACCACCTGGCGGGGCTGCGCGAACGCGCCCGCACCCTTGAGGCGGCCGCCGCGGAGGCCGCGGGGACGGAGGGCGCCGGGGCCGAGGGCCGGGACACCGGGCCGGAATCCGGCGGCCTCCCGGTGCCCGAAGGCCACGTCGCGGTCCGCGCGTCGATGCCGGCCACCGTGGCGGGGATCGACGTCGCGGAGGGGGCCGAGGTCGCGGCCGGAGCGCGGCTGCTGGTGGTGTCGGCCATGAAGATGGAGCACGTCGTCACCGCCGCGCGAAGCGGCGTGGTGACCGAGGTCCGCGTGGCCGAGGGCGCCACGGTCGTCGAGGGCGAGCCCCTGGTCGTCATGCTGGAGAAAGAGGTCGCCGCCGAGGCGCGGGGCGCGCGGCGGGAGATCGATCCCGACGCGATCCGCCCCGATCTCGCCGAGGTCCGCGCCCGGCACGCCGCGACGCTGGACGGGGCGCGTTCGCAGGCCGTGGCGGAGCGGCACGGCACCGGACGACGCACCGCGCGGGAGAACATCGACGACCTGTGCGACGCCGGCAGCTTCACCGAGTACGGCCCGCTCGTGCTGGCCGCGCAGCGGCGCCGCAGATCCCCCGAGGAGCTGGCCGAGAAGAGCCCGGCCGACGGCCTGGTGACGGGACTGGGCCGGGTGAACGGGGAGCTGTTCGGGCCCGAGCGCACCCAGGTCGCCGCGATGGCCTACGACTACACGGTGATGGCCGGTACCCAGGGCCACCTCAACCACCGCAAGATGGACCGGATGCTCGACCTCGCCGGACGGCGGCGGCTGCCGGTCGTGCTCTACGCCGAGGGCGGCGGCGGGCGGCCGGGCGACACCGACACCACGACCGTCTCCGGGCTGGACGTCACCACGTTCCAGAGCCTGGCCGGGCTCTCGGGGCTGGTTCCGCTGGTCGGGATCGCGGCAGGGCGCTGCTTCGCCGGGAACGCGGCGCTGCTGGGCTGCGCCGACGTCGTCATCGCCACGGCCGACTCCACGATCGGCATGGGCGGCCCGGCGATGATCGAGGGCGGCGGCCTGGGCTCCTACGCACCGGAGGAGGTCGGCCCGATCGGGGTGCAGACGGCCAACGGGGTCGTCGACGTCGCGGTGGCCGACGAGGTCGAGGCCACCGATGTGGCACGGCGCTACCTCGGCTACTTCCAGGGCGACGCCGCGCACTGGGAGGCCCCCGACCAGCGGCTGCTGCGGCACGCGGTCCCGGAGAACCGGCTGCGCGCCTACGACGTGCGCCGCGTCGTCGAGACCCTGGCCGACACCGGTTCGGTGCTGGAGCTGCGCCGGCACTTCGGCGCCGGCGTCGTCACGGCGCTGGTCCGGATCGAGGGCCGCACCATGGGGCTGGTCGGCAACGACCCGGCGCACCTGGGCGGCGCGATCGACGCCGACGCCGCCGACAAGATGGCGCGCTTCCTTCAACTGTGCGACGCCTTCGACCTGCCGGTGGTCTCGCTGTGCGACACCCCCGGCTTCATGGTCGGCCCGGAGGCCGAGCGCACCGCGACGGTGCGGCACTTCGCCCGGTTGTTCGTCAACGGGGCGAACCTGTCCGTCCCGATCTGCACGGTCGTGCTGCGCAAAGGCTACGGTCTGGGCGCGCAGGCCATGGCGGGCGGGAGTTTCCGGGCCCCGATGGCCACGGTGGCCTGGCCCACCGGGGAGATCGGCGCGATGGGCCTTGAGGGCGCGGTCCGGCTGGGCGCGCGCCGCGAACTGGAGGCGATCGCCGACCCCGAGGAGCGGCGGCGCAGGTTCGAGGCGCTGGTGGCCGCCTACTACGACTCGGGCAAGGCGCACAACGCCGCGACGGTGTTCGAGCTGGACGACGTGATCGATCCGGCCGAGACGCGCCGGTGGATCACCACGACGTTCGCCTCCTTCGCGCCCCCGCCCCGCGCGGCCAAGAAGCGGACCCACATCGAGACGTGGTGACGGAGCGCTCACCGGGAGCCGGAATCGCGGCCGCACGGGCGCACTGTGCATACCACCTGGTCGGTATGCTCGGTTGGCGAGTGTTTCCTCTGGATGGAGAGAGCGACCGATGCGAGCGATTCAGATCACCGAGTTCGGCGGCCCCGAGGTCCTCGGCCTCGCTGACGTTCCCGAGCCCGAGGCGGGCCCCGGTGAGGTGCCGGTGGAGGTGTCCCGGGCCGGGGTGAACTACGCCGACACCCACCAGGCGGAGAACTCCTACCTCTCCCAGACCAGGCTGCCCCTGGTGCCCGGCAGCGAGATCGCGGGCCGCACCCCCGACGGCCGCAGGGTGGTGGCGATGGTCAACGGCGGCGGTTACGCCGAGCGCGCCGTCGCCGACGCCAATCTCGTTTTCGACGTCCCCGACGGCGTCGACGACGTGGCCGCGCTGGCCCTGGTCGTCCAGGGCGCGACGGCCTGGGTGCTGCTGCGCAAGAACGTGCGGCTGGAGCCGGGCGAGTCCGTCGTCGTGCACGCGGCGGCCGGCGGTGTGGGATCGCTGGCGGTGCAGTTGGCCAAGGCGTTCGGAGCGGGCCGGGTGATCGCCACCGCGAGCAGCGCGGAGAAGCGGGACCTCACCCTGGAGTTGGGGGCCGACGCTGCCGTCGACTCCACGACCCCCGACATGACCGCGGCCCTCACCGAGGCCAACAACGGCCGGCGCGTGGACGCGGTCCTGGACATGACCGGCGGACGCGTCACCGACGAGAGCGTCCGCGCGCTCGCGCCGTTCGGGCGCCTCGCCTTCTACGGCATGGCCGGCCGCGAGGCCCCCAAACCCATTCAGCTGCCCAACCTGATGCGCCACTCCACGGCGGTGAGCGGCATGTGGCTGCCGCACGCGTTCCTGCTGCCGGGCGGCGTGGTGCACGCGGCGATGGCGGAGATGTTCGACCTGGTGGCCAAGGGCGAGCTGCGCGCGGTCACCGGCGGCGAGTACGCCCTGGCCGACGCCCGCGCCGCCCACGAGGACCTGCGCTCCCGCCGGACCACCGGCAAACTCGTCCTGGACCCGACCCGGTAGGCGCGGCGCCGGGACGCGACCATGGTTTCGGCGCGCGGTGAAGAAACGGGCCGCCGTGCCCGCCCGCCTCGGCCACCGAGGGCGTGAAACACCGGCCACAGGGGCGTGAACCCCAACCCAAAGACTGAACGCACACCGCCGCCCTTGGGCGCCGGGCCGAAACCGCGGTGTCGGTCTGTGTCCACGGTGTCGGCGTGCGCTTCGCGCGCGTGAGGGCGATTTTGCGTCCATGGGCCTTCGGCCACGCGAGAGCATCGCCCACCCGCGCACCATCCCTCCCGGGGCGGGCCTTGAGAGCTCCCTGGAACCGAGGCTTCCTTCACGGCCTTGAACGGGTCTTCAGCCCTCTGGGGCCAAGGCCGTCAGTGCCCGGCGGCGTCCAGCAGAGGCAGGAGGGTCCGGCCCGCGCGGTCGAGTTGGGTGGGGACGTCGCCGGGCGGGCACAGCACCACGGCGTCGGCGCCGGCCCGGTAGAGCTCGTCGATCCGCTTGGCGCAGTCCTCGGGCGTGCCCACCACCGCGAGCTCGTCGATCCAGGAGTCGGGGAGGGCGACGGCGCGCTCCTCGGCCGACAGGTCGGCCATCTCCCGGATCTGCTCGCCGAAGTCGAGCGGGGCGAGGTGGGCCGCCCAGGACGGCTCGGTGACGACGGCCGCGATCGCCGGGCGCAGCGCCGCGCGGGCGCGGTCGGGGTCCTCGTCGACGTGGAACCACGTGTAGACGCCGATCCGGTGCGGTCGGCGCGGGTCGCTGTGCCCTTCGGCGATGGCCCGGCGCGCCGCGGCGATGTAGGCGGGCGTGGCCGGTTCGGCCAGGAGGGTGCCGTCGGCGTGCCGCCCGGACACCTCCAGCGACTTCGGGCCGCGCACGCCCGCCACCACCGGGGGCGGCACCGGCGGCGGGAATTCCAGGCGCACCCCGTCAAGCTGAACGTAGCGCCCCCGGGTGCTCACCGTCTCGCCCGCGAGCAGGGCGCGCACCGCGTCGAGATGCTCGGCGAGCGCCGTGAGCGGGGAGGCCGGTGCGGCGCCGATCTGGCGCATCCAGTCCGGCATGCCGTGCCCCATTCCCGCGATGAGGCGGCGCGGGTGCGCCTCGGCCAGCGCGGCCAGCTCCATGGCGGTGAACGCGGCGTTGCGGGCGACCGCCGGCAGGATGCCGATGCCGACCTTGACGCGTTCGGTCACGGCCAGCGCGGTCGCGGCCGCGGCGATCCCTCCGGCGAAGAAGCAGTCCTCGACCAGCCACAGCTCGTCGAACCCGGCCTGCTCGACTCCGCGCGCCAGCGGGGTCAACTCCGAGAGGGGCAGCCGGACGGGAACTGGAAGCCGATTTCGGGACGGGCCATGGAGAACTCCTCCACTCGGGAATCCGCTCGACGGAGCCGACCCTACGCCGGGCGCGGCCGGCCCGGAAGGGCCCGCGCGGCCCCCACGCGAGGGCCGGGAGCGAGGCGCTCCCGGCACCGGCCCCGGCGGCCGCCGGGGCCTCGCGCTCAGCAGCCGGCGAACTCCGTGAGGACGGCGTACTCCGGCCGGTCGGTCTCGCCGCGGTTGGCCATGGCGATCGCGAACATCGGGGCGCAGGCCCGGCACCAGTCGAGCAGCCGCTCGGGCGAGGAGCCGATCGCCGGGGCGAGGATCCCGGCGCGGCGCTCGATCTCGGTCACCGACTCCGCCTTCCACAGCGGCCAGTCCACCGCGTCGGCGGCCGCGTCGCCCACGCAGGCGCGCGGGTCGACCGCGACCAGGCCGCGGTCGGGCCCGCCGTCCAGCACGTTGCCGGGGTGCAGGTCGCCGTGGAGCGGCGCGACGTTGTCCTCCGAGGCCGCCAGCGCCCGGGCCCGGGCGTGGGCGTGGTGCAGCACCGAGGCCGGGACGACGTCGGCGGCCGGGCCGTCGGAGCGGTAGTGCTCCCAGAGGCTGAAGACGAAGTTGATGCGGCTGTGCAGCGGGTGCAGCTCCCGCAGTTCCCGCTGCGGGATGTCGGCGGAGTGCAGGTCCTGGATCAGCTCGGCGATCGTCTCCATGGGCGGGACCTCGCCGATCTGGGAGACGGTGCGGCCCGGCTCGATCGCCTCCAGCAGCAGGCCGCCGAGCCGTCGGTCGGACTCCCAGACGGCCGGCACCCTCCTGGTGTCCTCCCACAGCCGCAGGATGCGGGCCTCGGAGGCGGCGAGGCCCGGATCGGGGCTGATCTTGAGCATCGCCGCGGTCCCGTCGACGCGCCGGCAGCGCAGCACCACCGACGTCTGCCCGTGCGGGGTGGGACCGTCGATGGTGAGCTTCCACTCCGCGGCGAACTCGTCGACGAGGGCCGGAAGCCCGTCCAGCCAGTCACACGCCTTGCCGCCGAACCGGCGCACCAGCCTCTCCCGCTGCTCGTCGTCGACCAACCGCGCTGTGACGTCGCTCATGAAACCACCTTCCCGGCCCCATCGGGTCCGGGGCTCTTCGTCGCATCACCGGCCCGTTCATCGAGGGCATACGACTGTCCTTCCCCCTCAGGCCCGCGCGCATGCCCGCGGTCCGCGGATCCCTGCGCGGGAACCGCGGCCGCGCGGGGACGCGGCCTGGACCGCCCCGGTCTCCCCTCGCTCGCGCGCCTCGTCCGGCGGTGTCCGGCGGCGCCCCGCCGGGTGGTGACCTTCGGGCCCTGCGCCGCCGGTCAGTACCGCGGTCCGTGCGGGGGCCGGGGCCCGTGCGGGGGCGGACCGTAGGGGGAGGGCCCCTGGTGGGGCGGTTGGTGGAGCCCCTGGTGGGGCGGTGTCTTCGGCTTGCTCGCGCGGACGACGGCCCATACGACCAGGGCGACGAGGCCGCACAGCACGAGCAGCACGATGGCGAGGATCGGTAGCGCTGAACTCATTGTGCGACTGTAGCGGCCCGGTCTCCCGACAGCGCGGGGGCTCCGGCCGCCGGCCGGAGCCCCCGCATCCCGCAGGAGGTGTATACCTCGCCCATCCCCGAGGAGGCGACCTCCTGGACACCGAGAGTACCCGATCGGCGACTCCGTGTCGGACCGGGTGTCGCGCACCTACGCCGCCAGCCGCGCGGTCGCGGCGCGGTGCTGGGCGAGCAGGGTGTCCACGACGATGGAGGCGGACCCCAGCGGTGCGGTCACGGCCGTGGCGCCGAGGTCGCCCAGCCGCTCGCGTTCGGCGCCGTCGACCAGTTGCCAGGCCGCGACCGCCACCCGGGGGCGGCCGTTGCGGCGCAGCCGGGCGACCGCGTCGGAGACCGACGGCGCCCACGCGCTGAGGTAGCCGACCTGGACCGGCGACTGGACGCGGCGGCTGAGCATCCGCGCCACGGCGGCCACCTGGCGGCGCTCGTCCTGGGCCGGCGTCCCGTCGGCCGCCAGCACGACGCCGTCGCCCTGGCGCCACCCCGCCTCGGCCAGCCGCCGCGCGAGGTCGGCGACGATCGAGGGGACGGCGCCCAGCGGGGCGGTGGCGCAGGCGTCGAAGCGGCCGTCGAGGTCCAGTCCCGCGAACAGCTCGGCGCTGGCCAGATCTCCCCCGGCGAGAAACGCGGGCACCACCACGAGCGGGCCCTCGACCGCGTCGACGGTGGCCGCGACCTCCGGTCCGGGGCCGAACGCCGGCACCACGGGGACCTCGTCCCGGCGCGCCACGGCGTCGGCGAGGTCACGCAGGCCCTCCGTGCGCTGCGCGTCGTGCGAGTCGTCGGCTACCAGAACCATCGTCGGAACCATGTCCGTCTCCTTAGAATCGCCGAGAACGCCTGCCCGATATCGGAGAAGCGTAATGACCACGGGTTTCGGGTGAATGAAGCACTGTTACGCACGTGAAAACAGCGCCTAATGGCAGCGTTTGACCAGCACAAAGAGGCGGCAAAGATCATTCCGGCCGGTAGCGGAGAGTGGTCGGGGGAACTCATCACCCACACGACCAGCGCTCACATTCACACCAAGCCGAGACTATACGGCGGAATTCCTTTTTTCCACGGCACTCCACTGTTACGCCCATCACTCCCTCCACACTCGGCCGATCCCCCGGGTTTCCGGCATCCCGGACCCGGGCGGGCCGACGCCGCCAATCCCCATCCTCTCTGGAGAGCTCACGAACACCGTGTAAGGACAATTGGATCTCGATGCACCAGGGAAAACAGGAATACCCTTTCTGGCGCCGAAAATAACCTCGGCGCGGGATTCCGCTTTGCGGATCATCGACCGGAAGGGCCATCGTCCTTCCTGCAATTGCGCAAGCGTTTTCCCGCGTATCGGACGCGTCTCCTTTTTCATCGCATCTTCGCAGGTCAAGGAGTGTGAAACCTGGAGGGAAGGGCCTATCGTCACCTTCTCGTCGCCTTAACCCACCGTTAGGGTTCCCGCGGCCACAGTTGGTTTCGCGATCGGCGGCCGCACGCCGCCACTGGATCGACCGACCGGCTGTGGAGGCTCTCGTGACGCTGGACGACGTGCGACTCGCGGCGGCGCGCCCCGGGTCCGCGGCCCGACCGGACCCCGGGCGGCGGCTGCGGGTGGCGATGTACTCGCACGACTCCCAGGGCCTGGGCCACACGCGGCGCAACCTCGCCATCGCCACCGCGCTCAGCGGCCTGGACCCGCGCCCCGACGTCCTGCTGCTCACCGGCACGCCCGAGGCCGCGGCCCTGCGCCGCCCGCCGGGCTGCGACCTCGTCGGCCTGCCCGCACTGGGCAAGGACGACCGCGGCGGGTACACGGCCCGCAACCTCTCCGCCGACCTGTCCGAGCTGCTGGCGCTGCGCTCGGCGATCCTGGCCTCGACGCTGCGCTCCTTCCGGCCCGACCTGCTCGTCGTGGACAAGCATCCGCGCGGGGCGTTCGGGGAGCTGGAGCCCGCGCTGCGGACGCTGCGGCCCGGCCGCGCCCGGACCGTCCTGGGCATGCGCGACGTCCTGGACTCCCCGGCCTCGGCGGCCGACGACTGGATCCGCTGCCGGGGCTCGGCCGCGCTGCGCCGGTGGTTCGACGCGGTGTGGGCCTACGGCGACCCCGCGATCGCCGACCCGACCGCCGCCCTGGAACTCCCTCCCGACCTGGCCGGCATCGTCACCCACACCGGCTACCTCGCGCACGGCCGCGAACCCGCGCCCACCGCCCCGAACCCGGAGCGGGGTCCGTTCGTGCTGGGGCTGTGCGGCGGCGGCTCCGACGGCGTCCGGCTGGCCGAGGCCTTCACCGCCGCGCCCCTCCCCCGGGGCGTCCGGGGCGTCTTCATCACCGGCCCGCACATGGCCGGGGAGGAGCGGGACCGGCTGGCCGCCGCCGGCGCGCGCTCCGGCGTGGCCGTCCACGCATTCGCCCCCGACGTCGCGCCGTGGCTGGACCACGCCTCGGCCGTGGTGTCGATGGGCGGCTACAACACCGTCTGCGAGGCGCTGGCCCGCCCGGCGCCGCTGCTCGTGGTCCCGCGCGTCGAACCCCGCGCCGAGCAGCTCGTGCGCGCCCGCGCCATGGCCGGCGCCCGCCTGCTGGACATGCTGCACCCCGACCGCCTGACACCGGCCGACCTGGGCCGCTGGCTGCGCGGCGCGCTCGCCCGGCCGCGGCGGGCGCGCACCGGCGTCGACCTCGACGGCCTGGCCCGCGTCCCCGGGCTCGCGCTCGCCCTGACCGGCCGCCCGGCGCCGCTCGCCCGGAGCCTCCGATGACCCCCGCCACCGCCCGACCCGGGAGGACCGCCATGCCGCCCCGTGCCCCGGCGCACCGCATCGGCTACGTGCTCAAGATGTACCCGCGCTTCTCCGAGACCTTCGTCGTCACCGAGATCCTGGCCCGCGAGGCCCGCGGCGCCGACATCGAGATCTTCTCGCTGCGGCTGCCCACCGACGGGCGCTTCCACGAGAACCTGGCCCTGGTGCGCGCGCCGGTGACCTACGTCCCCCACGCCAGGGTCCGGGCCGAGGAGCTGTGGGGACTGCTCGGCCGACTCAACGCCGCGCTGCCGGTGCGGGGCGGCGCGCTCGCCGAACTGCTGGCCGCCGACGCCGACGACGCCGCGCAGGCGATGGAGCTGGCGCTGTGCGTCACCGCGAACGGCATCACCCACCTGCACGCCCACTTCGGCTCGGTCGCCACGACGGTGGCCCGGCTGGCCGCCCTCCTCACCGGGGTGACCTACTCCTTCACCGCGCACGCCAAGGACATCTTCCACTCCTCGGTCTCGCATGCGGACCTGGCGGCCAAGCTCTCCTGCGCCCACCACGTGGTGACCGTCAGCGACTACAACGCGGCCCACCTGGCCCGGTCGCACGGGAGCGCCGCCTCCGGGGTGCGCCGCGTCTACAACGGCGTCCACCTGCCCGACTTCGGCTACGCCGACCCCGCCGAGCGGCCCCCGCTGATCGCCGCCGTGGGCCGGCTGGTGCAGAAGAAGGGCTTCGACGTGCTCGTCCAGGCCTGCGCGCTACTGGCCCGGCGCGACGTGCGATTCCGGTGCCGGATCGCCGGAGCCGGCGCGCTCGCCGGCGACCTGGCCGACCGGATCGAGCGGCTCGGCCTGACCGGTGCGGTCGAGCTCGCCGGCCCCCTCACCCGGGCGCGGGTGCGCGAGCTGGTGAGCGGCGCCGCCGTGCTGGCGGCCCCGTGCGTGGTCGGCTCCGACGGCAACACCGACGGCCTGCCCACCGTGCTGCTGGAGGCCATGGCGCTGGGCACCCCGTGCGTCTCGACCGATGTGACCGGCGTCCCCGAGGCGGTGCGCGACGGCGAGACCGGCGTCGTGGTCGGCCAGCGGGACCCGGCCGCCCTCGCCGACGCGCTGGCCGCGCTGCTGACCGACCCGGCCCGCCGCGTCCGCCTGGCCCGTGCCGCCCGCGCCCTGGTGGAGCGGGAGTTCGACGCCGCGGCGCAGGCCCGGCGCCTCGACGCCCTGCTGCCGGTCCCCGCGCCCCCGCTGCCCGCGGCCGGGCGCGGCGCGACGGCCGTGGTGGCCTGACCCGGCACCGAAGGAGGAGGCACCGTGCGAATCGCCTACGTCTGCGCCGACCCCGGCGTCCCGGTATTCGGGAGCAAGGGGGCCTCGATCCACGTCCAGGAGGTGCTGCGCCGCCTCCTTGCCCGCGGGGCGCGGGTCGAGCTGTTCTGCATGCGCACCGGGGGCCCGGCACCGGCCGACCTGGCCGGCGTCGCCGTCCACGAGGCCGCCCCGGCCCGGGCGGAGGACACCGGGCGGCGCGAGCGCATGACGATGCGGGCCGCCACGGCGCTGGAGGGGCTGCTGCGCCGCGCCGCGCCGTTCGACCTCGTCTACGAGCGCTACGCGCTGTGGGGCGGGTTCGGCGCGGAGTGGGCGCACGCCTCGGGGGTGCCGGGCGTGCTGGAGGTCAACGCCCCGCTGATCGAGGAGCAGGCCGCGCACCGCGGGCTGGTGCACCGGCGCGCCGCGGAGGCCAACCTCACCCGCACCCTGGCGGTCGCCCCGACCGTCGTGTGCGTGTCCGGGCCGGTGGCGGCATGGGCGCGCGAGCGCGGTGCGGCGGCGGAGCGTGTGCACGTCGTCCCCAACGGGGTGGACACCGACCGGTTCCGCCCGGCGCCCGCCGAGCCCGCGGGACCGTTCACGGTGGGGTTCAGCGGCTCGCTGAAGAGCTGGCACGGCGTGCACGCCCTGCTGGACGCGTGCGCGCCGCTGCCCGACGACACGCGGCTGCTGCTGGTCGGCGACGGCCCCGAAGGCGGGGCGCTGCGCCGGCGCGCCGCCGAAGGGCGCCTCGCCGGACGGGTGGAGTTCACCGGCGCGCTCCCGGCCGACCGCGTGCCCGCGCAGTTGCGGCGGATGCACGTGGCCGCGGCGCCCTACCATCCCGGGGCCGGGCGCTACTTCTCCCCGCTGAAGGTCTACGAGTACCTGGCCGCCGGGCTGCCCGTGGTGGCCGGCGACATCGGCCAGAACGCCGAGGTGGTCGCGCCCGGCCGCAACGGCGTGCTGGTGCCCCCGGGAGACGCGGGGGCGCTGGCCGGGGCACTGGCCGACCTGCGCGGCGACCCGGCCACGCGCACGCGGATGCGCGCCGCCGCCCGCAGGACCGCGCTCGGCCACACCTGGGAGGCGACCGTCACCCGCATCCTGGCGGCCGCCGGCGTGCCCGCCGAGGCCCACCCCTGAAGGGACCCCCATGCCACGACCGAAGGACCTGCGCGAGTCCCTGCCGGGGCTGCGCCGCATCCTGGGGCGCATGCGCCCGCACATGCACGACCAGAGGACGCTCGTGGCCGGCGGGTTCATCGCGCTGTTCACCGAGGTCGCGTTCCGGCTGCTGGAGCCGTGGCCGCTGAAGATCGTCATCGACGCGGTCGTCCTGCCGCAGGCCGCCGCCGGGCCGCGCCTGCTGCTGATGCTGGCGCTGTGCGGGGTGACGGTGGTGGCGTTCGCGGGGATGCGGGCCCTGGCCGCCTACCTCATGACGACGGCGTTCGCGCTGGTCGGCTCGCGCGTGCTGACGCGCGTGCGCGCCGAGTTGTTCGCGCACCTGCAGGGCCTGTCGCTGCGCTACCACCAGGGCGCGCGCTCCGGCGACCTGCTGACCCGGCTCACCGGTGACGTCAACCGGCTGCAGGAGGTCGCCGTGACGGTCGCGCTGCCCATGGTCGGCAACGTGGTGACGCTGGTGGGGATGAGCGTGGTGATGCTGGTGCTGAACTGGCAGCTCGCCTGCCTGGTGCTCGCGCTGTTCCCGGTGTTCGTGCTGTTCGGCTCGCGCGACTCCCTGCGGATCAACGGCGCGGCCCGCGAGCAGCGCCGCCGCGAGGGGGAGCTGGCCGGCGGCGCGGCGGAGGGGCTGGCCGCCATCACGGTCGTGCAGGCCTACGGGCTGGAGCCGGAGCAGCAGAGGGCGTTCTCAGCGAGCAACGACGAGAGCCTGGTCTCCGGGGTGCGGGCCACCCGGTTGTCGGCGGGCCTGGAGCGCCGCACCGACCTGCTGGTGGGCATCGCCACCGGCCTGGTCGTCACGGCCGGCGGCTACGCGGCGGTGATCGGGCACCTCACCCCCGGCGAGCTCGTGGTGTTCGTGACCTACCTCAAAAGCGCGTTCAAGCCGATGCGCGACATGGCCAAGTACACCGGCAGGATCGCCAAGGCCGCGGCCAGCGGGGAGCGCGTGGCCGAACTGCTGTCGGCGCGGCCCGACATCGTCGACGGCCCGCGCCGCGCCCCGCTGCCCCGCGTCGGCGAGGTCGCCTTCGAGGACGTGAGCCTGGGGTACGGCGCCGGCCGCTGGGGGCTGCGCGGCCTGGACCTGCGGGTGCCCGCGCGCACCCGGGTCGGCGTGGTCGGCCCGTCGGGCTCGGGCAAGTCGACCATGGCCTCCCTGCTGCTGCGGCTGCAGGACCCGACCGGCGGCCGGGTCCTGGTGGACGGCCTGGACCTGCGCGACCTGCCGGTGGCCGCGGCCCGCTCCCAGGTGGCGGTCGTGCTGCAGGAGTCGGTGCTGTTCGCGACCACGATCGCCGAGAACATCCGGCACGGCGACCGGGCGGCGAGCGACCGCGAGGTGCTGGCCGCGGCCCGCGCGGCCAACGCCCACGACTTCATCTCGGCACTGCCCGACGGCTACGACACGGTGCTGGGCGAACGCGGCGCCACCCTGTCGGGCGGGCAGCGGCAGCGGATCGCGATCGCGCGGGCGATGCTGCGCCGCTCCCCCATCGTCGTCCTGGACGAGGCGACCACCGGGCTGGACCCGGAGAACCAGCGGGAGGTGCTGGGAGCGCTGGCCGAACTGACCAGCGGCCGCACGGCGTTCATCATCTCCCACGACGCCGACGCCGTCGCCGACTGCGACCTCATCGTCGCCGTCCACGGCGGCCGGGTGCTGCGCCAGGGACCGCCCGGCGAGGTGCTGCCCGGACTGCGGGCCGTCGGCGCGGACCTCGATCCGGGCACAATCGGCACACGGCCGATCACGAGGAGGACGAACGGTGTTGCAGGCGGCGGACGTTGAACTCGTTGACCGCGATCCCGGCGTTCCCGGGCTGGGCGCCGTGCTCGACCCGGAACCGCTGATGGAGAGGCTGACCGGGCCGCTGCCGCCCGGAGCGGAAGGACCCGCGCGGGTGCGCACCGACTACCTGCGCTACAAACCGGGGACGGGCGTCACCGGCACGCTCGTGCTGGAGTACCCGGGCGCCGGCGTCCGCTTCGCCCGCGTGACCGCGCTGGCACCGGAGCCCGGCGGCGGGAAGCTGGACAAGGAGATCGACTACGCCCGCCGACGCGGCGGTCGAGCCCCGGACCACCGGGTCGACGTCTCGCAGCTCTCGGTGCCCGAATGGGACGGGCCGATCGTCGACCGCGGCCTGTCCCTGGTCGTCGTCCCGCCGCTGGACGACCGCGGTGTCCCCGCCGTCCGGCACTTCGCCGCGGCGCCCGAGGCGTTCACCTCGCCCGGCGCGCGACGGGTGCGCACGCTGCGCTACAAGCCGGGTCGACGCTGGGTGGGTCGGGTCGACGACGCCGAGGGGCGGCCCACGCACGCGGTCCGCTGCCGGGCGGGGTCCGTCAACGTCGCCGCGCACATCGCGCTGGCCGGCGCGGGACTGCCGGTGCCCGACCTCACCAGGATCAGCCGCCACGGGGTGCTGGCCACCCGGTGGATCCCGGGCGAGTCGATGGAGGCGCTGCTGGAGGCCGGCGGCCGGGAGGCGGCGCGCGCGCCGCTCGCCGGGGCCGGGGCGCTGCTGGCGAGGGTGCACGGGGTCGCGACGCCGCGTGAGCTGCCGGCGGTGGAGACCGGGAGCGAATTCGGCGAGTCCGGCGCGCTCGGGGGGCTCGGGGGCGCGGTGCGCGCGGTCACGGCGCTGCTGCCGGGCCTGGAGGAGCGGACGGAGGCGCTGGCCCGCGCGTGCGCGCCGGTCCTGACCGACCCGGCCGCGCCGCGGACCCTGGTCCACGGGGACTTCTCCGCCGACCAGGTCCTCATCGGCGCTTCGGGGCTCGCGCTGATCGACCTGGACCGGGTCCGCGCGGCGAATCCGGCCGTCGACCTGGCGAGCTTCGCCGCCGCCGAGATCGCGGCGGGCCGGACCGCACCGGGAACCGCCCCGGCCGCGGCGCTCGGCCCGCTGCTGGAGGGCTACCTCGCGACCGCGTCGGCCGCTGCCGCCGACCGCCTGCGCCACGACCTGCCCGCCCACACCGCCGCCGCGCTGCTGCGCCGCGCGACCGACCCCTTCCGGCACCGCGCCCCCGAGTGGGACAGCCGGGTCCGCGCCCTGATCGCGGCCGCCGAGGCGTCACTTCCCCGCCGATCTTGACCGTGAGTTTCAACCTCGACCATCGGGGGTTTTGGAGCCTCAGCCGAAGGAGGGATCCGCGGTGACCGGACGATGGCGCACGCCGCCCCCGGCCTCAAGGGGTCGAGGTGGAAGGGAGGCGAGACGGGAAACCGGCACCGCCCTGGTTTAAAGGCCTCCCACGGGCAAGTCCTTTGTTGAGGGCCACGAGATCCCCCCGACCGCCCCCCCTACCTGTGGAGCCCCCATGAACGAGGCGCCCATCCGCGACCGTGCCTTCCACCTCTCCCATCCGGTGACGGACGAACGACTGCGACTACGCCGCGCATGGCCCCGCGACGAGGGGCACCTGCTACTGGAGTGGGAGACCCCGCACGGCGAGCCGGTCCCCGGCCAGTGGTTCGCCGACCCGGCCCGGTTGAACCGGGCCGCCGCGGCGACCGAAGGCGCCGTGCCCCTGCCCGAGGAGGGGGTGCTGCTGCAGCCGGACGGCGCCGACCGCCGGCTGCCCGCGCTGCACGGGCTCGTCGCGCGCGCGGACGCCCGGCTGATCGCGCACCGGCCGGAGCGGCGCGCCGTCGTGCGCACCGCGGAGGGCTACGCCAAGGTCGTGCGGCCCGAGCGGGTGGCCGATCTGGTCTCCCGCTGCGAGCGCGCCGCCCGGTACGCCGACGGGGCCTTCACGGTCCCCGAGCTGATCAGGGCCGAGGACTCCGGCGTCACCCTGTGGTCGGCGCTGCCCGGCGAACCGCTGCACGAGCTGAGCCGCGCCACCAGGGTCGGCGATCCGCTGCTCGCCTGGTACAGGGCCGGCGCCGCGCTGGCCGCGCTGCACGCCGTTCCGGCCGACGGGGGCGGCGGAGTCGGACCGGGCGCACACACCCCGGCCGACGAGCGCGCGGCGGTGCTGCGCTGGCTCGGTCCGGCCCGGCGCTTCGGCCTGCTCCCCGACGTCGACCCCGAACCGGCACTGGCCCCGCTGTTCGAGGCCGACGCCGCCCGGATCGGGCCGGTCCACCGCGACTGCTACGACAAGCAGTTCGTCGCCGACCCGGCCGACGAGCGGATCGGCCTGCTCGACATGGACACGCTGACCACCGGCGAACCGGCGCTGGACGCGGCCAACGTCCTGGTGCACATCGCCCTGCGCCGCGCGCAGGGGCGGCTCACCCCCGGCCGCGCCGAGGCGTTCCGCTCGGCCTTCCTGAGCGGTCTGCGCCCGGACCGCGAGACCCATGAACGGATCCCCGCCTACGCCGCGGCGGCCCGGCTGCGGCTGGCCGGCGTCTACGCCTTCCGTCCCCGCTGGCGGCGGCTGGCCCGCGATCTGATGAACGAGGCGCTGCGCTCGTCCCCGGCCGCGGCGCGACCGTGACCGCCCCGCCCCTCGTCCCTTCCCCGCTCTACAGCCACGCGGGGAGCCCGGGGAGGTCCTCGTCGGTTCCGGTGCGCAGCCGCGCGCCCGGGTCGCGGCCGGTGAGCCAGCCCAGCAGGTCGCTCGCCGGACCGATCACCTCGACCGCGGCGGGGGCCTCCCCCACGGTCCAGGTGGCGGCGTCGCGGTCGGTGGCGACCAGCCGCAGGGCCGGCGCCTCACCGGCCGCGGTCAGGTCGGCGCAGGTCCGCTCCAGCAGGGCGTCGACGAGGTCCGCGGGAAGGTCGGCGCAGGTCCGGCCGACGTTGAGGTCGACGAGGTGCAGCCACACCTCCACGGTCCGCAGCCACGGCAGGTCGCTCGCGGGGAACGCCCCGCGCTTCGGGTGGAACAACCGCGCCGACAGCGCCTCCTCGGGCAGTTCGTCCAGCGCCTCCTCCAGCCGCCGCGCGGAGTCGGTGAACTCCGCGCGCAGCCACTCCGGCGGGTCCTGGGAACCCTCCTCGATCGCGGCGTCGCGGGCCTCGCGACTCGCGTACATCCGGGTCTCCACGCCGGTCCTCGCCCATGTCACCATGTTCATCAGCGCTCCGGCGTTGCCCACCAGGTGGGCGATGACGTGCGCACGGGTCCAGCCGGGCAGCCGGGAGGGGCCGCGGAAGTCGACGTCGGGAAGCTCCGCGACGTGTTCGGCGAGGAGTTCGGTGCCCTGCTCGAGCCAGTCGTGGATCTGCGTGCGTTCGCGCTCGGTCATCGAGCTCTTTCTGATCAGGGGGTCGTGTCGCCCCATAGATCCCCCTTGCTCACCGGAGTATTCCGGACATCGGGCACCGGTCCCGGCCGGACCGGCGATGGTGGTGCCTGCACCCCTACGACGAGGGGAGACAGGGGGTGGCTTCGACCGGATTACTTGCCTTCGCATGGACGACCTCCCACACTTGGTGATGAGGGACCGACACTCCCTTCACCTGAAGAAACGACAACGACGAGGCGCCGACCGGCGGGGGGCGACCCGGGCCGGACCGGCCGCGAACCCCGCTGCGGGCCGCGGCGCGCCGCAATCCCACGAACGCGCTTCCGCGCTCCTTTTCGCGGATCGGACTGGAGAAGAACCACATGGCTGTCCACCCACAGGTGCGAACCGTGGCCGAGGCGTTCCTGCAGGACGCCGACACCGAGGCCCCGGGCTTGGTGGACGGCCTGTACCTGACCGGCTCGGTCGCCCTGTGCGACTACCGCCCGCACGCCAGCGACGTCGACTTCGTGGTGGTCACCTCGCGGCGCATCACCGACGCCGACCGCGCGGCGCTGCGCCGGGTCCACTCGCGCATGCGCTCCCGCTTCCCCCGGCCGCAGTTCAACGGCATCCACGTCACCTGGGACGACCTCACCGCCGACCCGCTGTCCTGCGGACCGGTCGTGTCCGTGCTCGGCGGCCGGTTCCGCGCCAAGGCCAGCGCCGACGTCAACCCGGTCACCTGGCACATCCTCGCCGAGAAGGGCGTACCCGTCCGCGGTCCGCTCCCGGTCGAGCTCGACGTGTGGGACGAGCGCGAGGGCCTGCGCGCGTGGTCGCTGGGCAACCTCGACGAGCACTGGCGCCGCTGGCGGGCGAAGGCCGGCCGGCTGATCACTCCCCGGGGCATGGCCGCGCTGGGCTCCCTTGCCCCGTCCTGGGGCGTGCTCAGCGTCAGCCGGCTGCACTTCACGCTGCGCACGGGGGAGATCACCTCGAAGTCCGGCGCCGGCCTCTACGCCCTGCACGCCTTCCCCGAGCGCTGGGAGCGCATCGTCAACGAGTGCCTGCGCATCCGCCGGAACTCGAGGCTGCCCTCGCTGTACGAGAGCGCGCTGGCCCGCCGCCGCGCCGCACTGGACTACATCGAGATGGTTCTGGACGACGCCCTGACCCCGAACCCGGCCTAGCCACGGCGGCGGGAGCCGTCGAGACGGTCTCCGATGGCGCCTCTTGACCTCGGCCTGACCAGCGTTTGCGTTGACTCGGGCAGGTCGGGGTGCTCGACTTTGAGGAGGAGAGAGGGCGAACCGGACCGTCGCGTCCGACCGTCTGTTCCCGCCGCCAAGGGTGTCCTGCCCACGGACTCCACCCCGTCCAGCCACCGATCGGGGCCGCGGCCATCGGCGCCCGAGCCCTCAATCGGATCCTCAATCGAGGAGTCTCCCGTGTCCAACGTCGATATCGTCCGCAGCGGCTACGAGGCTTTCGCGCGCCAGGACATCCCTGCTCTGCTCTCGCTGTTCGATGACTCCGTCGAGTGGTACTCGCCCGATGAACTGCCCGAAGGCGGGACCTATCGCGGTCCGGCGGGCGTGGACGAGTTCTTCGCCAAGCTGCCCACGTACTACGGCGAGTTGCACGGCGATCCGGACCGGTTCTACGAGGTCGACGACCGGGTCATCGTCGAAGGCCGCCAGTACGGCTCCGTGGTCGGCGGCGCCGCTTTCGAGTGCGGCTTCGCCCACTTCTGGACCCTGCGCGACGGCAAGGTGACCGCTTTCCGCGAATACTCGGACACCGGCAGGGTCCTGTCGCTGATTTCACCGCCGTTGACGGCCACCTGACTCCGGATAACCGGCTCACCACGCCGGGCGCCGGCGGCGGACCTCTTCTCGCCGTGAAGGGCCCTCCCCGTCCGCCTGAACGCCGGCCGTACTCCGACCGCCGTACGGGTGCGGGGCGGCCGCCGTACGCTGATGGACATGGGACACCGACACCCCAGCAGGCTGCAGGACGCCGAGATCGCGCACCCGCGCGCCCGGTGGCTCCTGCGCGCCGAGTTGGCCTACTGCAAGGAGTGCATGAACCAGGGCGAGAAGGAGGCCCTCTCCGATCTCCGTCCCGAGGGCATGTTCGACTCCCTCTGGCAGGGATGGATCCTGCAGCAGGTCGCGAAGTGGCGCGATCCCAAGCGCAAGTCGGCCTTTCCCGCGATGGTCTCCGGCCTCGCCCCGCCGCACGAGGTCGCCTCGCTGCACATCCTCACCCGCGAGTGCATGTGGCTCTGCTCGGTCCACGGGGCCCGCGGGACCAAGGTGGACTCCTCGGCCGTCCTGGACGCGCTGAGCCAGATGTCGCGCAACGACAGGTCCCTGGTGCTCGACGACGTGCTCGACGGGCTGGCGGAGGGCAACGCCGTCGCCTGAGCACGGCGAGCCGGTGACGAGCTGGTGCGGCAGGCGCGGGGAGGTGCTCAACGCCGGGGTGCGGACCCGCCCCGGCTGCGGCCGCGTCAACGGTCCGGTCCGCGGGGCGGCGGGCCGCTGTCGACCGGGCGCGCCCGGCCCGCCGCGCTTCGGGCGGTTCCGCGGCGAATCCGGAGGAATCACGGCGCGCCGGGCGCGGCTAACCTTGCAGGCATGACCATGCGCCCCATCGTGTACTTCGGCGATCCCGTGCTCACGACGCCGACGACCCCCGTCACCACGTTCGACCGGCACACCGAAGCGCTGGTGCAGGACCTGCTGGACACCGTCGACGCCCCGGGACGCGCGGGCGTGGCGGCGACCCAGATCGGGGTGGGGCTGCGCGCGTTCAGCTACAACGTCGAGGACCGGATCGGCTACGTCATCAACCCCGAGATCGCCGAGCTCTCGGAGGAGACGCAGGAGGACGGCGAGGGCTGCCTGTCGGTCCCGGAGCTGTGGTATCCCACGCGGCGGGCGCAGCACGCCGTGGTCACCGGCGTCGACGTGCGCAACGAGCCGGTCGTGCTGCGGGGGTCCGGCCTCATGGCGCGCTGCCTGCAGCATGAGACCGATCACCTCGACGGCATGCTCTACCTGGACCGGCTCGACCGCGACACCCGCCGCGCGGCGATGCGGGAGGTCCGGCGGTCCCCGTGGTTCCTGCGCGAGGAGCCGGCCGTGCCGGAGGCCCCGAAGCTCCCCAGCGCTTTCGGTGGACTAGGGTGACTCACGCTTTAGGCGACAAATCCGGACAACGACTAGGCGTATAACGGCGAGATCTCGTATGGTCTGCTGAAGCACCACGTGGCTCACCGGAACCATCCGCCCCTCACGTGCCATCCCGGGCTACCCTCCCCAAGTGATGAGGGCCGATTCGAGCCGAAACCCGGTGACGCCGAGTCGGCCGCGGGTTCGTCCCGCGGAGCCGGAAACGGCGCCACAGGCCTGTCCCACGGAGCAACTCACAGTGTCCAGAACCAGCACATCAGCCTTCCCCCCAGCCCGTCGCCGCGCGGCCGTGTTCGTCGGCCTGATCACCGCGGCGGCTCTCGCGTTCCCCGCACCCGCCTACGCCGATCCGGAGGAGGACGAGGTCAGCCTGGAGGAGCTGAACGAGCGCGCCGACACCCTTGAGGATGAGTACGACAGCGAGCTCCCCCAGTACACCAGCGCCAAGGAGGCCGCGGAGAAGGCCCAGGAGGAGCTCGACGAGATCAACGCGCAGCTGAAGGATGCCCGCGAGAGCGTCTCCCAGCTCGCCGCGACCCAGTACAAGGGCACCGGTCTCGACCCGGCCATGGAGGTCGTGCTGAGCGGTTCCCCCGAGGACATGCTCGACGACGCCGCGGCACTCAGCCAGGTCTCGCACAACAACGGCGCACGCGTGACCTCCCTCACCAACCTCCAGGACGAGGCCGAGCGGGCCAGCCAGAAGGCCGACGGCAAGCTGGAGGAGGCCCAGGAGCTGATCGACGACCTCGAGGAGCAGCGCGACGAGGTCAAGGAGAAGATCGAGCGCTACGAGGAGGAGCAGGTCCCCGAAGCCCCCGAGGACGACGGCGGGGGCGGCGACGGCGACGGCACCGTCCCCGACAGCGCACGGGGGCCGGGCTTCGACGGCGTCACGCCGCGCATGGCCGCGATCCGCGACGAGATCATCGGCCGGTTCGGCGCGCCCTACCCGGTCGGCTGCCTGCGTCCGGGCGACCCCGGTGAGCACGGTTCCGGCCGCGCCTGCGACTTCATGATGAGCTCGGGCGGGGCGATGCCTTCGGCCGAGAACCAGCGGCTCGGCACGCAGATCGCCGAGTACGCCAAGAACAACGCCGACCGGCTGGGCGTCATGTACGTCATCTGGGAGCAGCGGATCTGGGACTCCCGCAACCCCGGCGCCGGCTGGAAGCCCATGGAGGACCGCGGCAGCATCACCGCCAACCACTACGACCACCCGCACGTGTCGTCGTACTAGCGGCTCACCGCCCGGCGGCCACCGATGCGCGGGCCAGGGCGGGGGTCAGGGGCAGGCAGGCCAGCACGCCCACGGCGGTGATCAGGAACGCCGGGCCGTAGCCGAGGTACTGCACGATCACGCCCAGGCCGAGCGCGCCGACCCCCGTCCCCGCGTCGTAGCCGATGTTCCACGCCGCGCTCGCGGTGCCGTATCCCGGCGGGCCGCCGCGGTGGAACATGACGACGATGGTGTCGTTCTGCGCGCCGCCGAACCCGGCGCCGAACAGCGCCGCACCGGCGACGGCCAGGACCGCGCCGAACAGGCCCGGCCCGTCCCAGTCGGCGGCGGCCGGCCACACCGCCGCGCCCAGCAGTGCGATGCCCGCTCCGGCGGCCACCACGCTCGGGACCAGCAGCGTCGGACGCCCGTACCGGTCGCTGACCGTCCCGGCGATCCCCCTGAAGAGCACCGACATGGCCCCGTAGCCGAGCAGCGCGGCGGTGACGACCCACGGGGCGTGCTCCAGCGGGATGGCCAGGAAGGTGACGATGCCGCTGGAGGCGACGGCGAGCACGAGCATGACGAGCAGCGGGGTGGCCAGGACCAGCCACAGCCGGAGCCCCGCGGGCCAGGTCAGAGCCCTCTCGCCGCCCTCGCCGCGCTTCTCGCGCGCCGGAGCCGCCATCGCGTCGCCCGCGACGAGCGTCACCCCGGCGGCCGCGATCGCACCGATCATCGGACCAATTCCGGCAATCCAGAACACCACGGGGAAGCCGACGTTGAGCGCCAGCCACACCCCCGTCGACAGGAACACCAGGTTGGGCAGGCCCACGGCGAGCCCGTAGTAACCGGACGCGCGGCCGATCTGGCCGGGCGGCACCAGCCGCACCGCCAGGGCCGCGCCCACGACGCTGACCATGCCGAACCCCACGCCGCGCACGGCCGAGACCGCGATCAGGGGGCCGAGGTCGGCGGTGAGGATGAACAGCGGGGCCGGCAGGCCGAGCAGCAGCGAGCCGGCCACCATCGTCCAGCGGTACCCGCCGCGTTCCAGCAGCCACGGCATCGCCAACTGGGTGAGGACCGTGGTCAGCATGAACACGGAGGTCGTGGAGCCGGCCCCGATCTCGCCGGCGCCACCGCGGGACGCCCACAACGGCACCAGCGGCAGCAGCAGGACGTATCCGCAGAAGGATCCGACCGTGGCCACGACGAGCAGCCGGAAGGCCCGGCCGTGCAGCCCCAGGTGCCGCTGCGAGGCAACCGGTTCCGGTCCGTCTGCTGAGGAAATGCGCATGATCCCCTTTGTAACGCAGATCGGGCGCGCGCCGCGCCTCAGCCCTCCGCCCGCGCCCCCATGCGGCCGGTCAGCCAGTCGGCCAGGCGGTCGGCCCGCTCGGGGGTCATGGCGCGCTCGGCGTGGCCCATCCCCGGCTCGATCCACAGCTCCTTGGGCTCCCCCGCGGCCTCGTGGATGCGGTGGGCGTGCTCGACGGGGAAGTAGGCGTCGGCGTCGCCGTGCACGACCAGCAGCGGGGTGGGGGCGATGTCGGCGGCGGCCTCGGTGGGGTCGGGCGGCACCGCCTCCCAGTGCCGGTCGATGACCCTGACGTTGCGGGCCAGGCGCAGGAAGAGCCGGCCCACCGCCTGCTCCACGCCGAAGTGCAGCAGCCGCATGCGGGAGGTGCCGCGGTAGAACCAGCGGCCGGGCCCGCTCACGGCGGCCACCGCGCCGACCCCGCCGAACATGGCGGCGTGCCGGATGACCACGGCGGCCCCCATGGAGAAGCCGACGGTGGCGATGCCGGTGTAGCCGAGCCCGCGCAGGTGCGCGACCGCTGCCTCCAGGTCGAGGACCTCCTGGTCGCCCACCGTGCACTCACCGGTGGACTCGTGGTGGCCCCGGAAGTCGAAGAGCATGACGTCGCCGGCCGCCAGCAGCCGGCGCGCGATCATCCGGGTCCCGGGACTGCGCCAGGTGCCGGTGAAGCCGTTGGCGACGACGACGGCGGTGGTGCGCGTCCCGGACCCGCGCATCAGCACCGAGTCGATGTGGACGCCGTCGGATGTGGTCAGTCGGTTGCGGTGGGGCTGGGCCTGCGGCACGGGATCGGGCAAGACATCGGACACCCCTCCATCGTGCCCGACCGCCTCCGGCGGGCGCGCGGGTGCGTCCCCGTGTCCGGGAGGTCGTGCGGGCACCACCCGGTGTCCTGCGGCGACCCCGCCGACTTCGGAGTCGAGCCGCGACCTCGGCCACCGGCCGAGACCTCCGGGAGCGGGCCTACAGCTCGGAGTTCCGGTGCCGGCGGCCGGTGCCGGTGAGCAGCAGCGCGCGCATGTCCAGGGCGATGTGCAGGACGATCGGGACCAGCAGGCTCCCGGTGCCCAGGTAGAGCACCATCAGCAGCGCGCCGAGCACACCGGGGCCGACGAGGCCCCACCACCCCTGGTACAGGTGGGCCAGCGCGAACAGCAGGCAGGACAGCACCGCGGCCGCCCACACCGGCAGACCGAGGCTCACGCCGAAGGCGACAAGCAGGCCCCGGTAGAGCAGCTCCTCGCAGACGCCGGCCGTGACGGCCAGCCCGGCGCCGAGTCGGCGCTCCGTGCGCGAACGGGGGGCGAGCGTGGTGATCACGTGCCCGCCGGGGGTGACCTTCGGCTCGCTCCCGCGCCGCGGCCCGCCGCGGCCGCGCGTCAGCAGCCACACCGCGAGCGCCGCCACCGCGAACCCGGCGACCGCGCCGAGTAAGGGCAGCCACGCGTCGGGCGGCCGCAGGCCGAGGTGGCCCGGGTCCAGCCCCGGCGAGAGCACCAGGATCACCACGATGACCGCGGTCCAGGCCCACTGGACCCCGATCGTCAGCGCGTAGAACCGGCTGAGCGCGCGCGGGTCGGAATGCCGTCTGCGCTCCAGCCACGCGAACGCGCGCCGACCCAGCAGCGGTTCGCCCACGGCGGCGTAGGCCAGCAGCACGATCCCGAGGACCGTCGCGGCGAAACTGAACTGGGGAAGGCTCTCAGACCATGGCACGGGGCACAGCCTAGGAGATTCCCGCGGTCCTTCCGGCCGGATCCGGCCCGGTCGCGTGCCGCCCGCCCGAACAGGCGCCGCGCACTCCCCGGTCCCCGGCCCGGAGGATCACCGGCCCGAAGGGGGACCCGGCCCGCTCCTCAACCCCCGCCCCGGCGTGTCGGCGTCCCGCCTCTTGTGATATTGCGCATCCGGGGCGACCGTAGAGAGTGCCCCGCATCACATCCGGGGCGGGGCACCGGCGTCATCCCATGGGAGTGATGAGCATGGCGGACAAATCCGGCCCAGCGGCCGCCGGCAGGGCACCGAAGGCCGACCGGCCCCAGGACATTCGCAACGTGGTGCTGGTCGGCCATTCAGGAGCAGGCAAGACGACACTGGTCGAGGCGCTGCTGCTGGCCGGCGGCGCGACGACCCGCGCAGGCCGGGTCGAGGAGGGCACCACCGTCAGCGACCACGACGAGGTGGAGGTCAGGCAGAAGCGGTCGGTGAACCTCACCGTCGCGCCCATCCAGGTCGGTGACGTCAAGATCAATCTGCTGGACACGCCCGGTTACGCCGACTTCGTGGGTGATCTGCGCGCCGGGCTGCGCGCGGCCGACGCCGCGCTCTTCGTCGTCTCGGCCCTGGAGGGGATCGACGGCCGCACCCAGATGCTGTGGGAGGAGTGCGCGGCGCTGGGCATGCCGCGCGCCGTCGCCATCACCAAGATCGACCACCACCGCGCCGACTTCTTCGACGTGGTCGAGCAGTGCCAGGCGGCGTTCGGCGAGGGCGTCATGCCGGCCTACTTCCCGGTGACCGAGGGCGAGGGGGACGAGCGGACGGCGCGCGGGCTGGTGGGACTGCTCTCGCAGCGCTACTACGACCACTCCGGCGGCGAGCGCGCCGAGGCCGCGCTGCCCGAGGAGGCCGCGGACCGGATGGGGGCGCTGCGCGAGGCGCTGATCGAGGGCGTGATCCAGGAGAGCGAGGACGAGACGCTCATGGACCGCTACATGGAGGGCGAGGAACTCGACCCCGCGATGCTCATCGCCGACCTGGAGGCGGCCGTGGTGCGCGGCGGCTTCCACCCCGTGCTCGCCATCTCCGCCGCCAGCGGCGTGGGCGTCGCCGAACTCCTGGAGGAGCTGCCGCGCGCCTGCCCCAGCCCCACCGAGCGGCCGATCCCGCCGGTGACCACGGTCTCCGACAAGCCGGTCGAGGACCTGTCCTGCGATCCCGACGGCCCTTTGCTGGCCGAGGTGGTCAAGACGGTCAGCGACCCCTACGTCGGCCGGGTGAGCCTGGTCCGGGTGTTCTCCGGGACGCTGCGGCCCGACGACACGGTGCACGTGTGCGGGCACGGCCTGGCCGAACGCGGCCACGAGGACCACGACGTCGACGAGCGCGTCGGCCCGCTGTCGGTCCCGCTGGGCAAGCAGGCCCGGCCGGCCGGCGAGATCATCGCCGGCGACATCTGCGCGGTGGCCAAGCTGACCCGGGCCGAGACCGGCGACACGCTCTCGGACCGCGAGCGCCCGCTGCGCATGCCGCCGTGGACGTTCCCCGACCCGCTGCTGCCGGTGGCGCTGCGGGCCGCGCACAAGGCCGACGAGGACAAGCTCGCCCAGGCGATCTCCCGGCTGGTGACGGAGGACGTCACGCTGCGGGTGGAGGTCAACCCCGAAACCCACCAGATGGTGCTGTGGTGCATGGGCGAGGCCCATCTGGACGTGGCTCTGGACCGGCTCGCCAACCGCTACGGCGTCGCCGTGGAGACCGGGGAGGTGCGCATTCCATTGCGGGAGACCTTCGCCGTGCCGGCCCAGGGCATGGGGCGCAACGTCAAGCAGAGCGGCGGGCACGGCGAGTACGGCATCTGCCGCATCAAGGTCGAGCCGCTGCCGTCGGGCTCCGGCCTGGAGTTCGTCGACAAGGTCGTCGGCGGCGTGGTGCCGCGCCAGTACATCCCGTCGGTGGAGAAGGGCGTCCGCGCCCAGATGGAGCAGGGCGTGCTGGCCGGGTACCCGGTGGTCGACATCCGGGTGACGCTCTACGACGGCAAGGCGCACTCCGTGGACTCCTCCGACATGGCGTTCCAGAAGGCCGGCAGGCTCGCGCTGAAGGACGCCGCCGCCGCGTCGCAGGTCGCGATGTTGGAGCCGGTCGACGAACTGTCGGTCCTGGTGGCCGAGGAGTACATGGGCGCGGTGATGAGCGACCTGTCCGCACGCCGCGGCCGGGTCATCGGCACCGAGGCCGTGCCGGGCGGGCGCACCCTGATCAAGGCCGAGATCCCGCAACTGGAGATCGGCCGGTACGCGATCGACCTGCGTTCGGTCTCCCACGGCACGGGCACCTTCGACCGCCGCTACCTGCGCCACGAGCCGCTCCCGGCGCACCTGGCGGACCGGTACCTGAGCGCGACCGCCGATTCGTGACCGGCCGCGGCCGCGGGGCGTGGGCCGCGCCGGCGGCGCGGCCCACGCGCGCCCGGGAGGCGGCGCCTCCCGGGTCAGCCGCGCACGGCCGCCGCGATCTCCTCCGCCAGCTCCGGGGTCGCGGCGACAATGCCGGACCAGCGGCGGCTCAGGTCCGGATCGATCTCCAGGGGGCGGCCGAAGGCGTCCAGCACGGCCCCGCCGGCCGCGGGGACGGTCAGCATCGCCGCGGCCAGGTCGACGATGCGGTGCACGTCGCCGCCGACGTCGGCGAAGGCGTCGATGGAGCCTTCGGCGACCAGCACCGCCTCCAGGCAGGTGGTGGACAGGATCCGGATGCGCTCCGCGCGCTCGACGACCCGCCACCAGACGTCGCGGGCGTGCGGTCCGGGCCGCAGCACGCTGATCGCCGCGCCGTCGAGCCGGGTGCGGCCGGAGGTGCGGTAGGGCACCGGCTCCCCCGCCACCGCGCGCCAGACCCGACCGGTGTCCAGCCAGCAGGTCAGCGCCTCGACCGGGCGGCCGTCGTCGGTGACGACCCCGGCGAAGCAGGACAGCGGCACCCCGGAGGCGGCGTTGGCCGAACCGTCGACGGGATCGGTGACGAGGGTCAGGGCCGAGCCGTTGTCGATGAACCCGGCCTCCTCGCTGAGCAGGTTGACGCCGTGCGTCCGCGCGGCGTCGGCGATGGCCTCCTCGACGATCTCGTCGACGAGCATGGTCGGCGTGCCGTCGGCGCCCGTGCCGCGTGTCTCGGCCAGTTCCGTCCGGGTGTGTCGGCGGCGCGCGCGGTCGTATGCCCCGGCCGCGCCGAGCGCCGCGGCCGCGAGCGCCGGGTGGGTGCCGGTCGGCAGGTCCGGCTCGGGAACGGGCCAGGGGATGTGGGTCGTCACGGTGCTGCGCCTTTCGGTCGTCGGTCGCCTCGGTCACAAGGCCCCGCGGTGTCGGTGGCCCCGCGGTGACATCTATGAGATGGCACCACCGGATGAATGCCCGCCGTCTTACGATGCGCACATGTCGATCGATACCCTTCGCCTGGACCGAATCGAAGCCGCCTCTCGCCTTATTGATCCGGTTTTCCGTAATACGCCGCAGATAACCGACGATTCACTGTCCCGGGAACTGGGGCACGAAACGATCCTCAAAATCGAGACGCTCAATCCGCTCCGGTCCTTCAAGGGCCGCGGCGCCGACTTCCTGCTGCGCGACACCCGGGAGACCCGATCGGTCGTGTGCGCGTCGGCGGGCAACTTCGGCCGGGCCATGGCCTACGTGGCGCGGCGGCGCGGGCTGTCGGTGCGGGTGTTCGCCGCGACCACGGCCAACCCCGCCAAGGTGGCCCGGATGCGCGAACTGGGCGCGCGCGTCGTCCTCGAAGGCGCCGACTTCGACGCGGCCAAGAAGGCGGCGTTCGACTACGCCGGGGAGCGCGAGAACTGCGTCTTCGTGGAGGACGGCCGTGAGCCGCAGCTCGCCGAGGGCGCCGGCACGATCGGGGTGGAACTGGCGCCGCTGCGGCCGGACGCGGTGCTGGTCCCGGTCGGCAACGGCGCGCTCGTCTCCGGGATCGGCCGCTGGCTCAAGACCTACTCCCCCGCCACCCGGGTCATCGGCGTCGTGGCGGCGGGGGCGCCGGCCATGGCGCACAGTTGGCGCTCCGGGACGCCGGTGTCAACGCCGGACGTGCACACCTCCGCCGACGGCATCGCGGTGCGGCTGCCCGTGCCCGAGGCCGTGGAGTGGATGGGCGAGGTCGTCGACGACATGGTGCTGGTCGAGGAGGAGGAGATCTTCGCGGCGCTGCGCCTGCTGCGCGACCTCATGGGCCTGATCGTCGAGCCCGCCGCCGCGGTCGGCATCGCCGCGCTGGCCCGCCACGAAATCCCCGGCGCCCGCGTCGCCACCATCCTGACCGGCAACAACTTCGCCCCCGACCTGGTGAAGTCGCTCTAGTGGACCGGGCCACCCGCCCCGTCTCCACGGGCTCACAGGACGCGGCCGGGGGTGTCGCGATCGCGCAGGGCGGCGAAGCGCCAGGTGTTGATCGGGTGGCTGGACAGGAAGTTCACCAGCATGACGAAGAATCCCTGGTCGGTGCGGGCCCGCGCGGCGATGTCGTCGAAGTCCACGGACTCGTAGAGGTACTTGCCGGCCGCGAGCACGCGCAGGCCGGTCACGCCCTCGGGGCAGAACTCGTAGGCGTGGTTGTCGGCCGTGTACTCCTGGGCCCGGCTGAGCGTGCTGCCGATCCCGGGGATGATGTTGGCGATGGAGATGCCCAACTGCCGCCAGAACGAGCTGTGCCCGGCGGCGATGTGGCCCACCTCGTGGCCGATCACGAAACGCAGCGCGTCGGGGTCGGCCAGCTTGCCGCCGATCTCGAACAGGTCGCTGTTGATCGCGACGTAGCGGCGGAACCCGTGCCCCGAGGCGAACGCGTTGATCCGGCCGTTGCCGAGCACCACATAGGCGTCGGGCACGCGCGGCAGATCGAACGCCCGCGCCGCGTCGGCGACCATCCGGTGCGCGTCGGGGAACTGCGTCTCGCTGATGCGCACCCCGTTGACCCGCTGCGAGGCGTAGAGCTGCCCGCGGACGAAGAACACCAGCGCGGGCACGCCGAGCAGCAGCAGCGGCTGTCCGGTGTCGCCGGCGACGGCCCGGTTGGCCGCTCCCACCAGCGTGAGCAGGGTGACCGCGACGCACACCCCCAGGAGCAGGTTCTCCCGGGGATGCCTCAGGGTCCGCCGCCGTCGGCCGCTCCCCCAACGCAAGATGACCATGGGGCCATTCTCTGCGGCGGAGGGTCGGGTTTTCAGCGGTGCCGCACCCGGGTGAGGCGATTGTCGCCCTGGCGACCGGTTCGGCCGGATCCGGTCAGAGGCGGTACGGCGGGTCGTCGGGGTCCGGGTAGGGGGTGGAGTCGGGCGGGGGCGGCGGGGCGGAGATCGGCGGGCCCGAGGGCGGCGGCGCCGAGTAGGCCGGGCCCGTGGGTTCGGGCATGCCGAAGGACTCCGACGGCCCGGTCTCGGTGCCCCGGGTGGGGCCGTGCGCCGGCGGGGGCGGGTCGAGCAGCTCGTCCATGCCGCCGGCGTGGCGCGGGGACTCCCTCGGCCCGTCCTCGTCGCCGGACGGGTGCTCGTCCGCGCCCGGGTACCGGCCGGACTCCCGCCGTTCCTCGTCGTCGCCGAGCAGCACGTCCATGTCGGCCCGCTGGGTGGACTCGCCCTCCTTCTCGTCCTCGTCGTCGTCCTCGTTGCAGGGTTCCTCGATCGGCGCGGGCCCGGGCGCCTCGTCGACGGCGATGGGCCGCTGCTCGGCCGTTGCCGCGCCGGCGTGGTCGAGGGGCGCGTCCGGGCGCCCCAGGTAGGTGAGCGCGCCGAGGGTCAGCGCGGCCAGGCCGGCGCGCAGCGTCGGCTCGCGGTCGGGGGCGAAGAAGGGCGAGTGGTTGCCCGGCACCCCGGCGAGCTTCTCGAACGGGGTCTCCCCCGGGGCCTCCGACCACACGTCGTGCGGGGTGCCGCCGACGAACCAGAGGACGCAGGGGATCGGGTCGGGGTCGCCGGGGAGCCCGAACTCGCCGAAGTCCTCGCTGCCGGTGAACGGCTCGGGCAGGTCGATGACGTAGGGGTCGCCGAAGTAGGCGCGGTGTGTCGCGGCCAGCGACCGCGCCTGGTCCGGCTCGTTGCGGGTGACCCCGGCCTCCTGCACCCGGGTGACCTCCGGCTCCCGCGGCGCGCCGGAGGCCTCGGCCTCGGCGCGGACGATCCGCTCGATCGAGGCGTGCACCCGGTCCAGCACCGCGTCGTTGTGGGCGCGGGTGTTGACCTCCAGGTAGGCCTCGTCGGGGATGATGTTGGACTTGGTGCCGGCCCGCAGCATGCCGACCGTGACCACGGCCATCTCGCTGGGGTTGATCTCGCGGGCCACGATGGTCTGCAGCCGGGTGACGATGTTGGCCGCGATCACCACCGGGTCGACCGTGGCGTGCGGCTGGGAGCCGTGCCCGCCGGTGCCGAAGACCCGCACCCTGACCGTGGTGGAGGCGCCCATGATGACCCCGGCGCGGTGCACGAGCATGCCGGCCGGCTGCGGCCCCACGTGCTGAGCGAGGGCGATATCGGGTCGGCCGAAACGGGTGTAGAGGCCGTCGGCGAGCATCCCGGTGGCGCCGTCGATCATCTCCTCGGCGGGCTGGGCCACGACCATCAGCGTGCCGCTCCAGCGGTCGCGGGAGCCCGCCAGCAGGTCGGCGGTTCCCACCAGGCACGCGGTGTGCACGTCGTGGCCGCAGGCGTGCATGATCGGGACGTCGTTGCCCTCGCCGTCCACGCCGTGCGCGGTGCTGGCGTAGGGCAGGCCGGTCTTCTCCTCCACCGGCAGCGCGTCCATGTCCCCGCGCAGCAGGACGGTGGGCCCCTCGCCGTTGCGCAGGACACCCACGACGCCGGTGCCGCCCACGCCGGTGGCGACCTCGTATCCGGCGCGCGAGAGCCACTCGGCCACGGCCCGCGCGGTGCGGTGCTCCTGGTACGAGAGTTCAGGGTTCCTGTGCAGGTCGACGTAGAACCCCTCAACCAGGGGAAAGATCTCGTCGACGAGCCGCATGACCGCGCTTCCGTGCTCTGCTGCACGTCGCGGATCGACCGCCTGCGGCACTGCTTCCACCGCCTTCTACTTCGGTCCGGAGGGATGGCGGCGCCCCCGGGACGCCCCGGTGCGGTACCGCCGCGCCGATTCTCCCGCCGGGGATAACGAATCTCAAACGGATGCCCCTCCGGCGGCGGCCCCGGGGGCGCCGGGCGGCCGCGCACCGGTGTGCCGATCATCGCGTTCCGTGGTGGACGCCGCCCCGACCTGCCTCCCGTCACCCTGAGGGAGCGGTTCCGCACCCCCGGAACAGCCCTGTTCGGTCCTGGCCGATAGTCTGCGTTCTCAGCGAATTCCCAGCCTCATCCTCTAAGAGCCGGCGCTCCGATTCCCGGGGTTCGCCCGATCCCGCGCCGGCGCGTGACGGCTGCCCGTTCCTGCGCCCATGTCCCAATCCCGAAACGGTGACACGGAGACCTCGTGGCCCCAACCAGCACAGCATCCCGGCGAGACCGCTCCCGACCGGACGGCGGCGGCGCGGCCGCGCCCAAACGGCGCGACGCACTGCTCGACAACGCGAAGTTCCTGCTCATCGTACTCGTGGTGGTCGGGCACGTGATCTCACCGGCCACCGACACCCGGCTCGCCGACGCGGTCTACTTCTGGATCTACCTGTTCCACATGCCCGCGTTCGTGCTGATCAGCGGATACCTGTCCAAGTCGTTCGACGGCGGCGCCCGGCGGGTGGACCGGCTGCTGACGACCGTGGCCGCGCCGTACCTGATCTTCTGGGGCATCTACGCGCTGCAGTCGCTGACCGCGGACCGCGGCCTGCCCGACACCCCGCTGGAACCGCTCTGGCTCACCTGGTTCCTGGCCGCGCTGTTCGTGTGGCGGCTGACGGTGCCGATCTGGAGGCGCATCCGCCACCCCCTGCCCGTGGCGGTCCTGGTCTCGCTGGCCGCGGGCGTCGTGGAGACCGGCGAGGCGTTCGGGATGTCGCGGATCCTGAGCCTGCTGCCGTTCTTCGTCCTCGGCCTGCTGCTGGAGCCGCACCACTTCGACTTCCTCAGGCAGCGCTGGGTGCGGACCTGGTCGGTCGGCGTGGTGCTGATCACCGCGGCGATGTCCTACGTCTACCTGGAGCAGTTGAGCCTGGAGTGGGTGTACTGGCGCGAGAGCCTGCTCGACCGCGACGTCGACGTCCTGCCGATCGGGATCTCCGGGCGCCTGGTCTTCATGGTGCTGGCCGCCTCGCTGACGGCGGCGCTGCTGTCGCTGACCCCGCGCCGCACGACCTGGTTCACCGGGCTGGGCACGCTGACCATGTACGTGTTCCTGCTGCACGGCCTGCCGATCCGGATCGCCGAGCAGTTCGGCTGGTACGAGTTCACCGAGGGCCACTGGGGCCTGGCCCTCAACACCGCGGTCGCGGTGGCGCTGGTGTTCCTGCTGCTGTCCCCGTGGGTCCGCAGGGCCGCGAAGTGGGCCGTCGAGCCGAGCGTGGAATGGATGCTGCGCCGCGCCCCCGACCGCGGGGACCGGGAACGGAACCCGGTCTGAAAGCGGCGGCAGAAGGCTGCCGGGAGAGTGCGGGCCCATCAAGGACACCGGTGCCTCCCACGCCAGGCCGCGGCCCGCTCCTCCCGGCCGAAGCACGCCTTGAACCCGCTTTTGGCCGGGTCTCCCACCGCTTCGGCGGCGAGGCGCGGCCCACAGGCGAGCGCCCTTCTTCAGGTGGACGACATGGGGCCGCGCTCTCGCCGCAGCCTTCCCGCGGGTACTCCGGCTATTCTCGGGATGCCTGGAGCCGTTCCAGCTCCCTGCCGAAGTCCCGGGTGGCCAGCCACAGCTTGTAGACGATGACCACCTCGAACAGCAGCAGCGCGGCGCAGGAGAGGACCAGCACCGGGACGATCAGGCTGGGCAGCGACGAGACCAGCGCGACGAGCGCGGTGAGCGGCGCGAGGACGCAGACGAACATCTCGAACTCGATGCCGCTGAACAGGTGCGGGCGGACCCGGCTGCGCAGCAGGAAAGCGCGCACCCGTTCGTACCGGCCGAACCTGGAGCTGAACCCCTTGTGGACGTCGATGACGCGCGCCCCGGCGGGGTGGGCGCCGCTGCGCACCTGGTCGGCACCGATGTCGGGATTGTCGCGCAGGACCTCCTCCATGAACACCACCGGGGCGGTCTCACCGCTGTCGGCCGGCGCGGCGCCCTCGGGCGCCTCGGTGCTCTCGGGGTCGTCCACTCCGGCGTCGACCGACTTCCCCTGGGCCGCGGCGCGCAGCTTCTCGCGCATGCTCTGCCGGGTCTTGGCGACCTGTGAACCGTTGAGGTAGCGCAGCAGGTCGACGAAGGTCACGACGGGCGCGAGGATCAGGTACACCGCCTCGCCGGTGCGGGCCCACTGGCCGATCAGCAGCGCCAGCATGCAGCCGAAGAACCGGATGCGGTCGAACACGAAGTCGACCCACGCGCCGAACACCGAGCCGTTGTGCTTCAGCCGGGCGATCTTGCCGTCCATGCAGTCCAGCACGAAGCTGAGGTGGAACAGCACCGCGCCCGCCACCAGCCACGGCCAGGTGGCCAGCGCGAAGCAGACGGCCGATCCCAGGCCCAGCACCCCCGCGCCGAAGGTGATCTGGTTCGGGGTGATGGCGGTGCGGTTGGCGGTCCACACGACCAGCCGGGCCGCGAGCGGGTCCACGAGGAACACCGTCCACCACGCGTCACGTTTCTTGTACGTACGCTCACGGACGTCCGCGAGTGTGAAGCTCGTCATCTCATCTCCTGCGGGACTCCCGCTGTGAATCGCCGACCGGGGCGCCGCATTCGCCGAAGGCGGACATCCGGCCCGACCGGGAGGGAGGGTGAACATCAGCCGCAAGATCATTGCAGACAGGTGTCGGGGGACCTAATCGGCACGGCCATAATTGACAGGTAAGGGGGGTTTCGGCTCGGGTGTCCCGAGGACCGGAGAACCCCCGGCAGCAACGACCGAGGTAGAGGCGTGCGCTTTCTGAACAACCAGGTTCCCGACCACGACCTGACCTACAGCGACGTGTTCATGGTCCCGCGGCGCTCGGCTGTGGGCTCCCGGCTGGACGTGGATCTCGCGTCCCACGACGGCACCGGCACGACGATTCCCATCGTAGTCGCGAACATGACCGCGGTGGCCGGTCGCCGCATGGCCGAGACCATCGCGCGGCGCGGCGGTGTGGCCGTCATCCCCCAGGACATCCCGATCGACGTCGTCTCCGAGGTGATCCAGTGGACCAAGAGGCGCCACCTCGTCCACGACACCGCGATCACGCTGGGCCCGGAGGACACCGTCGGCGACGCGCTGAACCTGCTGCCCAAGCGGGCGCACAACGCGGTCATCGTCATCGACGGCGGGCGCCGCCCGATCGGCGTGGTCACCGACGCCGACTGCACCGGCGTGGACCGCTTCACCCAGCTGCGCGAGGTCATGTCCACCGACCTGCTGACCGTGCCGGCCGAGACCGACCCCAAGGAGGCGTTCGGCACGCTGCACGACTTCCGGCACCGGCTGGCCCCGGTCGTCGACACCGAGGGCGCCCTGGTCGGGGTGCTGACCCGCACCGGAGCGCTGCGCGCCACGCTGTACCGGCCGGCGGTCGATCCCGGCGGCCGACTGCGCGTCGCGGCCGCGGTGGGCATCAACGGCGACGTCGAGGGCAAGGCCGCCGAACTGCTGGAGGCCGGAGCCGACACGCTGATCATCGACACCGCGCACGGCCACCAGGAGAAGATGATCGGCGCGCTGAAGCGGGTGCGCGGGCTCGACCCCTCGGTGCCGATCGTGGCGGGCAACATCGTCACCGCCGAGGGCACCCGCGACCTGATCGAGGCCGGCGCCGACATCGTCAAGGTCGGCGTGGGGCCGGGCGCGATGTGCACGACGCGGATGATGACGGCCGTGGGCCGGCCGCAGTTCTCCGCCGTGCTGGAGTGCGCGGAGGCGGCGCACGAGCTGGGCGGGTCCGTCTGGGCCGACGGCGGCGTGCGGCACCCGCGCGACGTCGCCCTGGCCCTGGCCGCCGGCGCGAGCAACGTGATGATCGGCTCCTGGTTCGCCGGCACCTACGAGTCCCCCGGCGACGTGATGCGCGACGCCCAGGGCCGGCTCTACAAGGAGAGCTTCGGCATGGCCTCGGCCCGCGCGGTGCGGCTGCGCACCGCCGAGGACTCCCCGTTCGAGCGCGCGCGCAAGGCGCTGTTCGAGGAGGGCATCTCCACCGGCCGGATGTACCTGGACCCCGAGCGCCCCAGCGTCGAGGACCTGATCGACGAGATCGTCGCCGGTGTGCGCAGCTCCATGACCTACGCCGGCGCGACCACGCTGGCGGAGTTCCACGAGCGCGCCACCGTCGGCGTGCAGAGCGCGGCCGGCTACAGCGAGGGCAAGCCGGTCCCCGCCGGCTGGTAGCCGCGCAGCGGCTCCGACGAAGGCGGGCCCGAGCCGGTGCGCTCGGGCCCGCCGGCCGCGCGGAGTCCGGGACGCGCCCGACCCGGTCCCCCGTCTCACTGCCGTGGCCGGACCGCGCATCCCCGTAACGTGCCCCGCCGGCCACGATCACCACGGTAGGACCGCGCCCGGTGCGGGCGCATCGGCCGCCGGACGTATCCGCACACCCCCGGAAGAGGGGGGTGCGGGTCATCCTCGCGAGGGAGGGGGAGGACGCCGGGCGGCGCCGGTGACGCCCGTCAGGGGCGGCCGCAGCGGCCCGGCCGTCGCGGCCGAGCGGCGGGACCGCGTCCGGGCCGCGGACCCGACGCCCCCCGGCGGCGGACGGCCCCCGCGACACGGGACCCGGCCCGCGCACCGCCCGGGCGGGCGATTGGGCACAATGGCCGCAGGACCGTCCCATCGAGCCACAGGTGAGTCCATGGCGCTGTACCCGCTGCTCCCCATCGGCATCGGCCTGGCCCTGCTGGTCTGGCTGTTCCGCGACGCCAGGAGCGCGTCGTCCCTCGCGGCGCGCGGCGTGCGCGCCCAGGGCGAGGTCGTGGGCTACCGGGAGACGAAGCGCTCGGCGCGGATGATCGTGCGGTTCCGCACCGACGACGGCCGCGAGGTCCTCGCCACGCAGGGCAACACGGGCTGGGCGGCGGCGAAGCACGGCGAGACCGTCACCGTCTCCTACGACCCGCACCGGCCCGAGGAGGCCCGCATCGTCGCCGGCGCCTGGCTGAGCGGTTGGCCGCGGGGCATCTTCACGGGCCTGGGCGCCGCCATGGTGCTGATCGGCGGGCTGATGGGCGCCTTCGCCTGGGGGTGAGCGGACGGTAACCGACCCCGCCCGGTCCCGTGTGATGTTACCAACGCGTTCTGTAACTATTTGATAATTCTTCACGCTCGGCGCCTCCACCGGCGCTCTTCCCTGCTCCACCACGGTGAAATGCGCAAACGGTCGAACCGGGTGCGATATCGGACCGTCGACGAGGCGGTCGGCGGCCGTCTCTCCGCATTCCCAGGCGATGACGATTCGGCGGGAAACGGTACGATCCGATGGCCGGATTCACCTTATTGGTGGAGTTACGACTTCTTTCCGCCGCGTCCACCCGGTTCATCCGATGCCGTGCGCACCCGGTCCCCTCCGTGGCGTCTCCCCCTTCGGCATCCCGCCGTCCCAGAGTCCGGCGCGCTCAGCGGTTCACGGGCTATAGGAGAGCAGTGCAGGCAGCAACGAAGAGGCGAGATCGCACGATCAAGTCGCGCCTCCGGAGGATCGTCCTGGCCCCCACATCGGTGCTCATCGCGCTGTGGCTGGTCGTCAGCTGCTACCTGTTCTACGGCGCGGCCCTGCAGTACGCGGTCGTCAAGGGCAACGAGGAGCTGCTGACCCCCGCGGCCATCGCGCTGACCGCGGTGATGGACGAGCGCTCGGCGACCATCGCCTACCTGGAGGAGCCGGAGCGGCAGCGCGACGAGCTGGACGAGGCCCGCGCGGCCTCCGACCGGTCGATGACCGAGATCCTGGACAAGTTCGAGGGCCTGCTCCCGTTCTCCCCCGAACCGGTGCAGGACCGCATCATCGACCTCCGCGACCGGTTCGGCGAGATCTCCGAGGTCCGCGGTCTCGTGAACAGCGGCCAGGCGTCCCGCGCCGACGTCCTGGAGTACTACAACGCCCTGTCGTTGGCCGGAGCCGACCTGTTCGACGAGCAGTCCCGGGCCAACCCGACCAAGGAGGTCGTGGGCACCGGGCTGAGCGCCACCTACGTCTTCCGCGCGGTGGACCTGTTCGCCCAGGCCGACGCCCGGCTGGCCCGTGCGTTCGCCTCCGGTGAGCTGAGTCGCGCCGACCAGGAGGAGTTCACCCGGCTGCTCGGCGCCTACCAGGGCATGCTCGGCGCGGTCGGCGACTACCTCGGCCCCGAGCAGACCGAACGGCTGACCGCGCTGCGCGACAGCGAGGACTACGCCGAGCTGCAGGAGCTCGAGGACGAGATCGCCGGGCGCCGGATCGCATCCACCGTCGACCCCTTGACCGGCGAGGCGGGCGAGAACCTGGAGATGCCGGTCAGCGAGGCCGAATGGCGCGAGGTCTACGTCCCGGTCAAGGACGAGCTCACCGAGATCGGCGCGACGCAGGCGCTGTACTCCGGCGACCTCCAGGCCGCGCTCGCCAACCGGGCCATCCTGCTCGCGGCGGCGGGCAGCCTCGGCGTCGCCGCGATCGCGGTGCTGGCGTTCGTCTTCTCCAACCGATCCGCCCAGCGCGTGGTCACGCGGCTGCACCGGTTGCGCGACGACACCCAGGAAATCGCCGACCGGCGGCTGCCCGCCCTCGTGGAGCGGCTGCGGCGCAGCGAGACGGTGGACATCGCCGAGGAGGTCCCCGAACTGCCGCACCAGCCCGACGAGATCGGCCAGGTCGCCCGCTCGTTCAACGCCGCCCAGCGCACGGCCGTCGAGGTGGCCGTGCAGCAGGCGGAGTTGCGCGAGGGCGTCAACCGGGTGTTCCTCAACATCGCGCACCGCAGCCAGACGCTGGTGCACCGCCAGTTGCGGCTGCTGGACCGGATGGAGCGCGACCAGGAGGACCCGGAGCAGTTGACCGAGCTGTTCAAGCTGGACCACCTGGCCACCCGCTCCCGCCGCAACGCCGAGAACCTGCTGATCCTGGGGGGTGAGTCCCCGGGCCGCACCTGGCACCGCCCGATGCCCCTGATCGACGTGCTGCGCGGCGCCATCTCCGAGTCCGGCGACTACACCCGGGTCAAGCGGCAGCGGATCGCCAGGGTCTCGCTCAACGGCCCCGCGGTCGCCGACGTCATCCACCTGGTCGCCGAGCTGGTCGACAACGCCACCACCTTCTCCCCGCCGCACACGCACGTGCACCTGCGCAGCGAGCAGGTACCCAACGGCGTGACGGTCGAGATCGAGGACCGCGGCCTGGGCATGCAGGAGGAGGAGTTCAAGGCCGCCAACGAGCTGCTGGCCAACCCGCCGGAGTTCGACGTGATGCGCATCAACGAGAAGATGCGCCTGGGCCTGTTCGTGGTCTCGCGGCTGGCTCAGCGCCACGACATCAAGGTGCGGCTGCGCGGGTCGCCCTACGGCGGCGTGCAGGCGATCGTGCTGCTGCCCTCGTCCCTCATCGTCACCGACCAGACGCCCCTGGACGACGGGCCCGCGCAGGACGCCCCGGACGCGCCGCAGGAGGAGGCCGCGCGGGAGGAGGCCGCGGCCGACGGCGGGAGCGCCCCGGCCGGAGCGGAGGAGCCCGCGCCCGCGGCGCCCGGCGGGGGCGACGTGCTGGCCGCGGCACCCGCCGGCGGGGCGCAGCCGCCGGTGCGGCGGCTGCCGCGCCGCGTCCCCGGCGAGGGCCGCCCGGAGCAGCCGACGCAGGAACGCCAGGAGCCCTCCGAGCCGGCGGAGGGGGCCGGCGGGCGCCCGAAGCTCCCCAAGCGCACGCCGCAGGCGAACCTGGCCCCGCAGTTGCACGGCGACTCCCCGTCCCTCTTCCCCGATGCGGCGGCGGCCCCCTCGCCGGCCGAGGAGCAGGACCGTTCGCAGCGCCTCCGGCAGAGCATGTCGGCCTTCCAGCAGGGCACCCGGCGGGGGCGCCTGGAGGGCCGCCAGCGGCAGAACGACACCGAGAAGGATGCATGACCGTGACGAACAACGCCTCCAGGGACCTGGACTGGCTGCTCGACGAGCTCGTCGACCGGGCGGTCGGAGCCACGTGCGCCATCGTGCTCTCCGCCGACGGGCTGCTCATCGGCAAGTCCAAGGATCTGGGCAAGGACGATGCCGAGCACCTGTCCGCGGTGGCCTCGGCGTTCCAGAGCCTGGCCCGCGGTACCGGACGGCAGTTCGGCGGCGGCCGGGTGCTGCAGACCGTGGTGGAGATGGAGCACGCCTACCTGTTCGTCACGGGTGCGGGCAGCGGCGCCTGCCTGGCGGTCATCTCCGAGGAGGGTTCCGACGTCGGCCTCATCGCCTACGAGATGAACGTGCTCGTGGAGCAGGTCGGCCGCTTCCTGGACGCCGCGCCGCGCCATGACGGCGGCCCGGACCCCGTCAACCCTCAGGTGTCCGAGAACTCGGCTCGATAGCGGGGAGCAGGCATGCCGGATCGGCACTCACTCGGTCCCGACTCCGAAGAGGTCGGCCCCCTGGTCCGCCCCTACATCATGACCCTGGGGCGGCAGCGCTCGGACACGGTGCAACTGGACATGATCAGCGTGGTCATCGCCGCCCGCGCCGATGTGGACGAGATGTCCCTCGAACCCGAGCAGGTGTCCATCCTCGAACTCTGCCGGCGGCCGCTGTCGGTCGCCGAGGTCTCGGCCCACCTGGACGTCCCGGTGGCCGTGGTCAAGGTCCTGCTGAGCGACCTGATCGGGCGGGGCTACGTCCTCGCCCGCGCCCCTTACACCACACAGAGCCCGGTCAGCCGGGACATACTGCAGGCGGTACTCGATGGCATCCAACGACTCTGACCGCGGCGCGGAGCCGATCCCCTCCGCCATCAAGATCCTCATCGCGGGCGGATTCGGCGCCGGCAAGACCACCCTGGTCGGCTCGGTCAGTGAGATCTCCCCGCTGAGCACCGAGGAGCTGATGACCGAGGCGAGCCTCGACGTCGACGACACCTCGGGCGTGGAGCAGAAGACCACCACGACGGTGGCGCTGGACTTCGGCCGCATCACCATCAACGACGACCTGGTGCTCTACCTGTTCGGCACGCCGGGCCAGCAGCGGTTCTGGTTCATGTGGGACGAGTTGGCGCTCGGCTCGCTGGGCGCGGTGGTGCTCGCCGACACCCGCCGGCTGGAGACCTGCTTCCCCTCGGTGGACTTCTTCGAGCGGCGGTCGATCCCGTTCATCGTCGCGGTGAACTGCTTCGACGGAGCGCACCGCTACGAATCCGACGAGGTCAGGGAGGCGCTCAGCATTTCCTCGGGCGTTCCCGTCGTGCTGTGCGACGCGCGGATGCGGGAATCGGGCAAGGAAGTGCTGCTGACGCTGGTGCAGCACGTCGCGGCGGCGGTTTCGGCGACCGTGTGAGGGAAGCGGCACCGCCGGCGCCGCAGGGCTCCCCGGCCGCGTACGGAAGATTACGAATGCGACAATAAGTACATAGAGCCGGTTTTTCCCGCTGCCCTCGGCGCGGACGCGGATTACCCTACGAATTGGTAACCTCGCGCCGCCCGAGACGGCGGCTGCCTTGCGTGCCAAATGGCCAGACGGCGAAGGCGAAATCGAAAGAGCCCGCATGAAACGGTACGACTGGTACGACGAGATCCACCGGCTGGACGCCGAGGCCGACTGCCTGCGGATCACCCAGATCATCTCCACCCACGAGTTCCCGTGGGACATGTCCCAGGCACTGGGCCTCGCGCTGTACCGGACTTACGCCGTGCCCAGCATCGGCGAGCTGCTCGGGGAGACCCGCGAGTTCACCGAGCGCACGCAGCACCGCTACGACGACACCGCGCTCATCCTCGACGCGATGATGGAGCACGGGTTCGGGCCGGGCGAGGGCCGCGACGCGCTGCGCCGGATGAACCAGATGCACCGCTCCTACGACATCAGCAACGACGACTACCTCTACGTGCTGAGCACGTTCGTGGTCATGCCGGTGCGCTGGCTCAACGACTGGGGCTACGGCTGGCGCCGGCTCACCGAGCACGAGATCGCCGCGAACACCAACTACTACCGCATGCTCGGCAGGCACATGGGGATCAAGCGGATCCCCGGGACCTACGCCGAGTTCCACGAGCTGTTCGACTCCTACGAGCGCGCGCACTTCGGCTACAGCGAGGGCGGCCGCAGGGTCTCCGACGCCACCCTCGGCATCATGGTGGACTTCTACCCGGCGTGGCAGCGGCCGATCATCCGCCCGTTCACGATGGGCCTGCTGGACGACCGGCTGATCACGGCGTTCCGCTACGACCGGCCCTCGTGGTTCTGGCGTTTCGCCGCCAAGGCCGGACTGAGGGCGCGCGCCAGGGTGGTGCGGTTCATGCCGCCGCGCGAGGAGCCGTTCTGGGCGCGGATGAGCCCGAACATCCGCAGCTACCCCGACGGCTACGACGTGTCCAGGATCGGCACCTTCCCCAAGGGCTGCCCCGTGCCGCACGACCTGGTGACCACCGAGGTCCCCGAGACCGGAGCCCGCGTCCCGGCGTCGGGGGGTTCCACGACCTCGACCCCGGGGGGTCTTTAAGACCCGCCCCAGGAAGAGGTTCGCGCGGGTGCGGCTCCCTCATGTGGCCGAAGGCCCCTTGAGGTGGACTGCGCACCCGTGCGCGAAGCAGACCCGCCGCCTTCGGCACATACCGAAATCACGGTTTCGGCCTGGACCGTAGGGTGACCGGTGTGCTTCGCGCGGAGCCGGGCACCCCGCACACGAGCCTCCGGCCACACAACGGGCCGCCCGTTCACCGCGAACCCCTTCCTGGGGCTGAGGTTGTAAAAACCCCTGTGGCCGAGGGCGGCGGGCGCGGCGGCCCGGTCACCACTGGAGACCTCGCCGGAGACAGAAGCGCCCTCACCTCGGCAGGCGGCGCCAGATCGGGCGGGGGAGCAGGCGCATGCCGGCGAAGACCGCCCGGAGCCTGCGCGGGACCCAGACGACGCCCGCTCCGGTGCGCAGTCCCTCGGCCACGGCGTCGGCGACCTGGGCCGGGGTCGCGGGGAAGGGCGCCTGGGAGACGTGCGCCGACATCTGCGTGCGCACGTAACCCGGGCGCACGATCAGCACCCGGGCGCCGGTCCCGGCCAGCGCGTCGCCGAGGCCCTGGGCGAAGCCGTCCAGCCCGGCCTTCGCCGCGCCGTAGACGAAGTTCGCGCGCCGCACGCGCACGCCGGCCACGGAGGACAGCACGACCACGGTGCCGTGCCCCTGCTCGCGCAGCCGCGCCGCGACGGCCAGGCCCGCGGAGACGTGGCCGGTGAGGTTGGTGGTGACGCTCTCGGCCGCGGCGACGGGGTCGGCGTCGTAGGCCGCCTGCTCGCCGAGCACGCCGAAGGCCGCGACGACGACGTCGAGGTCGCCGACCAGCTCCACCGCCTCGGCGACGACGCCGGCGTGGGTGCCGGGGGCCGCGGCGTCGAAGGCGGTGGTGTGCACGTCGGCGGCGCCGAGGCCGCGCAGGCGCGCGGCGGCGGCGCGCAGCGGGCCGGGGTCCCCGCTGTCGCGGGCCGCGAGGACGACCCTGCGCGCCCCGTCCCGGACCAGCCGCTCGGCGATGGCGAGCCCGATCTCGCTGCGCCCCCCGAGGAGGAGGACCGAGTCCACCCCGCCGACCGCGTTCCGCATGCTCTGCTCCCGTCCTACTCGTACTGCCGTCGTCGGTGGTGCTTCGGATCGCGGCGGCGCACGGCCCCGCTCACAGCTCCAGGCGGCGGGCGAGGTCCGACATCAGGACCCCGTCGGGATCCACCCGTTCGCGGACGCTTCGCCAGCGCGGCAGTTCGGGGTACATCGCGTGCAGCGTCGGCGCCGCCGCGCGGCTGTCCTTGGCCAGGTAGATCCGGCCGCCCGCGGCCAGCACCCACGCGTCGAACGCGCGCAGCAGCCGCGCCAGCCCCGGCAGCTCCGCCGGCAGGTCCAGCGCCAGCGTCCAGCCCGGCCGGGGGAACGACAGCGGCGCCGGCGTGCCCGCGCCGAACCGCTTCAGCACCGCGAGGAACGACGCCGCCCCGCTCGACGACAGCCGCTCGACGATCCGCCGCAGCGTCTCCTCCTGCCCGAACGGCACCACGAACTGGTACTGCACCAGCCCGCGCGGCCCGTACATCCGGTTCCAGCCGCGCACCGCGTCCAGCGGGTGGAAGAAGCCCGCCAGCTCCTGCACCTCGCCGCGCCTGCGGCGCGGCGCCGCGGCGTAGTAGGCGGCGTTGAACGCGCGCACGCTCCAGCGGTTCAGCAGCCGCGGCGGCGCCCACGGCGGCGCGCTCACCGGCGCCCCCGGACCGTAGGCCAAGGGGGTGCGCCGCAGGCGGGGCGGCAGGTCCGACACCCGGGCGTGGTGCCCGCGGGTCAGCACCCCGCGCCCCATCGCCGCGCCGCGCGCCAGCAGGTCGATCCAGCAGACCGTGTAGTGGTACAGGTGGTCCGTCTCCGCCATGGCCGCCAGCGTGGCGTCGAGTCCCGGCGTGCGGTCGGTGTCCACCAGCATCCGCGACGTCTCCACCGGGATCACGTCGAACGTCGCCTCGGTGACGACGCCGGTCAGCCCCATGCCGCCGACCGTCGCCCAGAACAGCTCCGGGTCGCGGTCCGGGCCGGTCTCGTGCGCCTTGCCGTCGGCCGTGACCAGGGTCAGCGCCCGGACGTGCGCGCCGAAGGAGGAGTCGGCGTGGTGGTTCTTGCCGTGGACGTCGGCCCCGATGGCGCCGCCGACGGTGACGTGCCGCGTCCCCGGGGTCACCGGCACGAAGTGGCCGCGCGGCACGAGTTGGCGCATCAGTCCGTCCATGCCGGTGCCCGCCGACGCGGTGACCGTACCGCCGGCCGCGTCCAGCCGGAAGCCCGGATCCAGGTCGGCGCAGTCGATGACGAGGCCGCCCGCGCACTGCGCCGCGTCGCCGTAGGAGCGCCCCAGCCCGCGCGCGATCGCGCCGCGCCGCCCGGCCCCGCGCAGCAGCAGCCCGAGCTCCTCCGCCGTGCGCGGGCGCGCGACCGTGGCCATGGTGGGTGCGGTCCGCCCCCACCCGGTGAGCAGGCGGCGTCGCATGCGCACGGGCCGCTCCTTTCCGGGGTCAGCCGAAGTGGATGCCCAGTCCGACGAGTCCGACCAGCGCCACGAGGTAGAGCTGCGTCGGCCGGTCGTGCAGCGCGATCTCCTCCGGCTCCTCGCCGACGCCCCGGTCCACCAGCAGGTGGTGCCGGAGCACGAACATGATGAAGGGGACGATACTCGCGGCGTGGAAGCCCAGCGCGGCTCCCTCGTGGTGCTCCAGCGCCCACAGGCAGTAGGTGACGATCATCGCCCCCGACGCCATGGTGCGCACCTGCGTCAGGTAGCCCACCGAGTACTGGGTGAGCGTGGCGCGGGAGCCCCCGCTGTCGGGATTGCGCAGCTCCGCCTCGCGCTTGCCGGTCACGACCAGCAGCGCCCCGAGCGAGACCACGATCAGGAACCAGCTCGTGATGGGCACCCCGATCGCGACCCCGCCGGCGAGCGCGCGCAGCACGTGGCAGCCGGCCACCGCGACGATGTCGCAGACGGGGACGTGCTTGAGCCACAGCGTGTAGCCGGCCGTCAGGACCAGGTAGCCGACCAGGACCGCCAGCAGCGGGCTGTTGCCCGTCGGCACGGCCGCCAGCGGCGCGGCGACCACGAGGACGCAGCCCAGGCCCACCGCGAGCGGGACGGGCACGGTCCCCGCGGCGACGGGCCGGTGCCGCTTGCGCTCGTGCCTGCGGTCGGCCTCGACGTCCCTGGCGTCGTTGAGCAGGTAGGTCCCCGCCGCGGCGACGCAGAAGAGCGCGAACGCCAGCAGCGATCGGGCGAGCGCGTCCGGGTCCGTGAGCGCGCCCGCCGCCCCCGGCGCGGCGAAGACGAGGAGGTTCTTCAGCCACTGCTTGGGACGGCAGGCGCGCAGCACGCCCGCGGCACGGGCGCGCAGGGGGATCCCGCCCGCCGCCGGTGCCGGGGGCGCGGCCCGCGCCGCCGTGGGTGCGGAGGTCGGCTCGCCCATGGCCGGGAGGTCAGTGCCGCCGGGAAGGGGCCGGGCGGCCGCTGACGTAGAGGAGCACCCCGAGGATGAGCAGGCCGCCGCCGACCACGACCAGCGTGATCGGGAGCGTGGTGCGGATCAAGGTGATCTGACCGCTCTGCGACGCGGTCTCCAGGGCGTTGTCGACCGTCTCGTCGGTGAACTCCAGGCTGCCCTCGAACAGCACCAACTGCTCCTCGCCGTCGACCTCGGCGACCCGGCGCTGCTCCTCCCGCAGGTTGACCGGGACCCCGGTGGACGGCTCGATCCAGTAGGTGCGGGTGACGGAGTAGACCTCGTCGGTGGTGGCGTCGCCCTCGCCGCCCATCTCCAGCAGGCTCTTGGGCAGCACCCGCTCGCCGACCTTGGTGGGCTCGACGACCTGGACGAACCTGTACACCTCCATGCCCTCGATGGTCTCGGTGCCCTCGTACTCGATCGGCAGCGTCTGCTGGGAGGTGGTGTCGAAGAACTCGTAGTCGCGCTGCTCCGTCAGGAACGGGAACTTGAATGCCTGCCCCGACTGCGCGACCGACTCGTCGTTGACGGAGGCGTCGCAGCAGTCGGCCGCCTCGCCGCTGACCCGGTCGTGCCCGGCGCGGCGGGTGGTGGACAGGATCGCGAAGTCGCGGTCGATGTCCTCCACCCAGGTGAACTGGTCCCAGACGACGACCTCGTCGTCGCTGGCCGCGACGTCGGCGCGCAGCGTGGTGTAGGCCTCGACCGTCGCGCCCTCGATCGATTCGACCTCCTCCGCGCTGAAGTAGGTGACGTCCTCGCCCCGGTTCACCGTCTCGGAGTAGTAATCCATGGGGGTCTTCATGACGGCGCTGGCCAGCCAGAACCGCAGCATCGGAGCCATTGTCAGGCAGAAGACCCCGAGCGCGATGCAGACGACTGCCACGGTACGGCGCATTACCCCTCCCGGGCGCAAGTGTTCATATCCGGAACCTGCTTCAACTGGAACTTGCTTCAATTTGAGGTATCGTAGTTGCCCCGGTGAGCTACGTCATCAGGGCGTGTCGGAATTTTTATAACAGGTTCTATCTAGCACTAAACGGGGAAGGGTCCGCAAGAGTGGTCCGAGCCGTGGGACCATCGGCGAAGGCGTGCGGCAAGCAGCGGGGACGCGTGTGCCACCGGCGCTGCGCGCACCGCGGCAGCCGCCCCCTCGTAACCCGCGCCCTCAGAACCCTCGACCCGGTCCCGTCGACAGCCCGCGCACCGTGGAAGGCCGGTCCGTGACCTCAGCATCCGCAGAGCACCGCCCCGACCCCGCCGACTCCCCCGTCGCCCGGTGGCTGCCCCAGGTCAGCGGGCACCAGGAGGCGCTCGACGGCATCCGCGCGATCGCGGCGCTCATGGTGCTCGTCTTCCACGTCGCCGTGGAGACCGGCGTCGCGCTGGCCCCGGGGGTGCCGGGCGCGCTGCTGTCGCGCGGCGAGATGGGCGTTCCGCTGTTCTTCGCGCTGTCGGGGCTGCTGCTGTACCGGCCGTGGGCCCGGGCCGCGCTGGACGGCGCCGACGGCCCTGACGTGCGCTCCTACCTGTGGCGGCGCGGGCTGCGCGTCCTGCCGGCGTACTGGGTCGTGGCCGTGGTCGCGCTGCTGCTGTGGTCGCGGAACCACCTCGGCTCGGTCCGCACCTGGTTCGAGGTGCTGACGCTGACCTTCACCTACGACTTCGACCCGTGGTGGGTCGGCACCGGCCCCTACGGCCTGGGCCAGATGTGGAGCCTGTGCGTCGAGGCCAGCTTCTACCTGCTGCTCCCGCTGCTGGCGCTGCTGCTCACCCGCTACGCCGGGCGCGGCGGCGACGTCGGCGCCAGGGCGCGGCGGCTGCTGACCGGCCTGGGCGCGCTGACCGCGGTCGGCGCGCTGGCGCTGGTCGTCCAGTTCTACCCGGACCCGCGCCCTTACCTGCACGCCTGGCTGCCGCGCACGCTGGGCATGTTCGCGGCGGGCATGGCGCTGGCTGTGGTGTCGGAGTGGGCCTGGCGCGAGGCCGGCCCCGACGGCCCGGTCCGCCGCTGCTGCCGCACCGTCGCCCAGGCGCCGGGGCTGTGCTGGGGCATCGCCCTGGTCGTCTACCTGATCGCCTCGACCCCGGCCACCGGCCCCCGATTCGTGGGCGTGGACGGCTTCTGGATCGCGCTCATCGACATGGTCGTGTCGGTGCTGTTCGCCCTCTTCGTCATCGCCCCCGTGGCGCTGCTGCCCCGGGGCGCCGGAACCCGCACGACCGCCTTCCTGCGCCACCGCCTGATGCGCTTCCTCGGCAAGGTCTCCTACGGCATCTTCCTGTGGCAGTTCGTGGTCCTGTACCTGTGGCGCGACTTCACCGGCCAGGAGATCTTCACCGGCTCCTTCTGGCTCGACCTCGTCCCCGTCACGGCCGGCACCGTCCTGCTCGCCTACGCCACCCACCGCTGGGTGGAGGAACCCACGAGACGCTGGTACGACGCAGTCCGCCCCAAGGAGCGCAAACCCGGCCGAGCGGGCATCGCCTAGGAACAGCCGATGCGGGCTACTCGGCGTCGGTCTCCCATTCCGTCGGCTCTTCGGTGGGGCGGTCCTCCTCCGACGGGGACGCCTCCTCCTGCTCGGGCCGGTGCCACGGGTTGCCCTCGACCTCGGGGACCAGTTCGCCGAAGGTGACCCAGTGCATGCACACGTCGGCCTCCTGGGTCTGGACCAGGAGCTGGGTGCCGGCGCCGCCGACCGGGACGAACCAGGAGGCGCCGTCCGGGGCGGCGGGCAGCGTGGTGGGCACCCAGGCGTCGCCGACCACCAGGGCCGCCTGCGTCTCGACCTCGGAGGTGTAGGCGATCCCCGCGACCAGGCTCGGCCCGCCCAGCGATTCGACCGGCCACATCGCCTGGCCGCCGAAGGTGGCGATGCACTCCTCGCCCTCGGGCGGGCCGAAGAAGGCGCTGTCGGGTGCGGGCCTGGCGTTGACCAGGTAGCCGGCGTCGTTGAACACCAGCGGGGCCTTGGACGGCTGCGGCGCGGCGATCCGCTCGGCGACGCCCTCCCCCGCCAGCGGGCTGAGCACATGGGAGCTGAGCCGCCGCGAGCCGTTCCAGGGCAGCACGATGTCGGCGGGCACCGGGCGCGGGTAGATCCCGGCCTCCTCCGGCACGGCCTGCATCGACATCCGCACGGTGTCCAGGTACCAGCGCACCCGGTCGCCGGAGAGGGTGTCGGCGTAGGTGTACATCGAGTAGCTCGCCGCCGCGAGGAAGCCCGCCGTGCCCAGCGCCACCACGTCGCGCACCCGCCCTGGGTCGGGCCTGCGCCGGTACACGCCGTCGCCCTCCTCTTCGGCGGACATGAAGGCGAAGGCGAGGCAGAGCGCGAAGACCAGCGCGGCGTCGGCCACGTAGCGCGGGTCGTAGCCCACGAGCTCCTGGTAGCGCCCGCGCGCGATCAGCGTCGGAACGATGTCGACGCACACCAGGTAGCCGGCGAGAAGTGCCCAGGCGCGCCAGGCGCGGCGCCGGAACAGCAGGCTCAGCACGACCAGCAGCCCCAGCACCGCCCACGCGACCGCGAGCACGACCCGGTCCGGCTCCAGCAGCCCCCCGGCCGGGGTGACCGGGCCCCACTGGATCGGCCCGCCGACGGCGCCGACGGGGAACGTCTCCCCCAGCAGCCGGCCGGCCATGCTCACCGAGACGTCGAACTCGGGCGCGCCGGCGCCTTCCCCGTCCGCGCTGTCCTGCTTGGACAGGTACAGCAGCCCGTGGCCGACCGACAGCGCAGCCATGCCCACCCAGAACCACAGCCGGTTCTCCAGCGCCGTGACGACGACCCGCGGGAACCGGCCCCGCGTGAGGAACGCGGCCGCGACCGCGAACAGCAGCGGAGGCAGGAACATCGCCTTGACCGAGAACGACATGCCGAGCACCACGGCGCCCGCGGCCATCCAGGCGAACCTGGGCTCCCCGGTGCGCAGGTGGCGCACCGTCCACAGCAGCGCCAGCGCGGTGGCGAGCTGGAACGGCACGGCGTTGAGCGCGGCCGACCACCAGGTGAGCACCGGCAGCGTGAGCGGAGCGTAGACGTAGACCACCAGCGGCGCCAGGACGGCCCAGCGCCGCCCGAAGACCACCCACAGCAGCCGGAAGACCGCCACCGAGGCGCCGCCCTGGAACGCCAGCATGACGCCGGCGGTCAGCGCCCAGTTGTAGGGCGCGATCGCGGTCTGGACGTAGACCAGCAGCATCGCGCCGGGCATCAGGTGGCCCTTGTGCAGGTCGGTCAGGTAGTCGAAGGTGAGGGTGGATGACGCCGCGCGCGCCACGAACAGGAAGTCGTCCTCGACGAAGTAGGCCGAGCGCAGCACCCAGCCCTTGAGGACCAGCGAGGCCACGATGAGCAGGCCGCCCAGCAGCACCAGGCGGTCCCGGCCGATCTCGGGCCACCACAGCGTCGGCGGCGCCCCCCGCTCCGGCGGCCGCCCCTCCTCCTCGGAGCGCTCCGGCTTGACGGCACCGCCTGAGGGAGTGTCAGAATAAAACACGTTCCACATACTGCTGCGAATATCGCCGCAGGTCCATAGCAGTGGGCGAATCACAACAGGAACAGGCTTCAGCCAGGTTCTTCCGGTGGTGTGACCAGGGAGCGGACATGAGCCTCGACGAAGTCCGCAGGGACTGGACCCGGCTCGGATCGGCCGAACCGCTGTGGGCGGTCTGCGTCGATCCTACGAAGCGCGGCGGCGGCTGGGACGACGAGGACTTCCTCGCCTCCGGCGCGGCCGAGATCGACGGTGCGGTCGAACGACTGGCCGAACTGGGCATCGCGCCGGGGCGCGGCCGCGCCCTCGACTTCGGCTGCGGCGCCGGCCGGCTGTCCAACGCGCTGGCCGCGCACTTCGACGCGGTCGTCGGCGTGGACATCTCCGCCCCGATGCTGGCCGAGGCGCGCCGCCTGGACCGCAGCGGCGGCCGGATCGAGTTCCGGCTCAACGACGCCCCCGACCTGGGGACGCTGGACTCCGACTCCTTCGACCTCGTCTACACCGACCTCGTCCTGCAGCATCTGCCGCCCGAACTGGCGCGCGGCTACCTCTCGGAGTTCGCCCGCGTGGTCCGGCCGGGCGGGGCCATGGTGATCGGCGTGCCCGCCCGTGAGCGCCGCACGTTCAAGGGCCTGGTCTTCCGCTACGCCCCGCTGGCGCTGATCCGCTTCGGCCAGCGCGCGCTCCTGCGCTACCCCGCTCCGATGCGCATGCACACCCTCGCGCCGGAGCGGCTGCGCGCGCTCATGGCGGAGCGCGGCGCCCGCGTCGTGCACTCGGAGGAGTACTGGGGCGGCGACCACTGGCAGCACCTGCGCCACTTCGTCACCGTCGACGCGTCCGGGGAGCCGGCATGAGTCTCCTGCACCGCCCCGGCGGCGGCACCGCCCCGTTCCGCGCCACGCTGGGGCGCTCGGTCCGGCTCTTCTCGGCGTTTCGCAGGGAGCAGAGCGACCCGGACCTCTTCTACGGGACGCTCGCCCGCGACACCGTCGCCCAACTGTGCGGCTACACCGACCTGGACGGCGCGCTGCTGGTCGACGTCGGCGGCGGCCCCGGCTACTTCGCCGACGCGCTGCGCGCGGCCGGGGCGCGCTGCGTGTGCGTCGACGCCGACGCCGGGGAGATGCGGCTGCGCGGCGGCGAACTCCCCGACACCGCGCTGCTGGGCAGTGCGCTGGACCTGCCGGTGCGCACCGGCTCGGTGGACGTGTGCTTCTCCTCCAACGTGCTGGAGCACGTGCCCGACCCAGCCCGGATGGCCGACGAGATGGTCAGGGTGACCCGGCCCGGCGGCCTCGTCTACCTCTCCTACACGCTGTGGCTGTCCCCCTGGGGCGGCCACGAGACCTCGCCGTGGCACTACTTCGGCGGCGACTACGCCGCCCGGCGCTTCACCCGCAGGAACGGGCGGCGGCCCAAGAACGACTACGGCTCGACGATGTTCGCGGTCTCCGCCCGCGCGATGCTCGCCTGGGCGCGCCGCCGCACCGACGTCGAGGTCGTGGAGGTCCTGCCCCGCTACCTGCCGTCCTGGCTCAAGCCCGTCGTCCGCGTCCCGGGCCTGCGCGAGGTCGTCACCTGGAACCTGCTGCTGGTACTGCGGAAGCGTTAGACAGCAGCGCTTCCCCTAAAGAGATACCCACAAGTTCCACACTCCGATATCCTTGCTACATGCAAGGAGGTGTCGACATGGCAAAGACCAGTATTGATATCAGCATGGACAAAGCCCGCATCGCCCAGGAGGTGCTGGGCACCACCACGCTGAAGGCGACAGTGGACGCCGCCTTGGACGCGGTGATCCGCGAAGCGGCCCGGGAGAAGTTCATCACCCGCGCCAAGTCCGGGGCGTTCGCCGAGCTCCTCGATCCCGGGGTCGAACAGAAGATCTGGTCGTGACCGGCTACCTCGCAGACAAGAGCGCACTTGCCAGAATGCATCTCGAACCAGTGGCCACGGTGCTGGAACCACTCATCCGACGCGGACTGGTCCACGTCTGCTCCGTGACGGAGATCGAGCTGTTGTATTCCGCGCGCGACATCGACGACTACCGGGAGCTCAAGACCGAGATTCGCTGTTCCTATCCCTGGTCTCCAACAGGGGAGCACCTCTGGCAACGAGCACTGGAGATCCAGGAGGAGCTGGCCGCACGAGGGCATCACCGCTGTGCCGGGGTTCCGGATCTGCTCATCGCCGCCACCGCGGAGCAGCATGGACTCACGGTTGTGCATTATGACTCTGATTTCGACACGATTTCCCAGGTCACCGGGCAGATCACCGAGTGGGTGGTACCGGCGGGCACCGTCTAATCCCTTTCGGAACCGCTTCCGGCCGGCCCCTCGCCGTCCTCCTCCGCGTGCCCTCGGCGGGCCCAGGTCCCGGTGCGGGCCAGGCCGGTGAGGGCGAGCAGGACGCCGAACGCGGCGAAGGCGGCCGGGAGGGTACTGCGCGTCAGCGTCAGCAGGCCGGCCCTGCGTTCGGCGTTGTCGACGTTGGCGCCGATCCGGTGGTCCGGCATGCTCAGGTCGGCCTCCAGGGCGACGCGCTCGGCCCCGCCGTCGCCGGTGCGCAGCGTCTCGCGGCGCTGCTCGGCGGCGTCGAGCAGGTCGCCGCTGACCGGCTCGACCCAGTAGGTGCGCACCAGCTCCACCCAGCGCGTGACCCGCACCGTCCCGGAGCGGTCCAGGCCCATCACCTCGGCGGGGACCTCGTGGGCCGAGTCGGGCACCTGGGCGGGCTCGACGGTCTGGACGTAGCGGCGCGCCGCGAGACCGCCGACCTCGTCGACGGCCTCCAGCCGCATCGGGGGCGCGGCGCGCACGTCGGCGTCGTAGAACGGGTACTCCTCGGCCTCGGCCCCGGCGGGCCAGCGCAGGACCAGGCCGGCCTGGCGCACCGCGCGGTCGCCGTCGACGTGCTCGCCGCAGCAGTTCACCGCCATCGCTGTGGAGCGGTCCACGATGACGCGCCGGTCCACGTGGTCGATCATGCCCGCCGAACTCGCGGTGTCGACCGACATCTCCCAGGTGACCCAGTCGGGGTTGCCGGGCGTGACCCGGCCGGTGAGCTCGGTGCGCCGCGCGATGTCGACGTCGTCGCGGGTCTCCCAGGTGGTGGTGTCGAGGTAGGAGCCGGACTCGTCCTCCAACTGCCACACCGCGTCCAGGTCGCCGGGCAGTGCCGCCATCTGCGGGTGGACGTGGAAACGCAGCAGCGGCGCGAGGGTGAGCAGGAACGCCCCCGCCGCGACGAGCAGCAGCCCGAGGTTGCGGCGCAGCGAGCCGGGGGGCCGCGGCGGCGGCGCTGCGCCGTCACCGGTGCGCGCCCGCTCGCGCCGGACCGCCGCGGTCACGCCCGCACCTCCTCGGGGACGGACTCGGGCAGCGCCCGCGCGCCGCGCCGCGCCGGTGCGCGCGGGGAACGGCGCCCGGGCCGGTCGAACCGGCCGAGGGAGACGACGACCCTGGCCAGCGCGGGCAGGCACAGCACCTGCGGCACCCAGCCGCGCAGCGGCTCCGACAGCAGGCCGCTGATGTCGTGGAACGGCAGGTGGATCCCGAGGTAGGTGCCCGCGGCCAGGGACAGCCCGGCCAGTCCGAGCGAGAACAGGGCGGTCCACGGCCCGGCCGCGCGGCGCAGCACGGCCGTCACCGCATCGGGCCGCCGCTCCCTGGCGTGCCGCTTGGTATCGGCCGGGCGGCGCGCCGCCCACCACGCGGCGGACAGCGCGGCGCCGATGACCGCGACGCCGGCCGCCCCGGCCACCCACAGGCCGAACAGCAGCGCGAGCGGGACGAGCAGGGGCGTGCGCAGGCGCGCGGGGACGGCCGAGGGCAGCGCGAGCGACGCCGGGGACGCCCGCCCGCGGCGCGGCCGCGCCAGGGCCAGCACCGCGACCGCCAGCGCGAGCACCCCGCCCACGACGAGGGCGGCGTGGTAGGCGGCGTCGGGGGTGTAGCGCAGGGTCACCGTTCCGGCGGTGCCCGCGGGCAGCTCCCACGCCTGCTTCCAGCCGTCCAGGCGCACCGGGGTCAGCGGGGCGTCCCTCCCTTCGACGGTGGCCTCCCAGCCCTCGTTGAAGTTCTCGTTGACGACGAGGTAGGAGTCCTCCTCGGCGTTCTGACCGCTCACGGTGAACCGGCGCTCGCCCGGGCCCCACTCCGCCATCGCCTGCACGCCGGCCATGGTCACCGGCGCGCGCTCGCCGACGTCGGCGTCGCGCACGACGGCCGAGCGCACCCGGTACTGGTTGCCGGCCTCGACCACGACCCGGTTGCGCCCTTCGGACAGGGTCAGGTCGGTGCAGCTCTCGTACTCCAGCGGCCGCCCGGCGAACTGGTCCTCCAGCGTCCCGCCGACGATGCGGGTGTCCACGCGCGAACCGTTCACCCGCAGCGCCGGGCCCAGGCCGCACGCCGAGCGCACGGGCTCGTCCCCGACCCGCTCCAACGGCTCCACGTCGGGCAGCGCGATCCGCCGCACCTCCAGCGGCTGCCCTTCGGGCGGGTCGAAGGTGACGGTCAGCTCGTCGGTCCTGACCGGGTCGAAGGCCAGTCGGCCGCTGCCGTCGAGCCAGCCCTCGCGCACGGTCGAGCCGGTCTCGACGGTGACCTTGACCGGCCTGGTGACGCTGTCGGCGCGGGGGAAGTCCACCTGGATTCCGTTGAGCCGGACGCGCTCGCCCAGCTCCACATCCAGCGACGGCGTCGCCTCGCCGGGGTCGGGGTACCAGACGGTGGCCGGGTCGTCGTCGAAGGCGTTGCGGCCCATCGCGGCCGGGTGCCGCACCGAGGTCGAGGACGCGGTGACCTCGAGGTGGCCGCCGGCCCGGTTGGCCGCGTTCGCCACCGCGCCGGGGTCGGCGGCGACGACCTGGCCGCTGACGACCTGCTCGCCGCCTGCCGCGCCCTCCGACAGCGTGAAGGAGCGGTCGACGGTGTGGGCGCCCTCGCCCTGGACGGCCAGGTCGCGGTTGCACACCCAGACCTTCGAGCCCTCCATGCAGCCGGGTGCGGTGCCGACGGAGCCGGTGAGCACGGTGGTGCCGGCGCCGCCGGGCACGCCGGGGACCTCGACGGTGCGCCCCGGCTCCAGCCCTGGAACGGTGATCGAGGTGATGCCGACCCGGGTGCCGAAGCGGTACTCCGGCTCCCAGGCGAGCTCGTCGACGCGGATCCGCAGCGTCGACGTGCGCCCCGGCGGGGCGGTGAGCTCCTGCGGTTCGGCCGAGCCGTCGACCGCGACCGAGGTGCTGCCGGTGTCGGTGGCCACGGTGACCTCCGAGGGCGGGGGCTCGCCGGGGATCTGCTCGAACGCCGCGGTCAGCCCGCTGACGTCGCGCGGCTCGGTGAACTCGATCTCCAGCCACTCGCCGTTGGCCCCCTTGAAGCCGCTGGAGCGCCACGAGGTGTTCTCGGCGTCGTCCAGCGCGGCGTAGGGCATCCGGCCGGGGTCGCGGGTGCCCGCGCCGGCCGACGCGCCGGCCTCCGACGACGACGCGGTGACCGAGGCGATGCCGTCGTAGGCGGCCACCGAGGTGTAGGGCCGCCAGGCGGGGTCCATGACGTCGGGAGCCGGCGCGTCGCGCCGCTCCTCGTCGGCGGTCAGCGTGTTGGTGACGTTGCGCCGCACGTCGGAGTAGACGACCTCGCGGCGGCGCGCGGTGTCGGTGACGACGGTGTCGTCCGGCCCGATCCGCTCGGCGCCGGGGTCGTCGCCCAGAAGCACCGGGCGGTCGTCGTTGAGCAGGCCCTGCTCGGCCAGTGCGAGCAGGGCCTCCGGTCCCCCGGTCACCCGCAGCGCCCCGTCCTTGGGCACCGTGCCGACCGGCGGCGCGGCGTCGCGCACGGCGTAGACGTCGACGGCCCGGTAGGGCTGGTCGTACCAGCGGGCGGCCGGCAGGGGGTCGAGCGAGCCGACGACGGGGCCGAAGGCGCGCACGTGGTCGATGCCGGGCGAGTCCCCCAGCGCCTGGTGGACGCGGGCCGGCCAGCCGCCGTTGTTGCCGCTGCGCTCCAGGTCGTTGCGGACGATCAGGTACCGCACCCCCATGCGGGCGAGCGTGTCGGCGAGCCCCTCGGAGCCGCGCCCGGAGGAGATCCGCTGGTCGATCTCCTGGGTGAGCCGCGAGACGCCGGCCGAGCCCCACGGGATGATCTGGTGGTTGGTCCAGGAGCTCTCCAGCAGCGGCTGCATGGGCTCGTCCATCGGGCGGCCCCACAGGTACTCGCCGCGCGCGGAGCCGGGGACGGCCATGGTCATGCCGCCGCCGCCCTGGGCGTCGATCCAGTCGGTGACCTCGTACCAGTGGTCGGGGATCCGGGCGAATCCGCCGCGGGTCGCGCCGCCGACCGTGGCCAGCGGGGTCAGGGTGGCCAGCACCGCGACCGCGCACGCTCCCGCGGCGGCGCGCCGGGCGGTGCCGCGCGGCACCGCCGGGACGCGCAGCGGGCCGATGCGCCCGGCGGCGCGTCCGGCGACGGCCGTCGGCAGGTGGGCCAGGCCCAGCACGAGCGGCAGCCGGATGAGGGCGTCGAACTTGTGGATGTTGCGGAACGGGCTGAGCGCGCCGTCGAACATGGCCTGCATGAACGGCGCGAGCGGTCCGGTGAGGTCCCCGGTGTGGCCGGCCACGACGATCGCGGTGCCGGTGAGCACCGAGACGATCAGGAACAGCCGCTCCGGCAGCCGCCGGTCGACCAGCCCGACCAGTCCGAGCCCGGCGACGAGCGCGGTGACCAGGATGAGCCACGGGGTGTTGGCCAGTTCGGAGCCGGCGGGCAGCGCGACCTCGCCCTGGGCCGGCACGTAGCCCATCCAGTTGGACGTGCCGCGTAGCGCGTTGACCAGTGAGGTCACGCTCGTGGTGGTCGCGGCGTCCTCGGTGAAGGGCATGAACGAGAACACGTAGCGGCCCATGAGCAGCAGCGGGACCAGCCACCAGAACGACACCAGGAGGATCGCCGCCAGCCACCAGCCCAGCAGCCGCCGCCTGCGCGGCCCCTTGGCCCGGGTCAGCAGGTACAGCAGCGGCACGACCAGCACCGCCAGCTCCGACGCGGCGTTGGTGCCGCCGCAGAACAGGAACGCCAGGCCCGACAGCATCGCCGCGCGCATCGGAGAGGCGCCCCGCGCGGCCCCGTGCACCAGCGGCAGCAGCACCCACGGCAGCAGCATCGTGGGCTGGAGCTCGGCGGAGTTGTAGGAGAGCAGGGTCAGCACGCGGGGCGCGAGCGCGTAGGCGACCCCGGCGACGATCCGGGTGTGGGAGGTGCCGATGCCGAACGCGCCGGCCAACCGGACCGTGCCGAGGAACGCCGCGCACATCAGCACGGCCATCCACAGCCGCTGCACCACCCATTCGGGCATGTCCAGCGCGATGAACAGCGCGTGGAAGGGCCCGTTGGGGAAGAAGTAGCCGTAGGCCTGGTTCTGCAACTGCCCGAAGTAGGAGCCGTCCCACAGGTGCAGCGCCCGTTCCAGGAAGCCGAACGGGTCGATCGTCAGGTCGATCTTGGTGTCGCCGACGATCTTCGTCGGGTCCAGGCTGAACGCCACGGCGCAGAGCAGCAGGCAGACGGCGAACAGCTTGAGCCGGTGCAGCAGCGCGCCGTCCGGCCCGGCACCGGCGGACCCCGGCGTCACGTGCGGGACCGCCCGGACGGGTGGACCTCCGCCGCGATCAGCCGGGTCATCGCGGCCCCGCTGCGTTGCCAGGTGAAGTTCGCGGCCCACTCGCGGCAGGCGCGCCGGATCTCGGCGGCGCGCACCGGGTCGCCGAGTTCGGTCAGCGCGCGGTCGACGACCTTGGACAGGTCATCGCCCTCACGGACCAGCCACCCGGTCTCGCCGTCGCGCACCGAGTCGCGCAGGCCGTCGACGTCGTAGGCGACGGTGGGCACGCCCAGCCCCGCGGCCTCGATCACGGTGAGGCCCCAGCCCTCGAACTCCGAGGCGGTGACGTGCAGGACGGAGCCCGCCAGGACGGCGTTCTTCTGCTGCTCCGGCAGGAATCCGTGCAGCCGGACCCGGCCGTGCAGGCCGTGCTCGGCGATCCGGTCGGCCAGCGTGCGGCTCTCGGGGCCGCGGCCCACGACGTGGACGCGCAGGCCCGGCCAGCTCTCGCTCAGGTCGGCCGCGACGTCCACCACGCGCGCGACCCGCTTCTGCACCACGAGCCGGCCGAGGCTGACGATCGCGGGCGAGCCCATCTCCTCCTCGCTCACGGCGTGGTCGGGCGCGACGGGCTGGGACGGCGGGGCGCCGTTGTGGATCACGGTGATGGGCGCGCGCCAGCGCAGCTTCTCGCGCATGGCCCGCCTGGAGGAGTCCGAGACCGTCACCGTCGTGCAGGAGCGGTAGACCCTGCCGGCCACGCTGCCCTCGATGAACCTGCCCAGCCACGCCAGCGGGCGGCTGAAGTAGGCGTTGAACTGCAGGTCGTGCACGTGGTGGACGACGCTGATCACGCGGGTGCGGCGCGGCAGCACCAGGCGGGAGAAGAACGGGACGCCGTTCATGCAGTCCAGCGCGGCGTGGAATTCGCGCCGCCACAGCAGCAGCCAGAGCATGACCAGGGGATAGACCGTGAACCTGGTGCCCATGCGCCGGACGACGATGCCGTCGCGGGTCTCCACCCGCGCCTGGCCGGGCTCCCGCGCGGTGACGAACGTGACGGAGGCGCCGCGTCCGGCCAGGTGCCGGCTGATCCGCCAGGCGTACTCCTCGGCGCCGCCGGCGGCGGCCTGCCAGGGATCACGCCAGTTGATCATCGCGATGCGCACGCCGTCGAGGCGAGGCTCGGGTCCGTGCCGCTCGGCCAGGAGGGGCTCCGGGACCGCCGAGGGCCCGCGGTCCACGGGGGCGGCGGCGCGGGCGCGCTCGACCGGGCGGCGCCGGGGCCCGGGCCGCTCCCGCCGCGCGGGGGCGAGGGGTTCGGGCGTCAGCGTGACGGGCGGGCCGAAGGAGGGGTCGTAGAGCAGGGACGGGTCGCCGGGGACGGGGCCGAGGTCGGTGCCGGGGTCGGCATGCGCCCAGAGGGGTGTCTGCTGGAAAACCACGTGCTCTCCTGATTTTCGCCTGCGCGCCCGACGAGCGTCTGATCACCAATGGTGACGTCCAAACCACTCGGGGTAAGGGTCGGTGGGGTCGCGGCGGGGAGGAAGCGCGGCGGGCGTGCGCCGGAGCCCGAGTGGGGTCGGGCGGCCCCGAGGGGGCCGCCCGGGGTGTCTAACGGTCGCCGTAGTTGTAGAGCGACTCGTTCACCGGCTCCGCGGACGAGGAGGCTCCGGCGGCGAACGTGGTGCCGGCGAGGGTGAGCCCCCCGGCCAGTGCCGCGCCGATGGCGCAGGCCGCGATGATCTTGATCATTACGTGCTCTCCTTCCGCGGCACCGCTCCGCTCCGGCGGGGCGGCCGCATGGAAACGAGACTAGAACCTGATGCAGTGATTGACCAGATGATTGCCCCAACTGTAGCCAACCAGCCGGTAACTTCCAACCCTGAAAGCCGGGCAATCCCCGCTTCTACATGGTGATCCGGAATCCTCAGCAGGAGCAGGCGGGGGCCGTCACGGACCACGTCGGCATCGGCCAACTCCAGCGAGAACCTGTTCTCATCGTGGGGATCGCCGATCGCCTCCCGCTGGATGAGCACGTAGCGGATGCCCAGCTCGCCCAGGGCGGCGGCGAGACCGGGGCCCTCGCCCGGCGGCCGGTCGGGGGCGAGGAGCGGCGCGACCTCGCGCGCCAGGGGGTCCTCGCCCTCGATGACGCGGACCTGCCCGCCCGTCTCGACTCGTAGGTCATCGTTCCACACGACGCGGCGATCGAACAGCTTCACGGCGGGATCGAGCGCGACGACGGTGCGCCCGTCCCCGCTCCAGTCGAGCCCCCGGTAGGCGCTCCAGGGCAGGGACAGCACCGCGCCCGGCGCCGGATCGGCGGCCACGGCCTGCCGCACCCGCAGCCACTCCTGCGGGTAGGACAGCGGAACCAGCCTCCCCGCAGCACCCCAGGCCAGACCGGGCAGCAGCACCAGCGGGACGAAGAGCAGCAGGACCGCCGCGACCGCACCGGCCCGTTCGCCACCGTGCCCACTGTCCTCGGCCACAGAGGGCTTGAACCCCGGCCGAAGAAGGGATCCGCGGCGACCGGGCGATCCTCTCGCGTGGCCGAAGGCCCCTGAAGGGATCGCACTGGTGCCGCGCAGCGCACGCCGCCACCTCGTGTGCCAGGGCGCGACCATGGTTTCGGTGCGCGGTGAAGACGCGGGCCACCGCGCCCGCCGGCCTCGGCCACCGAGCGCTCGGAACATCGACCACAGGAGGCGTGGGCCTCGACCCAAGACCCCGACCGCACACCGCCACCCCGGCCACCGGGCCGAACCCGCGGTGCCGGTCCGTGCCGACGACGTCCCGCGCGCATGTCCCCCTGGGGTGTCGAGGCCCCACGCCTCCCCGCCACGGGAGTACGCACGCTTCCGCCCACGCCCGGCTCGGGGTAGGGGTGGTCTTGACGTCCTCCAATGGCGGGCGACTCCCGTCCACGGGTCTTCGGCCACGCGAGGGAATCGCCCACCCGCGCGCATGTTCCCCTGGGGTGCCAGGACCTTGGAACCCTCTGCGGCCGAATGCGTGCGCGTCCACCCGCGCGCGAATCGAGGTGGGCGTGCCAGTCCATCCTGGAACCGAGATTCATGATCCCCTGGAGTCGAGGGCAGCGCACATGCCTCGCCCTGCCCGCCCCCGGCCGGGCCGCGCAACCACAGCACCGCCGCGGCGAAGCCGATCGCCTGCAGCAGTGCCAGCGGGGCGACGTAGAGCTGGCCGTCGCGCAGCGGGCCGAAGCCCGGCCACGCCCCGATCAGCGCCGCCAGCAGGGCGCGCCCCGGCCCGACCGTCCCCAGCAGCGCGATCGCGAACCCGGCCGCCGCGGCCAGGGACAGCCCGCGCCCATAGGCCGGACGGGGCCCGCGCCGCAGCAGCCACACCCAGCCGGCGAGCGCGCCGAGCGAGAGCAGCAGTCGGCACGCCGCGGAAAACGGCTGGTCGTAGCCTGCGGGAACGGCTTGGGCGTTCCAGATCCCGCCGAGGCTCAGCAGCGACCCGACCGCGCCGAACGGGGTGTCGGCCCGCGCGGCGAACAGCTCCACCGCCGCGGGGTCGGTGCGCGCGCCGCTGCCCAGCGCCGGCACCAGCCACGGCAGGCTCACCGCGGCCAGGCCCGCGGCCACCGAGGAGAGCGCCGCGAGTGCGCGCCGCCACGGGCGCGCCGCAGCGGCCGCCCCGGCCACGACCGCCGACAGCACCACGGAGGAGAACCCGCCGACCGCCGCGGGGACGAGCGCGACGACCAGGCGCGGCAGGTCGCGGACGCGCTCCAGCCGGACGGCCGCGCACAGCACCCAGGGCAGCCCCGCGTAGCCGAGCAGCACCGCCCACTGCCCCAGCAGCAGCCGCTCCGCGAGGTAGGGGTTCCAGACGTAGAACAGCGCCGCGGCGAGCCCCGGCAGCGCGCCGCGCCCCGGCACCAGTCGGGCCGCCCCCGCAGCCGCCAGCGCGAAGACCGCCAGCAGCACCAGCGCCTGCACCAGGTCGGCCGGCAGCACCCGGCCCAACGCGGCCACCACCGCGTCACTGGGCACCGCGCGGGGGAACCCGCCGCCGGCGCCGAGCGTCACCGCCGACAGCGGCGCGTCGGGCGCGAACACCATGTCGTAGCGCAGCGCGATGCCCGGCCCGAGCACCGGGCCCAGCGCCAGCGCCCCCGCCGCCAGGCCCACGCCCCACGGGGCGAGCCGGTGCGCCCGCGAACGCTCACCCGCCGGCACGGAACTCCACCGGGTCGGAGATCCCGCCCTCGACGAAGTCGAGGTGGGAGGCCACCGCGAACTCGTAGGCCCCGGCCCGCACCGTGACGCTCCAGCGGCGCTCACCGTTCACGACGCCCACGGTCGTCCACCCCTCGCCCTCGCCGGGCCCCTCGCCGTCGGGCGGCTCGCACTCCGGCTCCCGGGGCCGCTCCCCGTCGGCGGACGGTTCGGCCGCGCACTCCAGCGGACGCCGCCACACCGCGAAGTGGCCGGCCTCCGGCACCGCGGCCCACACCAGCACGGCGTCGTCCCCGTTCTCCCTGTCCACGCGCAGCCACTCCGGCGCCTCCGGCGGCGGCTCCTCGACGGTGATCTCGACCGCCTCGGAGCGCACACCGCCGTCGTCGCCCTTGTAGGGCCGCACCATGAACGCGTACGTGGCCCCGTTGTACAGCCCTCCGATGTCGGCGCTCAACCGCGGGTCGTCCTCCGGTCCGTCCCGCTGCACCTCGGCGGAGAGCGGAACGAGCTCGTCGGGTTCGGGCCGCACCCGCCGCTGCCACACCTGGTAGCGGGTGGCGCCCGGAACCGGGTCCCAGGTCAGCCGCGCGCCGCCGTCGACGTTCTCGGCCGCGGCGACCGGCGCCGTTCGCGGCCCCACCTCCACCTCCGGCAGCGGCCGGGAGTAGGGCTCGCCCAGGCGCAGCGGCTCCGCCAGCGCGTCGGCGAACGCCGCGGCGATCTTCAGCTCGCCGCGCGCGTTGGGGTGCGTGGTGTCCCAGTTGTCCTCGGCCGGGGCGTAGTCCTCGGCCGTGTGCGCCACCACCACGGGCGAGTCCGCGCCGGTGAGCTGCTCGGCCAGCAGCGGCAGGCCGGCGTTGAACTCGGCGACGAGGGTGTTGACCTCCTCGTCGCGACCGGTGCCCCACATGGGCGTCAGCTCCCCCAGGACGATCCGCAGGTCCTCGCCGGCCACCCTGGCGGTGACCACGGCCTCGCGCAGGTGCTCCAGGGCCTCCCCCGCCGTCGCCCCCTCCTCGACCAGGTCGTTGGCCCCGGCCATCAGCAGCAGGTAGTGCGGGTCGCCCTCGGCGACCTGCTCACCGATGACGTCGGCGACGTCGGCCGCCGTGGCGCCCCACGCGCCGGCGTGCGCCCGGTCGAAGTCGGGGACGGCGTAGTCGAGGCTGCCGTCGGCGCCGGTGCCGACGTCGAGCAGGTCCTCGTGGGGCCCGACGAAGTCGACGTCGACGCCGGACTCCTCGCTCAGGTGCCGCCACAGCCGGTACCGCCAGGTGAAGTCTCCGCTGCTGCCCTGCACGACGGAGTCGCCGGCGACCATGATCCTGGCCGTTCCCTCCGGCGGCGCCGGAACCCCGCCGGAGGGCCGCGGCGCCGACGGTTCGCCGTCGGTGCGGAAGCCGCCCGCGAACGCCTGGATGACCAGCAGCGTGACGGCCATGGCCGCCAGCGCGACCCCGGTCAGGCCCAGCGCGGTCGGCCGGAAGCGCCGCCGGTCGTCGGGGGCGTCCGGCTCCGGATCGTCGGGTTTTCCGCCGGGCACGGCCGCGGACTAGGCTTCGGGGTCGCGCGGCAGGCCGAGGAGCCGCTCGCCGATGATGTTGAGCTGGACCTCGGTGGTGCCGCCGTAGATCGTCATGGAGCGGCCGAACAGCATGAAGCGGGCCCAGACGCCGGTACCGGCCGAGGTGTCCTCGCACACCGCCGCGTCGCCCTGGTGCTCCCATATGTAGTCGGCCACCCGCTGGTTGAACTCCACCCCGAGCAGTTTGCGCACGCTGGACTCGGCCCCGGGCTCGGTGCCCGACAACTGCTTCAGCGTCACCCGCAGGCCGAGCAGCTCGATGGCCTGACCCTGCGCGACCAGGCGGCCGATCTCCACGCGGGTCGCCTGGTCGGCGACGCGGCCGGGGTCCTCGGCGCAGAAGTTCAGCAGCTCGGGCACTCCGGCGCCCAGCCCCGACCCTCCGGACAGCGCCACCCGCTCGTTGCTCAGCGTGTTGCGGGCGACCTTCCAGCCCTGGCCGGGCTCGCCGATGACGCAGTCGTCGGGCACGAAGACCTCGTCGAAGAACACCTCGTTGAACAGGGTGTCGCCGGTGAGCTCGCGCAGCGGCCGCACGTCGAGGCCGGGGGCGGACATGTCCACCACGAAGTAGGTGATGCCGTCATGTTTGTCCGTTCTCCTGGCCACGCTCGCCTTCTCGCTCCGCTCCGCCGCCGACGGGGCGGGCGCTTCGCGGGACGCCGTCGACGGCTCCGCTCGCTCGTCGGCTCGCCGTTCCGGGACCTCCGAATCGGTCCTGGCCAGGCAGATCCCCCATTGCGCCAGGTGCGCGGCCGAGGTCCAGATCTTCTGCCCGGTGAGCCGGTAGCCGCCCTCGACCCGTTCCGCGCGCATCGACAGGGAGGCCAGGTCCGAGCCCGCTCCCGGCTCGCTGAACAACTGGCACCACATGAGGTCGCCGCGCAGGGTGGGGCGCAGGAAGCGCTCCTGCTGCTCGGGCGTGCCGTACCCGGCCAGCGACGGCACCACCCACGCCCCGATCGCCAGCATCGGCCCCTTGACCCTGGCCCGGCGCAGCTCCTGATGGATGAGCACCTGCTCCAGCGGCGAGGCGTCGCGGCCCCACGGGCGCGGCAGGTGCGGCATCACCCAACCGCCCTCGCCCATGGCCGCGGAGCGCTCGCCGCTATCGGTGATGGCGGCGAGTTCGGCGACCTCGGCGCGGACGCGCTCCCGCAGCCCGTGGTCGTCCCCCGGCCCGAGTTCGATCTCCACCGGGCGCCGACCGCCCTTCAGCGCGGAGTCGGCGACCTCGGCGGCCCGGGACGCTGCGGGGCCCGCGAGGACGCGCAGCGTGGAGGCGCGGCGCAGGTAGCGGTGGGCGTCGTGCTCCCAGGTGAACCCGATGCCGCCGTGCACCTGGATGCAGTCGCGGGCGCAGGACAGCGCGGTGTCCGGCGCCACCAGGCCGGCCACCGATGCGGCGAAGCCCGCGGAGGGACCGGCGTCGTCGGCCGCGCGGGCCGCGTCCCAGACCACGGCGCGGGCCTGTTCGAGCGCGATCGCCATGCGGGCGCACTTGTGCTTGACGCCCTGGAACCGCCCGATGGGCCGGCCGAACTGTTCGCGGACCTTGGCGTAGTCGGCGGCGGCCGCGACGCACCACGCGGCCACACCGGTCGCCTCGGCGCCGATCAGCACCGCGGCGACGCCGGAGACGAGATCGCGGGACAGGCCGGTCAGGACGGCGTCCTGGGGCAGGACGGCGGCGTCGGCCCGCACGCGGGCGACGGCGCGGGTGACGTCGAGGCTGGGCAGCGGGGTGGTTTCGAGGTGCGACGCCTCCAGCACCGCCCACGCCTCGTCGTCGCCGTCGGTGAACGGGACCACGAGCAGGTCGGCGGAGGCCGCCCCCAGCACCGGGCTCAGCGTTCCGCTGACGGTGCGGGCCCCGTCGGCTCCGGTCCGCGCGGTGAGCCCGCTGGCCAGGGCGAGGGCGGCGGTGCGGGAGCCGTCGGCCAGGTCCGGCAGCAGGGCGGCGCGGGCCTTGCCGTCGGCGCACCGCGCGATCACCGCGCTCGCCAGCACCGTCGGCAGGAAGGGGCCGGGGACCAGGCCGCGGCCGAGTTCCTCCAGGGTGACGGCCAGCTCCAGCAGCCCCGCTCCCTGCCCGCCGTACTCCTCGGGCAGGTGCAGTCCGAGGAGGCCCTGGTCGGCCAGGCCGGGCCAGAACGCGGGGCGCCCATCGGGCTCGTCGACCGGGGCGGGGGCGCTGCGCCGCACCCAGCCGCGCACCGCGGCGCCCAGCTCCTCGTGTTCGCTCGTGAGCCCGATGGCCATGGCCGCTCCCTCGTCCGCCGTGTGCGATAACCCAAGACTAGAACGCGTTATACATGGCCGGTCAACCAGCGGGTGAGCCGGAAAATAATCTCTTTCTTTTTCGGATTCGGGAAAGTCAATCAATGACCTCTTGACAAGGAGGCTGCTGAATAACAGGTTCTACGTTGGGGGTGTGCCCGAAGCGGCGGAATGAACAGCGCGGTCGGTCCCCCTCCCCGTACCGCGACCGGGCACACCCTCCCGCACCCCCTGGAAAGGCGGCCGTACGTGACGGGTCTGATCGCCGCGCTGATCTCCGCAGCGATCTACACCAGCGGGCTGGCCTTCGAGCAGCGGGCGCTGCACCGCGCCCCCGCCATCGGCATCCGCCGTCCGCTGCACCTGGCCCGCGTGCTGCTCGGCAACGCCCAGTGGCTGGGCGGGTGCGCGCTGGCGGCCCTCGGCAGCGTCGGCCTGATCGTCTCGCTGGGGCTCGCGCCGGTGTCGGTCGTGCAGCCGGCGTTCGCCGGCGGCATCTCGGCGATGCTGCTGGTGCTCGCGCTGCTCCTGGGGCAGCGGATCACGCGCGGCGAGCGCGTGGCCCTGGGCCTGATGCCGGTCGCGCTGCTGCTGCTCAGCCTATCGCTGGGGCCGGGCGACGCCGAGGCCGGAACCACGGCCGACGTCCCGCTGCTGCTGACCGTGAGCCTCGGGACGGTCGTCGCGTGCGTCGGCGCGATGGCCTTCGCCGCCGGCGGCGGCCGCTACGTCTCGGCCGCCACCATGGGCGGGGCCGCCGGCCTGGCCCAAGGGGTGGCCGGCCTGCAGGGCAAGGGGCTGGGCGGGCTGCTCGTCGACAACGGGCTGCCCGGCGCGATCGTCCCCGCGCTGCTGTCGCCGTTCCCCTACCTGTACGCGGTCGGCTGGGCCGTCGGCATCGTGCTCTTCCAGACATCGATGCAGCGCGCCCGCGCCTCGGTCACCGCTCCGGTCGCCAACGTGCTGGGCAACGTGTTCATGGTGGTCTTCGGCACGCTCGTCTTCAGCGAGGAACTGCCCTCCGACCCGCTCATGCTCGCCCTGCGCGCGCTCGGCTTCGGCCTGACGCTGGCGGTGGTGGCCCTGGTGCGCGGCAACGTCGCCCAGGCCGAGCAGGAGACCGCACGCCTGCGCGGCGCCTCCCCTCGGCCTTGATCCCCGGGGGCCTTGAAACCTCACCCCAAGAACGAAGCCCCACAGTGACCAGGCGACAGCGCCCGCCACCCTCAGCCACCAAGAGTCGAGAACCTCAGCCCAAGGACGGAACCCGTGGTGACTGGGCGATCCTCTCGCGCGGCCGAAGGCCCGTGGACGGAAATCGCCCACCCGCGCGCGACTCCAACCTGAGGCCGAGGTTGAGAATCAAGGTCAAGATCGATGAGAGAACCGCTTCCGCGGCCCCGGCCGGCGGGCCTCAGTCGGCCCTTCGCACCCAGTCGCCGCGGTGCATGACGGCGGTGACCGCGAGGTCGTCGTCCAGCACGACGAGGTCGGCGCGGTTGCCCTCGGCGAGGGAGCCGACCCCGTCGAGGCCGAGGGCCCTGGCGGGGGTCGCGGCGGCGGAGCGGGCGGCGTCGGCGAGGTCCACGCCGACGTGGCGCACGGCCCGCCGGACCGCGTCGGGGAGCACGATGGTGCTGCTGGCGATCGCCCCGGTCTCGATGACGGTGGCGTTGCCGTCCCGCACCCGGACCCGCAGCCGGCCCAGGGTGTACTCGCCGTCGCCGAGGCCGGTGGCGGCCATCGCGTCGGTGATCAGCGCGACGCGGTCGGCGCCGGCCTGCGCGAAGACCATCTCCGCGATCGCGGCGTGGACGTGCACGCCGTCGTTGATGAGTTCGACGGTGACCCGGTCGTCGGCCAGCGCCGCCGCGATCGGGCCGGGCTCGCGGTGGTGCAGCGGGCGCATGGCGTTGAACAGGTGCGTGGCGACGGTGGCCCCGGCGTCGAACGCGGCGCGCGCCTGGTCGTAGGTGGCCTCGGTGTGGCCGACAGCGGCCACCACGCCTTCGGCGACCGCGGCGCGGATCAGTTCCGGCGCTCCGGGGAGCTCGGGCGCGATGGTGATCATCCGAATGTGGCCGCGTCCGGCCTTGAGCAGGCGGTCGAACTCGGCCGGGTCGGGGTCGCGCAGCAGCGCGGGATCGTGCGCGCCGCACTTGCTCGCGGCGATGTAGGGGCCCTCAAGGTAGACGCCGTCCAGCTCACCGGCGTCCGCCAGCTCGGCCAGGGTGGTGACCTGGGCCAGCGTGTCCTCGGGCGTCGCGGAGACGAGGCCGCCGACGACCGTCGTCACGCCGTGGGAGCGGTTGAACTCGACGACGGAGCGCGCCCGCTCGGGGTCGGCGTCGGTGAACGAGGCGCCGGCGCCGCCGTGGACGTGGATGTCCACCGTGCCGGGGAGCACCCACCGTCCGCCCAGGTCCGTCTGGTCACCGGCCTCCCGTGGGGGCCGCCCGGGGCCCAGCGCGGCGATGCGCCCGCCCTCCGTGCGCAGCCAGCCCTCCGTGACGCCGTCCGGTGTGACCAGCCGTGCGTTGGTGACCGTGCCCATCTTCCGCGCCTCCTGTGGTCGTCGTCACGCCGTTGACGGCGACAAAACCCGCCATCACGCATTGACGATAGCGCCGCCCTTGCTCATCATTGGGAACATGTCCGCCGGTGAGCTGCTCGTCCAGCGCCTGCATGTCGATCTGCGACAGCAGGCGAGCGCGCTCTGTCCGTAGCCCAGCGCCGGCCAGGGTCCTCGCGCCCTGCGCCGCTCAGGCTCCCCGCGGCTCTCGACTCCCGGCCCAGATCCTCGTGATCTCCGTGTGCACGTCGTCGTACCCGGCCGCAGGGAAATCCCTTCCATGTCGCCCACGCGCTACGTCCTCCGGCCGCACGGCCGCTCACACCAGGAGATCTCCATGACCCGGATCACCGTGCTCATCGGCGCCCCCGAAGCCCGCTCCGCCGTCCGCACCGCCGCCGTCCACGCGGCCGACACCGTCTCCGCCTACACCGACATCGACGCGGCGTCCGCCGAGGTCATCGACCTCGCCGAGCTCGGCCCCGCGCTGCTCGCCGCCACCCCGGGCAGCGACGTCACCGACGCGCTGAACCGGGTGCGCGACAGCGACGTGCTGCTGGTCGCCACGCCGCAGACGCACGGCAGCTACACCGGCCTGCTCAAGGTGTTCCTCGACCGCCTGCCCGAACTCGGGCTCGGGCACACGGTGGCGCTGCCGATGGCCGTCGTCGGCGACCTGCGCAACGGCCGCAACGTCGAGGACGATCTGCGCGTCCTGCTGTCGGACCTGGGCGCCTGGGTGGCCGAGCCGGCCCTGCTGCTGGCCCACTCCGAGCTCGCCGAGCCGCTCAGCGTCATCACGGCCTGGGCCGAGGTCGCCGCCCCGGCGCTGAACCAGGCGCTCGCCGTCTCCGTCTGACCGGGAGGAGCGCCGTCCCCGTGCTCCCGGCGCTTCCCGGCCCTGGAATCCTTGCGGTATGGACCTTCACTCAGTACGTGAACTCTGGGACGTCGACTCGGTCTGGCTGAACACCGCCCAGTACGGGATCCCGCCGCGGGCCGGGGCCGCGGCGCTGAGCGACGCCGTCGACGTCTGGCGGCACGGCAGGGACACCCCGGCGGCGTGGGGCGCCGCGGCGGAGACCGCCCGGGAGCGGTTCGCGACGCTGGTCGGGGCCGCGCCGCCGGACGTCACCCAAGGGGCCTCGGTGTCCCAGCTGCTCGGTCCGGCCGGCCTGGCGGTGCCCGATGGAGCGCGGGTGCTCGCCCCCGAAGGCGAGTTCACCTCCAACCTCTACCCCTGGATGGCGCACGCCGACCGGGGCGTGGAGGTGGTGACGGCGCCGCTGGACAAGCTGGCCGACGCCGTCGACGAGCGCACCTGGATCGTGACGTTCAGCCTGGTGCAGTTCGCGACCGGGGAGGTCGCCCCGGTCGACGAGATCCTCGCCGCCGCACGCCGGCACGGCGCGCTGGTCTGCGTCGACGCCACCCAGGCCGCCGGCTGGCTGCCGGTGGACGCCACGCGCTTCGACGCGCTGGTGTGCGCCTGCTACAAGTGGCTCATGGCGCCCCGCGGCCTGGCGTTCGGCTACTTCTCGCCGCGGCTGCGCTCGCTCATGCGCCCCGTCGCCGCCGGTCCCAGCGCGGCGCAGGACCCCATGGCGTCCTTCTCCGACCCCGACATGCGCCTGTCGCGGACCGGCACCCGGTTCGACATCTCGCCGAACTGGTTCGCCGCCGTGGCGGCCGCCGTCTCCATCGGCGTCATCCTCGACATCGGCGTGCAGCGGATCCACGCCCACAATGTCGCGCTGGCCAACCGGTTCCTGACCGCGCTGGGCCGGCCCGAGGGAAACTCCGCGATCGTCACGGTGGACGCCCCCGGCGCCGGTGAACGGCTGGCGGCCGCCGGTGTGCGGGTGGCCGAGCGGGCCGGCCGGGCCCGCGCGTCGTTCCACGTCTACACCACGGAGGACGACGTCGACCGGGCCGTGGCGGCGCTGCTCGGGACGGCCTGACCGGCCCGGCCGCGGCGTGTCGCATCCGCGCCCGCAACAGCACGGAGAGTAACAATACGGGCAAGGGTCATCGATTCCGTGAGGAGACCGCCGTGGTCTACCCGAAGCACGCCCGTCCGCTGTCGCACGCGCCCGCGGTGGCACCTCTCACCGCGCACCGCCACCTCTGTGAACTGGCGGCGGCGCTGACGCCGTACGGGGTCTGGGCCCGCGTCGTCGAGGACGGCGTGCCGTTCCTCCGGGTGAGCAACCCCAAGTCCGACTACGCCGTGGAGGAGATCCGATGCGAGGGCCGGTCCCACGAGCACGCGTTCGTGACCTCCTTCGGGCTCTACGTGGGCGGCAGCGGCAGCCCCGAACCGGCCGCCCGGCGGATCGCCCTGCTCCTCGGCGCGATCGAACACTGAGCCGGGGGCCGTGTCCGTCATCCTTGACCACCGAGGGCCGGACCTCAGCCGCAAGGGGTCGTGAGACCCCGGCCACAAGGGCTCGCGGAGAACGGGCGGCCCGTCGTGCGGCCGAAGGCCCGTTTTTCGCGGGAGCGCCCGGAAGGCCTCCCCCGGAAAACACAACGGCCCGGGGGCCGACGATCGTAGTCGTCGGCCCCCGGGCCGTCTCGTGGAGGTGGCGGGAATTGAACCCGCGTCCTTCGGTACCGCAACAGGGCTTCTCCGGGCGCAGTCTGCTCGCCGTTCTACTCGGCTCCAGCGCTCACGCAGACGTGTCGCTGACGAGCCCAGCCACGTGATTTTCCCGCTCAGGCCCCGTGGCCTGATCTGAACGGTGAGTCTCCTAACGATGCCGGATCCTGAGCCGGAGACGAGCTCAGGCCGACAGAGACGCTATCGCTTAGGCAGCGAGAGCGAACTCAGTGCGCTTGGAATTGGCACTTGTTATTTGTGCGATCGCAGGATTAACGAGGTTACAATCGCGGTCCTCGGCCCGCTTCCCCTGGAACAACCACCGAAGTCGAAACCGATCACCCCCTGTGGAATTTTCAACGGGCCCGTGGGCCCGGCGAGCGGGCCACCGTGGTGGCCCTACGTTTCCCAACGCTATCGGTACAACGGCCCGGGGGCCAAGTCCATTCCCGGCCCACCGAGATTTTCCCCGCGGATCCCGCCGGAGGCCTCCCCGGCTCCCCGGACGGCTTCGGGAGACGTGCACACGGTCGGGGTGCGACCGCTGCGTCCGCGGAGCGAGGCGGGAGTTCCAGGGCTCGGGGCCGCTGCGCCGCCGGCGCTGCGCGCATTACGACAGCCGACCCCCTACACGGACCCGATCCTCAGACATCAGTGAGAAACCCCCGCGGGCGCGGACGGGATCCATCAACGCTGCCCGCGAGGGCGGCCGGCAGGGTCAGGCCGGCCTCGAAACAACAGGGCCTCCCCCGAGACGAGGTCCTGTTTTTCCCGACTGGCCCGCAACCCCCTTTACGGGCTCAGTCATAGGGGAAGACGCGACCGGCCCCCGGGGAGGTTGCTCGACCTCCAAGATTTGTTCTTCCGCCCCTGGTCAGCGAGGTGCGCCCAACATCCGGAGTCCACAGGCGTCCACCGCCGTCCGGCCGCATCCGCCGCTGTTGGCTCCCCGGTTGGCTCCCCGCCGAAGCTCTCAAACAGCCCGTGGCGTGGGGCTTTCTACGGCCATGGGACCACCTTCCCCTCGCACTGTTCGGCCGTCTGCGGGCATCTCACGAAGCCGCTTTCCGATCATGCAGGCCCTTCCCATCACTTTCACTGACAAAATGACAGAATCGACAGAAAACAGTTAGGCTTGTGGCATGCTCGATGAACTGGCACGACTCATGGCCATCCAAGACCCTGCGGAACGGCTTCAGGAAGCCACTCGCCTGCTGATCGAACTGGACGAGGTGAGTCTTCGGGTCGCCCAAGTTCGCAATGAGTGCCGCGTGCTCCTGGCCGGTAACGACTCAGCGCCCCCCGCTCCAGAGGCACCCAATCTCACGGAGAACGCCCAGGCGGTACTCGACTGGATACATCGGCAGCGGATCAACAGCTTCACGCAGCGTGAGGCATTCCGGCGCCTACCTCGTACGCGCTTTCGGAGCGTTGATGTGCTGATAGAGGCTCTGGAGATCCTTGAGGCATCCGGCCGCATCGTTCGCCGGGATGCCGCCCCACAGAACCGGCCGGGACGCCCTGCCTCTCCGGTCTTCGAGGTGCGCCGCCGCTAAGCCGAAGCGGCCGCTCCCCACCCCGCTGACAGAAGCCCAAGAACTGACCCAACCTCTTCGCGGGATGCGTATCCGCAGCTCAGCCTGAGTCCCGCCCTAGTAAGTCCACTGCTGCCAGAACCTCGTCAAAACTTCCCGCCTGCTGACACAACCTCCTGAAGTCCCGAAGAGGCGTCTTGATGCCCGCGAGGTTTTGGCAGCACCAAAGAGGTTTTGGAGAGGTTCTGGCAGAGCCGTCCGCAGCACTCTGACCAGCACATACAGAGGCTGTGTCAGTTCTTGGGCTTCTGTCAGCACCCCTCAGGCCGCCTCAAGCCCCAGGTAGCATCCCTCCGGGCCCACCACGTGGCGGACGCGGTACCTCACAGCGGGATCCAGCTCGCCTGGCAGCGCGCGGGAAACGATGTGGTCGCCGTACTCGGCTCCCCAGCCGGGGGGCGGGCTCAGTCGCCAGTTCGCGCCGTCGAAGCTGAGTTCACGGATCACCTCGGGAGCGCCTTCGGTGATGTTGATCTGAAGATCTCTTTCCTCTGTCAGGAAGGGGTGGACTCCCCGCACGGTGAGAGCTGGCACGGTGTGCCAGTGCTCAGGCTCCGCCGCATCCCTGGGGAGCCACGTCGTCGCCATGACCGCGCTCGGGCGTCCGACTGAGCTGGGGATGATCATCGTGTGGAGATCCCTTCCTCGAAGACTTCATGAACGGCAGGGTCGGGAGACGCCTCATGCTCGAAGAGGGCTCCGGACCGCCGGCCGGGGACGCGCATCGTTCGCAGGTGCGTCCAGCCCCGATCGCGGTAGTACTGGTGAAGGCCCTCGTTGGTCGCCCATGCGTCCAATCGGACCGCGGAGTAGCCCTTACGGGCCGCGTAGTCGACTCCCCACCTCAGCAGCCAACTTCCCACCCCCGGGTGATCGTCGCTGCGGGCGAGCTTGGCCACGTACAGCGCCTTGGTCTGCTGCTCTTCGGGTGTCCAGAAGTCGGCGTCCGCTACGTCCGTGAGCAGAACCGTGGCGACGATCCGCCCCTTCGCGGCGCGCACGACGAAGACCTCACCGCGCATGATGGCGGGCCGGATTCGGGCATCGGTCATCCAGCCCAAGGCCCATTGCTCTATCCCGCGGTTGCGCAGCCGTTGCGCCACTTCGTTGAGCAGCGTGACGACCTCCGGAAGGTCACCTTCGCCTGCTTCGTCGATGCGCCAGGTCGGGGTCATGCCGACATCTCGTAGCGCAGCTCGTGGGTGTCCCCCGGCCAAATGGTCACCGTGGCCTTGACGGGCCGCTCCTCCGTGTGGCCGATACGGATTTGGCGAAGGACGGCGATGCCCGGTCCAAGGCCGAGCTTGGCCGCCTCATCGGGCGTGGCCGGACTCCATCTGAGCCGGTCTTCGTACCGCACCTGGCGGTAACCGCGTTCGGCCATCAGGGCGATAACCCCTTGCTGCACGTCAGCCGGGTTGAGAATCTCCGGGATCTCCCGCGCCAGGTCCATCGGGTAGTAGGTGTCACACAGGTTGTCGGGCAGTCCGTCCACCGAGCGAAGCCGCCGGCGCACGGCGACGGGTTCCCCGACAGGGACTTGCAGCCAGTCGGCAAGGTCTTCGTCTGCGTTCACCACGCCGACATCGATGACCTGTCCGGCGCTGCGGTTCTGCTCAGCGACATCGGTCACCCAGGCGTCGACGCCGGAGGTGATGCGCCGGTCCACCTGCTCCGTCTTGCTCGCATAGACGTAGAGCGTTCGACGGTCGCGTACGCGTCGACCTGCCCTTGTGTTGCCCGAAGTGATCAGGCCCTCATGGAGCAGGAGGTCATAAGCCTTGATCACCGTGTTGCGGCTGATCTTGCGGTCTTCGGCCAGTTCTCGCTCAGGGGGCAGCTTGTGGCCCGGTCCCCATTCGCCGCTGCTGATGTTCTGGCGCAACTCGTCGGCGAGTTGCACATACAGCGGTTGCTCTGCCATGTGACACCCCTCTTGACCAGCGCGTTCTAAAAAATCACTGGTTTGGATGGATCCAAACTAGCAAAACCCTTGACGCTCCCTGCGAGCGCATGCCAATAATTGGAGCCATCCAAAGGCGCCAAACCTTTGGACGGCTCCCAAGTGGAGCGTTGGCACTGCGGTCCCTGCTCCATAGCCACCAGCAGGGGCCGCCCGACTCAGGAGGTATCGAGTGCCGATCGACCCCATGCAGATGAGCACCGCACGGTTGGAGCGCGCGCTGCTCGCCGAACCGCGGGTGTGCGGGGAGCAGATGGAGCTGTTCTTCGCCCCCGAGGGTGAGAAGCCGACCGCGCGCATCCTGCGGGAGCAGGCCGCCGCGGTGCTGTGCGCGGACTGCCCGGTGCGCTCGCTGTGCTTCGAATACGCCGCTCGCATCCGCCCCGAGCACGGCATCTGGGCCGGATGCACCGCCGGTGAGATCGCGGTCTTCAGCGACGTGGACGAGGTGGCCTAAAGATGCCCACCCGCGCTTTCACCGCCCCCGTCGCCGGTCCGCTCACCCTCGACATCACCGCCGCGCAGATGGAGCTGATCGTCAGGGTCGTGCCCGGTCTGCCTGAGGCGTCCCTGAGCCTGAACGGCCCTGCCGAGATCGTTGACGGCGCCGCCGCGCGTATCAGCGGCGGCCGCTGGATGGTCACCCTGCCCGACCCCGAGCCCACCGTCGTCGCCACCGGCGGGACGGTCTTCACCAACACCGGGGTCGGCACCGTCGTCACCGGCACGGTGATCAACGGCGGAATCATGACCACCAGCGGGACGACCATCATCAACGGCACCGTGGTCAGCGGCGGCAGGACGGCTGAGCCGGTCACCGCGGTGGTGCAGATGCCCGAAGGATCGGCGCTGCGCTCACGCATCGCCAACGGCGCGGTGCGCACCACCGGCCACCTGGCCGAGGTCGACCACCAGGGCCACAACACCTCGCTGCACGTCGACAGCGCCACCGACGTCACCGCCGAAACCCACAACGGCCACCTCGACATCGACCGGGCCATCGGCACGGTCGACGCCGACACCCACAACGGCGGCATCACCGTAGCCGCCACCGGCACCCACACCCAGACCCGCACCCACAACGGGCCGGTCGACATCACCGCCGCCAGCGACGGCCCGATCTCCGCGCGCACCCACAACGGCCCCATCACGGTGCACACCAACGGCCACCGGCCCAACGTGCGCACCCGCACCCACAACGGCGCCGAACGCGTCCTATAGCCCCTACCAGCCCCACGAAGACAGGGAGAAACCCGCCATGGCCTTGTTCAGCAACAGTGCCAAGACCGACCACACCGTCACCGGCGACGTCAAGCGCATCGAGCGCAAGAACGGCGCCACCGTCGTCACCCGCCCCGACGGCAGCACCGAGACCTACGAAGGTTCGGTGACCGTGCAGGCGACCACCGTGACCGGTGGCATCAACAGCCGCAGGAAGTAGCCGGACATGCCAAGGGGCCGCCTCACCGACCAAAGCACGGCGGCCCCCGGCGCTCCCGATCACGAAACCGAAGGAGCACCACCAATGTCGCACACCGACCCCACCGCCGCACAGCAGCGGGCCGCGCGCGTGCTGGTCACCCTGCTCGGTACCGGTCTGCCGCCCGCGGACTGGAGCCTCAGCCAGATCATTCCCGACGAACTGACCGGACACCTGGAGCGCGGCGGCACCGCGGGCTTGCAGGCGTGGGCCGAGGCCTTCGGTGCCGAGGTGGACTGGCAGCGCCACCGGGGATGCCGGCCGCGGGTCATCTTCGAGGTCAACGGCGTGAGCGTGCAGGTGTGGACCTACCTGCCCGAGCTCGATGAGTCCGCCGGAGGTGAGCGGTGATGGCCTTCGACCTGGCGCCGATCCTGCCCACAGTCGAGCCGACGCTGTTCGCCCCAGTGTTCGTGGCGCTGTTCGCCGCACACCAGGTGGGCGACCACTGGGTGCAGTCCTCCTGCCAGGCCGCCACCAAGGCCCGGCCCGGGTGGGCCGGGCGTGCCGCCTGCGCCCGCCACGTCGCCTCCCTGGCGCTGACCAAGGTCATCGCCCTGGCGGTGGTGGCGCTGGTGCTGGGCCTGGACATCCACCCCGCGGCCGTCGGGCTCGCGCTGGCCGTGGACGCAGGTTCGCACTACTGGGCCGACCGGCGCACCACCCTGGCGCGCCTGGCCCAGCGGGTGGGCAAGGGCGAGTTCTACACCCTGGGCGCACCCCGGCCCGGCCACGACGACGCCCCGCACCTGGGCACCGGCGCCTACGCCCTTGACCAGTCCTGGCACGTGGCCTGGCTGCTGGTGGCCGCCCTGATCACCACGATCGGCGGCGCCTGATGGAACCCGTCGTCTACATCACCCTCGGCATCCTGCTGGCCCTGGCCGCCACCACCGCGGTGAAGAAGGTCCGCGCCGCCCGCAAGCGTGCCGCCGCCCGGATCCGCCGGTTGGCCGGCCCCCACGTGGTGGCCCGCACCAACAACCGCCGCCGCGCCGCCCGCAAGGGGGTCCGGCGATGACCACGACCGACATGGTGCGCCAGGCCGGAGCGCTGGCCCTGCTGCTGGTGCTGGCCCTGACCCTGGCGGTCACCCTGCTGCGGCTGCTGTCGCTGCCGCTGGCCGTGGCCGCCCTGGCCCTGGACACCGCCGCCGACCTGGCAGCCGCGCCCCTGACCGCCGCTGAACGCCACGCCGGAGGTGACCGATGACCACGACCACAACGGCGGCGAAGAACGACGTTGACGAGCTGGAGCAGTTGCGGCAGCGGCTGTCCCGACGCGAGGACCGCGCCCAGGTGCGCGCCCAGGTCCGCGCCGAACGCACCAAGCGGCGCGCCCAGCAGCGCCAGGAAGCCATCCGGCGCGGCGCGATGCTGGCCGGAGAATCCGCCCGCACCCGCCACCGCATCGCCCGGTCCGGTGAGGCCCGCGCGATGCGGGTGGAACGCACCCGAGCACTAGCCCTCGGCTGCCTGCTGCCGGTCATAGCCGCCTTCGGCGGATGGAGCGCGGCTGGAGTCCAGGCCGGGATGGTGAACCTGCTGTCCCTAGACCCTGGCTCTCCGGCCGCGGCCGCGGCGTGGCTGGTCGAACCCGCACTGCTGGGGATCGTGGCCGGAGTCATCCTGATCCGCGCCCGACTCCAGTCCGCCGGAGGCGACCTGGACGCACGCGCCACCCGCATCGAGTTCGGCGCACTGGCCACCTCGATCGTGCTCAACGCCGCCGGACACTGGCCCGAAGCCTTCGACGCCGGAGCGCTGGCCGCACTGGCCGGCCACGCCCTGGGACCCATCGGCGCCGCAGGCACGGCCTACCTGATCAGCATCATTCAAGACGGCGTCGCCAGCGCGACCCCGTGGGTCCTGGACGACGGCTCGGAAGCACCCTCCCTAGTCGACCAGGCAGACCCTGAGAGCGCTCCCCAGGACGTCCCCGAGAGCGCTCCTGGAAGCACTGGGGCGCCGCTGCCGCCCGCACTGGACTGGGTCACGGTTCCGGCCGAGGCCCGGCACCTGCCCATCGTGGCGCGCACCGCCCCCCAGCCCCGTCCCGAGCGTCCGCAGCAGCAGAGTTCCACCGCTGACCGGCGCAAAGAACAGGACTCAGAAGCACCCCGCAAGACCCGCCCGAACAAGGGCGCCAAGATCCCCGCCGCCGCCAAGAAGCGCGCTGCCGAGGACTCTCCGCGCGCGCTCTCCGATGCAGAGCTGGCCGACCGGCTCAGCGCTCTCATCGCCACCGACGAACTGAGCGCTGATGCTCCCGTGCGGCGCATCCAGAGCGCTCTCGGGGTCGGCTTCGACCGCGCCAAGCGCGTGCTCGCCATCCACCAGGACCGCACCGAAACCGTCGTCGCTTCCGGCCTGTCGGTCGTGACCGACTCCGCCGCCTGACCGAACCGGAGGACTGCACATGTTCCGCCCCAACCGCGAACAGCCCGACATCGAGGAAGCGCTGATCCTGGCCGAACGGGGCCGCGAAGCCGAGGTGATCGCGTTTCCCACCGGCGCCCGCCCCACCCAGGTGCCGCCCGCCGGCCCTGAGGCGCCGGCCACGCAGGTGACCGAGGTCCCCGCCGACGCCGATGCCGAGACCGCCCTCGGCGAGATCGTCGACGACGGCGAGGTTCTCAAGGGCGAGGTCGTCCGGGTTGACCGCGACGTGGACGCGTTCGTGGCTCAGCGCGGCGATTGGCTGGCCGATCTGGCCGAGCGCAAGAAGAGCGCCCGCCCGATCGTTCCGGCCTACCTGCGCACCCGTGAGGAGGCCGCACAGACCGCCAAGTGGGTGGCCGACTACTACGCTCACGTGCTGGCCTATCAGGCCACCCGCGCCCCGCTGTATCTGCTGCGGCTGCTGGGCCGCTCCCCGCGGGGTGCGGGCCGGGCGCTGACCGCGTGGGGCCGCTGGGTCGCCGATGCCGAGTCCAAGCCGCTGCGCCAGGCCGCCGCACAGCGGGGCTCAACCGGGGAATACATGGTGCTCTCGCGCGAGCGCAACGTGCGGGTGCGCACCCGCGCCACGCTTTCGGCCGGCACCGCCGCGGTGGTGCTGGTGACCGCGCTCATCGCCGCTCCGACCACGCCGGGCTGGGGTCCGTGGGTGGCGGTGTGGGCGCTGCTGACCACGCTCGGGGCCTTCGGCGGGAAGAAGGACGTGCCGCTGATCAACCGCGCGGTGCTGCCCGCCAAGGTGACCAAGCTCGACAGTGACGCGGTGCTGCGGGCGCTGGGCTCGCTGGGCATCGCCGAGATCAACAAGGCGCTCGGCCCGAAGGGCAGCGGGATCACCTTCACCGCGCCCATCACCCGCGACGGCCCCGGGTGGCGCGCCGAATTGGACCTGCCCTACGGCGTCACCGCTTCTGCGGTGGCGGAGAAGCGCAAGGAGCTGGCTTCCGGTCTGCGGCGCAACCTGGGCTGTGTGTGGCCTGAGGCCGAAACCGAGGAGCACCCCGGCCGCCTGGTGCTGTGGGTGGGCGACCTGCCGATGAACAAGGCCAAGCCCGCGCCCTGGCCGCTGCTCAAGACCGGCAAGGCCTCCATCTTCGAGCCGCTGCCCTACGGGGTGGATCAGCGCGGCCGCCCGGTGGCCATTCAGCTCATGTTCGCCAACCTGCTCATCGGCGCCATCCCGCGCATGGGCAAGACCTTCGGCCTGCGGGTGCTGTTGCTGGCCGCCGCCCTCGATGTCCTGGTTGAGCTGCGGATCTTCGAGCTCAAGGGCACCGGTGATCTGTCGATGCTCAGGCAGGTCTGCCACGACTACGGCCAGGGCTTCAGTGACCCGGTGCTTGAACGTGCGCTGCTGAGCCTGCGGGAGGTCCGCAAGGAGCTGCTGCGCCGCGCCGACGTCATCGCCAACCTGCCCCGCGACATCTGCCCGGAGAACAAGGTCACCCCCGAGCTGGCCGCCAAGAAGACGCTGGGGCTGCACCCGATCCTCATCGGCATCGACGAATGCCAGATGCTGTTCGAGCACAAGCAGTACGGCGAAGAGGCCGGCGCCATCGCCGAAGAGATCATCCGCCTTGGGCCCGCGCTGGGCATCATCCTGGTGGTGGCCACCCAGCGCCCCGACAAGGACGCCATCCCCACCGGCGTGGCGAGCAACGTGGGTCTGCGGATGTGCTTCAAGGTCACCGGCCAGGTCGAAAACGACATGGTGCTGGGCACTTCCAGCTACAAGAACGGGTTGCGCGCCACCACCTTCACCATGAGCGACAAGGGCATCGCCTACGCCGTGGGCGTGGCCGACGAGCCGATCATCTGCCGCTCAGCCTTCGTCGACGGCCCCGACGCCGAAAAGGTCGCCGACCGCGCCCGCCAGCTCCGCGAAGCATCCGGGCGCATCACCGGGGTGGCCGCCGGTGAAGCCCCGACCGTCGACGAGGCGCCCGCGGCCAACCTGCTCGATGACGTCCTGGCCGCCTGGCCCACCGGCGAGACCGAAGCCTGGTGGACCGTCCTGGTGGACCGCCTGGCCGAACTCCGGCCTGAGGAGTACGGCGCATGGGCCGAGGTCACTGACGCCCGCCGCAAGGCCACCCCGCTGTCCAACGCCATGAAGTCCCAGTACGGCATCGAGGGCCGCCAGATCAACCGGCTCATCAACGGCAAGGAGACCAACCGCCGCGGTGTCGACCTCGACACCATCACCAACGCAATCGCGGAGCGTGACTGAAACCAGGGGGGCGGTCCCGGGCCGCCCCCCCGCTAGACCTAGCACCCCTGCTAGCGACACAAACACCGATTCACCAGGGATGTAGCCGCTAGCAGCCACCAGCGCAAACACCCGATTCCAGCCGCCGGAACAGGGCCGGACCCCTCCCCGGCCTGCTTGCACCCAACCCACTGACCGTCACGAAGAGTGACAGCGCGGTCGGTGCCTCTAGCCCCGCCCGGGGCCGCGACATCTGCCAGGACGAGCGGCCCCAGGCGGTTTCCCTGCCCCGACCAGACAGCCGAGGAGGTGACCCCAATGGTAAAGGCCGTCCGCCGCCTGACCGCCGCCGCCATCGTCCACAGCACGCGTGTTCTGTGCGCCTGCGGCGTCCACTACTGCCCCAGCGACCCCGCCGAGTGGGCCGCTCACAAGAACTGCTGACCCGTCGCTGACACGAGAAAGCGGCCCCGGCGCATAGCCACCAAGCACCGCCGGGGCCGCGCTCCAACCGAAAGGAGCACTTCCATCATGACCCATCGACCCGCTACCGGCCAGATGCCCGAAGGCGGTGGCCGCTGATGGCTCGCAGCGTCGCCGCGTTCCTCGACCCCGACGGCGAGCGCCACGGCATCCCGACCTACCCGTGGGGATGGGCGCGCGTCTTCGACCCCGACCTGGCCACCCGCAAGCAACTGGCCGCACTCGGACTGCGCCCGGGCGGCCAGGAGCCGGCCGCCCAGCTCATGTGGCGTTCGCGCCGCGGCACCGCCGGGGTGCGCACCGCCGCCCTGTACCGGCTGTCCCTGGCCAAACCCAAGCGCCCGATGACCGCCGCCCGCGCCCGCGCGCTGGCCGCCGCCCTGCGCGCCCGACGCACCTGCTCCACCTGCCGCCTGACCTTCGTCTACTGCCTGCCCACCTCGCTGGGCCAGTGCCCCAACTGCGAGCACGGCACCACCCCGGAAGCCTGGGAACTGGAGGAAGCCGCATGAGCGTCCGCAGCGTCCTGCCCTACGTGCTGGCCGCCGCCAAGCGCGGGTGGTACGTCTTTCCGCTGGTGTGCGGTGGCAAGCAGCCGGTGCGCCGGTTCTGCGACTGGGAGCGCCACGCCACCACCGACCCCGACCTGATCGTTCGGTTCTGGAGCGGCGGCGCGTTCAACTACGGCATCGCCTGCGGCCCGTCCGGGCTGGTGGTCATCGACCTGGACACGCCCAAGCCCGGCGAGACGGCGCCGCCGGAGTGGAGCCGCGAGGGCATCACCGACGGCGCCGACGTCTTCGCCGCGCTGGCCGAGACCCACGCCGGTGGTGAACTGCCGCTGGACACCTTCACGGTGCGCACCCGCCGCGGTGGCCTGCACCTGTACTACGCCGCACCCGCCGGAGTGCAGTACCGCAACACCGCCGGCCGCACCCCGAAGGGGCTGGGGTGGCTGATCGACACCCGCGCCCACGGCGGCTACGTGGTCGGCCCCGGCTCCCACGTGGCCGGCGCCGACGCCTCCGGCCCCTACACGGTGGAGAACGCCGCGCCGCCGGCTCCGCTGCCCGCGTGGCTGGGCGCCCTGCTCCCCAAGGAGGGGGAGCACACCACCTCCGGCCAGGTCCACCAGATGCTGGCCACCTACCGCGACGCCGCCGGATACGCCGCCGCGGCGCTGCGTGGCGAAGTCGAGCGGGTGCTGTCCGCCCGGACCGGGCACCGCAACCACACGCTCAACGCCGCCGCCTTCGCCCTGGGCACGCTGATCGGTGGCGGGGTGCTGCCCAAGCACCTCGCCGAAGACGCCCTCCTGGCCGCCGGACAGCAGATCGGGTTGCCGCCGGCCGAATGTGAGGCCACCGTGCACAGCGGCATCCAAGCGGGTCTGCGCAAGCCGCGCGGAGGTGCCGCATGAGCGGCACCGAGGTGCACGACCAGGATCCCGCGGAACCGTGGGAGCCCCCGGTGCCGCTGGGAGCGGCCCGGACGCTGCCCGCCTTCCCGGTGGACGCGCTCCCCGACTGGGTAGCCGCCATGGTCACCGGTGTGGCCGAGGAAACCCAGACCCCCGCCGACATGGCCGGATGCCTCGCCCTGGCCGCGCTCTCGACCGCGGCCGGCGGGCGCGCCATCGTCCAGGTCCGCGGCAACTGGTCCGAGCCGGTCAACATCTTCACCGTGGTGGCGATGCCGCCCGCCTCCCGCAAGTCCGCGGTGTTTCGCGCCATGACCGCGCCGCTGATGCGCGCGGAAAAGCAGCTCGTGGAACGAGTGCAGCCCCAGATCATCGAGGCTCAACTGGCGCGCGACGTCGCAACCGGGGCCGCGGAGAAGGCCAAGCGCCTGGCCACCGGCAGCGGCCCCGACGGCGACCCCACTCTCATGGCCGACGCCTCCGATGCCGCCATGGCTGTGGAAGCCATCCAGGTGCCGCCCCTGCCGCGGCTGATGGCCGACGACATCACCCCGGAAGCCGCCGCCTCCCTGCTGGCCGAACAGGGCGGGCGCCTGGCCGTGCTCTCCGCCGAAGGCGGCATCTTCGCCACCCTCGCGGGCCGCTACTCCGGCGTGCCCAACTTCGAGGTCTTCCTGAAAGGCCACGCCGGAGACATGCTGCGAGTGGACCGCAAGGGCGCACCCGCCGAACACGTCGAACACCCCGCGCTCACCCTCGGGCTCGCCGTTCAGCCTGAGGTCATCAGCGAGATCGCCACCGGCCCCGGATTCCGCGGCAAGGGACTGCTGGGCCGGTTCCTGTACTCGCTGCCCGCCAGCAACGTCGGATACCGCAGGATCGACCCCGACCCCGTACCCGAAGACGTCGCCGCGGTCTACGACACCCAGTTGCAGACGCTGGTGCACGCGCTGGCCGACTGGGACGATCCCATCCGGCTCCAGGTCCACCCCGACGCCCTCAGCGCGCTCCAGAGCCATGCCGAAGTGCTGGAGACCCGCCTGCGCCCCGATAGCGGCGACCTGAACCACATCGGCGATTGGGCCGGCAAGTACATCGGCGCCGTAGCCCGTTTGGCCGCGCTCATCCACCTGGGCGCCCACCCGAGCAACGGGTGGCGCATCCCCGTCGACGCCGACACCATGGCCGCCGCGATCCGGCTGGGCGAGTACTTCACCGCCCACGCCCTGGCCACCTTCGACCACATGGGCGCCGATCCCGATCTCGCGGCCGCCCGCACCCTCATGGCGTGGATCGAGCGCAAGCGCCCCGAGCGCTTCACCGCCCGCGACGCCTTCCGCACGCTCCCGCGCGGCACCTTCCGCAAGGCCGCCGACCTGGCGCCCGCGCTCGAAACCCTCGAAGGCTACGGCTGGATCCGCCAGGAGCCCGCCCCGCCCCCCAGCAGGAAAGGAGGCCGCCCGCCCTCACCCGCCTACCAGGTCCACCCCGACATCAGCGGCCCCGGCGCATAGCCACCAAGCACCGCCGGACCGCGCTCCAACCAGAAGGAGTGCCGAACATGGAACTGCTCCCCCGGGATGCCCAGCAGCTCCCGCAAGCCCTGTACACGGTCAAAGAGACCGTGCAGATACTCCGGCTCAGCCGAAGCGAGATCTACGAGCAGATGAGCGCCGGCCGCCTGCGCTACGTCAAGGTCGGCCGCGCGCGGCGCATCTCCGAGCGCGCCATCGCGGACTTCGTCGCGCTGCTGGAACAGGAAGCCGAGGTGGCCGCCTGATGGCGCAACGCGCACGCCGCGGCGATGACTCCATCTACTGGGACAAGTCCAAGAACTGCTTCGTCGGTGAGGCTTCCATGGGATACACCCCCTCTGGGAAACGCCGCCGCCCGAAGGTCTACGGGAAGACCAAGACCGAGGTCCGGAACAAGCTCCGAGACAAGCGTCAGGAGCTTGAGAACGGGGTGAAGTCCTCCGCCCGGTACACCGTGGCCGACGCGGGTCGCGACTGGCTCAAGAACGGGCTCAAGGGGCGCGATCCGGGAACCGTGAAGCTGTACGCCCACTATGTGGAGACCTGCATCATTCCCGGTCTCGGGAAACGCGTTCTCCGGGACCTCACCGCCGATGACGTCGATGACTGGCTGGACACGCTCACCGAGCGGTACGCCACCTCGGTGATCGCGCGCCTCTTGGGTATGCTCCGGCGGATCATCCGGCAGGCTCAGCGGCGTGACAAGCTGCTCCGGAACGTGGCCGAGCTCGTGGAGGCTCCGGCCGGTACGGAAGGACGCCCGAGCAAGGCGCTCAACCTGGACCAGGCGCGGGCCGTGCTCGCCGCGGCCGCCGGGTCGCTGATCCACGCCTACATCGTCGTCTCGCTGCTGACCGGTATGCGCACCGAGGAGGCCCGGGCGCTCCGCTGGGAGCACGTCCACTTGGACCCGGGTGAGGACTCGCCTCCCTACATCGAGGTTTGGCGATCGGTGCGGAGGAAGGGCGAGACGAAGACCAGGAAGAGCCGGCGGACGCTCGCCCTGCCGCCGCTGGCCGTCCGGGTGCTGAAGGAGCACCAGGAGGAACAGGACCGCCAGCAGTTCAGGGCCGGGGACCGCTGGAAGGACGCCGACCTGGTGTTCAGCACCCGCAACGGGACCGAGCGCGACGCTCAAGACGTCAACCGCATGTTCAAGAGGGTGACCGAGAAAGCCGGGATCGGCCGGGACTGGAGTCCTCGGGAGCTCCGGCACAGCTTCGTCTCGCTGCTGTCCTCATTGGAGGTGCCCATAGAGCAGATCAAGGACTTGGTCGGGCACCACCGGTCATCGACCACTGAGACGGTCTACCGGAAGGAACTCCGGCCGGTCTTGCGGCGGGGAGCGGAGGTTCTAGGGCCGCTCCTCGAAGAGGAAGAGGGGGAAAACGGCTGAGAAAACGGCCCGTAGGCTCCCTTGTTGGCTCCACTGTTCTGTGGGCCGACCGGGGAGCCTGCGCTTTTGGCCGGTTGACCTGCCACGGGATCCGCGCACACCAGAACTGCCCGTGGCGGGCTCAGTCATAGGGGAAGACGCGACCGGCCCCCGGGGAGGTTGCCTGCGGGGCGCGATGATTTTCGGCTGCTGTGCCGGAGCCGGTCAGGTTCCCGGCGTGGTGGCCGGAACGCCGCCCACGTCGGCCTGCTCGTCGCCGGTTTCGGCCCCGATCCGCTGGACGTAGTCGAAGGGCAGGCGCTGCAGGAAGTCCGCTGCCGCGCCGATCGAGTAGCGGTAGGTGTGGGACGGGTCGGTCTCCACGGCCACGGCGAAGGCGATGTGGCCCTGGTAGCCGACGAACCATTGGACGGCGGTGTCCTCCCCGTCGATCCGCTGCTCGGCGACCCCCGTCTGACCGTGCACCGGCACCGTGCCGACGTTGGCCGCGGAGGCGCTGCCCTCCACCACGGTGGAGCGCATCATCTCGCGCAGCGGCTCGATCGCCTCGGGGTTCAGCCGCCGCTCCTGCTGCTCCTCCTGCCGCCCGCCGCCGTCGTCGGTCACGAGTCTCGGGGCGTGCCAGCTTCCGTCGGCGACCGCGCCGGCCGCCAGCGCCATCGTCAGCGGGCTGACCCGCACCTGGCCGGCCCCGACCATGGCGGCCGCGGTCTCGGTGGTGCCGCCCGGCACGGTGAACTCGCCGCTGTAGGCCGGTACGGGCAGCCGCCACTCGCTCCCGATGCCGAAGTCGGCCGCCGTCGCGGCGAGGGCGTCGGGGTCGACCGAGTCGGCCAGGCTCGCGAAGGCCGTGGTGCAGGTGTGGGCGAAGTCGGTGGCGAGGTCGGGTCGGCCCCACAGCCCGGTGCCGTTGATGGTGGTGAACGTGCGGTCGCCGACCGTCTGCTCGGCCTCGCAGGGCACCGACCGGTCGGGGCCCGCCGCACCGGATTCGAGCAGCGCCGCCGTCGAGACGATCGTGAACGCCTCGCCCGGCAGGTACTCCTTGGTGAACGCCCCGTCGTTGTCCACGCTGCCCGGTCGGCTCGCCGAGGCGAGGATCTCGCCGTTCCTGGCGTCCAGCGCGACCAGGTGGGCGTTCTCCGGCACCAGGGACAGCGCGCCTTCGGCCGCCTCCTGGACGGTGCCGTCCAGGGTGGTCGTGAGCGACCCGCTCTCGGCGCCCGGCCACTGGTACAGGATGTCGGTCCGCTCGCCGCCCTCGCCGAGCGTGACGATCTCGGTGGTGGCGGTGCCGGCGAGCCGCTGCTGGTAGACGCTCTGCAGGCCGCCCAGACCCACCGTGTCGCCGGCCTGGTAGGGGCCTGAGACGCGCGAGGAGACCTTGTGCTCGACCGTGCCCGCGACCTCGCCGATGACCGCGGAGGCCGACTTCGGGCTCAGCGGCATCTCGATCTGCTCGGCCTCGACGCCGGGGACGGCCTCGGCATCGTCGAGCAGCGCGGAGGCGACGTCCTTCTCGCGCATGAGGACCAGCGGCTGGAAGGCCTCGGGCGGGGCCGAGCGGACCCGGTTGAGCAGCGGGGCGGGATCCTCGTCGAGGAGCTCGGCGAGCCGGCCCACGCCGTCCTCCATGTCCGCCATGTCGGCCGGGCGGACCCCGAAAGCCACGACCTCGGTCTCGCCGACCAGCGGCTCCTCCTCGCGGTCGTAGATCTGACCGCGGTCGGGCACGTCGTAGGTGACGGCCAGCCGCTCCCCCTCGCCCAGCTCGGGGTGGATGACGCTCGGCGACCACGAGATGGTCCAGCCGCCGCCCGTGCGGGTCAGCGGCATGGAGCCGTCGTAGTTCCACACCGGGTCGCCGATGCCGAGGTCGGCCTCGGCCTCGAACTCCGCGGTGGCGGTCTCGCCGTCCTTGGTGATCGGGCCGAGGCTCAACCGCAGCGCGGCGAGGTCGAGCTGGTCGTGCGCCTGCTCCAGCGCCGCGGCGACCTGCTCGACGTCTCCGTCGGTCTGCCGCGCGGCCGCCCGGTAGTCGCCGGCCTGCCAATCCAGCAGGAAGGTGCGGACGGCGATCTCGGGGCTGGGCTCCGCCGCGCAGCCGGTGACGACCGCCGCGGCGGCGAGGCCCACCGTGGCGGCTGCGAATCGACGGGTATGACGGGTGGACACCCTTAGCGTTCCTTTCAACGCCTCAGCGCCGACGGCGGAGCGCGCGCTCGACCTCGCGCTTGGCCTCGCGCTCGGCGATGGCGTGGCGCTTGTCGTAGTCGCGCTTACCGCGGGCCAGAGCGATCTCCACCTTGGCCTTGCCGTCGCGGAAGTACAGCGACAGGGGCACCAGGGTGTGACCGGCCTCCCGGGTCTTGCCGATCAGCCTGGCGATCTCTTCGCGGTGCAGGAGCAGCTTACGCGGCCTGCGCGCCGCGTGGTTGGTCCACGTTCCCTGCGTGTACTCGGGGATGTGGACGTTCTGCAGCCACACCTCGCCGTCCTTGACCAGGGCGAAGCCGTCCACCAGGGAGGCCCGTCCGGCACGCAGCGACTTCACCTCGGTACCGGTGAGGACCAGCCCCGCCTCGTAGGTGTCGTCGATGTGGTAGTCGTGCCGGGCCCGCCGGTTCTGGGCGACGACCTTGTGTCCTTTTTCCCGTGCCACTGGAGTTTTCCTTTCCGCCGCTTCACACCCGCAGGTAGCGCCGCAGTGTCAGGAAGGAGGCGATGGTGCACAGCAGCACACCGAGGATCATCGACATGCCGATGACGTAGAGGACCGAGCCCATCCCCAGCGTGACGTCGAACTGGAACCACTCCTGGATCCTGTCCAGCAGGAAGAACTTCGTCGCGACGATGAACCCGGAGGCGAAGATGCCGCCGATCAGGCCGGCGATCGCGCCCTCCAGCAGGAACGGGAGCTGGATGTAGAAGTTCGACGCTCCGACGAGCCGCATGATGCCGGTCTCCCTGCGGCGACTGTAGGCCGACAGTCGGATCGTGTTGCCGATCAGCAGCGCCGCCGCGGCGAGCTGGACCATGGCGACCGTCAGCGCCGCCCACTTCAGACCGTCCAGCAGGCCGAAGAACTGGTCGAGGACGCTCTGGTCGTTGGACACGGTGTCGACGCCGCCGCGCCCCTCGACCGCGCTCTGCACGGCGTCGTACTGGCTGGGGTCCGTGAGCTGCACGCGGAAGTTGTCCGGGATGTCGCCCTCTTCGGTGGCCTCGACGAGCGCCTCCTGGTTGGCGAAGCGGTCCTGGAAGTCCTGCCACGCCTCGGCCTGGGTGACGTACTCGACGCTGGAGACCTCGGACATCTGCTCGAGGTCGGCCTGGAGGGCGGTGCGGTCCTCCTCGGTCGCCGGCCCGTTCTCCTGGCAGGTGGTGCTGACCGAGACGTCGGTGCACAGGTAGATCGTGAGCGAAATCCGCTGGTCCCAGTACCCGCGCATCTCCGAGACCTGCTGGTTGATGAGCAGGCCTCCGCCGAAGAGGGCGAGCGAGATGGCCACCGTGGTGATCACCGCGATGGTCATCGTGAGGTTTCGGCGCAGGCCGATCCAGATCTCAGAAAGTACGAACTGTGCTCGCATGATGTGTTAAGGGTCCATCCTTGTGGGGCTTCGCCGCGCTCCGCGGCCGGCACTGGAGCGCACGGCCGGCCCGCGTCCTAGTCCTAGTACGCCTGGCCGTAGACACCACGCGACTGGTCCCGGACGACCTGCCCCTCCTCGAGTTCGATGACGCGCTTGCGCATCGAGTCGACGATCGCGGCATCGTGGGTCGCCATGACGACGGTCGTTCCGGTCCGGTTGATTCGGTCGAGCACCTTCATGATGCCGATCGAGGTGGCGGGGTCGATGTTTCCGGTGGGCTCGTCGGCCAGCAGGATCTGCGGCCGGTTCACGAAGGCCCGCGCGATGGCGACCCGCTGCTGCTCGCCGCCCGACAGCTCGTCGGGCATGCGGTTGGACTTGCCCTCCAGGCCGACCAGCTCCACGACCTCCGGGACCACCTTGCGGATGAACCGGCGGGGCTTGCCGATGACCTCCAGCGCGAACGCGACGTTCTCGAAGACGTTCTTGTTCGGCAGCAGGCGGAAGTCCTGGAAGACGCAGCCGATGCGGCGCCTCAGGTGCGGGACCTTCCAGTTGGACAGGCGCGCGAGGTCTTTGCCCGCGACGTGGACCCTGCCCTTGCTGGGCTTCTCCTCCTTGAGGACAAGCCGCAGGAACGTTGACTTACCCGAGCCCGAAGGTCCGACGAGGAAGACGAACTCGCCCTTGTCGACGTCGATCGAAACCTCGTCGAGAGCGGGGCGTTTCTGGGTCGGGTAGACCTTGGTGACGGTATCAAAGTGGATCACAGGAGCATCACAAGGTTCTCGAAGGTTGGGGCGCCCAGGCGGATGTGGCTCCGCTCAAGGCAGTACCGGCCACAGGGCCAATCGACAGTGTAGGGGGGAAAGCAACCCGGAATGTCCAGATCGACACGCGTCACCCGGAGTGACCACTCGGGGCGGCCGGGTAGTTTCCTTTCCCACGTTACCCCCCAGCCACGGCTGCGAGGCAACGGCGACTCGAGCATATCGGAAACGTCAACCGGTGGTAACGTTCACATATACCCGCTCCCGCGCGCTCCGGCGCGTCCTCCGTGGAGGGTCAGCGTCCGTCGCGCTCCTGGCTGCGGAGCCACCGGATCTCGGCGTCGACGAACTCCTCGATCTCACCGTCCAGAACGGCGCTGGTGTTGCCGGTCTCGACGTTGGTGCGCACGTCCTTGACGTTCTGGTAGGGGTGCAGCACGTAGTTGCGCATCTGGGTCCCCCAGCTGCTCGCCCCGTCGCCGCGCAGTTCGTTGATCTCGGCGCGCTCCTGCTGGCGCTTGCGCTCCAGCAGCTTGGCCTGCAGCACCGACATCGCGGTGGCCCGGTTCTGCAACTGGGACCGCTCATTCTGGCACGAGACGACGATGCCCGTGGGCGCGTGCGTGATCCGGACCGCGGAGTCGGTGGTGTTGACGCCCTGGCCGCCGGGACCGCTGGAGCGGTAGACGTCGATGCGCAGGTCGCTCTCGTCGATGTCGATGTGGTCGCTCTGCTCCACCACCGGCACGACGTCGACCCCGGCGAAGGAGGTCTGGCGGCGGTTCTGGTTGTCGAAGGGGGAGATGCGGACCAGCCGGTGCGTGCCGTGCTCGCCGCGCAGGGTGCCGTAGGCGAACGGCGCCCTGACCGTGAAGGTCGTGGACTTGATGCCGGCCTCTTCGGCGTAGGAGGTCTCGTAGACCTCCGTGGGGTAGCCGTGCCGCTCCGCCCAGCGCAGGTACATGCGCTGCAGCATCTGCGCCCAGTCGGCCGCGTCCACGCCGCCGGCCTGGGCGTTGATGCTGACCAGGGCTTCCCGCTCGTCGTAGGGGCCCGACAGCAGCGTGCGCACCTCCAGCTCGCCCACGTCCTTGCGCAGGGCCGCCAGCTCGGCCTGGGCCTCGGCCAGGGTGTCGGCGTCGTCCTCGGCCGCGGCCAGTTCGAACAGCACACCGATGTCGTCGACCCGTCGGCGGATGGCCTCGGCCCTGGTGACCTCGGTCTCCAGGTAGGACAGCCTGCGGGTGACCTTCTGGGCGTTGTCCTGGTCGTTCCACAGCTCGGGGTCGGCAGACTGCTCGCGCAGCTGTTCGATCTCCGTGCGCTTGGCATCGAGGTCCAGCACGGATTCCACGCTCGCCAGGGTCGACGAGAGTTCCTTGATCTGCTCTGCGGGGTCTAGATCTGCCACAAGGCCAGTGTAGGGGCGTCCGGAGACCGGCGGCCACGAGGACCGGCGCCCCGGCCGTTCGCGGGGGCGGGGAGGGGCGCGGCGCGGACCCGTAAGGCCGCGCGCCGCGCTCCCCGCCGGATCAGCCGGAGGTCACCAGTGACCGCACCGAGCGCAGCGCCACCGACAGGGTGGCGAGGTCGAAGCGCTCGGTCTCCCAGATCTCGGAGAGCGTCTGGCCGGCCCTCCTGACCGCGGTCTCGTTCTGCTCCGTCCAGTGCGCGCGCAGCTCGTCGGGGCCCTCGCCGGAGTGCCCCGACATCAACACGTTGCGGGCGAGGTCGGCGTGGGCGGCGTAGAGGTCGTCGCGCACGGCGCCCCGCGCCATCGTGCTCCAGCGGTCGTCGCGCGGCAGGGCGATGATCCGCTCCCGCAGCCGGCTGATCTGCAATTGGTCGGCGAGGTCGAAGTAGACCTCGGCGACCTCGCGCAGCGGGCGGCCGGTCTGCTGGGAGACCTGGACCAGGTCGAACGTGGAGTAGGCCGGGACCATGCCGGCGACCCGCTCGGCGAGGTCCGCGGGCACGCCGCGCGCGGCGAACCAGTCGCGGCGCTCGGTGAACGCCATCAGGTCGCGCCCCTGCAGCAGCTCGGGCAGTTGCGGCACGATCTCGGAGACGCCCTCGGCGAAGAACGCGATCTCCTCGCCCAGGTCGAACAGCGACGGCCGGTTGTGCAGCAGCCAGCGGGCGGCGCGCTCGGTGAGCTTGCGCGCCTCCAGCAGCACCGCCAACTGGGTGTCGACGTCGATCCGGTGGTCGAGGGCGTCCACGGCCCGCCAGAGCTCGTCCAGCCCGAAGGCCTCCTTGGCCACCAGGTAGGCCCGCGCGATGTCGGCGGCACTGGCCCCGGTCTCCTCGTTGAGCCGGAAGGCGAACGTCGAGCCCGAGCGGTTCACCATGTCGTTGACCACGACGTTGGTGATGATCTCCCGGCACAGCGGGTGCCGCGGCATGGCGTCGGCGAAGCGCTCGCGCAGCGCCGACGGGAAGTAGCCGGTGAGCGTGCCGCGCAGGTACGGGTCGCCCGGCAGGTCCGAGCCGAGGATCTCCTCGGCCAGCGTGATCTTGGTGTAGGCGATGAGCGTGCCGAACTCCGGACCGGTCAGGCCCTGGCCGCTGGAGCGCCGCGCCGCGATGGCCTTGTCGTCGGGCAGGAACTCCAGCTTGCGCTTGAGGTGCCCGGAGCGCTCCAGCCGGCGCAGGTAGCGCGAGTGGACGTGCAGCATGCCGGTGGCCTGCTTGCGCGCCGCCGCCAGCACCACGTTCTGGTGGTGGTTGTCGCTCAGGACCAGGTCGGCGACCTCGTCGGTCATGCCGATGAAGAGCTCGTCGCGCTCCTCCTTGGAGAGCCGGCCGGCGCGGACCTCTCGGTCCAGCATGATCTTGATGTTGACCTCGTGGTCGGAGGTGTTCACGCCGGCGGAGTTGTCGACGAAGTCGGAGTTGACCCGGCCGCCGGCGAGCGCGAACTCGATCCGGGCCGCCTGGGTCAGCCCCAGGTTCCCCCCTTCGCCGACCACCTTGCAGCGCAGCTCCGGGGCGTCGACGCGCACGAGGTCGTTGGCCTTGTCGCCGACCGCGGCCTGCGTCTCGAAGGAGGCCTTGACGTAGGTGCCGATGCCGCCGTTCCACAGCAGGTCGACCGGCGCCCTGAGCACGCACTGGATGAGCTCGAACGGGGTGAGCGAGGTGACGTCCTCGTCGATGCCCAGCGCCGCGCGCACCTGCGGGGTGATCGGGATGGCCTTTGCGGTGCGCGGGTGCACGCCGCCGCCCTCGGAGATCAGCTTCTCGTCGTAGTCGGCCCAGGTGCTGCGGTTCAGCTCGAACAGCCGGCGCCGCTCGGCGAAGCCCACCGCGGGGTCGGGATCGGGGTCGAGGAAGACGTGCCGGTGGTCGAACGCCGCGACCAGCCGGATGTGCTCCGACAGCAGCATGCCGTTGCCGAACACGTCACCGGACATGTCTCCGATGCCGACGACGGTGAACTCCTGGCTCTGGACGTCGACGCCCATCTCCCGGAAGTGGTACTTCACCGACTCCCACGCGCCGCGCGCGGTGATGCCCATGGCCTTGTGGTCGTAGCCGACCGAGCCGCCCGAGGCGAAGGCGTCGCCGAGCCAGAAACCGCGCTCGGCGGCGATCCGGTTGGCGATGTCGGAGAAGGACGCCGTGCCCTTGTCGGCCGCGACCACCAGGTAGGAGTCGTCGGCGTCGTAGCGGACGACGTCGTCGGGGTGCCGCACGTCGCCGTTGACCAGGTTGTCGGTGACGTCGAGCAGGCCGCTGATGAACTGCTCGTAGCAGGCCACCACCTCGGCCTGGACGGCGTCGCGGCCCCCTCCGGCGGGCAGCCGCTTGCAGACGAACCCGCCCTTGGCGCCGGTGGGCACGATGACGGCGTTCTTCACCGTCTGCGCCTTGACCAGGCCGAGGATCTCGGTGCGGAAGTCCTCCGGCCGGTCCGACCAGCGCAGGCCGCCGCGGGCGACCGAGCCGAACCTCAGGTGGACGCCCTCGACCCGCGGCGAGTACACGTACATCTCGAACTTGGGCCGCGGCGCCGGCAGGTCGGGGATGCGCTGCGGGTCGAGCTTGTAGACCAGGTACGGCTTGCCGCCGACCTCGCCGTCGGCGTCGCGCTGGAAGTGGTTGGTGCGCAGCGTGGCCTCGATGGCCGCCAGGAAGGAGCGCAGGATGCGGTCCTGGTCGAGGCTGGCGACGAGGTCGAGCTCGCCGCGGACCTCCTCGGCGATGGCCTCGGAGCGCTCGTCGCGGCCGGCGCCGTGGTGCGGGTCGAAGCGCGACTCGAACAGCCGCACCAGCAGGTTGGCGATGTGCACGTTGGCGACGAGCACGTCGGCGATGTAGGCCGGGGTGAAGGTGCTGCCGGTCTGGCGCAGGTACTTGGCGTAGGCGCGCAGGATGGTGAGCTGGCGCCAGGTCAGGCCGGCCCGGATCACCAGCGCGTTGAAGCCGTCGGACTCGCCCTGGCCGAGCCACAGCGCGGTGAACGCGTCCTCGAACAGGAACTTCAGCCGGTTCTGCGCCATTTCGGTCGACTCGATCGGGGCCAGGCCGAAGTCGTAGATCCAGGCGCGGGCCGGGGCGCCCGGGGCCGGGCGCCCGCCGGCGCCGGTGACGCCGTAGGGCCGCTCGTCGACGACCTCGACGCCCATGTGCTCCAGCAGCGGCAGCACGCGCGACAGCGAGACGGGCTCGCCCGTGCGGTACATCTTGAACCGCCACTCGCCGGGGCCGGCGTCGGCCGGGCGGTAGAGGTTGACCGCGACCTCGTCGTCGCCCAGCGCGTCGATGCGGGAGATGTCGTCGACGGCGGTCTCGGCGCCGTTGTCGACCTTGTAGCCCTCGGGCAGCGCGTCGCCGTAGGCCTTCAGCAGTGCGGTGGCGCGGTCGGCGCCGAAGCGCGCGGTCAGCTCGGCGGAGAGGTCGTCGTTCCAGGACCGCGTGGCCTTGGCGACCTCGGCCTCCAGGGCCGCGTGGTCGAGGTCGGGCAGCGCCCGCCCCCGCTCGGCGCGCACCACCAGGTACAGTCGGGCCAGCGGGGCGGAGCCGACCATGACGCTGTGGTCCATGCTCGCGCCCTTGAACGCCTTGGACAGGACGTCCTGGATGTCCAGGCGGACCTGGGTGTTGTAGCGGTCGCGCGGCATGTAGACCAGGCACGACATGTAGCGCCCGTAGACGTCGCGGCGCAGGAAGAGCTTGGTGCCCCGGCGCTCGCGCAGCCGCAGCACGCCCAGCACGATCTGGTAGAGCTCCTCCACCGGCACCTGGAACAGCTCCTCGCGCGGGAAGCCCTCCAGGATCTCGATGAGGTCCTTGCCGTCGTAGCTCTCGGCGTCGAACCCGGCCAGCTCCAGGACCTCGGCCTGCTTGCGCTCCAGGATCGGGATCTGGGCGATGCTGGTGGTGACCGCCTCGTGGGTGAACAGGCCGAGGAAGCGGCGCTCGCCGACGACCCGGCCCCGCGCGTCGAACCTCTTGACGCCGATGTAGTCGAGGTACTTGGGGCGGTGCACCGTGGCACGGGAGTTGGCCTTGGTGAGCACCAGCACGTGCGGCGCCCGCGCCCGCGCGCTCACCTCGGGGGGCAGCGCCGGGGTGCTCTCCGCCATCGGCGCGTCCAGACGCTGCAGACCGAGGCCGGTGCCCGCGAGGGGCCGCAGCGTGTCGTTGCCGTCGTCGTCCTGGACGAGCGTGTACTCCCGGTAGCCCATGAAGGTGAAGTGCCGGTCGGCGGCCCAGCGCAGGAACTCGGCGCTCTCGGTGATCTCGCGCGGATCGACCCCGGCGGCGTTGAGCGCGTCGGCGGAGTCGGAGACCTCGTCGGCGAGCAGGACGGCGCGGCTGCGCATCTTCGCGGCGTCCTCGTCGACGTGGCGGACGTCGGTGAGGACCCGCTCCAGGTCGGCCTCCAGGTCCCTGAGGGCCGCGGGGTCGGCCTGCCGGTCGATTTCAAGGTGCATCCAGGACTCGGCCAGCGGAGCGAGCGTGTACTCGGCGGGCTCGACCTCGACGAGCCCGCCGGTCAGGTCGCGTTCGACCCGCAGCTGGGGGTGGATGATCAGCTGGACCCCGATGTCGTGCCGGGCCAGCTCCATGGTGACGGAGCTGACCAGGAACGGGGCGTCGTCGGTCACGATGTCGACCACGGAGTGCCCGACGTCGCGGCCGATCTCGGCGCTGTCGGGGGTGAAGGCCCTGACCTTGGCCCGGCCCTGCCCTCGGTGCGCCCCGAGGTTCCAGTGCGCCATCGCGGGGCCGCAGATCTCGGCGTTGCCGCGCTCCTTGAGCTCTTCGGGGGCGACGTGTCGGTAGTACAGCCGGAGGAAGTGCTCGATCCGGCCGAGCTCGTGCGGTGATCCGCCGGATGGCTCGGACCACTCCGTGACCGCGTCACGCAGTAGCTGGTCCTTCACGGCGTCAGACTGCCCGGACATGTGCGATCTCACTCCTTTGTGAGCCGTCGGGGGTTGGCTGTGCTCGTCCCTCTGCCCGGAATCCTGCCCGGACATCGGGTGATGTGAACTGTGCTGGCTCATGGGGCCGCCGTGAATCGGGCGGCCGTTCGCCGCGTTGTCGGATTCGGTGAACCGGCAACCTGTGCGCACAGGTCGAGGCATCGGTGGATGGACGTCCTTGTCCGTTCCATGCCATGGCCCAGGCTACTGCGTTTCGCGGCGCCCAACAGTGATCAACACCACTAACGGTGCGTTTCGCACATTAGGAGCGGATTGCTCGTGAGATCTCTTCATCTGCGACGGTACGCGGGGGATCCGCGCCGTTCCACGGGCCGACCGCATCCGGACAGCGCACCGGACATCATCGCAGGACGCAGCCGCCGTCGCCCAGGACCGTGACCCGGTCGCCGAGCGGCCACGCCCCGGCGCGCGCCGGGTCCTCCCCGCCGCCGGGCCCCGCCGGGTCGACCGGCATCGAGGGCATCGGGCGGGTGATGATCGGTCCGCCGTCCCTGAGCTCCACCCGGGCGCCCAGGCAGCGGGCCGCGATCACCCCTGCGCGCGCCGGCAGCAGCGGCGAGGGGCCCGCGAGCTCGGCGCACAGTTCGGCGCAGGCCCACGCGGGCCCCAGCAGCACGTCGCGCTTGACGTCGCGGTAGACCCAGGCCGACGTCTCGGGCGACGGCGTCGGGCCCCAGGAGCCGATGCCGCGCAGCCGCTCCAGCGCCAGCCCGTCCGCCCCCGCGCCGGCGCGCGCGCACGCGTCGAGGTGCCGGGCGTCGAGGCCGAGATGGTCGGCCCCCTCCTCGTCGGCGATCCGCCAGAGCCGCCCCGGCTCCGGTCCGGCGTCGCCGCTGTCGTACAGGAGCACGGTCGCGCCGGCCAGCAATCCGCCGACCAGGTGGTTCCACGTCGTCGAACCGGTGTCGGCCTGCAGGAGGAGGACGTCGCCCCGACCGATGTCGCGGTGCAGGACGAGCGTCTTGAGATGCTCCAGGACGATGCCGCCGTGGCCGTGCGCGACGGGGCGGGGCGCTCCGGTCGCGTCGGCCGCGTCCAGGACCCACAGCGGGTGGTCGAAGCCGACCGCGGTGTAGGCCGGCTCCCTGGCCGCGCCGCCGGCGCCGAGGTCGGCCCAGGCGACGGCGCCGGGAAGGTCTCCCACGACGGTCGGCGGGCCGGTCGGCGCGGACCGGAGCTCCTCGGCCGCCGCGGGATCGGAGGTGAACAGCACCTTGGGGCCGATCCGGGCGGGGGCGGCGGCCCCGGTGCCGGGCCCGGGCGGGCGGACCGACCAGACCGCCCCGATGGCCGCGGCGGCCAGGAAGGCGATCAGCGCCTCGGGGGCGTTGGGCAGGCGGCCGGCCACGTGGTCGCCCTGCTCGACACCGAGGTCGCGCAGCCCTGCGGCGACGCGCGCGGTCTCGGCGGCGAGTTCGGCCCAAGTGATCGCGGTGCGTCCGCCGGAGGCCGAGCGGGCGATGACGGCCGGGGCGCCGGGGTTGGTGCGGGCGTGCCGCAGCGCGTTGCGCGCGTAGTTGAGGGTCGCCCCGGGGAACCAGCGGGCGCCGGACGCCGCCGCGTCGCGCACCGGTCCGGCCCCGCGCTCCCCCGCGACGCCGAAGTAGGCCCAGACCGACTCCCAGAACGCGTCCACCTCCGTGACCGACCACCGCCACAGCTCCCCGTAGGAGCCCAGCAGCAGCCCCCGGTCGCGGGCCAGCCAGTCCATGTAGGCGGTGACGCGGGCGTTCTCGCGTTCGGCTGTGCCGGGTTCCCACAGCAGCGCCCGGTCCGCCTTCGTCGAGGGGGGTGCGGGGGACGCGGCGGGTTCGGTCGGCATGGCGGCATCATCCTCCGTGCGCGTTCGGCTGCGGCGGTCCACCGCTTCTCATGCCAGCGCGCCCCGGACGCCAAACCTTGCGCCGGGGCTGGTTTCAGGTGGCGCCGGGGTCCTCCGTCGCCGACCGGATCGCGTTCAGCAGCGCCTGCGGGTCGGTGAGGTCGTCGAGCACGTGGACGGCTCCGGCCGCGCGCAGCTGCGACTCGGTGGCCGACCCGCTGACGACCGCGATCGGCGTGGCCCTGCCGATGCAGGCGGCCTCGACGTCGCGCACCGACTCGCTGATGTAGACCGTGCTCGCCTCGGGGAACGCCCGCCCGTGGGCCTCTTCGGCGCGCATCCGGGTGAACTGGATGAGGCTGGCCTTGGGGTAGTGCTCGGAGCCGAAGCCGCCGATGCTCAGGTCCAGGTGGCCGTCGAGCCCGAACGCGGCCAGCTTGGCGACCGCGTTGGACATGATCGTGCCCGTGACGACGCTCTGGAGGGTGTCCTCCAGCCGCCCGACGGCGGCCAGCGCCGCCTCGGCGCCGGGCATGGCGCGGCCCTTGGCCTGGAGCCGGTCGCGGCGCCGGGCGAACGACTCCCCCAGCGCATCGGTGAAGTCGGGCAGCGGGTCGGTATCGGGGTCGATCCCGACGTCGTTGCGCGCCAGGAACTCGAAGAAGATCTCGGAATCGGTGCGCCCCGCGGTCGGTGCCAGGTAGACCAGCGGGCTGCCGGTGACCTTCTCGAAGGCCTCGGCGTAGGCCGCGCGCATCACCTGGGCGACGTCAACGAGGGTGAGGTCGATATTCCACAACACCAGCCGGCTAATGGGAGGCTCCTTGGGTGCTCGAGGGGGCCGTCCTTGCTCGTCTATAGTGCCGCACGGTCGGCTCCCCGACCGGACGGAGCCCGCGGGAACCGGCGGGCGGTCCGCCCCGTCCACATCAGTGGCGCGGCGGGGTCGGCGCCCGCGCGGTCCGCGCCGGTGGCGGGGAGCACGGTCGGCGGCGCGCCGCCGACCGCGGCCGTGCTCCGGGACGCGCCCCGGACCATCCCCCTGACCTGCGCGGACGAACGGACGGAGACACGATGGTCGATTCGGACCTCGGCGGCCTGATCGCCGACGCGCGGCAGAACCGCAGGCTGGACGCGCTGCAGGAGGAGCTCTCCAGCGCCAGGGCCAACGCGCGCGCCCAGGACCGGCGGCTGCGCTCCGAGCTCAGCCGGGTCCAGGGGACGCTGGAGCAGCGGTTGGACCGGATGTCGGCCAGCTTCGACGCCTTCGTCGAGCTCAGCGACGTGCGTGCGCTGCTCGCCATGTTCGACGAGCCCGCGCTGGCCCGGCACCGCGCCGGCCAGCTCCTGGACGGCACCGCACCCGCCTCGCTGGAGCTGCCGGACGTGCCCGGCTACTGGCTGGTGCCCGCCGCCCGGGGGCTGCACGTCGCGCTGCGCGGCGACGTCGGCGCCGCCCGGCGCCACTTCACCGAGGCCGCCCAGCGCGACGCGCTGAGCAGCGGCGTGTTCGCCCTGCTCGGGACGGCGACCGCCGGACCGGGCCCCGATCCCGGGCGCGCGGCCCCGTTCGCCGACTGGATCCTGCCCCGGCTGCTGCCGGAGCTCCCCGACGAGGTCGCCCGCGACCAGCGGGCGCTGTGGCTGCTGGCCGCCGACGGCCTCCTGGGCGCCGGCGCGCGGGAGCTGCTGCACGGGCACGCGGCCGCCGCCCTGGACCGCGGGACCGACCCCTCCGCCGACGTCGCCTTCTGGGAGGCCTTCGAGCCGACCGGGGACGTGCCCAAGGCGCCGAGCGGCCTCGAGGGGACCCGGGCCGTGCTGGAGCAGACGGGCGCGGCCTCCCGGCTCGCCGCGCTGCGCGCCTGGCTGGAGGAGTCGTTGCGGGCCGGGGAGGAGGCGCCGGCGCCGGACCCCTCGGTGGCGGAGACGCTGCGGCTGCTGGTGGCCGAGGGCAGCGCCGAGGAGGTCCCCCTGCTCGTCCGGGTCGCGCAGTTGCGCCGGGTGGTGGAGAGCAACGGCGGGGCCTCCCCCGATGAACCGGTGCCGACGTGGCGGGACCCCGCCGGGGAGACCCTCGCCCTGCTTCGCGAGGACGCCGCCGGCTCCGGCGTTCCCGCGGCGCGGCGCGCGTTCGCCATCGGCGTGCACGCCCCGCGGATCCTCGCCGCGGCCGAACGGCTCGCCGCTCAGGGGCGCAGGACCCCTGACGACGCGGCCGTCGCCGTGCACCGCCGGCACCGGGTGACCGTCACCGGGCGGGGCCCCGACGACGCGGAGCTGCGCGCGGCCGAGGCCCGGCTGGAGCGGGAGTACGCCTACAGCGGGAAGGGCAACCTCTACGCCGCCATCAGCGCGGGCGCAGCGGTCGTGCTGGCCGTGGTCGCGTTCGCGGTCGAACCGGGGATCCACGTCCTGACCGTCGCCGCCGCCGCGGTGGCGGTGTGGCAGTGGCTGAAGGGGCAGCGGGAGCGGGACGGCGCGGCCGAGGCCCTCGAGCACGAGCGGGCGCGGCTGCGCGCGCGGGTGGCGGCCGGGGCCGCGAACTGGCGGGACCTGACCGAGCGCGCGAACGCGCTGGCGGCCGGGGCCGGCCGCGACCTCGCCGCGATCCGCGCCCTGCTCTGAAAGCCCCGCGCCCGCGGGGTCAGCGGCCCATGTGCGGGTAGCGCCAGTCCGTCGGCGCCGTGAACGTCTCCTTGACCGACCTCGGGCTGGCCCACCGCATCAGGTTGAAGATCGAGCCGGCCTTGTCGTTGGTGCCGGAGGCCCGGGCGCCGCCGAAGGGCTGCTGGCCCACGACGGAGCCGGTGGGCTTGTCGTTGACGTAGAAGTTGCCGGCCGCGAAGCGCAGCGCCTCGTTCGCCTCGGCCACCGCTGCCCGATCGCGGGCGATCACCGCGCCGGTCAGCGCGTAGGGCGCGATGTCGGCGGCCTGGGCGAGCACCTCCCCGTAGCGGGTGTCGTCGTAGACGTGCACGGCCAGGATCGGGCCGAAGTACTCGGTGGTGAACACCTCGTCCTCGGCGTCGTCGCACTCCAGGACGGTGGGCCGGACGAAGTAGCCCACGGAGTCGTCGGTGGTGCCGCCGGTGAGGACGGTGATGGAGTCGGTGGCCTCGGCCCGCTTCAGGGCGGCGGCGTTCTTGGCGAAGGCGCGGTCGTCGATGACGGCGCCCATGAACGTCGACAGGTCGCCGGTCACGTCGCCCATGGTCAGCGACTCGGTCTCGGACAGCAGGTCGTCGCGGAGGGCCGACCAGAGGCTGCGGGGGACGTAGGCGCGCGAGACCGCCGAGCACTTCTGCCCCTGGTACTCGAACGCGCCGCGGATCATGGCGGTGCGCAGCACGCCGGGGTCGGCCGAGGAGTGGGCCACGATGAAGTCCTTGCCGCCGGTCTCGCCGACGATGCGCGGGTAGGAGCGGTAGTCGGCGATGTTGGCGCCCACGGTCCGCCACAGGTGCTGGAAGGTTCGGGTGGAGCCGGTGAAGTGGATGCCGGCCAGGTCAGGGGCCGCCAGCGCGACCTCGGAGACGGCCGTGCCGTCGCCGGTGACCATGTTGATCACGCCCGGGGGCATCCCCGCCTCCTCCAGCAGCCGCATGAGGAAGTGGGCGGAGAAGGTCTGCGTGGGCGAGGGCTTCCAGAGCACGACGTTGCCCATGAGCGCCGGGGCGGTGGGCAGGTTGCCGGCGATCGCGGTGAAGTTGAACGGGGTGATGGCCAGGACGAAGCCTTCGAGGGGGCGGTACTCCTGCCGGTTCCACGCGCCGCGCACCGACATCGGCTGCTCCTCGTACAGTCGGCGCGCGTAGGAGACGTTGAACCGCCAGAAGTCGATCAGCTCGCAGGCCGCGTCGATCTCGGCCTGCTGCACCGACTTGGACTGGCCGAGCATGGTGGCGGCGTTGACCCTGGCCCGCCACGGACCGGCCAGCAGGTCGGCCGCGCGCAGCAGGATCGCCGCGCGGTCGTCGAAGGGCATCGCCCGCCACGCCGGGGCCGCGGCCCTGGCCGCCTCGATCGCGCGGCGGACGTCCCCGGTCGTCGCGTTGCCCATCCGGCCGAGCACGTGGGCGTGCCTGTGGGGTTGGACGGCCTCGATGGGCTCGCCGCCGCCGAGGCCGTGCTCCCCGCCGATGGTCTGGGGAATCTCGTGCTCGCGGCCGGTCTGCCGCTCGATCTCCGCCGCCAGCTCGGCACGCTCCGCGCTGCCGGGCGCATAGGTCAGGTTCGGCTCGTTGACGGGAACGGGAACGTTGGTCACGGCATCCATACGAGGCCTCCCGGCCGGATCGCGGCAGAACGCCCGGGCCCGAGAACCGCACCACGCCCCGGACCCGCGTTTTCGGCAACCCCTACCCGCAGACGCCCCGTCCGTATCGCTGAGCCGCAAGCTCCGCGGTGACTGGGCGATCCTCTCGCACGCCACTTTCGAGCCGGGGCGGGCCTGACAGACCCCCTTGGGCCGGGGTCGGAGGTCAAGTCCGAGATCGCCGCGCTACTCGTACAGGTACTTCAGCTCCTGGGTGGCGAACCACATCAGTTCGTGGTCGTCCTCGTGGCCGGCTCCGGGGGTGGCGGCGGCCGCGGCGATGTCGTCGGCCGCGGCCTCGTCGTCGACGTGGGCGGAGGCCACCCGCTTCAGCGGGACCGCTCCCGTGACGGTGACCAGGGCCGGGTGGCCGTCGCCCCCGGTGTCCGGCGCGCGCACGGCGGCCTCGGGGATGTCGGCGGCGATGACGACGCGGCGCCGGGGCGCGGCGCCGTCGGCCGCCAGCAGGCGCAGGGAGGCGTCGGCCGCCGCGCGCAGCGCCTCGTACTCCAGCTCCTCCCCGTCGCCGTCGCCGTGCTGCTCCCGCAGCGCCGGGGTCACCGCGAAAGCGGCGAGCGGCTCGCCGCGGACGGCGCCCTCGGCGAGGGCCGCTGCGAGGGCCGGAAGGGTGCTGGGCAGGTAGATGCGCATCGTGGAACTCGGCATTTCAGGTTTCGGGCGGTCGTGGATCAGCTGTCACGCCGAGTGTGCCAAAGACGCGGGCGCGGCCGCGCGCCGCGGCCGCGCCGCACCGTCACTTCGACATCGCCTCGAGTTCGATCCCGCAGGCCTCCTCCAGTCGGATCCGGGTCTCCTCGGGGTCCCGGTGCAGGATGCCGACCATGCCCAGCTCGACCGCGGCCGAGACGTTGTGGTCGATGTCATCGATGAACACGCACTCCTCGGCCCGCAGCCCGACCAGCTCCAGGGCGTGGGCGAAGATCTCCGGCTCGGGCTTGCGCATGCCGACTTCGCCGGAGATGACCACGGCGTCGAAGGTGTCGGCGAAGCGATCGCGCGGGTAGCCGTTGCCCCAGGAGTTCGACAGCAGGCAGGTGCGCACGTCCTGGCGGCGCGCCTGGCGCAGGGCCGCGTACATCTCCTCCACCGGCAGGAAGCCCGAGAACATCCGGGTGAGCAGCCCGTCGTGGGGCACCGCGCCGCCGTCGACCAGCCGCAGCTCGGCGGCGAGTCGGCGTTCGAAGTCGCCGGGATCGACCTCGCCGCGCTCCAGCGCGTGGATGGGGTTGGCCGCCGCGCCGCCGGCGTAGGCGCCCTGCACCCATGAGCGCATGACCGTGCGGTACAGATCGCTGTCGATGCCGTCGGCTTCGAGCCAGGCCGCGATCGTCTCGGGCAGCGGCGACGTCAGGACGCCGCCCCAATCGGTGATGATGCCGCGACACGTGCTGGACATTCCATCGCCTCCGTCCACTCGGCCCTGGGGTGGGCACGAGAGCCTTCCCCGCGGTTCCCGTTCTGAATCCTCGGCCGGGACCGGGGCCGGGAATCCACCCTGGACAGTACCGACCAGTCGGTCGGGTGGCATACTCGGGGCATGGACTTCGAGCTCAGTTCCACGGCCCGCGAGTACCTGGCCGATCTGCAGGAATTCATGGACCGGCACGTGTACCCCGCGGAGCCCGTCTACCACGCGTGGCGCGCCGCGGCCGGCCACGACAACCACGACCTGCCCCCGATCATGGAGGAACTCAAGGCCGAGGCCCGCAGGCGGGGCCTGTGGAACCTCTTCCTCCCCGATGTCGGCGGCCTGAGCGTCACCGACTACGCCCCGCTCGCCGAACTCACCGGCCGCTCCCCCGTGCTCGCCCCGCAGGCGCTGAACTGCTCGGCGCCCGACACGGGCAACATGGAGGTGCTGCACATGTTCGGCACCGAGGAGCAGCGCAAGCAGTGGCTGGAGCCGCTGCTCGACGGCAGGATCCGCTCGGCGTTCGCGATGACCGAGCCCGACGTCGCCTCCTCCGACGCCACCAACATCGCCACCTCCATCACCCGCGACGGCGACGACTACGTCGTCAACGGCCGCAAGTGGTGGATCAGCGGCGCCGCCGACCCGCGCTGCGAGATCCTCATCGTCATGGGCAAGACGGACCCCGACGGGCCGGCGCACCGGCAGCAGTCGATGATCCTGGTGCCGCGCGACACCCCCGGCCTGGAGATCGTCCGCTCGCTCCCCGTCTTCGGCTACCAGGATCAGGAGGGCCACTGCGAGCTGCGGTTCACCGACGTCCGGGTGCCCGCCGCCAACCTGGTCGCCGGGGAGGGCGACGGCTTCATGATCGCCCAGGCCCGGCTCGGCCCCGGCCGCATCCACCACTGCATGCGCGCCATCGGGATGGCCGAGCGCGCGCTGGAGCTGACGGCCCGCCGCGCGGTCGAGCGCGTCGCCTTCGGCGGGCCGCTGGCCGAACAGGGCGTGGTCCAGCAGCAGATCGCCGAGTCGCGGCTGGCCATCGAGCAGGCCAGGCTGCTGGTGCTCAAGACGGCCTGGCTGATCGACAACCGCGGCACGAAGGAGGCGCGCACCGAGATCTCGGCGATCAAGGTGGCGGCGCCCCGGGTGGCCGTCGAGGTGATCGACCGGGCGATCCAGATCCACGGCGGCGGGGGCGTCGGCGACGACTTCCCGCTGGCGGAGATGTACGCGCACGCGCGGGCCATGCGCATCTTCGACGGCCCCGACGAGGTGCACCTGCGCTCCCTCGCCCGGCAGGAGATCAAGCGGTACCGCTGACGCCGCGGACCTGCGGGGCGCCCGCGGGCGGAGTCCCGCGGGCGCCCGAGGTCCGGGCTCGCACGAGGAGTCGGCCGCCGCGGCAGCCGACCGAACCGGCCCGGCCTGAACGGCGCATTGCGGACGGACGCAACCGAACCCGGAATTCCGGGTTCACCGGCTCCCTGCCGCCTTGATACGGCTCTGACCTGGAGCATCGACTTTCGACAAAGCCGAATCGAACTCATGTTCCCAGAATCGGCTCCGGGCCGCTCGGATTGCGTGCATGCTGGCCGTCATGAACCTGAGGAGGCAAGATGAGTGTCATGACTCTGAGCGAGACCGAACTCGGTCTGCCCGCCGACCGGCCGCTGACCGTGGAGGACCTGGAGCACACCCCGGACGACGGCCGGAGGTACGAACTGGTCGACGGGAGGCTTGACGTGTCGTCGGCCCCCGCGCAGCCGCACACCCGGGCGGAGACCCGGCTGACCTGGCTTCTCGCCACCGTCGCCCCTGACGAGTTCGAGGTCCAGTCAGGCCCCGGCGTCACGTTCAACGCCAAGAGGACCCACCACCGCATTCCCGATGTCGCGGTCAAGAGGAGCGAACCGCTGGAGGTCCCGCACCTGACCCGTCCCCCGTTGCTCGCGGTCGAGGTGGTCTCCCCCGAGAGCATCCTGCGCGATCACCACACCAAGAAGCGTGAGTACGCGAACTTCGGGGTGCAAGCGTACTGGCTGATCACGCCGTCGCTGGACAAGCCCGACATCATCGAGTTCCGGCTGGAGGACGGGGAGTTCATCGAGGTGCGGCAGGCCGTGGGGTCCGACGTCTTCGAGACCGACTTCCCGTTCCCCGTCCGGATCGTCCCCGAATGGCTGGTCGCCGACGGCGACTGGCGCGCCGGCATCGGCGGGCCCGAGGCGGACGGTTCGGAGCCCCGGGACGGCGGAGAGGCGGCGGAGGACGGCCCCGGAGGCGCGGAAGGGGATCAGTAGCTCAGGCCGTCGCCGAACTCCAGGTCGGTTCCCGGGATGTCCACCGGCAGGCGGCCCGAGGGATCGACCTCTCCGGCGAGCACGCGGGCCGCGGCCTCGCGGGAGACGTCCACCGAGGAGTAGGTGGCCAGGTAGCCGTCCAGGTCGGGCAGCTCGGCGATGTCGTAGGGGTTGCCCTGGGCGACCACGACCACCGGTGTGCCCGACGCTCGGGCGTCGGCGACCAGGCCCTTCTGCTCGGCGTCGCCGCGGGCGCCGTCGGTCCCCACCACGACCGTGTCGGCCGCCGACGCCGAATCCGCGAGCGCGTACCCCTTGTCGCGCAGCGCCGCGCCGATCTCCTCGGACCCGGAACCGATGACCCGCACGGCCGAGCCCTCCTCCAGCGGCAGCACGCCGCCCTCGTTGCGCAGCAGCGTCACCGAGGCGTCGGCCACGTCCCGGGCGGCGGCCGCGTGCTCCTCGCCGCCGAGGACGTCGGAGGCCGCGGCCGCGTCGGCCGGCTCGGCGTCGTAGAGGCCGCGCTCCAGTTTGAGCTCCAGCACCCGCAGCACCGACTCCTCCAGCCGTTCCTCGCTGATCCGGCCCTCCTCGACCGCCGCGGTCACGGCGCTGTGCGCCGCCTCGACGTCCGGCGGCATCAGGAGCTGGTCGGCGCCCGCGAGCACCGCCCGCACCGCGATCTCGCCGTCGTCGTGCGTCTGGCGGACGCCCTCCATGTTGAGCGCGTCGGTGCTGACCACGCCGTCGTATCCCAGTTCGCCGCGCAGGATGCCGGTGATCACGTTCTCCGACAGCGTGGAGGGCTCACCGGAGTCGTCCAGTTCCGGCATGAACACGTGCGCGGTCATGATGGCGTCGATGTCGGCATCGACCGCCTGCTCGAACGGCGGCAGGTCGACCCGCTCCCACTCCTCCCGCGGCTTGTCGATCGTGGGCAGGCCGGTGTGGCTGTCGACGTCGGTGTCGCCGTGGCCGGGGAAGTGCTTGGCCACCGGGACGACGCCGCCCTCCTCGAACGCCCGCGCCTCGGCGGTCATCATCTCGCCGACCAGGGCGGGGTCGGAGCCGAAGGAGCGGATGCCGATCACCGGGTTGTCCGGGTTGACGTTGACGTCGGCCACCGGCGCGTAGTCCAGGTTGAGGCCGAGTGCGGTCAGCTCCTCGGCCGTGGTGCCGGCCAGCGACGCCGCGGCCTCGGGGTCGCGGGTGGCGCCCACCGCCATCGCGTCGGGGAACCGGGTGCCGACCGGCAGTCGCGAGACCATCCCCTGCTCCTGGTCGACCCCGAGGAACAGCGGCACGCCCGCGCCGCTGCCGGTCGCGAGGTCCTGCAGCCCGTTGGACAGCCCGGTGATCTGCTCGACGTCGGAGAGGTTGTCCGGGAAGTAGATGAAGCCGCCCGGGTGGTGGTCCTCGATGAGGTCGGCGTTCTCCTCCGCCGTCGTGCCTTGCACGACCGGGACGAGGAGCTGGCCGACCTTCTCCTCGAGGCTCATGTCGGCCATGAGCTCGGCGGCGCCTTCGGCCGGGTCCGAGGATTCGGGCCGCCGCGGCTCCGGCCGGTCCCCGTCCTCCCCTCCGCCGCCGCAGGCGGCCGACAGCAGCAGGAGTCCCGCGCCGAGCGGGGCGAGAAGGCGTCGAAGGGGCATGCTCACGAGGATCTTCCGGTGGGGGGCGGTGGGTGCGGAACGGCGAGGTGAGCACGTTCCGCACCCACGATAGCGGCGGCGGTGCCCGAAAGCGCTCCACCGCCGCCGCCCCGCCGCGGTCGGGGCCCCTTGCGCGGTGGACGCGCGCAAGGGGGCTGCTACAGCCCGAACTCCGCCAGGCCGGGGAGCCGGTCGCGGGCGGCCCGCCGGGCGGCCTCGGGGGTCCGCGCCGCGCGGGCGGCCGTTGCGGCGTCCCCGCACTGCTCCAGGCTGCTGTGCGCCAGTGCGGCGCGCACCAGCGGCAGCGCCGTGGCGCCCATCGACAGGGAGGTGACCCCCAGGCCGACGAGGACGCAGGCCAGCACCGGGTCGGCGGCGGCCTCGCCGCAGACCCCGCACTCGCGTCCGGCGCCGGAGGCGGCCGACGCGGTCAGCGCCACCAGGTCCAGCACGCCCGGCTGCCACGAGTCCTGGAACCTGCTCAGGCCCCCGATCTCGCGGTCGGCCGCGCACGCGTACTGCGTGAGGTCGTTGGTGCCGATGCTGAAGAACCCGGCGGACTCGGCCAGGTGAGCGGCGCGCAGGGCCGCCGCGGGAACCTCGACCATGATGCCGGCCTGCTCGATGCCGGCCCCGGCCGCGGCCGCGGCGAACCACTCGGCGTCCTCGGCGTCGGTCACCATGGGCGCCATCACCTGGAGCCGGGCATCGGTGTCGCGCTCGGCCTCGGCCAGCGCGGCGAGCTGGGTCCGCAGCATCTCCGGGAAGCGCCGCATCATCCGCAGGCCGCGCTCGCCCAGCGCGGGGTTGGGCTCGGCGGCCGGCGGAGGCAGGAACGCCAGCGGCTTGTCGGCGCCGGAGTCCAGCGTGCGCACGACCACCTTGGCCCCGGGGAACGCCTCCAGCACCGCCCGGTACGCGGCCAACTGCTCCTCGCGGGTGGGCGCGTCGGCCCGGTCCAGGAACAGGAACTCCGTCCGGTACAGGCCCACGCCCTCGGCGCCGTTCTCCAGCGCGGCCGGCAGGTCCTGGGGCCCGCCGATGTTGGCCAGCAGCGGGACCCGGTGGCCGTCGGAGGTCCGCCCCGGCCCCTCGCTGCGGGCGGCCGCGGTGGTCCGGGCCGCGGCCCTGGCCTCGGCCTGCTCGACGAACGCGGGGTCCGGGTCGCGCACGACCTCGCCGGTGGCGCCGTCGACCAGCAGGGGGACGCCGTCCGCGATCTCCTCCGAACCGGCGCAGGCCACCACGGCCGGCAGTCCCAGGGAGCGGGCCAGGATCGCGGTGTGGCTGGTCGGCCCGCCCTCGCGGGTGACGAACGCCAGCACGCGCTCGGGGTCGAGCAGCGCGGTGTCGGCCGGGGCGAGGTCGTGGGCGAGGAGGACGAAGGGGGTCGCCGATTCGGGGACGCCCGGCACCGGGACGCCCAGCAGCCGCGCGACCACGCGGTCGCGCACGTCGTCGAGGTCGGCGACGCGGGCCGCGAGGTAGGCGCCGGCGCTCGCCAGCACCTCCCGGTAGGCGGTGAAGGCCTCGAACACGGCCCGCGCGGCCGAGGTGCCCTCGCCCACGCGGCGCTCGACGTCCCCGGCCAGGGAGGGGTCGCGCGCCATCAGCGCCTGGGCGTCCAGGACCTCCTGGGCGTCGCCGCCGGCGCGCTCACCGCGGTCGGTGAGGTCCTGGGCGGTCTCCTCCAGCGCGGAGGCGGCCCGGGCGGCCTCCGCTGCGGCGTCGCCGCCGTGGCGCTCGCCCTCCGGGGGCTCGGGCACCGCCCGCGCCAGCCGCAGCGCCGGCCCGAAGCCGACGCCGGAGCTGACCCCGACGCCGGTCAGCGTGTCGGTCATGGCGGTTCCCATCAGCTCTCGTTGGCGATCTCGGTGAGCCTGTCGAGGAGCTCCTCCGCTCCGTCCCCGTCCGCGGTGAGGACGATCTCGTCGCCCTGGCGGACGCCCAGGCCCATCACCGCCAGGATGCTCTTGGCGGACACGGCGGCGCCGTCGCCCTTCGCGACCGTCACCTCGCCGCCGGCCTTGGACGCGGCCTGGACGAACAGTGCCGCCGGCCGGGCGTGCAGCCCGACCTCGGACTCGACCTTCACGCGGCGCTCTGCCACGGTTCCACCTCTTCTTGCTCGCTTCAGGGTCGGGGGACGATCCGAGGCCAGTCCACCTCGGTCAAATGGTCGACGACGAGGTCGGCCCGGTCCAGCGCCGGCCGCTCGTGGGTCGTGGTGATGCCCACGACCCGCATGCCGGCGCTCTTGCCGGCCTGGACGCCGGCGGGGGTGTCCTCGAAGACCACGATGTGCTCGGGCGCGTAGCCCAGGATCTCGGCGCCGCGCAGGTAGCCCTGCGGGTCGGGTTTGCCCTCGCTGACGTCGCCGGCCGTCACCAGGCCCTTGAACAGCTCGCGCACGCCCAGGTCGGTCAGCGCCAGCTCGGCCCAGTCCCGGCCGGCCGAGGTCACCAGCGCGAACGGGACGCCTTCGGCGTGCAGACGGCGCAGGAACGCCACCGACTCCGGCAGGTGCTCCACCGGGGGCAGGTCGGGGTCCTGGCCGTAGACCCGCAGTTCGGCGATGAGCACGTCCAGTGTGATGCCGGGGAGCAGCTCGGGGTGGTCGGCCAGCACGTCGGTGCCGCGCCGACCCATGAACTTGTGCAGCAGCTCCCTGTCGTAGGGGACGTTGTGCGCGTCCAGCAGCTTGGCCCAGGTGGCCAGGCTGCGCGGTTCGCTGTTGATCAGCGTGCCGTCCAGGTCGAACAGCGCGGCGCGGGGCGGGGTCAGGTCTTCGGAGAGGTCCACGATTGCACTCACGCCCATTGGAACAGCAGATCGCCCTGCTCGATTTCCCCGGTGCCCGCGCGGGAGATCACGTCGCCGTCGGCGTCCAGCGCGACGATCGGCACGATCGGCGACAGGCCCCGCGCGGTGACGTCGGCGGGGTTCCACCGGATCATCGGCCGGCCCGCCTCGATCTCGGCGCCCTCCTCGACGAGCTTGTCGAAGCCCGCGCCGTCCAGCTTCACCGTGTCGATGCCCAGATGCACCAGGACGCCCCGGCCGCCCTCCCCGAGCAGGACGAATGCGTGCGCGTGCAGCTTGGCGACCTTGCCGGTGACCGGCGCGACCGCCTCCTGGAGCCCGTCCCTGGGCCTGATGGCGGTGCCGGGTCCCACCATCCCCTGCGCGAACACGGGGTCGGGAATCTCGGACAGCCCCACTGCGGTGCCCGATACGGGCGAAAGCACGGAGAGCATGGTGCAGCCTCCTCTTCGAAGGCCGAGCGCGACCGACGCGGCCGCGCCCCGGCGTCGTCGTCGGATCAGTCGAGCAGGTCGTTGATGTCGTCGGTCAGCGAGTCGGCCTCGGGCCCCACCACGACCTGGACGACGTTGCCGGAGATCAGCACGCCGTGCGCACCGGCCGCCTTCAGCGCGTCCTGGTCGACCTTCCCGGGGTCGCCGACCTCGGTGCGCAGGCGGGTGATGCACGCTTCGATGTCCTCGATGTTGCCGGCGCCACCGAGCCCGGCGACGATCGCGGATGCCTTGTCGGCCATGTCTACCTCCCTCTGGGATCCACCGGCGTGCGGACCGGTGGACGGTGAAAGCTGCGGATCTCAGCTGAGCTTAAATCCCATGGAACGGATGGCCACAGGGGGTGGCCCGGGACGGCTACGACGTCTGGGTCACCTTGCCCAGGCCGCGCGGCGCGTCGGGGTCGTAGCCCAGCCGCCGGGCGAGCCGTTCGGTGATGAGCTGGGCCGGGACGATGAGGCTGATCGGGGCCAGCCACTCGGGCAGGTCCGGAGCGGGCAGGCAGAGGTCGCAGGCCCCGGCCAGCGCCGAGCCGCCGCCGATGCCGTAGGCCGGGGCCCCGTTGGCGACGACGCGCTCGGCCAGCGCGACCGTCCCCTGCAGCGTGGGTCCGGACCCCGCGGCCACCAGGATGGCCGGGGTCTCGGCGTCGACGACCGCGATCGGGCCGTGCAGCAGGTCGGCGTAGGACAGCCCCATGGCGTGCAGGTAGCAGGCCTCCTTCAGCTTCAGCGCCGCCTCGAGCGCGGTGGAGAAGGCCATGCCGCGCCCGGAGACGACCGCTCCGTGCACGCCGACGAGCCGCTCGACGATCTCGTCCAACTGCTCGCCCGGCTCGGCCAGCGTCTCCTCGATGGCGTCGGGGACCCGGTTCAGCTCGTCGGCGCCGAGCTCGGCGCCCAGTCCCAGCGCGAGCACGGCCAGCGCGGCGAGCTGGGTGGTGTAGGTCTTGGTCGCGGGAACGGCCAGCTCGTCGCCCGCCCGGGTGACCAGGGCCACATCGGCGGTCTCGGCGATCGGCGAGCCGGCGCCGTTGGTGATGCCGACGGTGCGGGCGCCGCAGTCGGCGGCCCAGGTCATGGTGTCGACGATCTCCTCGGTGCGGCCCGACTGCGAGATCGCGACGGCCAGGACCCCGGAGAGGTCCACCTTCGCGCCGTAGGTGGTGGCGATGGAGGGCGAGGCCAGCGTCGCCAGGCGGCCGGCGTGCGCCTGGAGCAGGTAGCCGCCGTACACGGCGGCGTTGTCGGAGGAGCCGCGCGCGATGAACAGCACCTGCCGGGTCTGCTGGGCGAGCGCGGCGATCTCGGCCGACTGGGGCAGCAGCGCGTCCAGGGTCCGGCGCAGCGCGTCGGGCTGCTCCGCGATCTCGGACCGCATGACGCTCGTCGTGGTTGTCATCTGCTCTCTTCCCATCGGTTCGTATGCCTTGCCCCCGCCGGACATACCACCTGATCAGCGACGTTACCGCGTTGCCGAAGTGTTAATCCGCGTGCGGCACCGGAACGTTGACACACCACGGACTACTGTGGTCTAGTCCGGCCTATACCAGTACGCACCATATCCGACCGATACGCAACCGAACAGGCACCCGTCATGATCGACCCCACGAGCCCGGTCCCGAAGTACTCCCAGCTCCGGGAAATCCTGCTCGACTGGATCGAGGAGAGCCGGCTCGGAGTCGACGACGCCGTCCCCTCCGAGCGCGAACTCGGGGTCAAGTACGGGCTGTCGCGCATGACGGTGCGCCAGACCATCGACCACCTCGTCGCCGAGGGCAAGCTCTACCGGGTGCCCGGCAAGGGGACCTTCGTGGCCCGTCCCAAGATCGAGATGTCGCTGCGCCTGGCGTCGTTCACCGAGGACATGCGGTCGCGCGGCTACGTGCCGGGCGCCAGGGACCTGGCCCGCCGGATCGTCCCCGCGCGCGGGCACCTCGCCCGCATGCTGGGCATCGCCCCCGGGACCCCGGTCCACCACATCGAGCGGTTGCGCACGGCCGACGGCGAGCCCATGGCGGTGGAGCGCTCCAACATCCCGCTCTCCGTCGCCCCCGGCCTGAACGAGCACTCCTTGTCCGGCCGATCCCTCTACCAGTTGCTGGAGGAGGAGTACGGTCTTCTCCTCGACTCCGGTGAGCAGACCATCGAGGCCGGCATCTGCGACTCCACAGACGCCAGACTCCTCGGTCTGCCCTCCGCGAGCGCCGTGCTGCTGCTGCAGCGACGCAGCTTCGCCAACGGCAGGTGCGCCGAACTGGCGATCTCCACATACCGGGCCGACCGCTACCAGTTGCACTCGACCCTGGATCCGCAACGCGGTTCCGCGTAGCGGCCGCACCCGACCCGCATCCCGTCGGATTACCCAATCACCCCGAGCCACAAGCTCGACTGCAAGCACATGGGAGGACCAGCGGTGAGTTCCGCATCGGCCGCCGAAAGCGGCCTTCCCGCCGCACCGAAACAGTCGTCGACGATCCTGGCGATCCTGCAACGCATCGGCCGCAGCCTGATGATGCCGATCGCCGTGCTGCCCGCAGCAGGCATTCTGCTCCGCCTCGGCCAAGGCGACATGCTCGGCAGCAACGGTCCCGAGGTCGGCGGCCTGGCCGACGTCGCAGGGATGAGCTGGATGGAGCCCGTCGCCGGTGTCATCGGCACCGCCGGTGACGCGCTCTTCCAGGCGCTTCCGCTGCTCTTCGCTGTCGGTGTGGCCATCGGCTTCGCGAAGAGAGCGGACGGCTCCACCGCACTGGCCGCCGTGGTCGGCTACATGGTCTTCGACCGGGTGACCAAATGGCTGTTCTTCGAACTCGGCGGCGAACTGGGAGAGGCCGTCACCACGTTCGACGCGGACGGCAATCCCGCGATCAATTGGGGGGTGAAGAACCCCACCGACGTGCTCGGCGGCATCGTCATCGGCATCGTCGCGGCGCTCTTGTGGCAGCGCTTCTACCGGATCAAGCTTCCGAGCTGGCTGGGCTTCTTCGGTGGCCGCCGCTTCGTTCCGATCATCACCGCGTTCGCGGCGCTGCTGCTCGCAGTGGTGTTCGGCTTCGTCTGGCCGACCGTCGGCGGGTGGATCAACGACCTGGGCAACTGGATCGTGGGTTCGGGTGCGGTCGGCGCCGGCGTCTACGGCGTGGTCAACCGGCTACTGCTGCCGTTCGGCCTGCACCACATCGTCAACTCCGTCGTCTGGTTCGTCTTCGGCAGCTACGAAGGGGCCGACGGCACCGTCGTCCAGGGCGAGATCAACCGCTACCTCGCCGGCGACCCGACCGCCGGCGGCTTCCTCTCCGGATTCTTCCCGGTGCTGATGTTCGGCCTGCCCGCCGCCGCACTGGCGATATGGCGCGCCGCGCATCCGAGCCAGCGCGCGGCGGTCGGCGGCATCATGATCTCCGCCGCGCTCACCGCTTTCGTCACCGGCATCACCGAGCCGATCGAGTTCGCGTTCATCTTCGTCGCTCCGGTGCTGTTCGCCGTGCACGTCGTGCTGACCGGCATCTCGATGGCGATCCTGAACGCGCTGGACGCGCACCTCGGCTTCAGCTTCTCCGCCGGCCTGATCGACCTACTGCTCAACTCCTTCAAGTCGAACACGACCGGACTCCCGGTGATCCTCGGATTGGGCGCCGTCTACTTCGTCATCTACTACCTGGTCTTCTACTTCGCGATCACGAAGCTCAACCTGCCCACGCCGGGCCGCGAGCCGGTCGAGGAGCAGGCCTCGGTCGCGGCGAACCCCGACGCCGCCGCCTCCGTCACCGGTCCGGCGGGCGGCCCGGTGCAGGACGACCAGGCGACCGGCGCGGCCGACCGCGGGGAGGGCCGGCGCGGATCCTCCTCCTGACCTGAAGAGGCACACGGCGAGGGCGGGGCTCCACGAGGGTCCCGCCCTCGCCGCGTCACGCGGTCTCCCCCGGCTCTCCCCTCCCCCTTGCGACCGGAGCGGACGCCGGTGCCGTAGGTTCGGTGCCATGAAGATCGGATTCGGGGCGCCCGTGGCGGGCGCGTGGGCGACGCCGCAGAACCTCGCGGGGTTCGCCGAGCGGGCGGAGGAACTGGGCTACGACTCGCTGTGGACCTTCCAGCGGCTGCTGGCTCCCGCCGACAACGACATCGCTCCGGTCTACCGGAGCGTGCTGGACCCGCTGCTGGCGCTGACCTACGCCGCGGCGCGCACCTCGCGGATCCGGCTCGGCGTCGCGCTGGTGAACCTTCCGTTCATCTCACCGACCTACCTGGCCAAGCAGGCGGCCACGCTGGACGTGCTCAGCGCCGGGCGGCTCGACCTGGGGCTCGGGATCGGCTGGGCGCCGATCGAGTTCGCCGCCACCGGAGCGAAGCGGGAGCGGCGCGGCGCGCGGGCGGAGGAGTACCTGAAGGTGCTGCACACCCTCTGGAACGACGAGGTCAGCGCGTTCGACGGCGAGTTCTACACGGTTCCGCCCGGCCGCATGGCCCCCAAGCCCGTCCAGCCCGGCGGCCCGCCGGTGCTGCTGGGCGGGGTGGCGCGCCCGGCGCTGGAGCGGGCCGGCCGCGCGTCGGCCGGCTGGATGAGCCGCAGCGCGACCGACCTGGCCTCGATCGCCGAGGACATCGCGGTGGTGCGCGCGTCGGCGGAGCGGGCCGGCCGGGATCCCGATGCGGTGCGCGTGGTCGTGCGCGGCGTGCTGCGCGTGGACGAGACCGGTGCGGGCACGGCGGGACCCGACGGGCGGCGGTTGCGGCTGTCCGGGTCCTACGAGCAGATCCGCGCGGACGTCGCCCGGCTGGCCGAGCAGGGCGTGACCGAGCTCTACTACGACCTCAACTGGGACCCGCTGGTGGGCCACCCGGACGTGTCCGCCGCCGCCGCGACGCAGCGGGCCGAAGAGATCCTGGAGGCGCTGGCGCCGGAGACCCGCCGATCTTGACCTTGGGTTTCAACCTCGGCCCCCTGGGGCCGGGGGCGGCGTGCACCGTCGCCCAACCACCGCGGATCCCGCCTTCGGCTGAGGTTTCAAAACCCCCGATGGTCGCGGTTGGAACTCACGGTCGAGATCGGCGAGGCAGGGCCCCGCCGACGGCGGCGGGGTCCTGCCTCGTGCGTCAAGCCGTCAGGCGCGGTTCTTCGGGTCGCCGTGGCAGCGCTTGAACTTCTTGCCGGAGCCGCACGGGCACGGCGCGTTGCGCGGCGTGTTGGCGTAGTCGTCGTCGGTGGACTCGGTGTGGCGTTCCACACCGCCGGTCTCGTCGGGCGCCGAGTACTGCAGCCGGCTCGGGCGGTCGGCGCCGAAGCCCTGGACCACGACGTCGGGGGTCTCGTCCTCGGACTTGCCCTCGGCCTTGGCCGAGGCCTTCTCCTCGGCCTCCTCCGTGGTCTCGGCCTCCTCGGCCGCCGGCTGCTCGGCGGCCCGCGGCTCCTCCTCGGCCGTGGTGACCACGGGGGCCGCCGTCGCGGTGGCCGCCGCGCCGGAGGCGGTGACCGTGCCCGGCTTGTCCTTCACCTGGACGTCGACGTTGAACAGGAAGCCGACCGACTCCTCCTTGATGCCCTCCAGCATCTCCTGGAACATGTCGTAGCCCTCCCGCTGGTACTCGATCAGCGGGTTGCGCTGCGCCATGGCGCGCAGGCCGATGCCCTCCTGGAGGTAGTCCATCTCGTAGAGGTGCTCGCGCCACTTGCGGTCCATGACCTGCAGGATGACGCGGCGCTCGACCTCGCGCATGGTCTCGGCGCCCAGCTCCTCCTCGCGGCGCTCGTAGGCGGCATGGGCGTCCTCGCGGACCCGGTGGCCGATGAGCTCGGGGGTGAGCGAGCTCAGCTCACCGCCGTTCTCCTCGATGAGCTCGTCGGCGGTGAAGTCGATCGGGTAGACCTGCTTGAACGCCTTCCACAGCTTGTCGAGGTCCCAGTCCTCCGGGTCGCCCTCGGCCGTGGCCACCCGGACGTAGGAGTCGAGGACGTCGTCGATCATCGACTCGACCTGCTCCTTGAGGTCGGCCCCCTCCAGCACCTTGCCGCGCTCGGCGTAGATGACCTTGCGCTGCCGGTTGAGGACCTCGTCGTACTTCAGGACGTTCTTGCGGATCTCGAAGTTCTGCTGCTCGACCTGGCCCTGGGCGGACTGGATGGCCTTGCTGACCACGCCCGACTCGATGGGCTGGTCCTCGGGGATGTTCAGCCGCTCCATGATGATCTCGACCCGGGCGCTGTTGAACAGCCGCATCAGGTCGTCCTCCAGCGACAGGTAGAAGCGCGAGCGGCCGGGGTCGCCCTGGCGGCCGGAGCGGCCGCGTAGCTGGTTGTCGATCCGGCGCGACTCGTGCCGCTCGGTGCCCAGCACGTAGAGCCCGCCGACCTCGACGACCTCCTCGTGCTCGTTCTCGAACGCCTTCTGGGCCTTCTCCAGGGCCTCGGGCCAGGCCGCCTCGTACTCCTCGGGGGTCTCCAGCGGGGACAGGCCGCGGGCGTGCAGCTCCTCGTCGGCGATGAAGTCGGGGTTGCCGCCGAGCATGATGTCGGTGCCGCGGCCGGCCATGTTGGTGGCGACCGTGACGCCCTTGAGCTTGCCCGCGCGCGCCACGATCGACGCCTCACGCGCGTGGTTCTTGGCGTTGAGCACCTCGTGGTCGACGCCGCGCTGCTTGAGCAGCTTGGAGAGCAGCTCGGACTTCTCGACGCTGGTCGTGCCGACGAGCACCGGCTGGCCGGCCTCGTAGCACTCGGCGATGTCGTCGACGACGGCGAGGAACTTGGCGTCCTCGTTCTTGTAGACGACGTCGCGCTCGTCGTCGCGGATCATCGGCTTGTTGGTGGGGATGGGCACCACGCCGATGCCGTAGGTCTGGTTGAACTCCGCCGCCTCGGTGGTGGCGGTACCGGTCATGCCGGACAGCTTCTCGTAGAGCCGGAAGTAGTTCTGCAGGGTGACCTTGGCGAGCGTCTGGTTCTCGTCCTTGATCCGCACCTTCTCCTTGGCCTCGATGGCCTGGTGCATGCCCTCGTTGTAGCGGCGGCCGCGCAGGACGCGCCCGGTGAACTCGTCCACGATGAGCACCTCGCCGTCCTTGACGATGTACTCCTTGTCGCGGCGGTAGAGCTCCTTGGCCTTCAGCGAGTTGTTGAGGAAGCTGATCAGCGGGGTGTTGACCGACTCGTAGAGGTTCTCGATGCCGAGCCAGTCCTCGACCTTCTCCACGCCGGACTCGGTGATGCCGACCGTGCGCTTCTTCTCGTCGACCTCGTAGTCGGTCTCGCGGCGCAGCCGCGGCGCGATCTTGGCGAACTCGGAGTACCAGCGGGAGTTCTGCTCGGCCGGGCCGCTGATGATGAGCGGGGTCCTGGCCTCGTCGATGAGGATGGAGTCGACCTCGTCGACGATCGCGAAGTTGTGCTCGCGCTGTACGCGGTCCTTGCTCGACAGCGCCATGTTGTCGCGCAGGTAGTCGAAGCCGAACTCGTTGTTGGTGCCGTGGGTGACGTCGGCCTGGTAGGCCTTGCGGCGGTCGGCCGCGGACATGTCGGGCACGATGACCCCGACCTCGAGGCCGAGGAACCGGTAGATGCGGCCCATGTTCTCGGCGTCGCGGCGGGCCAGGTAGTCGTTGACGGTGACCACGTGGACGCCCTGCCCGGCGAGCGCGTTGAGGTAGACGGCGAGCGCCGCGGTGAGCGTCTTGCCCTCACCGGTCTTCATCTCGGCGATGTTGCCGAAGTGCAGCGCCGCACCGCCCATGAGCTGCACGTCGAAGGGGCGCTGACCCAGCGTCCGCTTGGCGGCCTCGCGCACGGTGGCGAACGCCTCGGGGAGCAGGTCCTCCAGCGTTTCTCCGTCTTCGAGCCGCTGCTTGTACTCGTCGGTGAGTTCGCGCAGCTCGGCGTCGCTCAGATCGACGAAATCATCCTCGATCGAGTTGATCTGGTCCTTGAGCCTCTTGAGCTTGCGCAGGATCTTTCCCTCGCCCGCGCGCAGGACCTTGTCGAGTATGCCTGGCACTTCTAATGCGCTCCTCGCCGAATCGTGGCCCGCATCCGGAGGACGGAACGGATCCTTCGCCCCCAGCATTCCATGGTAGGCGAGCTTATTGCCTCATCGGCCCCGCGCGGGCATCCCGAAGCCCACGGCGCGGCCCTCATCAGGGTTTATCCGGTTCCAGGCGGGTTATCCACCGTCATAAGGGTTCCCGATCGGAGTCCGTGGTATCTGGGGGTACCGCTATGGCGCACAATAGCAACCGCAGCCGCTACATCCGCGGTTACCAGATCGAGGGCGGGGCCTGGGCCCCGACCAACAACCACCGGGGCCGCCAGGCGTCGTGGGTCGCCGTCGCGTTCCTGCTCGTCGGCTTCGTGCTGGCCGGCCTCTCCCTGGCCCTGGGGCCCGCGTGGTGGCTCCTGGGCGTCGGCGTGGCGGCCATGGTCATCGGCGGGATCCTGTGCGCGGTGTCCGACATCTTCACCGACGTGGTCCTGGACGATCCGCGCTACGACTCCGAGGAGCCGCACTCCACGCCGCTGCACAAGATCAAGCGGCGCGACCGGGAGATCCAGGGGGAGGGCGTCTGACGGCGGGCACGGACGAGCCCGGCGTCCCGGCGAAGAACGGCCGGTCCGCGTCCGCGGACCCTTTCGCGGGCGGCGTAGCCGACGGCCGCCATGCGCGAGCGGGACCGGGGGGCGCCGCGTCCTCGGCGCGCCGCGCCCGGCGCTTCACCGGACGCGGCGCGCCGACGGCCTTTCGAAGACGGGCCTCACTTTATTCCATGAGGCGCAGGACCCCGTAGTTGAAGCCCTTCCTGCGGTAGACGACGCTCGGCGCGTCGCGCTCCTCGTCGCGGAAGAGGTAGAAATCGTGGCCCACGAGTTCCATTTCCATAAGGGCCTGGTCAATGGTCATCGGTTTGGCGTAGTGGAATTTCTCCCGAACGATAACGGGGGCACCGCCCTGGGTGTCGAGTTCCACGACCTCGTCGGCGAACGCGCTGTCGACGGCCGCGCCGTCGATCTCGTCGGGGTCTTCCGCCGGGGAGGGAACGGGAGCCGGTCGGGTCACCTCGCCGAGCGGCGCCCCGGTGGAGTTCGCGAGTTCGGCGGTCGCCGCAGCCACCGAGACCGGGGCTCGGTTGCCCTTGTGCACCTTGCGCCGGTCGGCGGCCTTGCGCAGTCGCGCCTCGATGCGGTCGAGAGCCAGGTCGAGCGCGGTGTAGCGGTCGTCAGCGGAAGCCTCGCCCCGGATCACCGGGCCGTTGGTGTGGATGGTCAGTTCAACCCGCTCACGCTGATCCGCCAGCTTCGGGTTTCGCTCTTTGGACACCTCCACATCGACGCTCATGCCCTTCTGCTCCCACTTGGAGAGTTTGGCCAGCTTGGTTTCGGCGTGCCGCCGGAACTTGTCGCTGACGCCGGTGCGCCGACCCTTGACGATGATGTCCACAAGACCCCCTTCATCGCTTGGCCGTCTCTGCCGACGGCCAGGCTTGCTGTTGCTGTGCCCGCTCCTGCTTGAACGGTGGGCGTCGGTTCGCCTCCTCCTCTCCCGCCGCCGTCTGCGGCCCATGGCCCGCAGACGGCGGCGCCGGCTGATGTTGGGAGCCGTATACCCACAGGACCACGGGTATTCACCCGGTGCCCGATGGGTGATCGCAGCGGCTCGCAAGGCCGACGGAGGCGCGGGGAGGACTCCCCCGCGGACATGCTGAAGAGAGATGCCACCCGTCCGGCCGACCTGGTCTTCGTCCCCACATCCGCCTGCTGAGGGTCCCGCGGCGCTTGAGCGCCACTACTGCCCTTCTCCCTGTGCTGGAGGACATCGGGTCCTCCGACGGGGCAGGTCTTACCTCTAAGCCGCACCGTGATCGGTCGACGAAAAGTCGCCTTACGTGGGCCGTTTCGCCTGCGGCTGGCATCGGCTTGCCGAACCGGCGCCCCCACTCGGAGGGCGCCGCGCCCGACGCAACCACGGACCCGGACGGGTGCCATGTCTGGAACGCTAGCCCGATATCCACCGCTTGTCAGGTGGCAATCTCCCCTGCACACGGCGGTACCGCGTCCCGTACCCCCACAAAACACCGAGGGGGTGGGAAACCGGACCGCCCGGTAAAGGGTTCTTGACGGTCCGGCCCCGGACCCGGGGCTCCCTCGGCGGAACCGAGGTTACCCGCGTTCGGCCAGAACGGCGGCGCCCAGCACGCCGGCGCCCCCGGCCCTGAGCGCGCGGGCGGCCTCGGCCACCGTGGCCCCGGTGGTCAACACGTCGTCGACGACGAGGACGCGGTGCCGCCGCAGCTCGGGGCCGCTCCCCGGCCGCATCTCCAGCGCGCCGGCGAGATTGGCCCGGCGCGACCGTGCCCCGAGGCCGACCTGGTCGGAGACCCGGCGGGTGTGCCGCAGCACCGGCCGCAGCCGGACGTCGAAGCGCTGCGCGGTGAGCTCGGCCGCCGCGGCCGCGGCCAGCAGCCCGACCGCGTCGTAGCCGCGCCTGCGCGCCGAGGAGCGCCGGGTGGGCACGGGGACCAGCAGGACCGGCCCCGCGCCGGCCCCGGCGTCGACGGCGGCGCGGGCGAGCGAGCGCCCGAGAGGGCCGGCCAGCGCCCGCCGCCCGTGCTCCTTGAAGGCGAGCAGGACCTCGCGGTGGCGCCCGGCGTGCGGACCGGCGGCCCACACCGGCGGGCACCCCGGCCGGGAGCGGCACCGCCGGGGGCCGCGGGCCAGGACGTCGGCGCACTCGGCGCACAGCGGCGCGCCCGCGCCGCCGCAGCCGGCGCACTCCGCGCGCAGCACCAGATCGGCCAGGGCGGCCAGGCCGGACAGGATCGTCCCCACGCCCTCCAGGCTCGCCCCGCGGATCTCCGCCCCGCCACCCGGACCGGCGGCCTGTGGACGAAAGAGGCTGCCGCGAGAGCGCGGCCCCGTCAGGCCGGAGCCGTACCCGCCCGCTCGTCGGACGGGCCGCGCCTCGCGGCCGAGACGGTGGTGCGGCCGCCCGTCGACCTCGCCACGCGCTTCGGTCGCGAGGTGCGCGCCAGGTCTCCTGCACACCGCAGGTCCGCGGAAAGGGCGCGCACTCTCGCGACAGCCTTCCCAGACCGGGCCCCCTACCCCGGGTAGACCGGGTTGGTCCCGTCGGTCACGCGCTCCCACATCAGGCGGTCGTTGGTCATGGAGACGTAGTCGTCCTCGGTTCCGGCCAGCAGCGGCTGGCCCGGAGCCGCGGCGATGCTCTTCATGTCGACGCCCGTCGTGGCGCCGGCGCTGGTCGACTGGGTGCTGCCGTCCAGCGGCACCAGGTGGGCCTGGACGGCGGCGCGCTCCTTCTGGCCCAGGACCGCGAGCTGGTCGGCCCCGCGCCAGGCGAGGTCGGAGACATCGTTGAGGTCCGTGGCCAGCGGAAGGAAGGCCTGGAGGAGGACTCCGGCGTCGTCGTAGACCACGCGCCCCACCAGGACCTGGCTGTTCTCGCCGTCCTCGGTGAGCAGCGCGACGCGGGTGCCGTCGCGCGAGGCGCGCAACCGGGTGACCGTGCGGTCGCTCAGCTCCGGCGCCGTCACCTCGATCGGGTCGGTCCCGCCCCGCAGCAGCCACAGCCTGGTGCCGGCCGCGTCGTCCTGTTCGGGGTCGGCGTCGGAGGAGCCGGCCGGGGGGTCGCCCCGTTCGGTGTCGTCCTCGACGTCCTCGTCCTCGTCCTCCTCCGCGGCCTCCTTCTCGGCGGAGATGTCCTCGGCGACCCAGAGGTTGCCGTAGCCGTCCCAGGACAGCGAGGTGTACTCGCCCCCGCTCAGCACGGTGGTGTAGGCGCCGCCCTCGGTGAGCTCGGCCACGACCACCTCGTTGTCGCCGACGCCGACGCCGGCCACCTTGTCCTCGTCGAGGGAGACCGCGTGCTGCTCCAGCGGGGTGTCTCCGATGCCGGGGGCACCCTGGGAGCGGGCCTCCTGCTGCCTGCCGTCCAGGGACCACAACTGGCCGTCGCGCATGAAGTAGGCGCGCGGGTTCCCGGTGACGCCGGAGGGGTTGACCGAGCTCCAGGTGCCGCTGTCGGTCTGCAGGTTCTCGTCCTCGGAGGCCGGGATCCGCACCTCGTCGCCGCCGATGTTGAGCGTGAGCTGCCGCACGTCGGGGAGCTGCTTGAGGGTCCAGACGAGCTGGGCCACCATGCCCAGGCGCTCCTCAGGGTCCGCGCCGTCGGCCTCGGAGCTCAGTTCGACGGTGACCAGGCCGGAGTCGTAGGACACGTCGGCGGTGGCGTCCCCGGGGAAGGAGGACCGGACCGCGGGCTCCAGCCAGTCCGTGGGGCCGCTCACCAGCATCGTGGCCAGCATCCGGGAAAGCTGGTCCGGCAACTCGCTGGTGGGCTGCACCGGCAGGAAGATCGGGTCGGGCACCAGCGTGCTCATGTCGCGGTTGAAGTAGTACAGGTTGAGCGGCCGGAAGGCGCGGTCGACGTCGCGCCGGCTCAGCATGATCTCCTCGGGCAGCTCCGAGATCCGCCACTCGCCGCCGACCCTGGCCAGCTCGAAGGTGACGTCGATGATCTCGCCCTGGCCCGCGGGCACGTACTGGCCGCTCGGATCGATCGTTGCGGCCAGGGGCGTGCGCATCCGCACCTCGGCGCGCTCGCCGTCCTCACTCCGCCGGACGTCGAGGCCGACGGAGTCCATCTCGCCGTAGACGAGCACGGTGCCGTCGGGGGACCAGGACGCCCGCTCCTCGTCGGTCATGTAGAGCCGGGCGGCCTCGTAGTCCTCCTCGAAGCTGCCCATGTCCCCCAGGAAGCCCCGGATCAGCCCGGTCTCGCCGACGCCCGGCTGCGGGCCCGCGGGGATCAGCCGCGCGTAGGAGCCGCCCTGACCGACGTCGTTGCTCCCGCCCGCGCCCTGGACGACGGGGCCGCCGGTGGGCACGCTCGCGCACGCCGACAGCGTGGCGGCCAGGCAGGCCGCCGACGCGGCGGCGCCGATGCGCAGCGACGATCTGGTCATGGTGTGTCCCCCAATCCCCCCGACCATGAGGCGTCCAGTTCACCGGGTGCGGGGAAGGCGGCCCGCACGCGCCCGATGGCCATTTCCGGCGGCGCCAGCGGCAGCGGGGAGCCGCGCAGCTCGGTGCCCGCCTTGCGCGGCAGCGAGAGCCGGAACTGCGACCCCTTGCCGGGCATTCCCCACGCCTGGAGCCACCCGCCGTGCAGCAGGGCGTCCTCCTTGGCGATCGACAGGCCCAGCCCGGTGCCGCCCGTCGTCCGGGCCCGGGCGGGGTCGGCCCGCCAGAACCGGTCGAAGCAGAGGTGCTCCTCCCCCTCCTTCAGGCCGACGCCGAAGTCGCGGACCGCGACCGCCACCGCGTCGCGATCGCCCGCCGCGGTCACGATGACGTCCTTGCCCTCGCTGTGCTCGATCGCGTTGACGACGAGGTTGCGCAGGATCCGGTTGATCCGGCGCGCGTCGAACTGGGCGACGCAGGGTTCGGCCGGCAGCCGCAGCACCACCTTGATCCCGCGCCGCTCGGCGATCTGCTCGGCGTCGCCCACCGCCTTCATCACGGCGTCGCGCACGTCCACCGACTCGACCGCCAGGGTCGCCGCGCCGGCGTCGTGCCTGCTGATCTCCAGCAGGTCGGCGAGCAGCTCCTCGAAGCGCTCCAACTGGCTCTGCAGCAGCTCCACCGAGCGGGCCATGGCGGGATCGAGGTCCTCGCGGTCCTCGTAGAGCAGGTCGCCGGCCATCCGGATGGTGGTCAGCGGGGTGCGCAGCTCGTGGGAGACGTCGGAGACGAACTGGCGCTGGACCTTGGACAGCTCCTCCAGCTCGTGGATCTTCTCCTGGAGGTTGCCGGCCATGTCGTTGAAGGACATGGCGAGGCGGGCGAGGTCGTCCTCGCCGCGCACCTTCATCCGCTCCGACAGATCACCCGAGGACAGCCGCTCGGCCGAGCTCGCCGCCTGCCGCACCGGGGTGACCACCTGCCGGGTGACCACGTAGGCGATCGCGGCCAGCAGCAGGATCAGCGCCGAGGCCACCGCCACCAGCGTGCCCTGCACCAGGTCCAGCATGTCCTGCTCGTGGTCGAGCGGGAACAGGTAGTAGAGCTCGAAGGCGCTGGACAACTGGGCCCCGACGGCGAGGGCCGGCTCCCTGGGCCCGTCGCGGCGGACGATCTCGGTGTAGCGGGCGTACTGGCTCTCCAGCTCGGTGCTGTTGCGCACCTCCTCGCGCAACTGCGTCGGCACGCTCGACTCGTCGACGTCGCCGGTGGCCCTGCCGGTCATGCCGCCCACCGACGGCATGATGACGACCTCGTAGAGCCCCGTGGCGCCGCTGCGCGCGCCGAGGTCGCCGATGATCTGGTCGAGCTGGCGGTCCCGGTCGGACTGGTCGCTGTCCTGGAGCACGCTGATGGCGTGGGTCAGGCCGGCGTGGTGGTCGTTGAGCGCGGCCTCCTGCTTGGCCGTGAGCAGGCCGGTCTGGATCTGCTGCATCAGGAAGAACCCGAGCACGGCGGTGACCAGCGCCGAGATCACCAGGGTGGTGGTGACCACGCGGAGCTGCAGGGACCGCCGCCAGCGGGAGTGCACGCCGCGCACCAGCGCGCGGGCGGCGCGCTGGGCGACGAGGTAGCCGCTGCGGAGCGCGCCGGCGCCCCACTGCCAACGCGACGGCGCGACGACCTCGCCCTCTGGCGGGTGCGCCGCGTTCGCGTCGCCGGCGATGCCCGGCACCGATGCCGTCACTGGACCGCTCAGGCGGTACCGGCCTTGTAGCCGACACCGCGCACCGTGACGACGACCTCCGGGTGTTCGGGGTCCTTCTCGATCTTGGCCCGGAGCCGTTGGACGTGCACGTTGACCAGGCGGGTGTCGGCGGCGTGCCGGTATCCCCAGACCTGCTCCAGCAGCACCTCGCGGGTGAAGACCTGGCGCGGCTTGCGGGCGAGCGCGACGAGCAGGTCGAACTCCAGCGGGGTGAGGCTGATCGGCTGACCCTCGCGGCGCACGGAGTGCCCCGCCACGTCGATCGTGATGTCGCCGATCTGGAGCACCTCGGGAGCGGGCTCCTCCGTGCGGCGCAGGCGCACCCGAACACGGGCGACGAGCTCCTTGGGCTTGAACGGCTTGACGATGTAGTCGTCGGCGCCGGACTCCAGGCCGAGCACGATGTCCACCGTGTCGCTCTTCGCTGTGAGCATCACGATGGGAACGCCGGACTCGGCGCGGATCTGGCGACACACGTCGATTCCGTCGGCCCCGGGCAGCATGAGGTCCAGCAGCACGAGGTCAGGCTTTGTCTCGCGGAACGCCTCCAGGGCCTTGTCGCCGTCGTGTACGAACGACGGCTCGAACCCCTCGCCCCTGAGGACGATGCCCAGCATTTCGGCGAGAGCGAGGTCGTCGTCGACGACCAGTACGCGTCCCTTCATCGATTTTCCGGCGCTCGCTGGCACCCCGTGGCGGGATGACGGCCCGAGCGCCTTCTCCTTTCCGGACACTCAAGCGGCAAAACTTCGATCTCTTCTGCCGGGGTCCCCCCATGGAGCGACCATCCGCCCCTAACCTTGCCATCATCGGGCAGGTGACGGGCGGTGATCACGGCGCGCGGCAGATGACGGCGGCCGGATTCCCCTCGGACACCCTGCCGTCTCACCCGCCGCCCCGTCCAGAGCGGGCACTCACCCGACCCCGGGCGACATGGCCGGTAGATAACGAAAGCATACAAAAAGAATGAACGGTATCGGTTGGCCGATAAGCGGCGAATAAGGCCCCTGGCATACATGGTCCGGCAGTAGGTTGGACTGACCTAGCCTGGGTAACCACACGCCCGGGTTCAGTGCGATGACAGGGATCGGGAGGATCGATGACCCAGGAGGACGGTCAGGCGTGGCGGGCCCCTGGGAGTCGACCGGACCCCGAGTCCGGCCCCGAGCCCGGCGGTGCGGCCCAGGGGCCCGGACAGGCCCCGTGGAGCGCACCGGGAGGCCAGTGGGGCCCGCCGGACCCCCAGGCGCCCGGCGGAGCGGGGTGGAGCGCGCCCGGCGGCGGCCAGGCCCCGCCACCGCCCCCTCCGGGCGGAGCCGGCTGGGGACCGCCCGGGCAGCCTCCGGGGCAGCCGCCCTATGGCGGCCACGGCGGCTACGGCCCCTACCCCCCTCGCCCGCCGGAACCCAAGCCCGGCGTGGTCGCGCTGCGCCCGCTCACCCTCGGTGACGTGTTCAACGGCGCGTTCAACTACGTCCGGCACAACCCCAAGGCCACGCTGGGGCTGTCGCTGATCGTCATGGCGGTGGCCAGCCTGCTGCCGGCGCTGGGGTTCGGCACCTTCATGGACGAGTACACGTCCTACATGGGGCCGATCCTGGAGGACCCCACGGCCGCGCCGCCCCCCGACGCCATACCGTTCTCCGTGTTCAGTCTGGTCAGCGTCTACGGCGGCGCGCTGGTGCAGTACATCGCCGCCAACGTCCTGAACGGGCTGCTGGCCGCGGTCGTGGGCGCGGCCGTGCTCGGCCACGGGATGTCGCTGAAGGAGGCGCTGCGGGCCGTGCGCGGCCGGATCGGCGCGATCCTGGGCCTCATCGGGCTGGTGTTCCTCATCTCCCTGCTGTGGACCGCCGTCCTGTTCGCCGTCGTGTTCGTGGGCGCGCTGCTGATGGCCGTCGAACCGATCACCGGCCTGATCGTGATGCTGGCCGGCCTCCTCGCCGCGTGCGTGCTCGCCGCCTGGATCTACGTCAAGATCGCGCTGGCGATGCCGGCCGTCGTGCTGGAGCGGATCGGCCCGGCCCGCGCCCTGGGGCGCTCGTGGGCGCTGACCCGCAGGAGCTGGTGGCGGGTGTTCGGGATCCTGCTGCTGACGATGCTCATCGTCCAGCTCGTCGGCAGCCTGCTGTCGACCCCGTTCAGCATGGGCTCGATGGCGGTGCTGTTCCTCGCCCCCGACGCCGCGTGGAGCCCGATCGCGAACTCGGCCCTGACCTACGTCGGCATGGTGCTGTCCGCCGCGGTCACCAGCCCGTTCACGGCCGGCGCCACCGCGCTGCTCTACATCGACCTGCGCATGCGCAGGGAGGGCCTGGACCTGAAGCTGCAGGCCGCCGCGCACTCCGGTGAGCAGGTGGGCGCCGAGGTCTACCTGACCGACCCGGCGCCGTCCGGGCAGGCGCCGGGGGCCCCGGCTTGAGCGGAGCGGTGAGCCGCGAGGAGGGCGCTCGGCTGGCCAGGGAGGAGCTGTCCGACTCCGTCTACCAGGAGGCCGAACCGGGACTGGTGGAACGCCTCTACACGTGGTTCATGGGATGGCTGGAGGAGCTCGCCCGCCGGGTCGGCGACTCCGTCCCCGGCGGCTGGTGGGTGCTGGGACCGCTGCTGGCCCTGCTGGTGCTGCTCGTCGTCGCGCTGGTGGTCTACACCCGACCCGCCCGGCGGACCGGGCGGCGCGGCGCGGTCGTCGACTCCGGCGCACCGCTGTCGGCCACCGACCACCGGGCCCTGTCGGAGCGGCACGCCGCCGAAGGCGCATACGCCGAGGCCGTCCGCGAACGGCTCCGAGCGATCAGCCGCGACCTGGAGGAGCGCGCGATCATCCCGCCCCGGCCGGGACGCACCGCGACCGAGCTGACGGCCGAGGCCGCCCTGGCGCTGCCGAGCCGCCGGACCGCTCTCCAGGAGGGCGCCCGGGTGTTCAACGACGTCTGGTACGGCGAGCGCCCCGCCACCGCCGAAGGCTACGCCGTGCTGCGCGACCTGGACGCGGGCCTGCGGGAGGGCTCCGGCGGGGCCGACGCTGAGAGGGCCGGATGACGACGGCCTCCCCTCCCCCTCAGGCCGAGCGGACCGCGCCCTCCGCCGCCGCCTCGCCCACCGCCGCCGGGCTGTGGCGCGCCGCCCGCGGCCCCCTCGCGTTCATCGGCGCGCTCGTCGTGCTCGCCGTCGTGCTCTCGCTCGGATCGCAGCGGCTTCCCGAGGGCGACCTCGAACCCGAGGGCCCCAATCCCGAGGGCTCCAGGGCGCTCGCCGAGATCCTGCGCGAGCGCGGCGCCGACGTCACCGTCGCGCGCACGACGGACGAGGCCGCGGCCGCGACCGGCGCTGGATCGGTCCTGGTCCTGGTCCACTCGCACCGGCTGCTCCCCGAGGAGGCCGAGCGGCTGGCCGGGCTGCCCGGCGACCGCCTGCTCGTCCAGCCCACCACCCGGGTGCTGGAGGAGATGGCGCCCGGCGTGGCCGTTTCCGGCCGCACCGAGGAGGACGCACTGGCGCCCCGCTGCGATCTCCCCGCGGCCGAGGCGGCGGGGAGCGCCGACACCGGGGGCGAGCTCTACTCGGTCGGCGGCGCCGGCGGCGCGGCCGGCTGCTACCCGGCCGAGGACGGGTCGGCCCTGGTCCGGGTCGACACCGGTGGATCGACGGTGACGGTGCTCGGCACCGGCGACCCGCTGCGCAACTCCCACCTGGCCGACCGCGGCAACGCCGCGCTGCTGCTGAACCTGCTGGCGGAGCGCGACGTCGTGTGGTTCATCCCCGACGTCCCCGCGCCATCGGGCGAGACGACGCTGTGGGAGCTGCTGCCCGAAGGGTTCACCCCGGCCCTCGTGCAGCTCGGCGCGGCCCTGCTGCTGCTCGCGCTGTGGCGCGGCCGCAGGCTCGGCCCGCTGGTCACCGAGCGCATCCCGGTCGTGGTGCGGGCCGCCGAGACCACCGAGGGCCGGGCCCGGCTCTACGCCTCCCGGCGCGCCCGCGACCGCGCGGCGGCGGCCCTGCGCACCGGGGTCCTCGACCGGATCCGCCCCTCGCTGGGCCTCGGCCCCGACGCCGCGCCGGAGTCGGTGGTCGACGCCGTCGCCGCGCGCACCGGCGAGACGCACGAGCGGCTGCGCGCCCTGCTCCACGGCGTGCCGACCGCGGACGCCCCGGGCTCGCCGGACCCCTTCACCGGCGACGACGCGACGCTGGTCCGGCTCGCCGACGAACTTGACAGGCTTGAGAGAGAGGTACGCCAGTCGTGACCGCCCTTACCCCAGATGGCCGGCCGCCCGAGAGCCGGCCGTCCGCCGATCAGGCCAGGGACGCGCTGACCGCGCTGCGCACCGAGGTCGCCAAGGCCGTGGTCGGCCAGGAGGAGACGGTGACCGGCCTGGTCGTCGCGCTGCTGTGCCGCGGCCACGTGCTGTTGGAGGGCGTGCCCGGCGTCGCGAAGACGCTGCTGGTGCGCACCGTGTCGGCGGCGCTGTCGCTGGACCACAAGCGGGTGCAGTTCACCCCGGACCTGATGCCGGGCGACGTCACCGGATCGCTGGTCTACGACGCCAGGACCGCGAAGTTCGAGTTCCACGACGGCCCGGTGTTCACCAACCTGTTCCTCGCCGACGAGATCAACCGGACGCCGCCCAAGACCCAGGCCGCGCTGCTGGAGGCCATGGAGGAGCGGCAGGTGACGGTGGAGGGCCGACCGCGGCCGCTGCCCGACCCGTTCGTGGTGGCCGCGACCCAGAACCCGGTGGAGTACGAGGGCACCTACCCGCTGCCGGAGGCCCAGCTCGACCGGTTCCTGCTGAAGCTGGTCGTGTCGCTGCCGCAGCGCGCCGAAGAGGTCGACATGCTCACCCGGCACGCCGACGGCTTCGACCCCGGCGATCTGGACGCCGCCGGCGTGCGGGCGGTCGCGGGCGCGGCCGAGCTGCGCGCCGCCCGCGAGGCGGTCCGCTCGGTGCGGGTGGCGCCGGAGGTGCTCGGCTACATCGTGGACATCTGCCGGGCCACCCGCCGCTCGCCGTCGCTGCAACTGGGCGCGTCGCCGCGCGGCGCGACCGCGCTGCTGCGCACCAGCAGGGCGTGGGCCTGGCTGTCCGGGCGCGACTACGTGACCCCCGACGACGTCAAGGCGCTGGCGAAGGCGACCCTGCGGCACCGCATCGCGATGCGCCCCGAGGCCGAGCTTGAGGGCGCGACGACCGACGGCCTGCTCGACGGCGTGCTGTCGAGCGTCCCGGTCCCGCGCTGACCTCGGCGCATCCCAGAGCAGCGGAGGAAGTTGCAGATGGCGATCACCGGACGGACGGTCCTCCTGGCCTTCGCCGGGGTGGCCGTGGTGTTCATCGCGGCGCCCGCGGGCGCGTGGGTGCCGTGGGTGTTCCTCGGGCTGCTGGTGGCGGCGGTCGCGGTGGACCTTTCGCTCGCCGCGGGCGCTCGCGCGGTGGCGTTGGAGCGCGAGGGCGAGGCCTCGCTCCGCCTGGGTGAGAGCGCGGAGGTCGCGCTCGTCGTCGCCAACTCGGGGCCCCGGCCGCTGCGCGCGCGGATCCGCGACGCGTGGCCGCCCAGCGCGTCGGCGCGGCCGCGCACCCACGACGTGACGGTCCCCGCGGGCGAGCGGCGCCGGATCACCACGGTGCTCACCCCGCAGCGGCGCGGCGACCAGCACGCCGCGGGCGTCACGGTGCGCAGCTTCGGGCCGCTGGGCCTGGCCGCGCGCCAGGTCACGCACGCCGTGCCGTGGAGCGTGCGGGCGCTGCCGCCGTTCCACAGCCGCCGCCACCTGCCGGGCAAGCTGTCGCGGCTGCGCGAGCTGGACGGCCAGCACCGCGCGATGATCCGCGGGCAGGGCAGCGAGTTCGACTCGCTGCGCGAGTACGTGCCCGGCGACGACGTCCGCTCGATCGACTGGCGGGCCACCGCGCGGCGCGACGCGGTCGTGGTGCGCACCTGGCGGCCCGAGCGCGACCGGCGCATCCTGCTCGTCCTGGACACCAGCCGCACCTCGGCCGGGCGAGTGGGCGACACCCCGCGGCTGGATCACTCCATGGACGCGGCGCTGCTGCTGGCGGCCCTGGCGGCCAAGGCAGGCGACCGGGTGGACATGCTCGCCTACGACCGCCGGGTGCGCGCCCAGGTGCTCAGCCACGGCCGGGGCAGCACGGTCCCGGCGATCGTGCAGGCGATGGCGCCGCTGGAGCCGGAGCTGGTGGAGTCCGACCCCGCCGGGCTGATCGCGGCGATCCTGGGCTGGCAGGGCCGCACCCGCAGGCTCGTCGTGCTGCTCACCGACCTCAACGCCGCCGCCATGGAAGAGGGCCTGCTGCCCCGGCTGCCCGCGCTGACGGCGCGGCACCTGGTGCTGGTGGCGGCCGTGGGCGACCCGCGGGTGAGCGAGATGGCGGCGGGCCGGGGCGCAACGGATGCCGTCTACGACGCCGCGGCGGCCGAACGGACGCTGGCCGAGCGCCGCCGCATCACCGCCGAGCTGCGCCGCCACGGCGTGGAGGTCGTCGACGCCGACCCCGACCACCTGGCCCCGGCCCTGGCCGACGCCTACATCTCCCTGAAGGCGGCGGGAAGGTTGTAGCACAATCGGGGCGTGAGCAGAGAGATCGACCAGCGGGAACCGCGCGACGACGATGGAAGGACCCTCCGGGCGGTCGAACGCGGTGCGAGCTTCGTCATCACCCGCGACGGCGCCCCGGCCGCGCGGCTTCTCCCGTTCGAAGGCGACAGGGCGCTCGTCTCCCGGGACGAGCTGAAGCGCACGTCCGCAGACCTTCCGCACGTCGATTTCGACAGACTCCGCTGCGACACCGAAGACCTCGTCGACCAGGACCTCCGCGATCCCTTCACCGTCCACGGAGAGGCCGGCCCTCAGCGCGTTCTGCCCTTCGTCGGCATGTTCTCCTCCGGGCACGGCGACATCTCGACGCGCCTATGAGCGGAACGCGGATCAGTTGAGCTCAATGACACGGACGCGTTGACCGCGGTGAAATCACCCAGCCACCGGGGCGGTCGCCGGGCGGTCCCGGATGTCGCCGGTCTCGCCCTCCTGGTAGGCCTTGCGGCCCAGGGTGTAGACGTAGGCCAGGAACAGCGCCTCCGCCGCCACTCCGATGCCGATGCGCAGCCAGGTGGTGTGCACCCAGCCGGTGACCAGGCCCTCGATCAGGCCCGAGACGAACAGCACCAGCACCAGGCCGAGCACGACGGCGATGGCGGCGCGGGCCTCCTCGCCCAGCGCCTGCAGGCGGGGGCGGCGGCCGGGGTCGATGACGGTCCAGCCGAGCTTGAGCCCCACGCCGGCCGCGACGAAGACGGCGGTCAGCTCCAGCAGACCGTGCGGGATGATCAGGCCGAGGAAGATGTCGCCCTTGCCGTTGGCGAACATCAGCCCCGCGGCCACGCCGATGTTGGCGCCGTTGAGGGCCAGCACGTAGACGGTGGGCAGGCACAGGAAGACGCCGAAGATCAGCGCCTGCGCCGCGGCCCAGGCGTTGTTGGTCCACACCCGCGCCGCGAAGGACGCGCCGGGGTGCTCCACGTAGTAGTTGGCGAAGTCGTTCTCGACGTAGGCCCGGATCTCCTCCGGCGCGCCGATGGCCGCCTGCACCGCCGGGTCGGCGACGATCCACACGGCCACGGCGGTGGAGAACGCCACGGTGCCCAGCGACGCCGCGATCCACCACCACCGCAGCCGGTAGACGACGGCGGGGAAGGTGCGGGTGAAGAAGCGGACGGAGTCCCGCCAGGCCGGCGCGTGCGCTCCCGTGACGGCGGAGCGGGCCCGCGCCACCAGCCCCGACAGCCAGCCCACCAGGGCGGGGTCCTGCCGGGCCGAGCGCACCACCGACAGGTGCGTGGAGACCCGCTGGTAGAGGTCGACGAGCTCGTCGATCTCGGGGCCGGACAACCGGCGGCGTCGGCGGACCAGGTCCTGCAGTCGGTCCCAGTCGGGGCGGTGCGCGGCGGCGAAGACGTCGAGATCCACGCCCCCGACTCTACTGACAACGGCTCCGGCGGGGCGGCCCGGAGGCCGTGGTGCGCCGCCGCTGCGAGCACTGCCAGACTTGGAGGCGACGGTGGATGAACGAGGCGGGAGAGACGACGTGGCACATCCGGGCGGCGGCCATTACGGGCAGTCCCATCTGATCACCGGGGACGCGGTGGTGCTGGACCTGCGCCCGGCGGGCTTCGCGACGCGGATGCTCGCGCTGCTCATCGACGTCGCCGTGCAGGTCGCGCTGCTGTTCGGCGCGACGGTCCTGGTCGCGGCGGTGGGGGCGGGGCTGGACGCGGCGGCGACGGCGGCCGTGCAGGTCGCGCTGGTGGCGCTGCTCATCGTCGGCTACCCGACCACCTTCGAGGCGCTCACGCGCGGCCGGTCGCTGGGCAAACTGGCGCTGGGGCTGCGCGTAGTGGGCACCGACGGCTCGCCGGAGCGGTTCCGCCAGGCGCTCGCGCGGGCGCTGAGCGCCTTCGTCGAGATCTGGCTGCTGTCCGGCGTCCCCGCGCTGATCACCTCGCTGGTCAACCGGGACGGCCGACGGATCGGCGACTTCCTGGCCGGCACGCTGGTCGTCGAGGAGCGCGCGGGACGCAGGCGCGACGAGGTCATCGCGATGCCGCCGCGCCTGGCCGAATGGGCGCGCAGCGCCGAGCTCTCCGGGCTCACCCCCGACGCCGCCGCGATGGCCCGCCAGTACGTGCTGCGCTTCGGCGAGCTGACCGAGCAGGCCCGCTACGAGATGGGGGTGCGGGTGGCCGACACCGTCGCCCGGGCCGTCAGCCCTCCCCCGCCGCCCGGCACCAGCCCCCCGGAGTTCCTCTCCGCGGTCCTGGCCGAACGCCGCCGCCGCGAAGAGGAACGGATGGCCCGGCGCCAAGACCACCAGAAGCGCCCTTGACCTCAGACGCACAGAGAGGAATACGGGAATCACGGTACGTTATCCTCTATCCCCTCAAGGTCAGTGAGATCATCAAGATGATCGAGGCGGACGGTCGGACCTTGCACCGCACGCGAGGAAGTCACCGCCACTATGTCCACCCCGAGAAGCTCGGCGTCGTCACCATTGCAGGCAAGCCCGGTAAAGACCTTGCCTGTCGGCACCGAGAAAAGCATCCTGAAGCAGGCGGGGATCAGATGGAGGTAACGGTGAGTACGTACGCTGTCATCATCGAACGCGCCGAGGACGGCGGCTACGGCGCTTGGTCACCGGATCTTCCGGGGTGCATCGCACTCGGCGACACGGAGGCCGAGGCGTTGAGCGAGATGCGAGAAGCCATGCATGCGCATCTGCAGATCCTGCATGAGCGCGGTGAAGCCGTTCCAGAGCCCAGCACGGTCTCCGCGACCACTTTGCAGGCCGCCTGATCCGACGAAGTCGGGGGCTCACGGCCGCCAGGAGCTGAGGTAGTCCTCCTGGGCCGGGGTCATCTCGTCGATGTGCACGCCCAGGGCCGCCAGTTCCAGGGCGGCGACCTCGGCGTCGATCTCGGCCGGGACGTCGAGGACTCCGGGGGCGAGTTCACCGTGGTGCTCGGCGAGCCAGGCGACGGTGAGGGCCTGGACGGCGAAGGACATGTCCATGACGGCGGCCGGATGGCCCTCGGCGGCGCCCAGGTTGACCAGGCGGCCCTCGGCGAGCAGGACGACGCGGCGGCCGTCGGCGAGGACGTACTCGTCGGCCTGGGGCCGCACCTCGCGGCGGACCTCCACCGCCAGCGACTCCAGCGCCGGGAGGTCGATCTCCACGTCGAAGTGGCCGGAGTTGGCCAGCACCGCGCCGTCCTTGAACAGCGCCAGGTGCTCGGCGCGGATCACGTCGCGGTTGCCGGTGACGGTCACGAACACGTCCCCCGCGCGCGCGGCCTCCTCCATCGGCAGCACGGTGTAGCCCTGCATCACGGCGTCCAGCGCCTTGACCGGATCGACCTCGGTGACGATGACGCGCGCGCCCATGCCTCGGGCGCGCTCGGCCAGGCCCCGGCCGCAGTAGCCGAACCCGGCGACGACCATGGTGCGCCCGGACAGCAGCGCGTTGGTGGCGCGCATGATCCCGTCGATCGTGGACTGGCCGGTGCCGTAGCGGTTGTCGAACATCCGCTTGGTCGCGGTGTCGTTGACCGCGACCATGGGCAGCTTGAGGGCGCCGTCGGCGCTCATCCGGCGCAGCCGCAGCACCCCGGTGGTGGTCTGCTCGCAGCCGCCCACCGTCTCGGCGAGCAGCTCCGGGCGCTCCAGGTGCGCGATGTTGACCAGGTCGCAGCCGTCGTCGAGCAGCAGGTGCGGACGCCGCTCCAGCACCGTGACCAGGTTGCGCGCGTAGGTGGCGGCGTCCATGGCCGAGCGGGCGTGCACCATCACGCCGTACTCGGCGACCAGCGCGGCGGCGGTGTCGTCCTGGGTGGACACCGGGTTGGAGGCGGCCAGCGCCACCTCGGCCCCGCCGGCCCGCAGCGCACGCAGCAGGTTGGCGGTCTCGGCCGTCACGTGCATGCACGCGGCGATGCGCAGCCCTTCCATCGGGCGCTGCTCGGCGAAGCGCTCCATGATCCGGCGCAGCGCCGGCATGGCGCGTTCGGCCCATTCCACGCGGCGGACCCCGGCCTGCGCCAGGCCGAGGTCCGCGACGTCGTGCCGTGGTGCCCGCATCCGAGAACTAGTAGCGGTACTGGTCGGACTTGTAGGGACCGGCCACGTCGACGCCGATGTAGGCGGCCTGCTCCTTGGTGAGCTCGGTGAGCTTCACGCCGAGCGCGTCGAGGTGCAGCCGGGCGACCTTCTCGTCGAGGATCTTGGGGAGCACGTAGACGCCGGTCGGGTACTCGCCGGGCTTGGTGAACAGCTCGATCTGCGCGATGACCTGGTTGGTGAAGCTGTTGGACATCACGAAGCTCGGGTGGCCCGTGGCGTTGCCCAGGTTGAGCAGCCGCCCCTCGGACAGCACGAGGACCGCGTGGCCGTCGGGGAAGCGCCACTCGTGGACCTGCGGCTTGATCTCGGTCTTCTCGATGCCGGGGATCTTGGCCAGGCCGGCCATGTCGATCTCGTTGTCGAAGTGGCCGACGTTGCCCACGATGGCCTGGTGCTTCATCCGGGCCATGTGGTCGGCCATGATGATGTTGAAGTTGCCGGTCGTGGTGATGAAGATGTCGGCGGTCCCGACCACGTCCTCCAGCGTGGTCACCTGGTAGCCGTCCATGGCGGCCTGCAGCGCGTTGATCGGGTCGATCTCGGTGACGATGACCCGGGCGCCCTGGCCGCGCAGCGACTCCGCGGCCCCCTTGCCGACGTCGCCGTAGCCGCAGACGACCGCGACCTTGCCGCCGATGAGGACGTCGGTGCCGCGCATGATGCCGTCGGGCAGCGAGTGGCGGATGCCGTACTTGTTGTCGAACTTGCTCTTGGTCACCGAGTCGTTGACGTTGATGGCCGGGAAGAGCAGCTTGCCCTCCCTGCTCATCTCGTACAGGCGGAGCACGCCGGTGGTGGTCTCCTCGGTGACGCCCTTGATGCCGGGGGCGATCTTGGACCACTTCTGCGGGTCGGCGGCCAGGCTGGAGCGGAGCAGTTCCAGCACGACCCGGAACTCCTCGCTGTCAGCGGTGGAGGGGTCGGGGACCGCGCCGGCCTTCTCGTACTCGACGCCCTTGTGGACGAGCATGGTGGCGTCGCCGCCGTCGTCCAGGATCATGTTCGGGCCGTCGGCGCCGGGCCAGGTGAGCGCCTGCTCGGTGCACCACCAGTACTCCTCCAGCGTCTCGCCCTTCCAGGCGAAGACGGGGACGCCCTGCGGGTCCTCGGGAGTGCCGTCGGGACCGACGACGACGGCCGCGGCGGCGTGGTCCTGGGTGGAGAAGATGTTGCAGCTCACCCAGCGGACCTCGGCGCCCAGGGCGACCAGGGTCTCGATGAGGACCGCGGTCTGGACGGTCATGTGCAGGGAGCCCATGATCTTGGCGCCCTTGAGCGGCTGGGAGGAGCCGTACTCGGCGCGGGTGGCCATGAGGCCGGGCATCTCGTGCTCGGCGAGCCGGATCTCCTTGCGGCCGAACTCGGCCAGGGACAGGTCGGCGACTTTGAAGTCGAATGCCATGCGTCTTTCTCCTCCTGTGGATGCGCGCCACGAGTCTAAGGCGGGAGGGGGCCGCCGGACACCGCCGCGCGGACCAACTTGACAATTGTTTGTCAGTTTCTGTTGTATTCGCCCTTATGAACCGCGACATCCCGATCTCGGCCGCCGCCGAGCGCCTTGACACGACCCCCCGAATGCTGCGTTACCGCGAGAGCCTGGGCCTGCTGCCGGTGACCAAGGAGCAGCCCACGGGGCGCGGCCACCGGCACCGGCGGTTCACCGAGGCCGACCTGCGCACGGTCTCCGCCGGTCTGGAGCTGGAGCGCCACTACGACATCACTCCGGCGGCGCTGTCGTTCGCCCTGCGGGTGCTGTCCGAACCGGCGACGATGGCCAGGGTCCGCGGCTACGGGGAGCGCCTGGGCCGGCTGTCGCCGTCTCCGGCCCGCGCCCTGGACTTCGACCAGCAGAAGGCCCTGCGGCTGCTGCGGCGGCCCGAGCGCTGACCCGGGCGGCGGCTGCCGCGGCGGCCGGGGCGCCGTGAAGATCGTGCGCCCGAATCCGGACGGTCCGGGTTTCCGCCACGGCGGGCGGGTTACGGTGAGATTCGTGAACTCGCGACGTGGCCATGAACTCGCCCCGACTCGTTTTCCGCTCGACGTCCAACGGCGGCTCGCCGCGCTGGACCGGTTGCGGGAGATCTGGGCCGACCACCAGACCCGCCGCCCCGGCCACCTGTGGGCCGATGACCGCAGGCGCCTCTTCCGGCGGCACGTGCTGGAGCTGCGGGCGCTGGCCGGGCAGGGCGGCGTGGCCTCCCCGGCCGCGGCGCGTATGGCGGCGCAGGGCTGGGACGCCGCCGAGGTCGACGACGCCCTGCGGGAACGGCTGCGGCACGAGGAGCAGGCGCTGGTGGCGATGGCGGCGGACTGCCGGGCCGGCCAGCCGCTGACGGCCGACTACCTCGGCGACCTCGCCCGGACCATCCCGGACTTCGACGAGCCGGTTCCGGCGCACCAGGGCACCGGAGAGTACCTCGCCGAGGCCGCCGCCGTCGAGACGCACCCGGTCATCCGCGCGGCCCACCTCCAGTTGATGTGCGAACGGGCGCTCGAATCCGCCGGGCAGCGGACCCCAGCGGGCCCCCCACTGCACCACCGCCCGCTGCCGTGGGCGGTCGCCTCGCTGTCGCTCATGCGGTCGAACTACCCTCCGCTGATCATGGACCGCCGCCTGGCCGCCCCGCACGACGCCGCGCGGTCGCGCGCCGACGAGGAGGCGCGGCTCGCCGGGCTCGTCTGCCTGCTCGCCGAGCTGGAGATCGCGGCGCTGCGCGGCGAGCTCAGTTGGGCGGCGCGCGCGTCGGGCCAGCCGCCGGCCAACACCGCCCCGCTGGCCACCGCGATCCACCGCAGGCTGCTGGAGCACCTGCGGCACGGCGCCGGCTCCCTCCGGCTGGTCCTGCGCGAACTCGACCCCGGGGCGCGCGCCGCGGTGGACGCCGGCGACATCGGCGACGACGAGCGCCACCGCGGCCGGCTCGACGCCGCGGCCGAGCGCGCCATGTTCTCCCGCGGCCCGGGCTGCTGGTGGGTGTCCCTGGACCTCACCGTCGCCGACGCGGCGCTGCGGCTGCTGCTGGCCGTGCAGGACGTGGGGACCCCGGCCACCGGGGTGCTCGCCGTGACCGCCGACGCGCGGCTGCTGACCGACGAGAGCGCCGCCGACGTCCTCGACCTCGCCTGCACCGACTGCGTGACGCTCATCCCCACCGACAGCGCCGGCGAGCGCTGGCCCGCCGTGGAGGAGTTCGCCGACGACGCGATCTCCCGGGCCGTCAACAGCCTGACCCGGGCCCTGCGCTGACGCGGGGCCGCGGGAACGGGTCCGGCTCAGGCCACCGCGATCAGCAGCAGGAGCAGGAGCAGGATGACGATCGCGATGAGCACCGCCGGGATCACCCAGCCCTGGGAGAACACCGGGTCCTCCTCCGCGGGCCGGCGCTGCTGCGGGTAGCCCTGCTTGGGGGGAACGGTCTGCGGCGGCCGGACGGGCGTGCCGCGGTTGGCGTAAGGCGGGTTCGGGCCGGTCATCGGCGGGCGCGGGCCGCCCATGCCCGGGTGGCCCCCGGTGACGCCGGGACCGGGCATCGGCATGGGCCGCGGCGGGTTCGGGTTCGGGGGGGTGGGCGCGTAGCCGGGCTGCTGCGGGCCGGTCATCGGCCGACCGCCCATGCCGCCCACCGGGGGCTGCTGGTACGGGAGCGGCGTCTGCGGGCCGCTCGCGTAGCCGCGCGGGGGCGCCTGCGGGCCGCTGCCGGTCTCGGCCTCGGCGATGCGCTGGCCCTCGGCCATGGCCTGGTCGGTGGGGACCTCCTTGGTCTCCTCGTGGCCGAGGAGGCGCATCAGCAGCTTCTGCGCGGTGGGGCGCTGGGCGGGGTCCTTGCTGAGGCAGTCCTCGACGATGGGGCGCAGCGCACCGGTGACCCCGTCGAGCTCCGGCGGCGCGCTGACCACGCGGTGCACGACCGCGGGCACGCTGTCGGAGCCGAAGGGGGCGTTGCCTGTGGAGGCGAAGGCCATCACGCAGCCCCAGGCGAAGATGTCGACCTTGTCGGTGATGCCCGTGCCCGCGATCTGCTCGGGCGCCATGTAGGAGGGCGTGCCGACGATCGAGTTCGTCATCGTGGCCGTGCTGTCGGTGACCCTGGCGATGCCGAAGTCGATCACGCGCGGGCCGTCGGGGCCGAGCAGCACGTTGCCCGGCTTGAAGTCGCGGTGCACGATGCCGGCCTGGTGGATCGCCACCAGGGCCGTCGCGGTGGACACGGCCAGGCGCTGCAGCGACGCGCCCCGGCGCGGCCCGTCCCTGACGACGGCCTCCTGCAGCGAGGCCCCGGGGACGTACTCGCTGACGACGTAGGGCGGGTCGGCGTCGAGATTGGCCTCGTGGATCGCCGCGGTGCAGAAGGAGGCCACCTTCTGGGCGGCCCGCACCTCCTTCTCGAAGCGCTTGCGGAGATCGTTGTCCTGCGACCACTCCTCGTTGAGCACCTTGATCGCGAACTCGTCGCCTTCGAGGTCGCGACCGAGATACACGATTCCCTGCCCGCCGCGCCCCAGGCGTCCGACCACGCTGTAGTCGCCGAAGGCGGTGGGATCGCTCGGCGACAGCGATTCGTGACCGGGCATCAATCTCCTCCAGAGCGGTCGTGGATGGCGCTATCGCACGACCAGAGTATTCGTCAGCGGCTCCACGCCATACGCCACAGCAAGATACACAGTGGCGTAATCGGTTAGAGCGATCAAACCGGCCAGGCGTTCCATGGGGTGCCCGCCTTCGGCCGCGGCCTCGCTGACCGGGACTCCGTGCTCGCGGGCCCGCTGCTCGGCCTCCGCCAGGTCCCGCGCCGTCTCGGCCGGCTCCTGGTCGTCGCGCAGCAGCACCAGCCGCAGCCGCACGGCCCCCTCTTCGACCGGGTCGTCGAAGATGCTGCGCGGGCCGGTGCCGCCCAAGGGTCCGTCCAGGGTCGCGATCTGGTCGTGGACGATCCCGGGCGGCCGCCCGGACAGGGCGGGGCAGCGGGCGTTGGCGGCGAGCTGCGAGGCGAACCTGCGGGCGGCGAGCGCGGCGACGTCGGATCCGCCCCACACCATGGGCAGGGCCGAGGCGAGGTCGACGGCCAGCGTCTTGGCCGGATTCTCGAAGGTCTCGACCGCGGGCCCGCAGCGGTGCGCCACCTCTTCCAGGCGCGCGGCCGCCGCCTCGTAGACCTCGCCGGGAACCGCGGTCACACCGGCGTGGCCGGCCGCGGTGAGCAGCGGCACCGCCAGCGACCACAGCATCGCGCGCGGCTCGCCGGCGAGCGGCACCGCGACGTAGGGGGCGCGGGCCCGTTCGGCGAGCTCGGCGAGCGGGCCGTCCGGCACCCCGACGGCGAGGAACCGGCAGCCGCGGCGCACCGCCTCGCCCGCCGCGCGCACGGTCGGCTCGGCCTCGTGGCCGGATGTGGCCGCGACCGCGACGACGAGGTCGTACCCGCCGACCCAGCCGGGCAGCCGCTGGTCGCGCGCGGTGAGGACCGGGATGGGGCACCCGTTGCCGAGCACCGCCGCCAGCACGTCGCCGGCCAGCGCGGCGGCGCCGGAGCCGACCACGACGATCGAACGGGGCCGCCCCTCGTCGGCCAGCCGGTCGGTCCCCGACTCCAGCGCGATCGAGCGGGCCGAGCGCACCTGGGCCGCGGCCGAGGCGACCTGCCGCAGCGCCCCGCCGGGGTCGAGGCCGGGATCGGTGGCGAGGTCGTCGAGGCGGTGCTCCTCGAATTCCGGTGCCATGGAATCCTCCCGTACGCTCCTGGAAAGGGTCACGACAGAGGGTCTGGCTGTCGCAGTGCGCGCAGCGCCGGCGGCACGCGGACCCGTGCCTTGGCCGCACGCCCCGTCTGCGGCCCCGTGGTGCGAATCTCCCTAGCGGATCTCGCGGGCCTCGTCGACCAGCAGCACCGGGATGCCGTCGCGGATGGGGTAGGCCAGTCCGCTCTCGTCGCAGACCAGCTCACCCGCCTCCTCGTCGAGGCGCAGCGGGGCCTTGCTCTTGGGGCAGGCCAGGATCTCCAGCAGCCACTCATCGATCTTGGTGGTCATATCGTCGGTGTTTCCTGTTCGTAACCGGGTCGGTCGAGCTCTCTCACTGAGCTTCGACCATTGGATCCGCGCCGGGCCGGGCGGTCGGAATACGGCCCTCCTGTGCCGCCGGCGCTGCGCGCACTGCGACAGCCAGACCCCTTTACGGATCCGACCGTCAATGTTCGGTCAGGCGCGGACGATGCCGAGCACGTCGTCGCGCAGTTTCTGCATGGTCGCGGTGTCGGGGGCCTCGACGTTGAGCCGGAGCAGCGGCTCGGTGTTGGAGGCGCGCAGATTGAACCAGCTCCCGTCGGCGAAGGCGACCGTGAGGCCGTCGAGGTGGTCGACGGTGGCGTCGCCGCGGTCGGCGTAGGCGGCCTCGACGGCGGCCGAGCGCTCGGCCTGGTCGGCGACCTCGGAGTTGATCTCACCGGAGGCTGCGTAGCGGGAGTACTCGGCGGTGATCTCCGAGAGCGTCCGGGAGTCGGCGCCGAGCACCCTGAGCACGTGCATCGCGGCGAGCATGCCGGTGTCGGCCCGCCAGAAGTCGCGGAAGTAGTAGTGCGCGGAGTGCTCGCCGCCGAAGATCGCGCCGGTCTCGGCCATGGTGGCCTTGATGAAGGAGTGGCCGACGCGGGTCCGCACGGGTTCGCCGCCGTGCTCGCGCACGATCTCCGGCACGGCGCTGGAGGTGATCAGGTTGTGGATGATCGCCGCGCCGGGCTCCTTGGCCAGTTCCTGGACCGAGACCAGCGCGGTGACGGCCGACGGGGAGACCGGCTCGCCGCGCTCGTCCACGACGAAGCAGCGGTCGGCGTCGCCGTCGAAGGCCAGGCCGATGTCGGCGCCCGTCTCGCGCACCTTGGCCTGCAGGTCGGCGATGTTGGCCGCGTCCATCGGGTTGGCCGGATGGTTGGGGAAGGTGCCGTCGAGCTCGAAGTACAGCGGCACGATCTCCAGCGGCAGCGCGTCGAGCAATCGGTCGCCGAGGACCGCCGGCACGGTGTAGCCGCCCATGCCGTTGCCTGCGTCGACGACGGCCTTCAACGGCCGGATCCCCGAGAGGTCGACCAGGGAGCGCAGGTGCGCGGCGTACTCGGTGAGCAGGTCGCGCTCGGTGACGGTGCCCGCGGGGCCGTCGTGGGCGGGGACGCCCTCCTCCGCCAGGCGGCGGATCTCGTCCAGGCCGGTGTCGGAGCTGATCGGCGCCGCGCCGGCGCGGCACATCTTGATGCCGTTGTACTGGGCGGGGTTGTGGCTGGCGGTGAACATCGCGCCGGGCGCGCCCAGCCTGCCGGAGGCGAAGTAGAGCAGGTCGGTGGAGCCCAGGCCTGCGGCGACGACGTCGGCGCCCTGGCCGGTGGCCCCTTCGGCGAACGCCGCGGCGAGCTCCGGGGAGGAGGGGCGCATGTCGTGCGCGACGACGATGGTCTCGGCCTCGACGACCCGGGCGAACGCCGCGCCGATGGCGCGGGCGATTTCGGCGTTGAGCGTATCGGGGATCACACCCCGGACGTCATATGCCTTGAAGATCTGACCGAGGTCACCCACAGCTGCTCCGAAGGTCGTCGTGTGGCCGGGCCCGCGAACCGCGACGGCCCGCGTGCTACCAACGTACAAGACCCGGAGCGCGGGCACGGGGGCGCCCGGCGACGGGGAGCCCGGCCGCGACCGGAGGTCAGGCGTCCTGCGAGGGGCGCGCCGGAGGGTGGGACTGGCCTGGGCGGGCGGACTCGGACTTCACCACGCGCAGGTGGCCGCGGCGGTGGGTCTCGACGCCCTGGCCGACCGGTTCGGTCCCGCTCGGCGGCCGGGCCGCCTCGCGCACGGCGTCGGCCAGGGCCTCCAGGTCGTCGCTGCCGGGTCCGCCGACGTTGTCGGCCGGGAGCCGGACCACCTCCCAGCCGCGCGGCGCCGTGAGGCGCTCGGCGTGGACCGCGCACAGGTCGTAGCAGTGCGGTTCGACGTAGGCGGCGAGCGGTCCGAGGACGGCGGTGGAGTCGGCGTAGACATAGGTGAGCGTGAACACGGCTGGCTGCCTGCACGCGGTGCGCGAGCAGCGACGTACAACGCTCACGAGCACAGACGCTATCCCTTTCCCGGCCCGTTTGCCAGCATCGCCCCACTCGCGCCCGCGGCCGCGCGGCCGCTCACCGGGGGACCGCCGGGGGCCGCCGATCCTCCCGGGGGCTGCGCACGGGGCCGCCGATGGCATAGTCTCGATATGTGCGACGAGTGCACCTTCACCGGCCTCAAGCCGACCGAGTGCGACGCAGGGACCGCCGCGGACGTGGCGTCCGCGGTCCACTGACGCCGCCAGAGCTGCCCGTTTCCCGGAGCAGGGCGCAGATCTTCGACGACCTGGTGCTCGACGCCGTCGAGCGGCTGGAGCGCGTCTGGGCCCGTGAACTCGCCAACGTGGAATTCCTGGTCGAGGACGTCCCGCACGTCCCGTCCGGGGTCACCGCCGAGGACGGCATCCCGTTCTCCCGGCTCGAAACGGCCAAGTCCGGCCAGGCCAGGATCATCGTCTACCGGCGCCCCGTGGAGATCCGCACCAAGGACCCCGACGAGATGGCGCTGCTGGTCTACGACACCGTCGTCGAGGAGGTCGCCAACCTCCTCGGCCTGGAACCGGAGACCGTGGACCCCGAGGCCGGGTAGGCGCGCACCCGCTACCGCACCACGCTGGTGAGGCTGTCCGAGACCGGGGGAAGCGGGACCACGGCGGGGGCCGGGGGGAGGGGCCGCACGGCGGTGGCGCGGTCGTCGCCGGAGCCGTCGGTCAGGACCCTGGCGGCGTGCACCGGGCCGGGGCCCGAGGTCTCCACGATCCAGGCGTGCGCGGCGCCGGGCGACTCCGGTTCGGCGCGCGCGGTGCGCCCGGCCTCGACCTCGACCTCCAGGACCTCCCCCGCGGTGCCGTCGGCCAGCACCGGGGTGACCCGCACCGACGCCGCGTCCCCCGGGGCGCCCAGGAGCAGCTCGGTCGCCGTCCCCTCGGGGTTGGCCGGCAGCACCGCCCTGCTGTTCACGCCCTTCTCCAGCGGCGGCACCGCCGCGGTGTAGGCCGTGTCGTCGCCTCCGGCGCGGTCCAGCGCGAGACCGACCACGATCGGGCGCTCGGACTCCACCACGACCGTGCCCGGCTCCTTGTCCAGCGGGCCCTCCAGGCTCAGCGCGGCCGAGGCCGCCGGTGGGATGTCCAGGCCGTCGAGCGCCTCGTGCTCGGCGTCGCCCTCGGGCGTGATGACCCGCACCGACGCCGTTGCCGGGTCGTTCCCCGGCGCGGCCACGATGAGCCGCTTGGCCCCGTTGCCCGAGGGGACCCCCGGTATGACGTGCCGCTTGGCGGGCGGCGACGTGGGCGGCACCCAGTCCGAACCGGAACCGGAACGCTCGGCGAACAGCGCGGGCGCGACCCGGCCCGAGTTGGTCCGCACGTGCACCGCGACGGCTTCGGTGGACTCGATCAGCGGGTTCAGCGACAGCTCGACCGTGTCGTGCGGGTCGACCGTGATCCCCCGCGTCTCGTCCGAGTACGCCGGCCCGTCGGTGGCGTAGAGGTCGACGTTCACGGTGGCCGGGGTGTCGTCGACGTTGGTCAGGTTCAGCGTCAGCTCGTCCAGCTCCGCCCCGCCCGGCGCGGCGAACCACGTGCTCAGGCTCGGCTGGGTGCAGCGCAGCTCGGTGGCGTAGGAACCGTCCTCGCCCACGGTGACCTGGGCGACCTCCAGTCCCGCGGCGAGGGCGCCCGTGGCCCGCACGACGGTGCCGCCTCCGGCTCCGCCCTCCTCGCTCCACAGCCGTCCGGCCTCGCTCAGCTCGCCCAGGGGCTCGGCGTCCGCGGCGTTCTCCTCGGCGACCAGGGAACCGCCGCTCTCACCCTCGTCGCTCTCCGGGGCGAACGCGGCGACCCGGGTCAGCCGGTCCTCGCCTTGCGGCGCGGGGCACACCCTGAGGGCCGACTCCACGCGGGCCGGCTCGGCCGTCGCCGCGTCGGTGCGCCCCAGGCCGAACGCGCCGGTCAGGAACGCCACGCCGAACAGCGCGGCCAGGGCCACCACGACCAGGCCGAAGAGGGCGAACCGGTTCTCGACGATCAGTCTCACTGGATACTGCTCCCTCGCTGTCGGCTCCGGCGGCGGCCCCGATGGCCCCGGGTCGCCCTCCGCGTCCCGGCCGCGGCACGGCGGCGCGGCCGTCGCGGCCTGGGCCGCGGCTGGGCGGCCTGCTCGCCGGCGTCCTCCTCGGTGCGGGCGCCGGGCAGCGCGAGCACCACGACGACGAGGAACAGCGCCCCTTGGACGAAGAGCCAGATCTGGCGGGTGACCCCGGTCCTGGCGATCTCCAGGCGCCCCCCGTCGGCCGGCAGGTCGAACGTCTGCATGTGGTACCGGGTCGAGCCCTGCGCGAGCTCCTCGCCGTCCAGGGTGGCGCGCCAGCCGCCGTCGGCGGGTTCGGCCAGCGTCAGCGTGCGGGGCCCGCTGCCCGGCGGCACGGTCACGTCGGCCTCGACCGGGCCGGACTCCAGGACGGTCGGCGGGTCCTCCTGCGGCGAGCCGGTGACGATGCGCAGCCGCCCGGTCTCCTCGCCGGTCCGCCACAGCCCGAAGTCCTGCGTGAGCTGGAGCCGCTGCATCCCCGGCGTCGCGTCCACCGTGTTGGCCAGGGTGACGTCGACCTCGTCGCCGATCTCGGGCGCGGGCACGAGCACGTAGCGGACGCCGAACTCGGCGAGGACGGCGCTCTCGTCGCCGCCGCGGCCGGCGACGAGCGAGGCCACGACCGCGTCGAGCTCCGCAGACGGGGCGTCCTCCACGGGGATCTGCGGCTCGCCGAGGCGGGGCTCCCTGCCGCGCAGCACGCTGTAGTCGACGGAGCCGTCCTCGTTCTGGGCGACGACCAGCGTGCGCGGCTGCGTGCCGTCGGCGCTCAGCGACTCCAGGAAGGGCGGGATGGAGGGCGGGGCGCTGCCGCTGAGCGGCCCCTGGACGCCGTTCCACATCCAGGTGCCGGCGGCGGCGACCGGCGTGGTCAGCGCGAGCAGCGCGACGGCGAGGGCGAACAGCCGGGGTGCACCGCCGAGGCGCCACAGGTCGCCGAAGGACTGGGCCGCCGTGGCCGCCGACAGCAGCATCGCCGTCGCCGCGAAGGCCAGCGCGACACCGGGCCAGGCCACCGCCTGCTCGCCGCTGTAGGGCGAGGTGACCGGGGTCCGGCTGAGCACGATCGCCACCAGGATCCCGAACAGCGCGATGCACCAGCCGGCCGCGACCATCATCCGGCGCCTGCGCAGCAGCAGCGCGCACAGCGCCGCGGCGACGAAGCCGCCGGTGACCCAGATCGGCGGCAGTCCGGGGCCGCCCGGGGAGAGCAGCAGCAGCGACTGGGCCGGGAGCCGCTCCTCGGAGAGGCCGCCGCGGTGCAGGCCGGCCTCCAGCAGCCACAGCGACGGGTGCAGGAACAGCTCCAGCGTCCACGGCAGCAGCAGCACCAGCGGGGTGACCAGCGCGATGCCGAGGCTGACGTGCAGCCGGCGGCCGATGTGGCCGAAGGCCAGGGCGACCAGCCCGCCGGTGAGCAGCGCCAGCACCCACACCAGCGGCACGAACGCCGTCGCCAGCGACAGGAGCAGCGCGAGCGCCCAGGCCGAGCGGCGCGACCGCCGCGGCGGCAGCGTCAGGATGCGGGTGACGAGGATGCCCAGCACCGGGAAGAGCGCGTGCACCAGCGCCGTCCCCAGCCGCCCCTGGGCGACCGCGCCGGTCGCCATCGGCAGCAGCGCGTAGGAGGTGGCCATCCACAGTTGGGCCGGCCGGTAGTGCAGCACCCGCCGGGCCAGCAGGTAGGCGGTCAGGCCGGCCAGGGGGACGCAGCCCAGCAGGATGATGGTGACGGCCAGCCACGGCTTGCCCAGCGTCAGCGTGGACAGGATCGCGAGCATGCCGATGTAGGGCGGGGCGGCGGCGTCGGAGCCGATGCCGACGTCGTGCCAGCTCGCGACGTACATGGCCCACAGGTCCGATGCGCCGCCCCAGACCGGGGGCAGCGCGCCGCCGGCGAGCCGGTCGCCCAGCAGCAGCGAGCGCTCGGCGATCAGCGAGACGACGACGAGACCGAGGACGAGCAGCACGCCCGGATGGGTGATCGCCCGGCGCAGCAGGCCCTGGTCGTCGCGGAGCGGATCGTCGTCGTCGGCGCTGGGGGCGGTCGTGACGGCCTGGTGTCTGCCGGGGGTGTCCAGCAGCGGCGAGCCCGAGAAGAGGTTGGCGAGCGCGTCGGTGAACTGCCGCACCGCCACGCCGCGGGCCATGAACGGCTGGATCGCGCTGTAGGTGCGGCGGCGGTTGCGGCGCCGCCGGAACCGGGCGCGGACCAGCCGCACCGGCATCAGGTACACCAGCGTGATCGCGACCGCCTCGTCCAGTGCGTTGGCCGGCTGCTTGGCCACGATGTACATCAGCACCCGCAGCAGCGAGGCGAAGGAGTTGCGCACCAGCGCGCCCAGCATCGCCCCGAAGGGCAGGTTGGCCAGCAGCACGAACAGCGCGTTGCGCCGGTCGACGCGGCGCGGGTGGTCGCTGGTGGCGCTGATGCGGCGCCGCCGCCGGGCCGCGGCCTCGGCGTGGTGGGCGACGGCGTCGGTGACGATGAGCACCCGGTGGCCGGCCCCGCCGGCGCGCCAGCAGAAGTCGATGTCGTCGCGGAACAGGGCGAGGCCGGGGTCGAAGCCGTCGAGCGCCTCCCAGACGTCGCGGCGCACCAGCATCCCCGCGCTGGAGACGGCGAGCACCTGGCGGGTGCCGTCGTGCTGGCCCTGGTCGAACTCGCGGGGCTCCAGACCGGTCTCGCGGCGGCCGGCGCCGTCGATGGTCACCCCGGCCTCGACCAGCAGCCGGCGGTCGAACCAGTCCCGCAGCTTCGGGCCGAGGATCGCGGCGCGGGCGTCGTCGTTGGCCGCGGTCAGCAGGTGCTGCAGCGCGTCGGCGTGGGGCGTGCAGTCGTCGTGGATCAGCCAGATCCACTCGGTGGCGTCGGGGGCTCCGGGGAACTCGGTGCGCGACCGGGGGTGGTCGAGAGCCGCCTGGACCGCGTCTCCGTAGCCGGTGTCGCGGGGCAGCGTGATGATCGCGTCGGGGGCGATGAACTCGGCGAGGATGGTGCCGCTGCGGTCGCGGCTGCCGGTGTCGACTCCGACGACCCGCTGGACCGGCCGCGACTGGGCGCGCACGGCCTCCAGTGTTTCGGGCAACCAGCGGGCGCCGTCATGTGTGACCACGACGGCCGTGACGATGTGGCGAGCGGGGTCCAGGGGTAGCACGGCTGGTGTTCGCTCTCGGGGATTCGGGTTTGAACAAAAGGGAGATTACGGTCAGGTCAGGACTCTAGTGGCAGCTCACCCTACGCCAGTGGAGCCCCGCGCGGAGCCATGACGCTCAACGGCCGGGGGCGCCACGGCGGCCGCGGACGTCGGCGTCCGGCCCACTGATCGGGCCTTGACCGCTGCGTTCGGGGCGAGGCGGGACCTCACGCCCGGATCCACCGTGCCGCCGGCGCTACGCGCACTGCGACAGCCACCCCCCTGCGCCGACCCGACCGTCGAACATCGGTGGGGTTTCCCTGCCCGTGTGGCCTGGAGCCCCCCGCGGGAACGGTCCGCTGCGCTGCCCCTGCCGCCCGGTCGGCGCTCCCTCGTCCCCGCCGCGAGCGTCCGGGGAAAGACGTGCGCCCCGGCGAAAGCGCCGGGGCACACGGGCACGTAGGCCGGTCGAATCACAGCATGTCGGTCAGGAAATCGAAGTCCTGCCCGACGGCTTTCTTCAGCCTTCGACGCTCACGTTCGGAGAGTCCCCCCCAGATGCCGAAGCGCTCGTCATGCTCCAGCGCATATTCCAGGCACTCCGCCCGCACCTCGCACGAATGGCAGACCTTCTTGGCCTCCCGCGTCGAGCCGCCCTTCTCGGGGAAGAACGCCTCGGGATCGGTCTGCGCGCACAAGGCGCGTTCCTGCCAGCCCAGATCTTCGTCTGCGCCGTGCGCCAGCGGGATGACCTCGCTCATGCGCACCTCCTATTGCCCCCCTAGATGTACCCTCCCTTTCGACCCCCGGGAGGGTGGAATCACACCTTGAAATTACACGCGCGTGTCTTGCTATACGTCAAGCACGTGGCGTGGTAATCCCCTGAATATCACGTAACAAACGGCGACTCGCCGTCCGCACGCGCATCTCAGCGGATTACCACGCGTTTTTCACGGTGTCGTGGGAGCGAGGAGGTCAGCGGCGGTCGTCGTCGCGGTACCAGCCCTGCTGCCGGTCATCGGATTCCGACCCCGAGTGTCGCGGCTGGTCAGAGGGGTGGTTGTCGCCGTAGGAGCCGGCGGCGTCGTGCGGCTGGGCGGGGTATCCGCCGGTCCCGTACTGCCCGCCGTAACCCGGTTCGACCCGCATGGTCGCCTCGGAGTCGTTCTGCTCATCGGAGTGGAAGAACGGCTCCAGGGGCGTGTCGCGGCGCTGCTCGGGCTGCTGGCCCTGCTGCCGGCCGCCCTCCCCGACCTGCGCCTGCTGGTACCAGCCGTACTGGACGGCCTCCTGCGCGGCCCGCTCGCTGGACTGGGCGTGCTCATCGGCGGGGTAGCCGCCCGGGGTCCCGGTGCCCGGGTTCTGCACGATGGTCGCGTCGGAGGCGGGGTAGCCGCCGCCCGGAGCTCCCGTGACCGGGTTCTGCACGATGGTCGCCTCGGAGTCGGCGCCGGTGCCGTAGCCCTGCTGGGAGGCGTCGTAGCCGTAGGGCTGCGCCGCCTGATCACCGGCGGGCTGCGCCTGGCCGGGGTCGTAGGCCGAACCGTAGGCCGCCTGACCACCGGTGCCGTAGGACTGCGCGGGCTGCCCCCCGCTGGGCGAGACCTGACCCGGATCGTAGGCCGAACCGTAGGCCGCCTGACCGCCCGTGCCGTAGGACTGCGCGGGCTGCCCCCCGCTGGGCGAGACCTGGCCCGGATCGTAGGCCGAACCGTAAGCGGCCTGGCCACCGGTGCCGTAGGGCTGCTGCGCGGCCTGCTGGCCGTAGGGGTCGTAGCCGGGCTGCTCCGCGCCGCTGTAGCCCGGCTGGCCGGCGTAGGGCGGCTGCTCCGGCTGCTGCCCGTACTGCGGCTCGGCGTAGGACTGCTGCGCGCCGGTCTGGGTGTAGCCGGCCGGGTACTGGCCGTAGACGTCCTGCCGGCCGGCCCAGTCCTGGGCGGGGGCCTGGCCGTAGCCCGGCTGCGCCTGCCGGCCCTGGTCGTAGCCCGCGGGCTGGGCGTAGACGTCACCGCCCTGCTGCGGCCAGCCGGTCTGGCCCGAACCCGTCAGGCCGGGGTCGGCGTAGTTCTGCTGGGCCGCCCAGTCCTGCTGCGGCTGCTGGGCGCCGGCCTGGTAGCCCTGGCCGGTCTGGGCCGGGTCGGCCTGCGGGGCGAACGACGCCTGCGCGCCGGTCTGCGGGAACATCGGGGACGGCCCGCCCTGCGGGAACGCCTGCTGCTGCGGGCCGGCGCTGCGCGGCACGAGCGTCTGGTCGCCGAAGAGCCGCATCAGGAACAGGCCGGCGAAGACCAGGATGGCCAGGTTGGCGACCGTGACGAAGAAGTTGCTGAATCCCACGGCCGCGTTGTCGCCGGTGAGGAAACCCATGATCAGGGTGATGACCCCGAAGACGGCGCCGATGCCGAGGAGGATCATGGCGGCCAGCACGACCGGGAAGGTGCGCGGCGACTTCTTCGGCGCGGTGATCATGAGGAGCACCGCGACGACGATCAGCGCGACGGTGACCGGGCCGAAGAACGCACCGGCCCTGTCGACCATGTTGCCGGCCACGGGAACGGAGCCATATCCGGCGCCCGCCCCGAAGATGTTGATGAGGCCCGCAAGCATCTGCACGGCCACGGCGCCGAGCAGCGCCCAGGCGGCAGGCTCCCGCAGCCTGTGGATGGCTTCGTTGTTCAAGAGAGGTTCCCCTCCGCTGCTTCACTGTCGCGTCGGTGGAAGCTTTGCATATCGTCGGGTTGTCAAGTGAATCGGCCGTGAGACGCGGAGAAGACCGACGGATCCGTTTCCTAGCGGCCGCACGCAGGTCGGAGGGGCCCGACGTGCGCGAAGGATGCGTGCCTCCCCCGTGCGCGCGGGCGGCGCGGACGGGTACGGGCCGTCCACCGACCGGAGCCGCGGGGGCACGGCACATACACCGAACCACCCTGCCAGACTTGTGCCCATGCGGATAGTCGTGCTGGCTGGCGGGATCGGAGGCGCGCGGTTCCTGCGCGGCCTCAAGGCGACACTCGGGATCGGAGCGGAGGATCCGCAGGGCGGATCGAGCATCACGGTCATCGGCAACACCGGTGACGACATCACCCTGTTCGGTCTGCGGATCTGTCCGGATCTGGACACGGTGATGTACACCCTGGGCGGCGGGATCAACGAGTCCCAGGGCTGGGGCCGCGCCGACGAGACCTTCACGGTCCGCGCCGAACTCGCGGCCTACGGCATGGAGCCGCAGTGGTTCGGCCTGGGCGACCGGGACGTGGCGACCCACATCGTGCGCGCGCAGATGATGGCGGCCGGGTACCCGCTGTCCGCGGTCACCGAGGCGCTGTGCGACCGCTGGCGGCCGGGTGTGCGGCTGATCCCCATGACCGACGACCGGGTGGAGACGCACGTCGTGGTCGAGGACGAGCAGGGGCGCAGGGCGATCCACTTCCAGGAGTGGTGGATCCGGCACCGCGCGGCGCTCCCGGCCGAGGCCATCGTGGGCGTGGGCGTCGAGGAGGCCAAGCCGGCGCCCGGCGTGCTGGAGGCCGTCGCCGAGGCCGACGTCGTGCTGCTGCCGCCGTCCAACCCGGTGGTCAGCGTCGGTTCCATCCTGGGCGTGCCCGGCGTCCGCGAGGCGGTCGCGGCCAAGACGGTCGTGGGGGTCTCCCCGATCATCGGCGGCGCCCCCGTGCGCGGGATGGCCGACGCCTGCCTGAGCGCCATCGGGGTGGAGACGAGCGCGCGGGCCGTCGCCGAGCACTACGGCTCCGAACTGCTGGACGGCTGGCTGGTGGATGAAACCGACGCGGGCGCGGCCGTGGCGGGCGTCGAGGTGCGCTCCCGCCCGCTGTACATGAGCGATCCCGAGGCGACGGCGGCGATCGCCCGCGCGGCGCTCGACCTCGCCGTCGAACTGAAGGAGCGGGCATGACCTCCCTGAGCATCGAGGGCGTTCCCGGGCTGCCCGAGGTGCGCGCCGGCGACGACCTCGCCGAACTGATCGCCTCGGCGGCGCGACCGGTGGACGGCGACGTCGTCGTGGTGACGTCGAAGGTGGTGAGCAAGGCCGAGGGGCGCGTGCGGCGGATGGACCGCCAGGAGGCGATCGACTCCGAGACGGTGCGCGTGGTGGCCCGGCGGGGCGACACCCGGATCGTGGAGACCCGGCACGGGCTGGTGATGGCCGCGGCCGGGGTGGACGCCTCCAACGTCGAGGCGGGGCACGTCCTGCTGCTGCCGGAGGATCCCGACGCCTCGGCGCGGCGGCTGCGCGCCGGGCTGCGCGAGCGGCTCGGCGTCAACGTCGCGGTCGTCGTCACCGACACCTTCGGCCGCCCGTGGCGGGTGGGCCAGACCGACATCGCGATCGGCGCGGCCGGCATCGACGCGCTGGAGGACCTGCGCGGGCGGTCCGACACGCACGGCAACGTGCTGGAGGTCACCCTCAACGCGGTCGCCGACGAGATCGCGGCAGCGGGCGAGCTGGTCAAGGGGAAGGCGACCGGCGTGCCGGCGGCCGTCGTGCGCGGCCTGGGCCACCTGGTCACCGAGGCCGACGGCGCGGGGGCCGCCGTCCTCGTCCGCCCGGCCGACGAGGACATGTTCCGGTACGGCTCGCGCGACGTGGTGCCCGCGCGGCGCACGATCCGCGACTTCACCGACGAACCGGTGGACCCGGCCGCGGTGCGCCGGGCGGTGGCCGCGGCCGTCACCGCGCCCGCGCCGCACCACACGACGCCGTGGCGCTTCGTCCTGGTGGAGTCGGCCCGGACGCGCAAGCGGCTGCTGGACGCGATGCTCGACGCGTGGGTGGCCGATCTGCGCCGCGACGGGTTCGGGGCGGACTCCGTCGCCCGGCGCACCCGCCGCGGCGACGTCCTGCGCCGCGCGCCCTACCTGGTCGTCCCGTGCCTGGTCGCCGACGGGGCCCATCCCTACCCCGACGAGCGCAGGGCCGCGGCGGAGCGCTCGATGTTCCTGGTCGCGATGGGTGCGGGCGTGCAGAACCTGCTGGTGGGCCTGGCGATGGAGGGGCTGGGCTCGGCCTGGGTGTCCTCGACGATGTTCTGCCCCGACGTGGTCCGCGAGGTGCTGGAGCTGCCCCAGGAGTGGCAGCCGATGGGCTCGGTCGCCGTCGGCCGCGCCGCGGCCCCGCCGAAGGACCGCCCGCCCAGGTCCCCGGATGCGTTCATCGAGGTGCGTTGAGGGTCTTCCATCGGCCTTGGGCTCCAATCCCGGCCCCAGGGGGTTGGTAAGGCCCGCCCAAGGAGGGATGGCGTGCGGGTGGGCGATTTCCGTCTAGGGGCCTTCGGCCACGCGAGAGGATCGCCCGGTCACCGCGGATCCCACCTGTGGCTAAGGTTCACGACCCCCGGTGGCCAGGGTGAGGTTCAAGTCCAAGAGCTGCGGCGCCCAGAAATTGAAAACTTTCTTTCCAATCTCATTGCCTTCCGCGGCCATTTCTCTTAGGTTTGTTTCCAATTTAAGCGCTGGCCGAATCCGGACATCGCGAGAAGACGCCCCATCACGTCGCACCCCGCTCGACGGACAAGGAGCATCCCCTTGACACTGTCGCCCCTCCGAACAGTGACGACCCTCTTCTCAGCACTACTCGTGGCCCTGACCGGCGCGCTCATGGCGGTGAGCCCGGCCAAGGCGCAGCCGGCGCCGGCCGAGTCCGCCGCCGAGGTTGCCCCCGGGGAGCAGTGGCTCACCGGGTACTGGCACAACTTCGACAACGGCTCGACCGTCCTGGAGATCAGCGACGTCCCGACCGCCTACAACCTGATCGCGGTCGCATTCGCCGACAACGCCCCCGGGGTCCCCGGCGGGATCACCTTCAACCTGGCCGGCGGTGAACTCAACGGCTACACCGAGCAGCAGTTCAAGGACGACATCGCCGCGGTACAGGCGCAGGGCCGCAAGGTCGTCATCTCCGTGGGCGGCGCGCTCGGCCACGTCGACGTCACCAACGCCACGCAGGCGCGCAACTTCGCCGACACCGCCTACGCACTCATGCGGGAGTACGGCTTCGACGGGGTCGACATCGACCTCGAGCACGGCATCAACGCCCAGTACATGGCCCAGGCGCTGCACTCGCTGTCGGACCGGGCCGGGTCCGACCTCATCGTGACGATGGCCCCGCAGACGATCGACTTCCAGTCGGCCAACGCCGGCTACTACCGGCTGGCCCAGGAGATCTCCGACATCCTGACCATCGTCAACATGCAGTACTACAACTCCGGCTCGATGCTCGGCTGCGACCAGCAGGTCTACAGCCAGGGCACGGTCGACTTCGTGACCGCGCTCGCCTGCATCCAGGTCGAGATGGGACTGCGCCCGGACCAGGTCGGCCTCGGGCTCCCGGCCGTGCCGTCGGCCGCGCCGGCCGGCGGGTACCTGGCGCCGAACGACGTCGTCCGCGCCGTCGACTGCCTCGAACAGGGCACCGGCTGCGGGTCCTTCGCCCCCGACACGCCCTACGGCCCGATCGGCGGCGTGATGACCTGGTCGATCAACTGGGACGCCACCAACGGCTACCAGTTCGCCAACACGGTGGGCCCGCGCCTGGGCAACCCCGGTCCGGGCGAGCCCGACCCCGGCGACCCCGGCGATCCGGGTGACCCCGACCCGGGCGACCCGGGCGACTGCACCGCGGCGGCCTGGTCCTCCGACACCGTCTACACCTCCGGCGACCGGGTCTCCTACGACGGCCGCACCTACGAGGCCCGGCACTGGACCCGGGGCGACACCCCCGCGGCCAGCCAGTGGGGCCCCTGGAAGGACCTCGGCGCCTGCTGACCCTCCCCACGACCGCTTCCCGACCGGAACGGACGAGCCGGGGCGGCCCGCGCGGCGTGAACCGCGCGGGCCGCCCCGGCGCGTCAGACGGTGACCAGGGTCAGGGCGGAGTCGATCTTGGCGAGGTCACCCGGGTCGGAGGTGAAGATCGCGGCGCCGAGCTTGCGGGCCAGCAGGGCAACGTGCATGTCCACCACATCGCTGGCGCCCGAGTCCGCGAGTGTGCAGCCGAGCTGAAGAGCGAGGCCCTCGGTCATCTGGTGATGCGCTTGAAGCTCATAACCCGATCATAAGTCGCGCACACTCGTCGGCGCAGGAGTCCGGCCTTGTCGGGCCTTCCGTGCTATAACCTCGGTCCCCCGTGATCGACACGGCCGCGTCCGGTGCGTCGCGGCCCACCCAGCACGTCAGCGCAACGGGGGACAGGTGCGACAGCAGAACGTTCCGGCCGTGCTCGCCGAGCCCTACGGCCACTTCCACGGACCGATGGCGCACGCGTTCGCGTGCGGCGCGCAGATGGCGGTCACCAACGAGGCGCCGTGGAACACGATCGCCAGGTCGTGCTCCTGCTGCGGCCCCGTGGAGAAGCGCGAGATGCTCCGGGAGAGCTGGGGCGTCACCGACCTCGCGAGCTGGCGCGGGCAGCTCGAGGCGCTGCTCGGCGACGACAGCAGCGACCGCACCGCCACCCTGGTCCTGGGGCTGCGCCGACAGGCCGCCCAGTGGTACGGCTCCGCGGTCGACGCGACCACCTGGCGCGGGGCCGTCGAGCAGTGGTGTCGGCAGAACCGGCAGGGCGACGGCGTCTACCAGCGGCTGCTGAGCCGGGCCGGCGCGGTGCTGGACTACGAGAGGCGCTTCGTGGCCGACGGCCTGCTGCCGCCCGGCGGGTTCGTCACCCACATGATCGCCTACGACTTCGGGCGCGCCGTGAACATGGCCCGCTGGGGCGTGCACGCGGAGTTCGCCGACCCGCGCACCGCCGAGTGGTACGTGCTGCGCGCCGGCGAGCAGGCCCGCCGGCACTACGCCTCCTGGGCCGACCTGTCGGCCGGCTACGCGCTGGGCCGCGTGCTGCGCTTCGACGACGGCGAGTTCGGCCCGTACTACACCGGCCCGCTCGCCGCCCACCACGCCCTGATGTCCGATCCGCAGAGCCCCTGGCGCAACATCCCCTGGAACCTGTGACGCCGGCCCCGGCCCCGGACCGCGCGGGAACGCCGCCGGTGGCGCCGGGGCCGGCGGGAGCCGTCAGACCACGGGCAGGCGGGGGCGGCGCACGCTCGCGGCGACGCCGTCGTGGGCCTCGGCCGCCGCGCGGCGCTCCGGCGGCACCTCACCGTAGAGCGTGTCGCGCTGGCGCAGCGGGCGGCCGGTCGGCTCGACCAGGGCCCGGATGTCGCTGATGGTCTTGAACGACCCGTTGTCGGAGCCGGCCATGCGGCTGATGGTCTCCTCCATCAGCGTGCCCCCGACGTCGTTGACGCCGCCGTTGAGGAGCAGGCGGCAGTGCTCGTCGGCCAGCTTCACCCACGAGCACTGGATGTTGGGGACGTGGCCGTGCAGCAGCAGCCTGGCCAGCGCGTGCACCGCGCGGTTCTCCCGCACCGTCGGCCCGGTCCTGGCCAGCCCGGCCAGGTAGATCGGCGCGTTGGTGTGCACGAACGGCAGCAGCACGAACTCGGAGAAGCCCGGCCGCCCGTTGCGCCGGACCGCGCGCTCCTGCAGCGAGCGGATCAGCTTGATGTGGGCCACCCAGTGCTCGGGGGTGTCGACGTGGCCGTACATCATCGTCGACGTGGTCGGGATGCCGAGGTCGTGGGCCGCGGTGACCACCTCGACCCACTGGGCGGTGGGCAGCTTGCCCTTGGTCAGCACCCAGCGGACGTCGTCGTCGAGGATCTCCGCCGCGGTGCCGGGGATCGAGCCCAGCCCGGCCTCGCGGGCCCGCAGCAGCCATTCGCGCACCGGAAGGTCGGTGCGGGCGGCGCCGTTGACGACCTCCATCGGGCTGAACGCGTGGACGTGCATGTCCGGCACCCGCTCCTTCACCGCGCGGGCGATGTCGAAGTAGGCGGTCCCGGGCAGGTCCGGGTGGATGCCGCCCTGCATGCACACCTCCGTCGCGCCGGCCTCCCAGGCCTCGGCGGCCCGGTCGGCGACCTGCCCCAGGGAGAGCGTGTAGGCGTCGGCGTCGGTGCGGCGCTGGGCGAACGCGCAGAAGCGGCAGCCGGTGTAGCAGACGTTGGTGAAGTTGATGTTGCGGGTGACCACGAACGTCACGTCGTCGCCGACCGCGTCGCGGCGCACGCCGTCGGCGAGCGCCGCCAGTTCCTCCAGCTCGGGGCCGTGGGCGTAGAGCAGGGCCAGGGCCTCCTCGTCGCTCAACCCGGCCGGGTCGCGCTCCGCGCTGCGCAGCGCCGCGCGGATCTCGGGGTCGAACCGGCGGGGCGCGCCGACGCCCAGCGCCGGGCGGGCGATCCGTTCGCGCAGCAGCGACCAGTCACCGTAGACGGCGTCGAAGTCGCCGCGGCGATCCCCCGTCCGGCCCTCGGCGTCCACGCCGACGTGCAGGTCGGTGCGGCCGGAGGACGCCATGGCCGCCTCCGGCTCCTGCCACGGGCGTCCCTTGACGACCGCGTCGGCGCGGGCCAGCCCGGTCTCGGGGTCGGCGAGCGCGGCGACGTGGGAGAACAGCCGCGGGTCCAGCCACGGCTCGCCCTGGCGGACGTATTCGGGGTAGATCGTGAGACGCTCGCGGAGTTCGAAGCCGGACCGGGCGGTGTGCTCGGCCAGCGCGTCGATCTGCGGCCAGGGGCGCTCGGGGTTGACGTGGTCGGGGGTGAGCGGGGAGACGCCGCCCCAGTCGTCGATGCCGGCGCGCATCATGAGGCCGAAGTCGTCGCCGATCAGGTTCGGCGGGGCCTGCACGCGCGCCCTGGGCCCCATGACCAGCCGGGTCACGGCGATGGTCGCGGCGAGCTCGGCGAGTTCGGCGTCGGGGCGGTGCATCATCGCGGTGTCGGGCTTGGCCCGGAAGTTCTGCACGATGACCTCCTGGATCCCGCCGTACTCGCGCGCGACTCTGCGCAGGGCGAAGACGGAGTCGGCGCGCTCGGCGGCGGTCTCGCCGATGCCGATCAGGATGCCGGTGGTGAAGGGCACGTTGCAGCGTCCGGCGTCCTCCAGGACGCGCAGCCGCACCGCCGGGTCCTTGTCGGGGCTGCCGTAGTGGGCCTGGCCGCGTTCGGTGAACAGCCGCTCGGAGGTGGTCTCCAGCATCATCCCCATGGACGGCGAGACCGGTTTGAGCCGCTGGAGGTCCGACCAGCTCATGACGCCGGGGTTGAGGTGCGGCAGCAGACCCGTCTCCTCCAGGACCGCGATCGCCATGGCCCGGACGTAGGAGAGGGTGTCGTCGTAGCCCTGCTCGTCCAGCCATTGGCGGGCCTGTTCCCAGCGCTCCTCGGGACGGTCGCCGAGCGTGAAGAGGGCCTCCTTGCAGCCCATGGCCGCGCCCTGGCGGGCGATCTCCAGGATCTCGTCGGGCGAGAGGTAGGGGGCCGGGAGCCTTCCGGGGACCGTCGCGAAGGTGCAGTAGTGGCAGCGGTCGCGGCAGAGCCGGGTCAGCGGGATGAAGACCTTGCGGCTGTAGGTGATGACGCCGGGCCGCCCGGCGGCCTCCAGCCCGGCGTCGCGGACCCGGCCGGCGTGGTCGAGCAGCGTGTCCAGGTCGTCGCCGCGCGCGTGCAGCAGAACCTCGGCCTCGGCGGCGTCCAGGGCCTTTCCGTCGCGCGCCCGCGCCAGCGCGCGCCGCATGGCGGAGGCGGATGGGACCTGTCCGGTGTTCCCGTTTCCAGCAGCACTCATAAGCGGCACGATACGGGTCGGGCCCCGGGCCGACGGCGGCGGCCCGGGGCCCGCGCCCGGGTGTCCGTCAGGCCGCCGCGGCGGTGTCGGCGGTCTTGACCGCCAGGCGTTCGTTGATGAACTTCTCCCAGCGCTCGGTGATCAGCGGGAGGTCGTAGCGGCGCGCCGTGCGTACCGCCTCCTCCCCCATGCGGCGGCGCTCCTCGGGGTCCTCCACCAGGCGCAGCAGGCCGGAGGCCAGGGCGCCGACGTCCTGGTGGGGCACGAGCAGGCCGTCGCGCTCGGAGGTGATGATCTCGCGCGGACCGTGCGGGCAGTCGAAGCTCACGGCGGGCACGCCCACCGAGAAGCCCTCGATGATCGTCATGCCGAAGCCCTCGGTGCGCGAACTGACCGCGAGGATCGACGCCTTGGCGAGCTCGCCGGTCAGGTCCTTGGTGCGGCCCATGATGGCGACCTGGTTGTGCAGCCCGAGCTCGGCGATCTTGGCCTTGAGCGCGCCCTCGTTACCGCCCCCGCCGTAGATGCGCAGCCGCCACTCCGGATGCGCCTCGGCGACCACCGCGAACGCCTCCAGGAGCTTGGGGTACTGCTTGATCGGGGTGAGGCGCCCGGCAGTGGCGATGATCGGGTTCTCCAGCGTGGAGCGCGGGTAGTCGCCCGGCGGCAGGCCGTTGGGCATCGTGGTGATCCAGTCGGGCCGACCGGGAAGGTACTCCTCGTAGGCGCGCTTGTCGGCCTCCGTGAGCACGGTCAGGCCGTTCAGCCGCGGGTAGTACCGCCGGATCGCGTCGCGCACGTCGTGCTGGTGGTTGTCGAGGTTGACGTGCTCCTGGCCGATGGTCAGCAGCCCGGGCGGGGCCCACCTGGCCAGGAGCATGTTGACGCCGGGCCGGGTGCCCACGACCACGTCGGCGTCGGTGCCGCGCAGGTACCTGCGCAGCTCGTACTCGGTGCGGCTGTTGAAGGCGCCGTTGCGCTCCTGTTCCGACTTCGGCACGGTGCCGCAGGCCCGCTTCTCCCGCCACCGGGCGACCATGGGCTGCTTGGGGCGCTGCGTCCATTCGCGGGAAGGGGCCAGCGCGCGCACCGCGACGCCCTCGGGCACCGTGAAGAAGGGCTTCTCGCGGTGGTTGATGAGGCTGATGATCTCGACCTCGTGCCGCTCGGCGAGGCCGCCGGCGAGGTTGAACACGGTGCGGATGGTGCCGCCCATGCCGTAGGCGTTGGCCAGGAGCAGTGCGATCTTCACTCGTGGGCTCCCTGCGCCTTGTCGCCGCGGGCGTCGGTGGCCAGCAGCGAGAGATCGTCGTCGACCGTGTAGTAGGGACGGATCCTCACCCGCCGCTCGGCGCCGCCGAGCACCGCGGCGGGGAACGTGAAGCGCTTCTTCTTGCCGACGATGTCGTCGGCGCGCGAGGCCAGGCGCAGCTCGGCGTCGGCGAGCGGCGTGCGCAGCCAGAGGTCCCACTCGTTGTGGGCGCGGTCGAAGTCGTGCGCCTCCGACATGGGCGCCAGGGGGATCCGGCAGCGGAACGCGGCGTCGGCGAGCTCGGCCTCCACCGTCACGACGCCCGAGCGCTTGCGCTGGCGGACGACGAGCTGCGCCTCCTGGCGCCCGGGCCGCCGCGGCACGTAGGCCGGCACCCCGGAGACGGTGATCTCGGTCTCGTCGATGTCGATCCGTTCGACCTCGGCGTAGGGCAGCACCGACGCGGCGCGCAGCCGCAGTCGGCCCTCCGGGGTGCGGACCACCCGCAGCTCCCTCTGCCGGGGCTCGGCGAGATAGGCCGAGCGTTCCCGGAGGCTGAACCCCGGGTCGGCGGTGGCGACCGGCTCGGTCCGGCCGTCGGCCCGGACGAACACGACGTCCCACACGCCGTCGGCCAGCGGCAGCTCGTCCAGCTCGGCCCGGAGCCGACCGCCCTCGCGGCGCACCCGCGGCACCGGGACGGTCTCGGCGCCCTCGCCCCGCGAACGCAGCGCCAACCCCGCGTCGGCTTCCTCTGCGAACTCCGCCCCGGACTCGCGGAAACGCAGCTCCAGCACGTTCCCCGAATCGATCCGACTCAGCTCTGCCTGCACTGTCCCCTACCCCCTGTATCCGAAAGATGCGACACCTGTGCACACGGCTGCGGCCATGCGACTACCCGGGTATCGACGAAGAATTCGGCCGTGAGCGGGACGGACCGGTGACCTGTGAACGCGTGGTCCGGCCGTTGCCCGGACCGGGCGCGCGATCCTGTAGGTGACGCACGGTATCCCTCTATGGTTAAAGCTTGGTTAAGAAACAAGTCTGGTGCTTCTTATCCGGACGTGCTATAGGACGCGCCGGACCCGCCGCCGGTTCGCGGACGCGCCGGGATTTCAGGGGACCGCGGTCAGGCACCGCGCTTGCGTGCGCGCAGCAGCACGATGCTGCCGCGGGTGTTGGGCTCCCTGCGGTCACTGAGGGAGACCAGCGGGATCAGCGGAGCGGCGGCGTTGAAGCCGAACCGGCCGCCGTGGGCCGACAGGCTCAGGTAGCCGCGCTCGGCGGCGCGACCGCGGAACTGGTAGCTGTGCTCGCGCACCTCCAGCCCGCACCCGTCGAGGAGCTCGGTGAGCCCGCCGTGGGTGTAGGTGCGCTGCACGTGGTAGCGGCGGCGGTGCGCCTCGAACAGCGCCGGCCACGCCGCGCGGCGGGACAGGCAGTCCGCCGACATGACGAGCTCCCCGCCCGGTCTGAGCACGCGGGCCATCTCGCGCAGCGCGGCCGGGCCGTCGTCGAAGTGCTCGATCGCGCAGATCGACATGACCTTGTCGACCGTCCCGTCCAGCATCGGCAGTCGCAGGGCGTCGCCCTCGACCAGCGCGGGAGCGTGCCTGAGCAGCCTGCCCCGCAGCATCTTGCGCCGGGCCAGGTCGACGGAGACCGCCCGAGCGCCGCGCCGCCGGGCCTGGGCCGCCCAGTAGCCGTCGCCCCCGGCGACGTCGAGGACGACCTGCTCCCGCAGGTCACGGCCGAGCCAGCGGAGCAGGGTTCCGGCCTCGCGGTAACGGCACACGTGGATCTGGTGGCCGGCGAAGGCGATGACATCAGGCATGCGCACGCAGATCACCTTACTGAGGTCTGCGTCGGCCGTGTGCCGTGGCCGCATCGGGCCGCATCGGCGCGCACTACCCTGGCCACGTGCTGAGCCGTCTCCGCGCCAACCCCTGGGTGCGCACCGCGATCGTCCTGGTGGTCCTGGCCTGCGCCGGCTACGCGCTGCACGACCGCTGGGACGAGGCGAGCGAGGCGCTGGCCGCGCTGTCGCCGTGGGCGGTCGCGGGCTCGGCGGGCGCGGCTCTGGCCGGGCTGGGCGCGCAGATGCTGGCGTGGCGGGCGATCCTGGCCGACCTCGGCTCGCCGCTGCCCGCGGGGACCGCGGCGCGGATCATGTTCGTGGGCCAGCTCGGCAAGTACCTCCCGGGGTCGGTGTGGGCGTTCGTCGCACAGGTCGAGCTGGCCAGGGACCGCGAGGTGGCACGGCAGCGCGGGATCACCGCGACCGTGCTGGCCGTCGTGGTGACGCTGACGGTCAACCTCGCCGTGGCCGCGGCGACCCTGCCGTTCGCCGCCGAGGAGGCGGCCCGCCGCTGGTGGTGGGTGCTGGCGTGCGCACCGGTCCTGCTCGCCGCGCTGCATCCGCGCGTGGTGACGTGGCTGGTCCACGCTGCGCTGCGGCTGGCCCGCCGGTCCAGGGCCGTACCCGACGAGGAACTGGAGCGGGTGAGCGGGCGCGGCATGGCCGCGGCGGTGGGCTGGTCGGCGGCGGCCTGGATCCCGCTGACCGCGCACGTCTGGCTGCTCGTGGCCGGGGTGGGCGGCGACGGCGCCGCGGCCCTGCCGGTCGCGGCCGGGGCCTATGCGCTGGCGTGGACGCTGGGGGTCGTCGTCGTCCTGGCGCCCGCCGGGCTGGGCGTGCGCGAAGTGGTGCTCGTGGTGGGCCTGGCCCCGGTGCTGGACCCGGGTCCGGCACTGGTGGTGGCCGCGCTGTCCCGGCTGGTGATGACGGCGGCCGACCTGCTGTGGGCCGGAGCCTCCCTCCTCCTCCCCGGAGGCCGCCGCGGCCCGGCGATGACGGGTTAGACCTCCGCGGTCAGGGCCTCCAGGTACCTCGTCCAGTACGGCTCCGGGTCGACCGGGCGCACGCCGGCGCGCAGCCGCAGCGCCTCGCCCGGCGCGTAGAACGCACGCAGGGTCCGGGCCAGGTCGTCGGCGTCACCCGGTTCGCACAGCAGGCCGTCGACGCCCTCGCGCACGTGGTCGGGCAGGGTGCCGGCGCGCGTGGCGATCACCGGGCGCCCGTGCTCGTGGGCGAGCCAGACGTTCTGCGACGCGGTCGCGTTCCGGTAGGGCAGCACGAGGGCGTCGGCCGCGGCGAACAGGCCGTCGAGCTCGCCGGCCGGCACGTACCCCTCGCGCAGCTCCACCCGGTCGGTGATTCCGAGGTCGGCCGCGAGCCCGCGCAACTCGTCCGAACCGCCCCAGAACTCGCCCGCGACGGTCAGCGACACCCCCGGCGGGCCGGAGGCGAGCGCGCGCAGCAGCACGTCCACCCCCTTGTAGGGGCGCACGATGCCGAAGAAGAGCAGCCGCCGGTGCACCGACTCCCGATCGGGGGCCGGCCGGGCGCGGATCGCGGGGAGGTGCGGCGGCAGCTCCGCCGTCCGCACGGCGGAGCCGGTGAGCGACCGGGCGAGCTCCGCCTGCTCCGGCGAGTGGGTCAGCACCGCGCCGACCCGGCCCAGCAGCGCGCGCACGAGGGCTGCGTCGAGCGCGCCGCGCTCGTGCGGCAGCACGTTGTGGCACAACGCGACCGCGGCGGCCCTGCGGCCCGCGCCGCCGAGCAGTCCCAGATACGGCGGCACCTGCAGCGGGGTGAACAGGGTGAGCACGACGAGGTCGGCCCAGCGGCCCAACCGCCGCCCGGTCCGCCACCACCCGTCCGGCCGGTACCAGGCGAGCTCGTGCCGGGTGCGCGGGTAGGGCTCGCCCTCGGGCGCGTCGATGCGCTGCTCGCCCGGGTAGAGCAGCGCGGGGTACTGGGCGCGCCAGGACTCGATGACGGTGTCGTGCCCTGCGGCGGCGAGCCGGTGCGCGAGCTCCGTGGTGTGCCGGGCGCCGCCGCCCTTGTAGGGGTGGGCCGGCCCGACCAGCGCGATCCGCATGCTCCTCCCGCTAGCTCCCGTTGCGCGAGCGCACGATCAGGTCGGCCAGCAGCGCCATCGACGCGATCATCAGCCCCGTCATGACCAGCATGATCGTGTTGTTCCGGATGTAGACCGGGTCGCTGACGACGTCGTAGACGCCCTTCAGCACGCCGATGCCGAGCAGCCACAGCGCGACGGGCATCAGCACCTTCAGCGGATTGAAGTACATCACCATCCGCAGCACCTGGAGGATGTAGCGGTAGGCGTCGCGCACGAAGTGGAACTTGGAGTCGCCGGACCGCTTGGAGTAGACGATCGGCTCGTAGTGCACGCGGTGCTGGTTGGACAGGAACGCCAGGGTGATCGTGGTGACGCAGGAGAACCCGGGCGGGAGCAGCCGCAGGTAGGGCAGCGAGACCTCGCGGCGGAACGCGCGCAGGCCGGAGTTGAGGTCGGGGATCCTGGTGTTGGTGAGCCACTCGGCGATCTTGCGGATCAGCCACTTGGTGGGGACGCGCAGGAACCTGTGGGTGCCCATCTCCTGGCTGCGGGCGCCCACGACCTGGGCCACGTCGGGATCGCGCTCCAGGATGGCGACGAGTTCGGGGATGCGCTCGTTGGGATAGGTCATGTCGGCGTCGGTCCACACCACGATCTCGCCGCGGGCGCGCTGCGTGCCGATCCTGCGGACGGTGCCGGAGCCCCCGTTGTGCCCGAACGTGATGACGCGCAGGCTCGGGAACGCCGGTTCGGCCTCACGCAGCCGGGCCAGTGTGTCGTCGGTGGAGGCGTCGTCGATGGCCAGGAGCTCGTAGCGGTAGTCGCAGGCGTCCATCGCCGCGCAGATCCGCTCGACCTCCTTGATGACGTGGTCCTGCTCGTTGTAGCAGGGCAGCACGATCGTGACGTAGGGCGTGCCGGTGCCGTCGCCGTCGTGTTCGGGGAAAGGGGACATGTCGCTCACGGTGGGCCAAGGATAGCGAGAAGAGCCCGGGCCGCGCGCGCGAGCCCCCGGGCGGGGCGATCGGGAGCGGGCGCGGACGGGGTCACGGCACGACGGCCAGCCAGACGTCGGCGTTGAACCGCCACGCCCCGGACGGCGGCTCCATCAGGGTGCTGGGGTCCTGATCGGTGTGCACGTCGAACGGGTGGGAGACCCGGGTCCCATTGGGCAGGTAGGGCAGGAGCTGGTCGGGGGAGGACCCGACGAGCACGGCCCGGCGGCCCCGTTGTTCGATCTCGCCCACCACGCGTTGGACCGAGACCTGGTCGGGGGCGTTGACGTGCGCGGTCGGCACCCCGCAGTTGCCCCGGATGAGCTGTTCGAACATGCTGGCCGTGCCGGCGTCGACGATGACGACGCTGCCGTCGTCGGGGATCTGCGCGCACAGTGCGCGGGTGCCCGCCACCGATCCGACGTCCATGCGGTAGGTCATGATGCCGCTCGCGGTGATCCCGGTGGGGATCAGCAGCGCGGCCGCGCCCAGGGCCGCGACGGAGGCGGGCAGCCACGCGGGCGGCCGCGCCGGGTGGGCCCGGATCCACCGGATGGCCCAGGCCAGGAACCAGACCGCGAGCAGGATGAACGCGGGGATCACCAGCACGATGAGCCGGCGGCTGGCCCACGGGTGGTCGGGGGTGATCGCGGGGCGGATCAGCGTGGTGGTGACGGTCCAGATCAGCACCATGAGCGGCAGCACCCAGCGCGGCTCCTGCCGGCGCATGACCCGGCGCAGCAGCAGCGCGACCCCCGCGGTCGCGAGCAGCACCGCGGCCAGGCCCACGTACCAGCCGACCCAGTACAGGCTCATCTCCTCGTAGGTGCGGTCGGGGTCGAAGGGCAGCCCCTCGACCTCCTGCACCTGCCCGATGTAGTGGGCGGTGGCCTCGTCGCCGTGACCGCGCTGGACGTGGACGAGCGGGCGCACGGCGAAACCGGCCATGACCAGCACCGCCAGGGCGGCGGTGGCCGTTGGCAGCCAGGCGGGCCGGTCCGTCCGGGGGACGCCGCGCCGCCACAGCAGCGCCGTCGCGGCGGCGGTGAGCACGACGACGACCGCGGCGACGGCCAGCAGCGGGTCCAGTGAGGCCGACAGGTACTCCAGGTAGGGCCGCGACAGCACGAACCCGGCGGTGAACCCGTAGCCGAGGCCGACGGCGAGACCGATGAGCATGGGGACGGCCTGGCCGCGCCGGGCGAGCAGCAGCAGGCCGAGGAAGCCGACGACCGGGAGGACGTCGCGCAGCACGTCGATGCGCACGGCCAGGCTCAGGCCGAATGCGAGCCCCGCGGCCAGGGCGAGCGCGTGCGGCGCCCCCCAGCGGTCGCGCAGGGCCGTGCGGCGGGTGAGGCCGTCGTGGGCGAGCGCGAGCGCGCCGAGGAGCAGCACCTGCGTCGCGGGCTCGCTGTAGGTGGAGCGGCTGATCCACTGCTCGGGCAGGCAGACGGCGAGCGTCAGCGCGGCGAGGGGCGCCCAGCGCGCCCCGATCAGCCTGGCGGCCAGGCCGGCGAACGTGAGCACGCCCAGGGCGCCGATGAGCGGGGGGAGGACGACCATGCCGTCGAGCCCGCCGATCCAGTAGCCGACCGACAGCAGCAGCGGCGTACCGGCGAGGAACTGCGGCCAGACCTGATCGCCCACCTGGTAGTAGGCGAGGCTGTTGTAGGCCAGGGCCGGGTCGTCGCCGGCGATCAGCTCGCGCTGCTGCGGGATGGGCAGGTACCCGTTCTGCGCGATCCACACGGTGTACTGGGCGTAGGAGGCGGCGTCCCTGCGGATCACCAGTTGTTCGGAGTGGTAGGCGAGCTGCACGGCGGCGAAAGCGAGCACGATGACCCCGACCGCGATGACCGGCCACCACGGGATGTCGTCCTCGGCCGGATCGGGCACCCATCTCGGCACGACGGCGACGGCCGCGACAACGGCCGGCACCCCGAGGACCACCCCGGTCACCGGGGTGAAGTGCCCGAGGAGCAGGAGCGGGAACGCCACCAGCAGCCAGGCCGAGAACGCGACGGCCGGAACGACGGTGACGCGCGCGAACAGGCGGGCGGGGGTCATTCGCATGGTGCCACGATGCCAGTTGCCGACCGGTACCGGTGACGCGGAAGGGACCGCGGCCCGGTGCCGCCGGCCCGGTTCGGCGGAGGCGTCGGTGGACGGATCCGGTGGCGAGTAGCATGTGCGCGGTTGTGATCACCGTCGACGAAGGGGCGCCGTGTCAGCGGAAGCAGCGGAGACACCCGTGGACCTGTGGCGTCGCGCCGTGGCCGTGGATCCGGCCCGCCCGTTCGTCACCGCCTATGACGAGGCGACCGGCGGGCGCGTGGAACTGTCCCACGCCACGTTCGACAACTGGGTGGCCAAGACCGCCAATCTGCTCGTGGACGGGCTCGGCGCGGAGCCCGGGGAGCGGGTGGCGCTCGCGCTCCCGGTCCACTGGCAGAGCCTGGTGTGGCTGACGGCCTGCTTCTCGACCGGCACGACGGCGGTCGTCGCCGCGGACGGGGAGCAGGGCGGCGGGGTGCCCGAAGGCGACATCGTCGTCGCCGACGCGGCCCGCCTCGACGCCGCGCTGGACGCCCCCGGCGCCCGCGAGGTCGTCGGCGCCTCGCTGCACCCGCTCGGCGCCCCCCTCCAGGACTGCCCGCCCGCGGCGATGGACTACGCCGTGGAGGTCCGCGGCTTCGGCGACCGGTTCGCGCCCGCGGCCCCGGTGCGGCCCGCGGCGGTCGCGCTGGACAGCGGCAGCGGGCACCGGTACACCGGTTCCGATCTGGTGGCCGCCGCCCGCGAAAAGGCAACCGAATGGAAGCTGACATCCGCCGATCGGGTGGCTATCATCGCTTCCACGTCGGATCCCCTCACGGCTCTGGGACACGACCTCTCACGCTTCCTGGCCGCGGTTCACAGCGCCTCGGCCCTGGTGCTGACGTCCGGTGCCGATTCGACTAACCTGCAAGCGCGGATTGATATGGAGCGTGTCACGGCGATCGCCGACGCTCGGCCCGAGCCCCCTCCCATTTCGGGCACCATCAAGCCGTTGACCTGATACCTACCTTTTGGTGCGCGATGCCCAGAAACCGCTCCTCCTCCCGTAGAGCCGCCCCGGCGCGCTCCGCGCGCAAGAAGCTGACCGCCGGCGGCTGGGTGGCCGTCATCGCCACCGCCCTGGTGATCTGCAGCAGCCTGACGGCCTACGGCGCCTACTACGACATCTACGGCAACATCAGCCAGGAGAGCATCGACACCGATGCCTTCGGCGACCGGCCGAGCAAGGTCGAGGGCGCGGTGAACATCTTGGTCGTCGGTTCGGATTCGCGCGCCGGCGAGAACGCCGAGTACGGCGAGGCCGAGAGCGAGCGCCCCGATACCCTGGTGATCGCGCACATCTCCCCCGACCAGGACGGCGCGACGCTGATCAACCTGCCCCGCGACTCCCTGGTGGACATGCCCTCCTGCTCCCCGACCGAGGACAAGCCGGGCATGAGCGCGCACAGCGGCATGATCGGCGAGTCGATGAGCCTCGGCGGCGTGCAGTGCCTGTGGAAGACCGTCGAGCAGCTCACCGACATCCACATCGACCACTTCGTCAGCGTCGACTTCGGCGGTTTCAAGGGCATGGTCGACTCCCTGGGCGGCGTCGAGATGTGCATCCCCGAGCCGCTCGAGGACAAGAAGGCCAAGCTCGACCTCGAGGCCGGCGAGCAGACGCTGGACGGCGAGCAGTCGCTGGCCTTCGTGCGCTCGCGCTACGCCCAGGGCGACGGCAGCGACCTCGGCCGGATCGAACGCCAGCAGGAGTTCATGGGCGCCATGCTGCGCAAGGTCATGAGCAGCGAGGTCCTGGCCAGCCCCACGAACCTCTACGACTTCCTCGGCTCGGTCACCGACTCCATCACCACCGACGACGAGTTCACCGTCGACTCCATGGCCGACATCGCCATCGCCATGCGCGAGGTCGACATGAGCAAGGTCCAGTTCATCACCGTCCCCAACGGGGCGGCCCCCCAGGACCCGAACCGGATCGCCTGGACCCAGCCCGACGCCTCGGAGCTGTTCCAGGCGGTGGCCAACGACGTCGACCTCTCCGATGACGAGGAGGAGCAGGAGGGCGGCGGTTCCGAGGAGGAGGCCGAGGAGCCCTCCGTCGCCCCGGAGGAGGTCGCCGTCGAGGTGATCAACGGCACCACCGTCTCCGGTCTGGCCGGTGAGGCGGGCGCCGGGCTCGGAGACAAGGGTTTCCAGGTCACCGGCACCGGCAACCCGCAGGGCGCGGTGCCGGAGGCGACCACGGTCTACTACGGCTCCGGGCAGAAGGAGCACGCCGAGGCCGTCGCCGCCGAGCTCGTCAACGCCACCACCGAGGAGAACCCCGCCCTCGGCACCACCGTCCAGCTGGTCCTCTCCGGCGACTGGGACGGGCTGAAGGGCGCAGGGGGCGGCGGCATCCCCGACTCGGTCGAGGGCACGACCGCCGAGGCGGCCGAGACGAACGCCTGCGAATGAGCGGCGTCCCGTCGCCTTGAGTGAGCGGCGAGGCCCCGTGCCGGGACGAGCCCACTGCGGCCGTCCGCCGGCACGGGGCCTTTTTCTGGCGCTCGGCCCCCGCACGGCGGCGCGCGCCGAACCGGAGGCCCGCCATACGGTGGGCCCGGCGCGCCGGGCCTACCGTATGGCGGGCACGGTGCCGTCCGGGCGCACCGGTTCGGGGAACCCGCCGCTGATGATCAGGTCGGTCCACAGTCCCCGGACCCGGCGCAGCGAGTATTTCGCGGCGATCTCGTCCCGGGCCGCCGCGCGCACGGCGTCGAAGCGCCCCTCGGTCACGATGGAGTGGATCGCGTCGGCCATCGCCCCGGTGTCCTCGTGGATCCAGCGGCGCGAGTAGATCGTGTCGGCCCCCGGCCAGGCCAGCACGGCCGGGATCCCGCCGGACGCGGCGCACTCGGCCGGGGCCAGGTGGAAGCTCTCGTCGTCGCTGGTGGAGAGCACGAAGCCGACGCGGCGCAGCCACACCGCCACGTCCGGCCCGTACGGGTCGAACACCACGCCGTCCGCGAGCAGCTCGGAGCGCTGGATCCGGCGGTAGGCGCGCTCGTAGTACTCCCGCTCCTCCGGGCGGTTCCAGACCCACCAGTAGTCCCACGGCTGCTTGGTCTTGACGGCGAGGGTGTAGCGCGGATCGCGCCGGCGCAGCTCGGCGAGCACGTCCAGGCCCCGGTCGATCCGCTTGCGCGAGGGCGCGATGCCGATCATCCCAAGCGTGTGCTGCGCGCCCGGCAGCTTCGGCCGGTCCAACTGGTCGACGTCGACCCAGTTGGGCAGCACGGCCACCCTGTCCGCGGGCCAGCCCGCGCGCTCCCTGGTGAGGTCGGCGTAGTAGGGGCTGGTGCAGACGATCGCGTCGACCTTCTCGATGTCGAGCTTGCGCGGCCACTCCGTGTGCAGCTCGAACCGGTGCAGGCGCACCAGCAGCCGCTGCCCGGCCCGCTTGTGCCGCGCGTAGAACAGCGCGTTGGGGCCGCACCACTCGCAGACGACCACATCGGCCCAGGCCGCGAGTTCCCTGCTGCGGTACTGGTCGTGGGTGTGCAGCGCCTCCCATTCGTCCAGGCGCACCTCCAGGCCGGGCAGTGCCATGAGGTGCTCGGCCAGGCCGGTGAAGAACGTCAGGTCGTGCCCTGCGATGACCACCTTGAGCGGGCGTTCCGGGGCGACTCCCCCGGGCGCGGGCGGCAGGGCGAGCCGCAGGTGTCCGCGTAGCCGCTCGACCGCGCGCTCCAGCGTGAAGCGGCCGGATGCATCGGCGCAGCGCTGCGCGGCCGACCGGTAGGTCTGCGGGTCGGTGGCGAGCACGAGCGCGTCGGCGACCGAGTCGAGGTCCTCGCCGGCGTAGAGCGGGTAGTCCGGGCCGAGCAGCTCCTCGTGCATCGGGGTGCGGTTGAGCACCACCGGCAGGCCGAGGGCGCCGAACTCCGGCACCTTGGCCGCCAGTTCCAGGTCGGTGTCGGCCTCGGGGGCGCGCCACGACAGTCCGACGTCGCACTGGGCCGCCAGCCGCAGCGCCTCCTCGTGCGGGCGCCCGCCGTGCCGGACGAGATCGGGCGTGTCCTCCAGCGCCCGCCCCATCCGCTTGGCCCATTCCGCCGGGTCGCGGTGGATTCCGTCGCCGATCACGTGCAGCTCGGCCGGCACCCCGCGCCGGCCCAGGGCGGCCGGCAGCCCGGTCATCTCCAGCGTGTTCCACCGGGGCGCGAAGCCGCCGGTGTAGACGATCCTGAGCGGCGTGCGCGGCGTGCCGGGGCCGACCGCCCCCTCCGGCGGCGGCACGACGACCGGGGGGAACAGCACGCTCTTGCCGCACGCGGCCGGGACCGAGGACTCCAGGAAGCCGCGCAGCTCCTCGGTCGGGCAGAGCAGGAGGCGCGAGGCGACCGCGATGTCGGTGAGCTCGGAGACGACGGCGGAGGTGAGGCCGGTCGCCGTCTGCGGCACGTCGGTGACGCAGGTCCACAGCCGACCGGCCAGCGCATCGGTGTGGGCGGCGACCGCCGCCGTGCGGCGGCCGCGCAGCACGACGAGGTCGAACCGCCGCTCGGAGTCGAGGCGGGTGATCAGGGCGACGGCCTGCTCCGGAGTGAGCCCGCGCGGGCCGAGGTCGTCGAGCAGGGACTCCTCGTAGGGGCGCCGCAGCGTGACGCCGGGCGCGCCGTCGAGCGGGGCGGTCAGCCGCTCGTTCCCGACCCGGGTCTTGAGCAGCAGGGTGACCTCGCACCCTGCGGCGGCCAGGCATCGGGTCATCGACTGCGCCCAGACCGCCGACCCGTCAACGGTGTTGAGGTCGACGTCGCCGTAGACGAGTGCGCGAATGCTCACGTGCTTCCCTTCGGAACCGATCCGCCGTGCGGGGCCACCGACGCGCCCCGGCTCCCAGTGTGCCCCCCATCGAGTCCCGCGCCGGTTGCGCCCGGCCCCGGCCGCCGGACCGGACCGCCCCCTCCGGACGTGCCGCACGGTCTCCGCGGACCTCAGTGACCGACCGGATCGGCGGTGTGCACGGGGTTGAGTGCGAGCAGCCGGGCGCCGCGGCGGTTCCACACCCCGGGGTGCAGGGCCCGCACCAGCAGGTCGCGGCGGGCCAGATCCGGCTGGATCGCGCTGACGAACACGTAGTCCTGGTCGGCCCCCGCCCAGTCGACCGCGTCGGCCGCGCCGTGGGCCGCGGCCCACGAGGCGATCGCCGGGCCGACGGCGTCGGCTCCGGAGCATTCGGCGGCGCACACGGTGTCGGCGAGGAAGGCGGCGCCGCGGGGCTCCCGCCACAGCGCGGCCCACCCGGATCCGGCGACCTCGGCCATCCGCGCCCAGTCCCGCGGCCGGGGGTCGACCGCCGGCTCGACGTTCGCCGTCGTGCGCAGCGGCAGGCCGTGCGAGCGGAGCCGCTCCACGCCGGCGAAGCGCGCCGACCCCTTCGGGACCACGACCTCGGCCGGCGGGTGCATCTGGTTGAGCACGTCGTCGGCGAGCGCCAGCGACGAGGTGTCGTCGACCGGGAGCGCCAGCAGCGCGACGCGGCGCCCCTTCAGGGGCAGCGAGGCCCCGCCCGAGCCGGGTGCGAGCCGGACGCCGCCGAGGATCTCGGCGAGGCGGACCGGAGTGGCCAGGCGCAGGAAGATCAGGCGCAGCACCGACCGCAGCTCCTCGGGGGTGAGCGCCCCGGCGGAGCGCACATCGGCGAGTTCGCGCGCCGCCGCGTGCCGGGCGTCGGGGTCGGCGGGGACGGTGCGCAGCGCGCTGCCGACGCGTTCGGGTTCGGGGTGGGAGCCCAGCAGCAGCGCGCGGGTCCCGCAGGCCAGCGCCCGGTCGGCCAGGGCCGGATCCGTGACGACGACGCCGCTGCCGGCGCGCAGCACGTCCGGCAGGTCGCTCCAGCGCGGCGCGCCGCCCCGCAGGCCGTCCTCCGCGAGCGCCGCGAGCAGCGGCGCCGCGGCGCCCCGGGCCGGAGTCGCGGCGGAGACGTGCACCGGCGCGGGAGCGCGATCGGGTTCCACGGCGACCGGGTTGAAGCGGTGCAGCGGAACGCCGAGGCCGCCGTCGTGCACGGCGTCGAACCCGATCCTGGCGAGCCCCGGCGGCGCGGGGGCGTCGCGGACCAGGACCGACGGGATGCCCCTGGATGCGGCGGACTCCACGATCCAGCGCAGTGCGCGGGTGCGGTCGAGTGCCGCGGGATCACCGGTGTGCGCCCACGGCGTGCCCGGGGCCGCGGCCGAGGCCGACACCAGCACCGCGTCGATGCCGATGGAGTCGAACACCACCTGGGCGTCGTGCGGGCGCAACGGGACCACCCGCACGTACGGGTCGATCGCGGCGCGCGCCTCGGGCGAGAGGACACCGGCGACGACGAGCCGGTCGTCCTGCGGTCCCGCCGTACCGGCGAGCAGCCGCGCCTCCTGGCGCTCGGCGTCGTAGGAGCGGACCGGCTCGGCGGTGCGGCGGCGCCGCGCCCCCGCCTGGCCGGCGGGATCGTCGCCGCGCCACAGCCGGTACAGGTCGCGCGGCAGCCGCACGAGTCCGCGCCCCGGGCGCTTCGCCGCCGAGGTCAGCGCCCGGCCCACCTGGAGCGACGTCGAGCCCTCCAGCGCGGCCAGGCGGGCCTGCGCCTCCTGGAGCTGGGCCTCCCGTTCGGAGAGCGCCTTCCGCAGCTTTTCGGTCTGGCTCTGCTCACGCCGTTTCGTCATGGTCTCTCGGCAGGAAACCCGGGCGTCCCCGCTCGGGAAGAGTGCCATCCCTCCATTCGGTGCGCTCGCCCGCGTGGCCGCCGCGCAGCGGCGGGACCTCGGCGGACGCTGCCCGCCTGCGGTGCCGTCCGCGGTGGGGGCGCTCGACCAGCGGGACGCCGCCAGCGTAACCCCGGGGCGGAGAACGTCGCGCCACGGTGCGGTGAACGGTCGGGGGCCGCGTCCGCGGCCGGTCGCCACCGCGTCCGGCCGCGCGGCGCCCGCGGAAGCCCGCATAGCGCCGGGTCGAACCCTACGGACCGGTACCGCTGAGACTGTCCGAACCAGGCCACTTCCTGCGACAACGGTCAACGCGCAACTAATCTCGGACGTCTAGTCACCGCATGCCGTCCTTACGTTCCCGCACTGTAAAGATCATGCGAGGGGGATCATCTGTGGACGCCGCCGTATCAACTTCCGACCTGGCCGTCATCGGCCTCGGTTACGTCGGCCTTCCGCTGGCGCACGAGGCGAGCCGGGTCGGTCTCAAGGTCACCGGGCTGGACGTCAGCCCGAAGGTGGTCGAAGGACTGACCGCCGCAACATCGCACATCGACGACCTCTCCGCCTCCGACATCGCCGACATGCTGGCAGCGGGCTTCCAGGCCAGCACGGATCCCGCCGTGCTGGGCGGCGCCCAGACGATCGTGATCTGCGTCCCCACCCCTCTGTCCGAGGAGGGCGGCCCCGACCTGGGCGCGGTCACCGCAGCGGCCAAGTCGATCGCGGCCCACCTGCGCCCGGGCACACTGGTCGTCCTGGAGTCCACGACCTACCCCGGCACCACCGAGGAGATCGTGCGGCCGATCCTGGAGGAGTCCGGGCTGGTCGCCGGCGCCGACTTCCACCTGGCGTTCTCGCCCGAACGCATCGACCCGGGCAACCCGTCCTTCGGCGTGGCCAACACCCCGAAGGTGGTCGGCGGCCTGACCGAGCGCTGCGGCGAACTCGCAGCGGCGTTCTACGGCAAGTTCGTGCAGACCGTGGTCCGGGCCCGCGGCACCCGCGAGGCCGAGATGGCCAAGCTGCTGGAGAACACCTACCGGCACGTCAACATCGCGCTGGTCAACGAGATGGCGATCTTCTGCCAGGAGCTCGGCGTCGACCTGTGGGACGCGATCGCCTGCGCCGCGACCAAGCCGTTCGGGTTCCAGGCGTTCCACCCCGGCCCCGGCGTCGGCGGGCACTGCATCCCGATCGACCCCAACTACCTGTCCTACAAGGTCAAGACCCTGGGCTATCCCTTCCGGTTCGTGGAGCTGGCCCAGGAGATCAACGCGCGGATGCCCTCCTACGTCCTGCTACGGGCGCAGGAGCTGCTCAACGACGCCGGTCTGGCACTGTCCCGGTCCAACGTGCTGCTGCTCGGCGTCACCTACAAGGCCGACATCGCCGACCAGCGCGAGTCGCCGGCCCGGCCGGTGGCCCGCAAGCTCGCGGCGAAGGGGGCGACGCTGAGCTACCACGACCCGCACGTCGAGGAGTGGTCGCTCAACGGCACTTCGGTGCCCCGGGCCACCGACCTGGAGCGGGCCATGGCGGAGGCCGACCTGACGATCCTGCTGACCGACCACAAGGAGTACCGCGCGGAGCTGCTCACCGACCGCGCCCGGCTGCTGCTGGACACCCGGGGCGTGCTGCGGCGGCTCGACCCCTCGGTCCCCGCCGACCGGCGTACCACCACCCCGGTCACCCGCGAGGGCATCCAGGTGCTCTAGGGAGTGTTTGACGAAGGCTTTCGGATGCCCCTACCGAGGTGTGCGGAAGTCGCGTGGCCTCGGCTTTCGGTGAATGTGCGGCTCAGGTCTGCTGTGCGGCCCTGTACCCCGGGCCCTCCTCCGGCGATCTTGACCTTGTTGGGGTTATCGCAACGTTTTTAGACCCCACAAGATCGGCGAGAGAACCGCCATAAACAGGCACAGGACGAGGTCGCTCCGAAAAGCCCTCGAAAGGCCCTCGAAAGGCCCTCTCGCTCAGATGATCGGGGGGCGGCCCATCCTGGTCATGCGCCAGGCGGTGGACCACGTGATCGGGGTCCTGGGGCCGGCCGCCTCCTTCCATCCCTCCTTGAACCCGGCGAACCAGGCGCGCAGCGCCGGGCGGGAGCGCTCGCGCAGCAGCGTGATGGCGACCCAGGTGCCGAGGTAGGCGACCGCCAGCGGCCATGGCAGGTTGCGGCGGGCCAGCCAGACGCGGTTGCGCGCGTTGAGCCGGTAGAAGTCCGCGTGCCGGGTGGGCGCGACCGCCGGGTGGTACATGACCGCCTCGGCGTCGTAGTCGATGTGGAAGCCGGCGTCGAGGATCCGCCAGGCGAGGTCGGTCTCCTCGTGCGCGTAGAAGAAGCCGCCCGGCAGCCCGCCGCCCTGCTCGAACGCCGTGCGTCGGATCGCGCACGCGCCGCCGAGGAAGGTGGTGACCCTGCTGGAGCGCTGCGGGTCGCCGGCGCGCAGCCGCGGCACGTGGCGGCGCTGGTCGGGCCCGCCGTCGGGGTCGGCCACCCGGAACGAGACGGCGCCGAGCTCCGGGTCGGCGGCGAACCGGTCGTGGACGTGGCGGACCAGGTCGCGCGAGCGGTACCAGCCGTCGTCGTCGAGGAACAGGATGATGTCGCCGGCGCAGACCTTGACGCCGTGGTTGCGGCCCTCGGGGATGCCGACGTTGTCCGGCAGCCGCAGCGTGGCCACGCCCTCGGGCAGCTCGGGCAGGTCGGCGCCGTTGCCCACGACGACGACCTCGACGTCGACGCCCTCCTGCTCGAACACGCTGTTGATCGCGCGCCGCAGCTCCGCGGGCCGGTTGCCCATGGTCAGAAGCACACAGGAGACCTTCATCCGCTGTGCACCTCCACGCCCCATGCGGTTCTCGCCCCGGTCGTCTGTACCGGAGCGTAGCCCCTCGGCGGGGTCTGCGGGGTGCGGTGACACACCATCGGCGGGCGGCCCGGCGGCCTCCGGAGCGGCCTGCGAGGAAACAGGAGTGGTCATGGCAACCGTTCGTCAACGTGGCTACGGGGCTAACGGAGGTTAACCATTCCACGAAATGGCTAACGAAGGGATAAAGGGGTGTTTGGATTCGGTCACACGTGGTGAGAAACCGGCCCCGCGCGACCGCGGGACCGCCCCCTCAGTGCAGCCTGCGCGAGGCCAGCACGCTCACCAGGTGCAGCACGGTCTGCAGCGCGGCGACCGCGACGCAGGCCGCGGTGAGCACCTGGGTGGCCAGCAGGTCGCCGCGGACCGCGTCCACGATCGCGATGACGACCACCACCAGGGACAGCTCCACCGCCTGGATCAGGCGGTGGAAGCGCAGCGCCGACGCCGCCTTGCGGGCCAGGCCCAACCCGGCCGAACGCGGCTGCATGGCGGCCTCGGAGACGTGCTCGCCGAGACCGGCCTTGGCCCGCGCCACCACGACGTTGTCGGTCTCGACCTTGATCAGCGCCGCACCGAGCGCGGCGGCCATGCCCGCGATGACCCAGCCGCCCGCCTCGAAGCCGCCCTGGGCCCGGATCCCCAACCCGATGAGCAGGGCGATCTCGGCGAGGTAGTGGCCGATGCGGTCGAGGTAGATCCCGGCGACGCTGGTGCGGCCGGTGAACCGCGCGACCTCGCCGTCGGAGCAGTCCAGCAGTAGGTAGACCTGCACCAGGACGGCGGCGAGCACCGCCGACCACAGGCCGCCGAACGCCAGCACCACCCCGGCGAGCACGCCGAACGCCATCATCAGGTAGGTGATGGGGTTCGGCGGCACGCCCATGCGGACGAACACCGTGCTCACGTACGGCGAGACGTCGCGCATGTAGAGCCGGCCCGCCCAGTGCTCCTCGTTGCGGCGCTCCTTGATGCCCTCCGGCTGGCCGCCGGCGCGGACCTCAGCGACCGACGGCTTGGACATATTCACCGACGCTCCGCCGAATCTCGTCGTCCGACAGGTCGAGGTGCTCCAGGACGGTGTAGCGCCCGGGGCGGGTGGAGGGGGCGTGTGCCACCGCGCGGGCGAACCGCTCCTCGTCCAGGCCGACGTCGGCGGGGACGATGGGCAGCTCGTGCCGGAGCAGGCAGGCGCGGATGTCGGCCATCCGCCGCTCCCCCTCGCCGAGGTGGCGGGTGCGCAGGAAGGAGGCGTAGAGCGCCCCGAGCCCGGCCAGCTCGCCGTGGTTGCTGGTGCCCGGGTGGAGCTGGTCGATGGCGTGCAGGATCTCGTGGCAGGCGCCGCTGGCCGGACGGCTGGTGCCGGCCACCGACATCGCCATGCCCGACAGCACCAGCGCCTCGGCCAGCGCGGTCAGGAACTCCTGGGAGTCGACCGAGTCGGTGCGGTGCAGGATCGCCTCGGCCGCGACCCTGGCGAAGGTGACGGCCATGCCGTCGACCGGCTCACCCTGCTCCCGGCCGGCCAGTTCCCAGTCGGCGATCGCCGACAGGTTGCTGACCGCGTCGCCGATGCCCGAGCGCACCAGCCGCTGGGGGGCGGCCCGCACGTAGTCGACGTCCACGACCACCGCGGTCGGCATCGTCACGCCGTAGGAGCCCTTGCCGCTCTCGTGCTCCAGCGAGCTGACCGGCGAGGCGATGCCGTCGTGGGAGAGGTTGGTGGCCACCGCGACCATGGGGATTCCGGCCATGGTCGCGGCGAACTTGGTGACGTCGATGGTCTTGCCGCCGCCGATGCCGGCCACGGCCTCATAAGCCCCCGAGCGCAGCTTCTTGCCGAGCTCGGTGGCGACGTCGACGCTGCCGCCGTCGACCCGGAACACCTCGCAGTGGGGCAGGTCCAGGTCGGCGACGATCTGGGCGCCCTGGCCCGGACCGACCGCGACCGCGATCCGGCCCTCGTTGGCGATCCGGCGGTCGGCGAGCACCGTGCCGAGGTCGGTGATGGCCCCCCGCCGGACGTCGATCGCGATGGGGGACGCGACCATCCGGGCTAGTAGCGGCATGCGATCTCCCTGGCGCGGCTCAGGTCGTCGTGGTTGTCCACCTCGACCCAGTCGACCTTGCCGATCGGCGCCACGGCGACCTTGCCGCCCCGGTTGACGAGCTCCTGGTAGCCGTCCTCGTAGTACAACTGGGGATCGCGCTCCCAGGTGGCCTTGAGGGCGTCGGCGAGGCGGTCGGCCAGCGAACCCTCGATGAGGGTCGCGCCGATGTACTCGCCCGCGGCGGCCGCCGGGTCCATGAGCTTGGTGATCCGCTCGATGTGACCGGAGTCGTCCAGGGTCACCTTCATCTCTTCGTCGGCGAGAGTTTTCACGTTGTCCACCGCGAGGAGGAGTTCCGGTCCCCGGGCGGCGAGTAGCGTCTCTTCCACGCTCACCGGATGAACGGTGTCACCGTTGACGAGGAGGACGCCCTCGGAGAAGTACTCGCGAGCGGTCCACAGGGAGTAGGCGTTGTTCCACTCCTCGGCCTTGTCGTTGTGGACCAGGGTCAGTTTCACGCCGTGGCGGCTCTCGAGGTCCTCCTTGCGCTCCTCGACCGCGCCGGCGCAGTAGCCCACGACGATCACGACGTCGGTGAGGCCCGCGGCGGCGAGGTTGCGCAGCGAGATGTCCATGATCGTGGTGTCGCCGTCGACCGGCACCAGTGCCTTGGGCAGGGTGTCGGTGTAGGGGCGCAGCCGGCGACCCGCTCCGGCGGCAAGAACCATACCGAGCATGTAGGCGCCTTCCTCCTTAGGTTCCGGAGGCGTCGACGCCTCCTCCTCATTCGTTGTGCGGCACGTCCGCCGTCGTCAGGACGGGGGTCGCCAGCCAGCTCGCCGCGGTCTCCCAGACGAGCAGCACCACCAGGTAGCCCGCGAGCAGACCGTAGGCGAACGGCAGCCATCCCAGCACCCCGCCGGCGGCGATGAGCAGCATCCGCCCGTCCCAGCCGAGCCTCGCCCGCATGACCCGGGCGGGGGGCCGCGCGCCGCAGCGCGTCCGGTGCACGGCGTCGCAGTGGTGCAGGACGACCGCCGTCAAGACTACGAACACCAGCGGGTCTGGCACGCCCGAACCATAGCCGAGCGCGAGTAGGTAGAGGTACTCCGTCGCGCGGAGGACCGGTGGGACCACCCAATCAAATCGCCCGTCGTGCGGATGCCCTGATGCCACTCCGGAGAGCAGGAGCGCCGCGGCCGGTGCGAACAGGGTAATGCCTGAGAGTTCGCCGAGCCCCGCGGCCAGCAGCACCGCCGTTACCATCGCGCCCGCACACGTGGGGAGCAGCGGGGGCAGCGCACCGGCCGCGAGAAGACCGATCCCGATGCTCACATGGCCGTCGTCGCGAAGAAAACGCAGGTCAACGCGGTCCTCTTGTGCGGCCGACGGAGATGGCGACATGTCCTACCTCGTAGCGTCTTGGATGCTGAGATCGCCGACCGTCGCCAGGACACAACCGACAGTCAGTGCGATAAAGGTCACCCGAACGTCCCAAATCGTTACCGTCGCGGCCACCACGAGGCACCTCTCGGGCTGGGCGAAGGCGGTGATCCGCCGGATCAGGTCCGGCCTGCGGGAGCTCCCCGCGACCCGGGTCGCCCCTGTTCCTTGAGGATCCGCCGCCGGCGGCGGGGCCGTCCCCTGCTGTTCGCACCGGTCGGCGGCTGCCGCCGCGCGGGAGCGGGCGGTTTCGGCGCCCGGTGCCAGGTCGGCGACGCTGATGGGGTCCAGGCCGCCGCCGCGCGAATCGGGCGCGGTGCGGATGCGGATGGTGGCGCTCCCCGGGTCCTGCTCCGCCGATTCCCCGTCCGGCCCCGCGCCACCGGAGGGCGCGGCGTCCGGCCCGGCGCCGTCCGCCCACCGCCCCAGCACCCTGACGCCCTCCACCTCGTCCCCGTACGGTTCGGCGGTCGCCGCGGAGCCGCCGAACACGGTGACGCCTTCCGCCACGTCATCGGGCAGTTCGAGGGTCCGGGCGTCCCCGGGTGCTCCGCCGAGCAGCTCGGTGGTGAAGGAGCGGTCCGCGGACGTGCGCTCGCCGCGGCCGGGGCCGATCCCGCCGAAGAGCGGGGGAAGATCCGGCCCGGTGGTCTCCGGCCGCGCCGCTCGGGCCGAGCCGACCGACGCGCGCAGCGCGTGCGCGACCAGCGCCCCCGCGGCCCACGCCCAGGCGTGCGGCACACCGGCCAGGGCGCCGCCCAGGGCCAGTCCGCCGTAGACGGCGTACTCGCGCAGGTGGCGCAGCACAACGGCGAGCCAGGCGTCGAGCGCGTCGCGGTGCGCGCGCAGCGACTCGGCGCCGATCGCGTCGGTACACAGCACCGCGCCCAGCAGCAGTGAGCCGATGACGGCTCCGCGCAACGTGTCCTCGGTGAGCCACACCGCGGCCAGGACACCGACGAGCAGGCCGATCTGGCCGAACCGCGCGGCGGGGAGCGGCCGCAGCCCGGCCCAGCGAGCGATGTGGCCGAGGACCGGTCGCGGGCCGCGGACGGCGAGCACACCGGTTTCGGTCACGGCCGCGTCCCTCCCAGATCCGTCCTTGCGGTAACCGTGACCCAGGCGGGGACGCTTGGCAAGCATCGACGCGCACGACCCCGCCCCAAGGAGATCGAAGGAGGCCTTGGCCCCAGGGGGTTGGTAAGGCCCGCCCAAGGAGGGAGGGCGCGCGGGTGGGCGATTTCCGTCTACGGGCCTTCGGCCACGCGAGAGCATCGCCCGGTCACCGCGGATCCCACCTTCGGCTGAGGTTCACGACCCCCGGTGGCCAGGGTGAAAGACCCCCGGTGGCCGAGGGTGGCCGGCAGACAGGTGAAGGGCGTCAGGCGGCCTTGTCGTCGCCTTCTGCCTTCTTCTTGGCCTCGGCCTCTTTCTTCTTGGCCTCGGTCTCGGCCTTGGTGTCGGCGTTGTAGGCGTCCAGGGCGCCCTTGATGTCGGCGTCCATGACCAGCTCGCCCCGCTTGATGTAGAGGCCTCGGTTGCAGAAGCGCTTGAGGTCGCCCTCGCTGTGGGAGACCAGCACCATGGTGCGGTCGTTGGCCAGCATCTCCTGGATCTTGGCGTAGCACTTCTGCTTGAACGCCTTGTCGCCCACCGCGAGCACCTCGTCGACCAGCATGATCGGGTGCTCGAGCTGTGAGATCAGCGCGAAGCCCAGGCGGACCTTCATACCGCTGGAGTAGTGCCGGACCGGGGTGTCGATGAACTTGCCGATCTCGGCGAACTCGACGATCTCGTCGAATCTCTCGTCCAGCGTCTTCGGGCTCATGCCGTGCAGGGAGCCCACGAGGTGGACGTTCTCGCGGCCGGTGAGCTGGTCGGAGAAGCCCGCCCGCAGCTCCAGCAGCGGAGCGACCTTGCCGCGCACCGTCACCGACCCCTCATCCGGCATGAGCACGCCGGCGATGAGCTTGAGGAGGGTCGACTTCCCGGTGCCGTTCTTGCCGACGATGCCGACGCAGTCGCCCTTGGCGATCTCGAAGGAGACGTCGCGCAGCGCCCAGAAGTCGCCGCCCTTGTTGGGGTCGCGCCTGTTGCCGTGGATGAACATCTCGCGCAGGCTGCGCTTGCGGCGACGATTCATCGCGAACTTGACGCCGAGCCCCTTGGCCTCGATGACCGGCTCCGCCATTACAACTCCTTCAGAACAGCCGTCTCAAGACGCCGGAACACCCAGTATCCAATAACGAGCATGGCAGCGGACCACCCGAGGGTCGAGCACAGCATCACCGTGTCCGGCGCCTCACCGGGGAACCAGGCGGCGTGGTGCATCTGGAAGATGCCCACGAGCGGGTTGAGCTCGTAGATCGTCATCGCCCAGGCCGGGAGTGCCTCCTGCACCCGGATGAGCGGGTAGATGATGGGCGTGGCGTAGAAGAGCACCCGGTTCAGGATACGGATCATGCGCTCGACGTCGCGCAGCAGCACGTTGACCGAGGCGAGCAGCATGGTGAGCCCGAGCAGGAAGGCGAACTGGCAGACCATCGCCAGCGGCGCCCAGAGCAGGTTCAGCCCGACCTTGCCCTGCAGCAGGACCACGAAGGCGATCAGCACCGGCCAGGTGAACAGGTAGTCCACGAACTTCCCGCTCACGACGGCGAAGGGGAAGATCTCCCTGGGCACCTTCATCGTGGTGATGAGCTTGGAGTGCGTGATCAGCGCGCGGCTGGCCTCGCTCATCGCCGTGCTGAACCACATCCACGGCAGCAGGCCGGAGATGAGGAACAGCGCGTACCCGCCGTACTGGTCGGCGTTCTCGGGCGCGGCCCGGCCCGAGAACAGCACGCCGAAGACGAAGTAGTAGATCCCGGCCATGGCCAGGGGCTCCAGCATCGACCAGGCGTAGCCCAGGACCGATTGCTGGTATTTGACCTTTAGGTCCCGCCGAACCAGGAGGTTCACTACCTGCCGGTTCTGCCAGACGGCCAGCGCCCTAGACGCCACCGCCACCTCCTCCGGGGTGCAGTCGTATCATTCGAACGCGCGGACGGCGCGCCGCCGCGAGATCCGGGGGCGGACTTCGGCGACGGGGTCGGCCGGCGATGAAGCGCGGCGTGTCCGCCAAAAGCGCCCGTCACCGCGGTGGACGCGGTGGCAGCACGGTTCGGGGGATCGGGTGTCCTTCGAAGACCTCGGACGAACCGCGACCGCTGTCCTTCGTGGCCGGAGCGGCCGGGGCCCAGCGCCCGATCTTTTCACATCCGCGGCCCGGACACCCATTCCAGGTGGTGGATCGAGTCTCCGGGCCCCCGACGTAAACACCGCTCGCGGCCCGGACACCCATTCCAGCCGGACACCCGTTCCAGGTGGTGGATCGAGTCTCCGGGCCTCCGACGTACACACCGTTCGCGGCCCGGACACCCGTCCAGCGCGTCCTCAGGGTACCCGGGCGCGGCCGCGGCCGGACCGCTCGGCGGCCCATTGTTGGAGGATCGTTGATATCGGGATATTCCGGTCGCCGTTCCGGCCGTTCCCGGTCGTCTCCGGCTGTTCCCGGCCGTTCCCCACTGCTCTCCGCTGTTCCCCGCCGCGCCCCGGCCGCTGGCGTGTCCGCTACCCTCGGCCTTCGACCGCGGGAATCCGCGGGGATCGCGGGAGGAAGGCTTTTCTGATGTCGGCTGGTTCGGCTGGTTCGGCTGGTTCCGGAGCCGGGCGGCGCCCGCGCGTGACGGCCGCGGTCCTCGCGGGCGGGGTCGGCGTGCGGATGGGCGGGGCGCGCCCTAAGCAGCTGCTCCCGCTGGCCGGGCGGACGATCATCGAGCACTCCGTCGCGGCGTTCTGCGCGGCGCCCGAGGTGGACGACGTCATCGTGCTGATGGTCGAGGACCACGTGTCGGAGGTCGCCGAGATCGTGGCCGACGGCGGGCACTCCAAGGTGTCGCGGATCCTGCCGGGCGGCGCGGACCGGACGCAGACGTCGTACGCGGCGCTGCGGGCGCTGGAGTCCGCGGCCGACGACGAGCTGGTGCTGCTGCACGACGCCGTGCGGCCCCTGGTGAGCCCGCGCGTCATCGCCGACTGCGTGCGGGCGCTGGGCGAGGCCGGGGCCGTCGGCGTCGCGGTTCCCTCCAGCGACACCGTGGTGGAGGTCGGGCCGGGCCGCACCGGGGGCGAGGCGATCCGCGCCGTTCCCGCGCGTGCGTCGCTGCGCCGGATGCAGACCCCCCAGGGCTTCCGGCTGGGGGTGGTCCGGCGGGCCTACGAGCGGGCCCTCGCCGACCCGGATCTGGTGGCCACCGACGACTGCGGGGTGGTGCTGCGCTACCTCCCTGAGGAGGAGGTCCGCGTCATCGTGGGCGAGGAGGCCAACATCAAGGTGACGCACCCGGGCGACATCGCGATCGCCGAGGCGCTGCTGCGCGAGCGCGGGAGGAGACCGTGATCTTCGATCCGCCCGAGGTCATCGGGCACCGCGGGGCCGGACGCGGGGTCGTGGACGGGGCCGAGGAGAACACGCTCGCCTCGTTCGCCGCCGCTGTGGCCGCCGGGGCCGCCTGGGTCGAGGTCGACGTGCGCCGCAGCGCCGACGACGAGCTGCTGGTCCACCACGACGCCGCACTGCCCGACGGCAGGGTGATCGTCGACCTGCCCGCGTCGGCCGCGCGCGAGGCCGGCCTGGTGACGCTGGAGGAGGTCCTGGACGCGGTGCCCGAGCACATCGGGATCGACGTCGACGTCAAGACCGTGATGGAGGACGCCGTCGACGCCCCGTCCCGGCGCACGACGACGCTGCTGATGCCGCACCTGAAGCGGGAGTCGCGGCGGCGCCGGCTGTTCGTGTGCTCCTTCGACCCCGCGGCGCTGCTCGCGGTGCACGAGGCCGACCGCGCGATCGCGACGGCGTGGATGCCGTTCGTGCGCAGCCCCCTGGACCAGGCGGTGGCCGGCGCGGCCGGGATGGGCTGCGCCGCCGTGGCCATCGACGCCCGCTCCTTCGGCCTGTCCACCGACGAGCCGCGCCCCGGCCGCCGCGCGGTCGCCCGCACCGTGGACGTCGCCCACCGGGCCGGGCTGGAGGTCGTCTGCTGGTGCCCGGGCCCGGCCGACTCGGCCCGGTTCTCCGACGCCGGCGTGGACGCGCTGGTCGTGGACGACGTCCCGGGGGTCCTGGCCGCGCTCAAGGAACGGTGACCGCGCCGGGGGAACGCCGGCCGCGCACCGGAGGAATCCGGTGTCCGCGCATCACGGAAATTCCCGGTGAATTCTTCGCCCCGAACCGCCGTTCCCGGTCCGAGCCGCTTTTTTCGCGTCACCGCGCCGGATAGTGTCGCTCGCCAAAAGGATGACCGGGACGCCGGAGAATCGCCGGCCGCGCAACGCCTCCCGGAATCACCACCCGAAGCAGCGAGGCGGATAGATCAACCGTGAACTCCCACGCCGATGTCGTACCGACCAAGCGCACCGAGATCCCCGGATGGTTCTACTGGGAGGACCGGCTGCTGTTCGACTTCTTCCTGTCCCGGCAGAGCGGTCAGGAGCCGGGGACCCTCGTCGAGATGGGCGTCTACCTCGGCAAGAGCGCCGTCGCCATCGGCGACCACATCCGCGAGGGCGAGGAGTTCGTCGCCTGCGACCTCTTCGGCGCCACGCCGGAGGAGGCCGACAACGCGCGCGAGAACACCAGGAGCTACAGCACGCTCACCCGCGACGCGTTCGAGCGGAATTACCTCACGTTCCACAAAGAGCTGCCGACCGTCGCGCACTGCGCCTCGGCGCGCATCACCGAATACGTCGCGGAGAAATCCGCGCGGTTCGTTCACGTCGACGCCTCGCATTTGTTCGAGCATGTTCACCTCGATCTGCGGAACACCCGGGCCCTGCTGCGCGACGGCGGCATAGCCGTGCTCGACGACTACCGCAGCGAGCACACGCCCGGCGTGGCCGCGGCCGTGTGGCAGGCCGTCGCCGTCGACGGGCTGGTGCCGATCTGCGTCACCCCGACCAAGTTCTACGGCTGCTTCGAGGACGCCGGACCGCACCTCGACGCGCTGCGCACGTGGCTGCCCGATGCCGAGGGGCTGTGGTGGGAGGAGCAGCGGATCCACGACCGGCCGGTGCTGAGGGTCACCAAGGCGAAGAAGAAGCCGGCCGCGCCCAAGCCGGCGGAGCCGGAGGCCGCGCTCGGCGACATCCGGGCCTCGCTGTCGGAGCTGTCGGCGCGGGTGCAGCGGATCGACGCGCGGCTGGCCGGAAAGGGCTCCCGACCCCTGGCGTCGCGCGCGCTGAACAAGGTCCGCCGCACGCTGGCCGGGCGGCGCCCCGGGCGGTGATCCGGCGAAGGCCGGGTGAAGTCTTCGTGTCGCGATCGCGAAAGCCCTGTGTCGACCCCTCCTTCACACCTCTGTCCGCGGGTGGCCGGGGCTAGCGTTTCGATCGGACCGGGCTCGCGACCGAGCCCGGCGGTTCCCCGCTCCCTCGTCGAAAAGACCGGATGATGTGGCGCTTGGCCAACCAGATACGCCCGTACGCCTGGGGCTCGACGACCTCGATCCCGGACCGGCTCGGCGTCGCCCCGGACGGGCGGCCCCAGGCCGAGCTGTGGATGGGCGCGCACCCGGGCGCGCCCAGCCGGATCGAGGCCGAGGCCGGCCCGGTCGCCCTGGACGCCGCCATCGCCGGCGATCCCAAGGAGATGCTCGGCGAGGACGTCGTGCTGCACTTCGGGGAGCGGCTGCCCTTCCTGCTCAAGCTGCTCGCCGCTGAACAGCCGCTGTCGCTGCAGGTGCACCCGAGTGCGGCGCGGGCCCGCGCCGGGTACGCCGCGGAGAACGCCGCGGGGGTGCCCCTCGACGCCCCGCACCGCAACTACAAGGACCCGTTCCACAAGCCCGAGCTGGTCCTGGCGCTCGACGCGTTCGAGGCGCTGTGCGGTTTCCGCGACCCGGCCCTGGCCCGCGCCGAGCTGGACGGGCTGGCCTCACCGCTCGCCGTCGCCCTGCGCACCGACCTCGCCGCGCCCGAGCCGCACTCGGCCCTGCGCGCGGCGATGACCCGGCTGCTCACCCTCCCGCCGGAGCGGCGCACCGCCGAGGTGGACGGGTTCGTGGGCGAACTCGCCGAGCTCCCCGTGGACGCCGTCCCGGACGGCGGCGGCGCGGCCGTCGTCCTCGAACTCGCCGAGCGCTACCCCGGCGACCCCGGCGCCGTCGCCGCCCTGCTGCTCAACCACGTCACGCTGGCCCCCGGCGAGGCGCTGTTCCTGCCGGCCGGCAACGTGCACGCCTACCTGCGCGGCACCGCCGTGGAGATCATGGCCGGCTCCGACAACGTGCTGCGCGCCGGACTGACCCCCAAGCACGTGGACGCCGACGAGCTGCTCGACGTCGTGGAGTTCGCGGTGCTGCCCGTCCCCTACGCGGTGCCCGACCTCTGCGACGGCCGGATCGAGCACCGCCCGGACGTCGCCGACTTCGCGCTCTCGATCATCACGCCCGATGCCGCCGAGGGCCCCGGACCGCGCGGACCGGCGATCGTGTTCGTCCTGGAGGGCGAGGCCGGGCTCCGCTCGGAGTCGGGCCGCGGGCTGGTGCTGGGTCGGGGCGAGTCCGCCTTCGTGCCCGCCTCCTGCGGCGAGGTGACGCTCACGGGCCCGGCGCGGGTCGTCGCGGCGACCACCGGGCGGATCTGACCTCCTCCGTCACCGAAAAACGGACACAAGTGCGCCCGCCCGGACCCGCTCCCGCCCTTGCTGCCGCCTTCTCCTCCAGGGCACCCGCCACCCGGCATCGCCACAAGGCCGCACAGCGGGTCCACGCCTCGGAAGCCCGCCTCGCCCCGCCGTCCGATTCGGCCGCGGAGTTCGACGGAAGTTCACGTGCGGGTCCCGCGCGCGCCCACCGCACTCACTAAGGTGAAAGCGAAGGTGTCCATATCCGGGCATTCTTCGCCCGCCCCTTCACCGCTGTCCCCCCGTCGCCGGTCCGCCACCCCGCCGTGGCGGCGGCGGCCGCACAGGAGCGACGAGGCATTCCCGTGAACAACAAGCTAGTCGCGGCACCGGCCGGTCTCCTCGGCACCGACGACCTCACCGCGGCCACGGCCTGGGTGGAGACCCCCCTCCAGCTTCTCTCTGTGCTGGAGGCCCACTCCACCGGCCGGTTCGCCAAGCGGTGCCACGCCATCCCCCGGTCGGGATCGGCCGCGCTGGAGGCCACGGTGGCCGAGATCAAGCGCCTGGGCCTGCCGGCCGACCTGACGGTGCTGCCGGCCAGGGACGAGCCGCGCGACGCCCGCACCGACGCCGGCCTGTGGTTCATCGGCGACGCCTTCTCCGGGAAGGTGCAGAGAGCCCTGCTGCGCGACCGCCGCCGGCGCTACGTCGTCGTCGACGACGGTCTGGCGACCCTGCACCTGCTGCGGCTGCTGGTCAAGCCGGTCGCCGCCCCGCTGGTGCGGGCGCGGGTGCGGGCCGGCGTCTCGCGCAAGACCCTGGGACTGGCCACGGCGCTGCGGCTGCGCGCGGCCGCGCGCGCGGGCCGCCTGGCGGTCTTCACCGTCATCCCGCTGCCCGACGACCTCGCCGAGCAGGCGCGGCGCGCCGGGATCAGCATCGTCAACCACGACTTCACCTGGCTGCGCGCCCAGCCGGACTCCTCGGCCCCCGAGGAGAGGCGCGTGGTGCTCGGCGCCGCGATGGTCAACGACGGGCTCATCAGGGCCGACCGCTATCTGGAGTGGGTCGGCGCACACGCGGCCAAGGAGCCGGTGCTCTACTACCCGCACCGGCGCGAGGACGCCTCGACCCTGGAGCCGCTGAGCCGGGTGCCGGGCGTGCGCATCGCCGGCCACGGCCTGCCCGCCGAGGTCGGACTGCGCGGGCTGACGGCCGGGCACCGCGTCGTGAGCCTGCCCTCGACCGCCGTAACATCGTTGCGTGTGCTGCTCGGCACCCGCGGTGTGCGGATCGACGCGGCCGGGGTCCCCGAGGACTGGTGGACCGCCGAGGCCGCCCCGTCGCTGCGCGCGCACCTGAGCACGTTCGTCCACAGCCCGGAGGAAACTCGTTGACCGAACGTGGAGACGTCCACGTCCTGGCGATCGCCGACTCCGACTCCTACCTGAAGTGGGCCGCGGGACTCCTCGACGGCCTGCCGCAGGGGTGGAGCGGTGAGCTCGCGGTCGTGCGCACGCCCATCGCGCCGTCCGCCGCGCAGATGGAGGGGGCCGTACACGGGACCCGGGTGCAGGACGCGCCGCCGCCGGTGCTCACGGCCCAGGCCCTGCGGCGGTCGGTGCGGCGCAGCCGGCCCGACGTCATCGTGGTGGCGTGCACGGGGCCGGTGGTCGACGTGCTCGCCAGCACCGTGCTGAACGGGCTGGAGCCGCGGCCGGTGCTCGTCTCCGGCCTGCCGGGCATCTCGGTCCCGGCCTCCGACAAGGCGTGGCTGTTCCGCGGGCCGGTGGACCTGTTCGTACTGCACAGCCGACGCGAGGTCGAGGAGTTCCGCGAGGTCGGCGCGCGCCTGGGCGCCACAGGCTCGGTCGCGCTGGCCACCCTGCCGTTCCTGGCCGGCGGGCCCGCCCCCGGTCCGGCCGGACCGGCCGGTCCCGGTGCCCCCGAGGGGACCGAGAGGACCGAGAGGACCGAGAGGACCGAACGCGACCGCGTCGTGTTCGCCACCCAGGCCAAGGTGCCCGTGGAGCGGGAGGAGCGCGAGCGCGTCCTGCACGCGCTGGCCGGGCTCGCCGCGAACCGGCCCGACCTCGACGTCGTCGTGAAACTGCGGGCCCGCGCGCACGAGCAGCAGACGCACCGCGAGCACCACCACTACGAGACGCTGTGGAACGGCCTGGTGGCGGCCGGCGCGGTGCCCGAGGGGGCCGTGACCTTCGTCGGCGGCGCGATGCGCGACCAGTTGGAGCGCGCGAGCGGGTTCGTGACGGTGAGCTCCACCGCGGCCCTCGAGGCGACCGCCCAGGACGTGCCGCTGCTGGTGCTGTCGGACTTCGGGGTCAGCGCCGAGATGATCAACCTGGTGTTCGAGGACAGCGGCGTCCTCGGCACGCTGGAGGATTTGAGCGCCGGCCGGTTCCGGCGGCCGAGCTCCCGGTGGTGCGCCGCCAACTACTTCCACGCCGCCGCCGACAACGACTGGGTCGAGCACCTGCACAAGCTCGTCGACCAGCGCCGCGCGGGGACCCTGCCGGACCGGCCCGCGCTGCTCGACGGCCCCGAGCACGCCGCGGCGCGGCGCCGTGCGCGGCTGCGCCTGGAGGTCCCCCCGGCCACGCTGCGCACCATCGGCCGGGTCCGCAAGAAGATGCGCAGGCTGCTGACCTGAGAGGACGGGGGACGAGTGCATCCCCGACCCCAGGGGGTCGGTAGGGCCCGCCCCAGGAGGGAGGGCGCGCGCCGACACCATGGGCACAGACCGACACCGCGGTTTCGGCCCGGCGCCCACGCAGGCGGCGTGGGCGGCGCGGCGCCGGTGCGATCCCTGTCAAGGGCCTTCGGCCACACGAGAGGATCGCCCGGTCACCGCGAGTCCCTCCTTGGGCTGGTGTCAAAGACCCCCTGAGGCCGGGGACGGCGCGCACCATCGCCCAACCACCGCGGATCCCACCTTGGGCTGAGCTTCACGCCCCCCAGTGGCCAAGAACGGCGAACATGCGCCTCCTCACCACCCCAGGGCCGCCTTCAGCTCGGTCTCCAGCGCGGGGGCGAGGGTGCGCGAGAAGGTTCCGGTCATGTGCGACTCGTCGTAGTACACCAGCACGTTGCCGATCACCGAACGGCACCGCCCATCGGGGCACACGTAGTCGTCGAGGTCGATGAAGGTCGCCTCGGAGGCCGCCGAGAGCCGCTCGTAGGGCGGCTCCTGCGCGAGGGAGAGGGTGAACTCCGTCTCGCACTCCGGGGAGTCGGCGCCGTTGCGCGCCACGCACTCCGGGGCGTCGAAGCCCATGCGGGGCGTGTCGCGCAGCGCCACGACGCGGCTGCCCAGCGCCGCCAGTTCCGCCCAGCGCTCCTCGTAGCCCTCCAGGACCTGCTCCCCGTTGCCGATGCTGGACCGGGTGGCGTGCGTGACCACCACGTCGGGCGGGTCCTCGGCGAGCCCGGCCATCACATCGGCGTTCCACGCCTCGCACTCGGGGTAGTCGTCCCTGCCCCGGTGCCAGGGGCCGGTGGTGAAGTGGCAGGCGTCCTTGGTCATGGTGATCAGCCGCCAGCCGTTGCGCTCCGCGGCCTCGCGCATGGCCGGGTACCAGTGCGCGATGTGGGAGTGGCCGATCAGCGCGACGGTGCGCTCGGCGTCGGCCGGCCCGTCGACGCACGGGTCGGCCGTCGTCGCCTCGAACATGTCGTGGCAGCCGCCGGGCTCCTTGTTCTCCCCCTGGTCGCCGTCGGCGTCGGCCGGGGCCGGCAGCACCGGGACGTCGGGGACGGGACCGGCGAAGTCCGCCGCGAGGACGGCGGCCCCGGGGTAGTTGCCCGGATCGGAGGCGAGTTCCCTGCGGTGGAGCTCCTGCCGGTCCAGGTGGACCGACCAGCCGCCGGCCGCGGTGAACACGGGCAGCAGGCAGACCACCGCGACGGCGACCGACCACAGCGGCGCCGAGCGGGTTCGGACGAACCGCTGCACGCCGCCTTCGACCAGCCATTTCGTGGCGGCGGCCAGGGCGAGCGACACCGCCAGCACGCAGCAGCCGCCCAGCGGGGAGGCCACCTGGCGGTCGGCGACGCCGAGGTAGACCACCAGCACCGGCCAGTGCCACAGGTACAGGGCGTAGGAGATGTCGCCGATGTAGTGCAGCGGCCGCCAGGTCAGCAGCCGGTCGGCCCCGAAGCGGCTGCCGGTCGTGCCCGCGACGACGACCAGCACCGCGGCTCCGGTGGGCCACAGGGCGATCCAGCCGGGGAACATGGTCGAGACCTGGAGCAGGATCCCGCAGGAGACCAGCGCGGCCAGTCCCAGCCAGCCCATGGCGACGCGCGGGGCGCGCGGCAGGCGCAGGTGCGGCAGGACGATGGCGAGGGCGCCGCCGAGGGCCGGCTCCCACAGGCGCGCCCCGGTGTCGAAGTAGGCCCAGGCCTGGTCCGTCCCGGTGATCCGGACCGAGTAGGCGAACGAGACGCCGGCCACGGCCCCGAGCGCGGCCAGGACGACCGGACGCAGGCCCCAGCCACGCCGGCGGGCGACCAGCGCCGCCAGCGCGATCAGGACCGGCCACAGCAGGTAGAACTGCCACTGGATGGACAGGGACCAGAAGTGCTGGAGCGGGCTGAGGTCGCTGTCGCGTGCCAGGTAGTCGACGGCGTTCGCGGCCAGGTACCAGTTCTCGTGGTAGAGCGCGGTGGCGACCGTCTCGGCGATGACGTCGCGCCATCGCGACTGCGGCAGCCACAGGGCCGTCGCGACCAGCGTCCCCAGCAGGACCAGGGCGGCCGGGGGCGTGAGACGGCCCAGCAGCCTGGCCCAGAACGCCGTGAAGCCGACCCTGCCGCGCCGCTCCACGGCGCGCACCAGGGACCCCGTGATGAGGAAGCCGGTGAGCAGCAGGAACACGTCGACGCCGCCGGAGACACGGCCGAGCCAGATGTGGTAGGCGGCGACCAGCAGGACCGCGACGGCGCGCAGCCCCTGGATCTCGGGCCGGTAGCCGCTCCCTCCGCCGGCCCTGGAACCGGCTCCCGGAGCGGCGTCGGCGCGCTCCGGGGCTGGAGCGGCGCCGGTGGGAACGGAAACGTGCACGACTCGGTTACCGCCTCACGACGCGGGGTGATCGGGAAAGAGGAGGGTCGAGGACGAAGACGGCGCTGTCCCGGCGCTAGTCCTTGCGGTCGAACACGGTCTGCTGCACGCTGCGGACCTTGCGCGCGCCGGAGACCAGCCAGTTCGTCGAGGAGCGCTGGGGCAGTGCCCCCGGCAGGTGCAGCGCCGTGAGGCGGCGCCGCTTGAAGTAGCGGCGGGTCGTGGCGTCGTAATGGGCGCCGAGGTAGTCGACCGCCGCTTCGCGCAGGTGCGGGTAGGCCGCCCCCTGCATGCAGTAGCTCACGGTGCGCAGCAGCGGCGCGAGCTCCCGGTGCAGCCGCTCCTCGGAGAACCGCGGCGGCCGGAGCCCGCCCTCCGCGTCGATCCGGGGCATCGATGCGTCGACGATCGTCACGGGGATGCGGTTGCTGTTCTGGTACGGGGTGACGGCCTCCAGCAGCATCTCGGTGCCGACGCAGGCCACCGGGATGCCGTAGAGGTGCGCCGCGGTGCTCAGCCCCGTCGAGAAGCAGCTCACCACCGTCGACGGCCGCAGGACCGTGAACCACACCTCCGCGGGGATCGGCTCCTCCAGCAGGACCAGCCGCACGTCCAGCTCCTGTGCGGTCCGGCTCATGCGCAGATGGGTCCGGCGCGTGTTGGACGGGTGCGGTTTGAACAGCACCGTCCTGTGCCCCCGGGCCGCCATCGCCCGCACCATCGAGGCGTGCAGCTCGTCCTCCTGCTGCGGGGAGATGAGGTCGAGGGCCGACAGGTACTGCCCGAGCAGCAGCGGCGCCTCCTCGATCCCCTCGTCCAGCCGGGGTTTGAGCAGCCGGTCGAGGCTGTCGGCGACCTCCGACACCACCGCGCGGAACGCCTCCAGCGGCAGCGGGGAGCGTGCGACGTCGTACTCGTCGAGCAGCAGCGGTTCGACGCCGGGGACGAGGTCGAGGTAGACCAGTCGGTCGATCCTGGTGGCGACCTCGCGCGGCTGGCTGTTGCGCGTGGGGCCGTAGCTCATCAGGCCGTCAGAGTAGACCGTGATCGACGCGTCCTCGAAGATGGCCGCCAGGGACTTCGCCGGCGGCACCTGGACCGACTCCACCACGATCTGAAGAGGCGAGTCGTCCAACGACCAGTACGAGGCCAGCAGCCGCCGCAGCAGCAGCACGTCCTGCGGCCGGGGCTGCCAGGTCGAGGGGTGGAAGGGCCACAGCAGCTCGTTCCACGAGACGACCTCGTCGAATCGGGAGCGGACGGCCTCGAACCCCGGCGCCTCCATCAGCGGGTCGGTGATCTCCAGCAGGGCGGCGTTGTCGCTGACCAGGAGGATCCTGCGGTCACCGGCCGGGCCGAACTCCCCGGAGTCGACCGCGGCGGCGAGCGACATCGCCCCGAAGAACGTGGAGGCGACGAACATCTGGGTCATCGGGCCAGCGCCTTTCCCGGGTCGACGACGGCCCGGAGTTGTTCCTCGCGCTCGTTGTCGATCGAGCCGAGGATGCGGTCGAGGACGTCGGGCGGCATCCGGCGCAGGGTCTCGGCCGCCCGCTGCCGCTGCCGCCTGCGCAGCGGCGGAGTGAGCCGCTCCTCCTCCTGGAGGTGGAAGGCGATCATGGCGCAGTAGCTGCGCAGCGCCTTCGGCAGGAACCGGTCCCCCTCGGGGTCGCGTTCCAGTTCGGCGAGCACCCCGTCGAAGGAGTCGAAGAAGTGCAGCTGGCGCTCGTCCCCGATCCGGGTGAGCGAGCCCGCGACGCTGCGGCGGTAGCAGACGCCGATGAGCGAGACCACGGCGAAGGACTCGGCGTGCAGGTGCAGCCGCCACGTCCACTCGCGGTCCTCGGCGGTGAGCAGCTTCTCGTTGAACGTCAGCAGGCCCCGGTCCTGCAGCTTCTCGCGGTCGGCGATGCCGGACCAGGCGTTGGGGTAGTCCACCATCGTCGCGACGTTCTCGGGCAGGATCGCCGACCTGGGGGCGAGCGGGACGTTCCTGCGCCCCTCCGGGGCCCGGACCAGCACGCGGTTCTTGCCGGTCACGCGCACGTGGTCGGTCTTGACGAAGCCGACGTCCAGCCGCCGGATCGCCTCCAGCGCCTCGGCCAGGTAGCCGGACGGCAGCCAGTCGTCACCGTCGAGGTAGACGATGTAGCGGCCGCTCGCGGCCGCCAGGCCCTGGTTGCGCGCCGCGGACAACCCGACGGCGGCGTCGTTGCGGATCATCGACAGCCCGCCGAGGCGCTCGGCGAAATCGGTCACGATCTCCGGGGTCGCATCCGTCGATCCGTCGTCGACGACGATGAACTCGAAATCCTTGCGCGCGTTGCGGCCCAGGCTCGCCAGTGTGTCGGCGATGTAGGGCTCCACATCGCGGGCCGGAACGATGACCGACAGCGTGGTCACTCGAACTACTCCAGGTCTTCCTCGGGGGAGTGGGAGGGGCCGGGCGGCCCCTCCCACCGTGCCCACTGCGTCGTTCGGATCAGGCGGTGGCGCGGCGGAGCCGCTTGCGGGGCTCCTCCTCGCCGGGGAAGACCCGCTTGACGCCGTCACCGAGGGCCCTCTCGATGACCCGGATGTCGCGGACGAGGTGCTCCAGGCCGGTCGGCTCCAGGGACGCGGCGTGGTCCGAGCCCCACATGGCGCGGTCCAGCGTGATGTGCCGCTCCACCGCGACGGCGCCCAGCGTCACCGCGGCGAGCGAGATCTGCAGGCCGCGCTCGTGGCCGGAGTAGCCGACCGGAACGCCGTAGCGCTCCCGCAGGGTTCCGATGGTGAGCAGGTTGGCCTCGTCCTCCGGCATCGGGTAGGTGGAGGTGGAGTGCAGGATGACCAGCTTGTCGCGGTCGAAGATCTCGACGGCCGCGTCGATCTCGTCGATGGTGGACATGCCGGTCGACAGGATGATCGGCCTGCCGGTCGCGGCCAGCGCCCGCAGCAGCTCGTGGTCGGTGATGGAGGCCGAGGCCACCTTGTGCGTGACGACGTCGAAGGACTCCAGGAACTCCACCGACGGAACGTCCCACGGGGAGGCGAACCACTGCAGCCCGCACTCCTCGGCGTACTTGGCGATCTCGCGGTACTCGTCCTGGCCGAACTCCACCCGGTGCTTGTACTCCAGGTAGGTCATCTCGCCCCACGGCGTCTGCCGCATCTTGCCCTGCTGCTCCTTGGGCACGCAGATCTCGGGCGTGCGCTTCTGGAACTTGACCGCCTGGCAGCCGGACTCGGCGGCGACGTCGATCAGCTTGCGCGCGATCTCGACGTCACCGTTGTGGTTGATGCCGATCTCGCCAATGACGTACGTGGGCTGACCAGGACCGACCAGCAGGTCACCGATGGTGACGGGGGCGGCCGCACTGGTGTGCACCGTTGCGCTCTGGGTCATGGATACCTATCCTTTTCGTGCCGCGAGGACGCGTTCACACACTTCGCGGACGGCCCCGGAACCTCCGGGGCGCGACAGAACAAGCCGGGCCGCGGCCAGGACCTCCGGATGGGAGTCCGGGACCGCGATCGGCCATCCGACCTCGGCCAGGCAACCGAGGTCATTGACGTCGTTTCCGACGTAGGCGACGCGGGCCGGGTCAAGGCCCTCGTCGCTGATCCACTTGCGCAGGGCTGAGCGCTTGTCGCTCAGCCCGTGCGTCACGGGAACCCTGAGTTTCTCCGCCCGGGCCCGGACGACCGGGTTGACCTCGGTGGAGAGGATGCAGAACGGCACCCCGGCCTCGCGCAGCAGCCGCACGCCCATGCCGTCGGAGCGGCTGACCGAGACGGCCTCGCGGCCGTCCTGGTCCACGTGCGCCAGGTCGTCGGTGTGCACGCCGTCGAAGTCGGTGACGACGGCGTCGACGTCCAGCGGCGCGGGCGCGTCGACGACCGGCGCGAGCGCGCGGACCAGGTCGAGGTCGGCCGGGGTGTCCACCTCCACGGCGCGCGCCTCGGGGACCTCCTGGACCTCGACGCGGCCGAAGAAGCGGTGCCGGTGCGCGCGGAAGCCGTCGGTGCGGAAGACGTAGAACGCGCCGGTCTCGCGGTAGTGCGGCTCGCGGTCCTGCCGGCGCGGGCGGTGGTGGTGGTCGTGGTTGATTCCGCGGGCGCCCTCGCCGGTGCGCCGCCACAGGAACTCGTAGGTCTCGACGGCGGAGAAGACCGCGTCGGCCTCGTCCGCCAGCACCCGGCGCACCGCGGCGTCGAGGTCGCCGGGGGCGATGAACGGGCTCGTGCACTGGACGAACACCGTCACATCGGGGTCGCCGCCCCGACCGCGCAGCTCGTCCAGCGCGTGCAGCAGCGCCGACTCCGAGGAGGCGGTGTCGCCGCCGAGGCCGGCCGGGCGGTCCACCACCAGCGCCCCGGCGGCGCGCGCGGCGTGGGCGATCTCCTCGTGGTCGGTGGAGACCGCCACGGCGTCGATCGTCTCCGCGAGCCGGCAGGCCTCCACCGCGCGGGTCACCAGGGCGCGTCCGCCGACGGAGGCGACGTTCTTCATCGGAACGCCTTTGGAACCGCCGCGGGCGGGGATGACTGCGATGACACTCAACGAGAGGGCTCCTGACCGGAGGGGAAGACCACTCTGACCCGGGAGATGCCGAGATCCCGTCGCGGGCAGAGGCCATCACTCTCCCGAGCCAATGCGACCGGTCGGTTAATGGCGACGGGTACGCGCGTTAACTCCCGTTGTTGTCTTGATGCCGGGCGGGGCCCGCCGCGGAGCGGGACGGACAGCGGGGGCCGCCGGTACGGGGACGCGGACGCGGCGAGGGCCGGCGGGAAACCCCGCCGGCCCTCGCCGTGCTGGTCCGGTGAACGCCACGGCTCGGGGGCGGGCGTCCGGACCGCCGTCCGCCCCGGTCGCCGCGGCGCCGGTCAGGCGTGCTGCCGGGCGCGCGCGCTCCTGGAGTCCCGGCCCAGTCCGGGCGGGCTGGTGAGAAAGCCGGTGCCCCACGCCATGTGCATCGTCGCCAGCGCCACCGGGATGCACGACTTGGCCTTCAGCGGCAGGCCCCGGCCCAGCGGCAGGGAGGCGCCGATGACGGCCAGGACGTAGCAGGCGGGCACCAGCCAGGCCGGCCAGAAGAGGAGGCCGCCCGCGAGGCCGGCGACGATCGCCGCGACCGCGGCCGGCGGGGCGAGGTAGCGCAGGTTGATGGTGCCCTTGTGCTGGCGGGCGACCACGCGCCGCCACCGGCCGTAATGGAAGTACTGCCTGGCCAGGGCCTTGACGTTGGGCCGCGGCCGGTAGGACACCCGCATCCTGGGCTGGAACCAGACCACCCCGCCGGTCTGGCGGATGCGGTGGTTCATCTCCCAGTCCTGCGCGCGCAGGAACGCCTCGTCGTAGCCTTCGACGCGCTCCAGCGCCGAACGCCGGAACACGCCCAGGTAGACGGTGTCGGCGGGGCCGCCCTCGCCGCCGGTGTGGAAACGGGCGTTGCCGACGCCGACCTTGGAGGTCATGGCCGCGGCGACCGCCTGCTCCCAGGGCGTCTCGCCCTCGGCCGCCATGATGCCGCCCACGTTGTCGGCGCCGGTCTCCTGCAGCGTCTCCACCGCCACCCGCAGGTAGTCGGCCGGCATCATGGCGTGGCCGTCGATGCGGGCCACGATGGGGTGCGAGGAGGCGGCGATCGCGGCGTTGAGCCCGGCCGGCGTGCGGCCGGTGGGATTGGGCACCACCTTGACCCGCGGGTCCGCGGCCGCCAGCGAATCGGCGGCCTCCTGCGTGCGGTCCTTCGAGGGGCCCACGGCGAGCACCACTTCGAGCTCGCCGGGGTAGTCCTGGCTCAGGACGTGGCGCACGGCGGCGGCGAGATGGCGTTCCTCGTTCAGGATGGGCGTTACAACCGATACGGCCGGCCAGGTCACGGGCATATCCATAGGGTCAGGGAACCGGAGAGGGCGGGAGGGCCCGCAAAGAGCAACGCTACTGCAATCCGGGGTCGTGTCCGGCCTGCTCGGTCTGTGCGGCCTGTCCGGTCTGTGCGGCCCGCCCGGCCGGCGGCCCGCGCACCGGGCCCGCACCGGTTTTTCGCATCGGGTCGCGCGCCGGGCGGCGGCCGGGATCGCGGAGCGCGCCTCCCGCGTCGAAAGCGGTGACCAACACGCCGATATCCGGCCTCCTGCCGCCAGGGGGCGGATTCCTGACACTCTGGGGTGTCAACCCGTAGGGAGATGGTTGATGGTGCGGGAGGTCACCCGATGAGCGACGACGCCGGGGGCGGCGGTCGGCACGAGACGCCGGAGTTCCGCCGGGTGCGTTCGGGGCCGCTGCCTCCCGGGGACGCGCGGGGCGCGCGGCCCCGCGCGCGCTCCCGCACGCCCTTCGCCCTCCCCAGCGCGCAGGCGCGCCGCAAGCGGGTGGCGCTGCTGCTGGCCGGGACGATGTCGGTCATCGTGCTGCTGGCGTCGGGGTCGGCGTGGGCGCTGACGGGCTGGGTGTCCGGGCAGCTCAACCGGGACAACGTCTTCGCGGGGCTGTTCGACGGCGACCGGCCGGCCGCCGGGCCCGAGGGTGCGCTCAACTTCCTGGTGATCGGCTCCGACAGCCGCGGCGGCATGGAGGGCGCCGAGCAGGAGGAGCTGAGCGTCGGCGACGTCGAAGGGGAGCGTTCCGACACCATGATGCTCGTGCACCTCAACAGCGACCGCGACCGGATCACGGTGGTCGGCATCCCCAGGGACTCCTGGGTGGACGTCCCCGGCCACGGCAGGAACAAGATCAACGCGGCCTACGCCTACGGCGGGCCGGTGCTGGCCATCCGGACGGTGGAGTCGGCCACGGGCGTGCGCGTCGACCACTACGTGGAGGTCGACTTCACCGGTTTCGTCGACGTGGTCGAAGCGCTCGACGGCATCGAGGTCTGCCTGCCCGAGCCGATCCGCGACGAGAAGGCGAACCTGGACATGGCCGCGGGGACGCACCAGGTGGACGGCGTCGAGGCGCTGGCCTTCGCCCGGACCCGCAAGTCCGCCGGCGGGGACCTGGACCGCATCGACCGCCAGCAGCAGGTGATGTCGGCGCTGCTGGACAAGGCGCTGGCCTCCGAGACCCTGAGCGATCCGGGCAGGTTCGCGAACTTCCTGGACAGCGCGCTCGGCTCCATCACCGTGGACGACGGCCTGGACACCGCCGCCATCAACCGGCTCGGCGGCCAGCTCCGCTCGTTCTCCCTGCAGGACGTGTCGTTCACCCAGGTGCCGATCGCCGACATGGACTTCCGGACGCCGAGCGGCGAGCTGGCGGTCGCCTGGAACGAGGAGCAGGCCGGCGAGCTCTTCGGCGACATCGCCGCCGACCGGCCGCTGGACGGCCCGGCCGGCGCGGGCGGGGAGTCCGGCGAGGCCGAGGACGAGCCGGTCGCGCCCGGCGACGTCACCTTGGAGGTGTTCAACGGGGTGGGCACGCCCGGCCTCGGCGCATCGGTCCGCGGCGACCTGGTCGGCGCCGGTTTCCAGGTCCCGTCCCAGGCGCAGAACTGGCCCACCCGCGACGTCGCGGAGACCGTGGTCCGCCACGCGCCGTCGCAGGCCGGGGCCGCGCAGGCGGTCGTCGACGCCATCCCCGGCGCGAGGGCGGAGCAGGACGACGCGCTGGGCGAGCGGGTCCAGGTCGTCATCGGGTTCAACTACGTCAGCGTGGAGGCGCCGCAGTCCACCTCTCCCGAGCCGAGCCCCGCGGGTACGGCGAACGGCCGCGGCGGCGTGCAGACCGACACCGCGGCGGACAACGTGTGCGACTGACCCCTGCGCCGATCTGCCCCTGCGGGCGTTGAGACCACCCGCACTCCCGGGGTCCGAGACGTCGAGACCGGCGGAAGAAGCCGGGTTTCCCACCGATTCGCACCGGGCTCGCCCGAGATGACTCAGGATGGCGCGGTCCGTGGTGCTGCGCCCCGAAGAGGGCCGTCCGTAACGCTGTGGTCTGGATGATGTTAATTCCGTGAGCAGGGTGGTATGAGGAGGGGACAGTTCGTTCCGGGGAGGTGCCCGTGTTGCGCCATCCACTCGGCCTGCTGGCCGGAATCATCGTCACACCGCTGCTGTGGGCCGGTACCGCGTGGTCCGCCGCCGAGATCGGTTCCCGGCTGCCGAACCTGGACATCGACGATCCGATGCTGCTGGCCTCCGTCGCCGCCATGATGGCGATCGGACTCGTCTGCGGGCTCCTGGCCGGATCGCGGATCTCACCGCTGGCGGCCTTCCTCCCCGGCGCGGTCCTGCTGGGCCTGTGCCTGTGGCCGCTGGTCGACTACCCGTCGATGAACGCGACGCTTCCGGACTGGCTCGCGCCCGGCACGCTCTTCCATCCGCTGGGCCCCGCCCTCGCGGTCAACCTCGCGCTGGGAACGCTGCTGTTCATCTCGGCCCTCGCCCCGTCGCGGTGGCGCTCCCGACCGCGCGCCGAGAGCGACCTGGCGCCGTTCCCGCAACCCGTGCCCGAGCCCGCAGGGCCGGACCGCCCCGCCGACCTCTCCGGCGCCCCGCAGCGGGGCTGGAACACCGGCGGACACCCGCCCGTCCACGAGGAGCCCTGGGTGGAGGGCGCGGAGGACGACGCCAAGACCACCACCCCGTTCCGGCGCGGTGAGAACGGGGTGCGGGTCCTGGACCGGGACGGGATCGACGATCCCGCGGCGAGTACCCGGACCTTCCGCAACGGCCGATAACGGCCCGGACCATCAGCCGATATTCCTTCTCCTGCGGCTCCTCCGCCGTTAAATTTGGGTACACGTCCCGGCGGGGACCGGATCGAGGAGGGATTCCATGTCGAACGGGCTGCGGCATGCGATCGGCGCGGTCGTCGGCCTCGCCGTGACGCCGCTCGTGGTGCTGGCGATGGGATGGGGCGGGACGCGGCTCGAAATAGCGCTGGCCCGATTCGACATGAGCGTCGGCACCGTCCTTCCCGGCCTGGCCGTGGTGCTCGTCCTGGGGATCGTCCTCGGTCTCGTGTCCGGGTCCAGGGTGTCCCCGCTCGCCTCGCTGATCCCCGGCGCGGTGCTGTCGCTCTGGGGCGTTCTCGGTTCCCTGGAGCCCACCGCCGGTCTCAGCATGGCCGTCGTGCCCCTGGAGTACTTCGCCCCTCACGTCTCCAGCTACGTACTGGTGGGCGGCCTGCTGCTCGCCGCGTCGCTGCCGCCGTCGCGGTGGCGCGCCGGTGCCCGCCGTACCGAAGCCGCCCCCGCCGGGCGCCCGCACGGCGTCCCCGATCACCCGCCCGCTCCGGTGCGGGGACCGGTGGACCACGGGGGCGGCCGATACGCTCCCGGGACCGGCCCGCAGCCGGCGCAGCCCCACGGCGTCCCGGGACGGCCCGCGGCTCCGCCGCCGCAGTACCGGGGCGGTCCCCGGCCGGGGGAACAGCAGCCCTACGGCGGGCCCGCGCAGCCGGCGCAGGCGCCCTATGCCGGGCCGCCGCGCCGCCCGGACGAGCAGGTCCCGCACCTGTACGGCACCGGCCCCATTCCGCGGGTGCCGCCCGCCGAGCCCGGCGCGGCACCGCCCCCCGGGCAGGAGTCGCACCTCTACGGCACCGGCACCGGACCGATGCCGCGGATCACGGACGAGCCCGGCCGCCCCGGCGGCGCGCACCGCGGCGAGGGCGACCCCGGCCCCGATCCCCGGCCGCGCGAATAGCCGGCGCCCCGTGCGCCGCGGCGCACGAGCCGCGCCCGCGGCGCCCTGCGGATCCGTGGGATCCGGGCCCGAGGACCGCGGAAAGGGGCGCGGCGAATCGCGGAACGGCCGTTACCAGGGCCTTACCGGCGGGTAGCTTGAGAGTGGGAACGCCGAAGTACCAAGCACCGCGATTTGCCGCATAACATCACAGACCAGCCGCGCGAAAAACGCCCTCGGAGCCCTCTTAGGATCATGTTGAGGTTGCGTTAGACCCGGGTTCGGCAATGTCTCATACAGGAGCGCTGGTCCGGGTCGGTCCATTGACGCACGATAAAGGAGTGCGACGGGTACGCCGCGCCACGCTCCGGCCGCATGAGGTCGCGGACCGTGGCCATCTGTCGTCGCCGATGGCCTCCCGTGGCGATCACCGCCCGCATCGTCCCGGTCATGCGTCGATAGCATGCCAGGGCCGGTTGAAGGAAGGACGAACCATTGGCCGAACAACAGCGCCTCAAGATTTCGGTGGTGGGTACCGGGTACCTGGGTGCCACGCACGCCGCCTGCATGGCGGAACTCGGCTTCGACGTGCTCGGCATCGACATCGACCAGGCCAAGATCGACATCCTCTCCTCGGGCCGCGTGCCGTTCTACGAACCCGGCCTCGAAGAGGTCCTGGCCCGCAACCTCGACAACGGCCGGTTGCGCTTCACCACCGACTACGCCGAGGTCGGTGCGTTCGCCGACGTCCATTTCCTCTGCGTCGGCACGCCCCAGCGCTCCGACTCCAACGCCGCCGACCTCACCTACGTCGACGCCGCCGTCGACAGTCTGGCCCCGCACCTGAACGGGCCCACCGTCGTCATCGGCAAGTCCACCGTCCCGGTGGGCACGGCCGCCCGCGTCGCGGCCCGGCTGACGGCCGCCGCGCCGGCGGGTGACGCCGTCGAGCTGGGCTGGAGCCCGGAGTTCCTGCGCGAGGGCTTCGGCGTGCAGGACACCCTGCGCCCCAACCGCATCGTGATCGGCACCGATTCCGAGCGCGTCGAGGCGACCATGCGCGAGATCTCCGCCGGCCAGATCGAGCAGGGCATCCCGTTCCTCACCACCGACCTGCAGACGGCCGAACTGGTCAAGGTGTCCGCCAACGCCTTCCTCGCCACCAAGATCTCCTTCATCAACGCGATGGCCGAGGTCTGCGAGGCCGCCGGCGCCGACGTCATCAAGCTGGCGGAGTCGCTGTCCCACGATGACCGCATCGGCGGCAAGTTCCTCGGCCCCGGCCTCGGATTCGGCGGCGGCTGCCTGCCCAAGGACATCCGCGCGTTCATGGCGCGCGCCGACGAACTCGGCGTGGAGCCGGCGCTGTCCTTCCTCCGCGAGGTCGATGCCATCAACCAGCGCCGCAGGGCCCGCACCATCGACATCGCCCGAGGCCTGATCGGCGGCAGCTTCGCCGGCCGCACCGTCGGCGTGCTGGGCGCCTCGTTCAAACCGAACTCCGACGACATCCGCGACTCCCCCGCGCTGGACGTCGCCGCGACCATCAGCTCCCTCGGCGCCCACGTCACCGTCTACGACCCCGAGGCGCTGGACAACGCCAGGCGCGAGCACCCCGACCTCAACTACGCCCACTCCATGCTGGAGGCCGTGCGCGACGCCGAGGTCGTGCTGCTGCTCACCGAATGGGCCGAGTTCCGCGACGCCGACCCCGACGAGCTCGGCAAGGTCGTGGCCGAGACCAAGATCGTCGACGGACGCAACGCCCTGAACCCCGAGTACTGGCGCGAGCGCGGCTGGACCTACCGGGCGCTGGGACGCCCGTAGTCTCCGATCGCGGCATCGCCGAGGATGGACGCATGGACGATCTCAACGACGAGGCCGTGATCCGCCGCGTGCTCACCGAAGCCCGGGTGTGGGCGATCGTGGGGCTGGGCGACAACCCCGCTCGGCCGGCCTACGGGGTGGCGCGGTTCCTGCAGGAGCAGGGCAAGAAGATCGTGCCGGTGCACCCCTCGGCCGCCGCGGTCCACGGCGAGCAGGGCTACGCCCGCCTCGCCGACATCCCCTTCCCGGTGGACGCGGTCGACGTGTTCCGGCGCTCCACCGAGGCCGGCGCCGTCGCCGACGAGGCTCTGGCGCGCGCCGAGGTCGGCGCGGTCTGGTTCCAGTTGGGCGTGGTCGACGCGGCCGCCGCCGAGCGAGTGCTGTCCGCCGGGCGGCACATGGTCATGGACCGCTGCCCCGCGATCGAATGGCCGCGACTGCTGACCGGACGCTGATCGGAGCGCTGACCGGGGTGCCGATGGTGCGTGCGCCGGTCGGTGCTGCTCGATACCGGTCGGCACCGAGCCGGTACGGAGATGCCCGGCCGGGTAGGGGCGGGGTATGCGACGTCCTTGGTTTCTCTCGCTCCTCGGCGGGACCGAGCGCCGGGACCCGGCCCCTGACGGGGGTTCCGGGGCCGCGCCCGACGACTCCGAGCGCACCGCCGAGCGCCGCGCGCTGGCCGAGCGCAACGGCTGGCGCTACGCGGAGCGGGCGCAGCGCACCATCGTGGGCTGGCCGCGTCCGGCGCTGCCGTCGGGGCGGCTGGGCTCGGTCCGCAACGCCGTCTCGGGCGAGCGCCACGGCCACGGGTTCATGGTCTTCGACTACCTGTACGTCTCGCAGCACACCGGCCGGTGGGACACCCTCCTGGTGCACGCGGTCGCGCTGCCGGTCCGGGTCCCCTACGTCGAGGTGCACGACCCCGAGGGCGGCGCACACGACCTGTACACCGAGAGCCCCGAGGTGCGGTTCCCCGTGGACCTGCTCAGCGCGGAGGTCCGGGAGGAGGTCCGCCGGTATGCCTTCACCGACTTCATCCTCGACGGGGACGTGTTCATCTGCACCGCCTCCGGCGGCGGCCCCTCCGGCATCGAGTCCAAGCTCGACGCGATGACCACCCTGCTCGACCAGGTCCCGACCGGCGTGTGGACCCACTGGTCCCAGACCTGACCCCACCCGGACCGGCCTCCCGGCCCTCGCCGTCGCGCCACCCCGCCGGGTGTTCATGGCTGGTTGAACCTCCACCAGCCTCATCCCTCCTCGCGCGGAAGACCGCCCCCGGCTCCGACCATGTCGCCGGCTGAACCCGATCCCCGGCAGCACATCGCCGTGCGCCTCGACGAACTCCTGGCCGAACGCGGGATGACCCTGACCGAGCTGTCCCACCGGGCACAGGGGACCGTGGTCGACCTGTCGATCCCGAAGAACGGCCGGGCCAAGGCCATCCGGTTCTCCACGCCGGTGAAGCTGTGCGAGGCGCTCGACTGCCGGCCGGGTGACCTGCTCGGCTACCGGGCGGCGCCGAATCCGATGGAGGAGCCCTCGCCGAGCTGACGGCGCAGGCGCTCGCCCTTGGCCTGGGCCTCGGCCTTCAGGTCCTCCTGGAACTCCGTCATCTTCGCGCGCAGGTCGGCGTCGTGCGCGGCGAGCATGCGCACCGCCAGCAGGCCGGCGTTGCGGGCCGCGCCGACGGCGACCGTCGCGACCGGGACGCCGGCCGGCATCTGCACGATGGACAGCAGGGAGTCCATGCCGTCGAGGTACTTCAGCGGCACCGGCACGCCGATCACCGGGAGCGGGGTCACCGAGGCCAGCATGCCCGGCAGGTGCGCCGCTCCCCCGGCCCCGGCGATGATCGCCTTGAGGCCGCGGTCGGCGGCCTCCGAACCGTAGGCGATCATCTCGTGCGGCATCCGGTGCGCGGAGACGACATCGGCCTCGTAGGGCACGCCGAACTCCTTCAGCGCCGTGGCGGCGTCCTGCATGAAGGGCCAGTCGGAGTCGCTGCCCATCACGATGCCGACGGTCGGAACGGTCTCGGTCACTGCTGGTCTCCCTTGAGGTAGGCGGCGGCGTCGCGAACGCGGGCGAGCAGCTCCCCGTGGTCGTCGCCCGCCGCGGTGACGTGCCCGATCTTGCGGCCGGGCCGGACCTCCTTGCCGTAGAAGTGCACCTTCAGCTCGGGGTCCTTGGCCATGACGTGGACGTAGCGACTGTAGACGTCGGAGTCGGCGCCGCCGAGTACGTTGGCCATCACGGTGAAGGGCGCGGTGCTGCGCGGCGATCCCAGGGGCAGGTCCAGCACGGCGCGCAGGTGCTGCTCGAACTGCGACGTCCGGGCGCCGTCGATGGTCCAGTGCCCGGAATTGTGCGGGCGCATCGCCAACTCGTTGACGACGACGCCGGACTCGGTCTCGAAGAGTTCGACCGCGAGCATGCCCACGACGTCCAGCGCGTGCGCGAGCTCGATCGCGAGCTCCTGGGCGCGGACGGCCTTGTCCTCGTCGAGGCCGGGGGCCGGGGCGATCACCTCGTGGCAGATGCCGCCGCGCTGCACGGTCTCGACCACCGGGTAGGCCGCGACCTGCCCGTAGGGCGAGCGCGCCACCTGCACGGCGAGTTCCCTGGTGAAGCCCACCTTCTCCTCGACCAGCAACGGAACCTCGGCCTGCGCGGCGCGTTCCAGCACCTCCAGCGCCTCGGCGGCCGAGTCGACGACCCACACGCCCTTGCCGTCGTAGCCGCCGCGGGCGGCCTTGAGCACGACCGGCCATCCGGTCTGCCCCGCGAACGCCTCGACGTGGTCGATGGCGGTGACCGCCCGCCAGCGGGGGCACGGCGCGCCCAGTTCCTCGACCCGGACGCGCATCCGCAGCTTGTCCTGGGCGTACACCAGGGCGGCGCGGTCGGGGCGCGTCATCACGCCGACCCGCTCCAGTTCGCGCAGCACCGGTTCGGGCACGTGCTCGTGGTCGAAGGTCAGCACGTCGCAGGACTTCGCGAACGCCAACAGGTCCGGCAGCCCTCTGTCGTCGCCCAGGTGGACGTCGCCGCAGACCAGCGCGGCGCTGTCGGTGGCGGAGTTCGCCAGGACCCGGAAGCCCACGCCCAGGGCGATGCCGGCCTGGTGCGTCATCCTGGCCAACTGACCCCCTCCCACCATTCCAACGGACGGGACGGGCCGATTACGCTCGCTCACAGTTCCTCAACTCTTGTGCGGTGCGGGGAGGGACGGCGCCGCGCGGCCGACGCGGCACCCGTGAAAGTCTAGTGACCACCCCGGTGATGGATCGGAACGGCTCTTGAGATTCGTTAGAGCGCTTTACCAGCGTTTTTCCCACCTCGTCCACGAGGTCGCCAAGTTCGGCACCGTGGGCGCCGTGGCCTATGCGGTGCAGCTCACCAGCACGAACCTGTTCTGGTGGGTGCTGGGCATGCCCGAGCTGGCCGGTCAGGCGCTGGGCACGATCTGCGCCACGGTGGTCGCGTTCCTGGGCAACCGGTTCTGGACGTTCAGCCACCGGGAGCGCAGCGGGCTGGGCCGCGAGTACGCGCTGTTCTTCCTGCTGAACGGGGTCGGGCTGCTCATCCAGGTGGCGTGCCTGTGGTTCACCGTCGATGTCCTGGGCCTGGACGGCCCGCTGGCCCGCAACATCGCGGGCAACGTGATCGGTGTCGGCCTCGGCTCGCTGTTCCGCTTCTGGTCCTACCGCAAGTGGGTCTTCCGAGCGGCCCCCTCCGCCGCCCCACCGCCCACCCCCGCCGCCGAGCAGCAGAAGGAGCAGGCGTAGCACCGAGCCGGCAAGAGGCCGACCCTCAGCCGGGCAGCTCCTGGATAAGGGCGTGCACGGCGGCGGTGTCCTTCTCCGGCCACACCACTACGACCTCGCGCCGCACATTCGGCCTGTCGAGGTTCGTTCCGCGGCAGGTCACCATGCCGTCCACGGTCTCCTCGGTGATGCCGAGCCTCTCGCGCGTCTCGGCATCGGGCGGATCCGGATTGACGTAGACGTCGAAGTTCTCATCGGTGCAGAACACTTCGGCTCCGCCTCGACTGGTGGTGAACTGAGCACGGTACAGCGGAAGGTTCGCACCGTTGTGGTCGGCGGTGATCTCCACGTCGGTGGCGTCGGACGGGACGGTCAGGCCGCTGAACTCCTCGAAGGAGGCGCGCAGCTCCTCGATCGCGGTGGGCAGCGGCGAGGGCGTGGCCGGAAAGTTCCCCTGCCGGATCCACGGCTCGTCGTCTCCCCCGCAGCCCGCGGCCAAGGCGACGACGGCGAGAACCCCCGCCATCAGACGTCTCCGAGCCATATGATCAGCCGCTCCCCTCACTGCTCACCCTGGTGTCCCCTGCGATCCAGAATTCCTGGGCCATGCCGTGCCGGTGCAACTCCCACAGCTCCTGCTGACTGAAGGTGAAACCCGGGAAATTGACAGCGGGACTCGTGTCCTGCCTGCCCCAGTCGTAATACTTCCGCAGGTTCACCTGGGTGTCGATCTCGTAGCTCCACTCACCGCCGGGTTCCTCCGGCGGATAGGCCGTGACCTCGCCGACCAGGTTGTAGTTGAAGCTCCCGATCGCATTGGCCCAGTTCGCGTCGTCATAGACGAAGGAGGCGCCGTCGATGGCATCGGGAGGGTAGCCCCAGGCGTTCCAGGCGGTGTTCACCGGAAACGTCACCGGACCGTCGGTGTCCAGGGCCTGCGCCTGCTGAACGGCCTCGATTCCAAGCTCCTGCTGGTGACCGCGCACCTGTTCGTCGAACTCCGGGACGTCGTCCATGAAGCGGTCCATGTCGACGGTCATGGTCTCGCCCGAGCCTCTCAGGAAGTGCCGCAGATACTCGGCCGCGTCAGGGTAGCCCCTGACGTACTCGCCTCCCATGGCAGCCATGAGCGCCTCCTTCCTGACCTGGCACAGCCGGTGCATCGGGGCTCTTCCGGTGCACTTGTACCCGGGGACCTCCTCCTCGGCGCCGTACTGCTCCCTTGACTCCAGCGCCAAGTCGACCTCTGGATGCATGTCACGCGGCAGGCCGGAGAAGGGGTCTCCGTCGGACTCACCCGGTCGGCACAGGGGATTGCACGGGTCCCGCTCCTCTTCCGGGCCGGGAAGCAGCACCGGAGTCGTGGCCATGTAGGGCCACGTGGAGTCGGGGTCGATCTCCGGTTCGGCAGGGTCGGCTTCGGGCACGTCGAGATCCGCGGGCTCGCCGGGGTAGGTGGGCGGATCCCGGCCGATGTCCGGATCAGCGCCTGGCGCGTCCTCGCTCTCGTCGCCGGGACCGTCTGCGACAGGAGCACCCTGTTCCGGATTGAGCGCCTGGTCAACGGCATCGGTGATTCCCGTGGCGATCCGTTCGGAGACTCCGGAGGCGATGACCACGCCGACGATGGCGGCCACCAGCAGGATGACGGCCGCGTATTCCGCGAACGACGCGCCGCGTTCGGGATCGGATATTCGTCTTAGCATGAACCCGCAGACCGATTTCGGGGGATTTGTAGGCAAGCCGATCAAGCGTAGCGAGGCGGCCATGAGGTGGAACAGAGTCCCAGGCCCCTAAGAAGGACCCAAACTTTTGGGCCTTCTTGGGCCCTCTTGGGCCCATATCCCGACAACGCCGACGGCCCGGGGCCGTTGGAGGGCGGGACACGCGGAGGGCGGCGGAGTGTCGGCGCCGGTGGGGGGCGCGGGGTAGAACGGGAGACGGCGGAGGCGTGTTCGCTGCCCCGGCTTTCCCGGCACCGATGGGGCGGGTTGCGAAGTAAGCGAATTATGCCTGTTATGGGAGTTGCGCATTTTTGGTCAACGCTTGGTCAAGCGGCGCGCATAATAGGGAAAACCCTCCGCCCCGATTTACGATCGGGTGCATGACCTGCGTTTTGCTGGCCGAAGACGACGTTTCGATCTCCGAGCCGCTCGCCCGTGCGCTCCGCCGGGAAGGGTACTCGGTCGATGTCACCGTCGAAGGCGTGGAGACTCTCGAACGCGCCCGCGCGGGCGATGTGGACCTACTCGTCCTCGATTTAGGGCTGCCCGAGATGGACGGTCTCGAAGTGGCCCGACGATTGCGTGCGGAAGGGCACGGAACCCCCATCCTGATCCTGACCGCCCGGGCCGACGAGGTCGACACCGTCGTGGGGCTGGACGCGGGGGCCGACGACTACGTCACCAAGCCGTTCCGGCTCGCCGAACTGCTCGCCCGCGTGCGCGCCCTGCTGCGCCGCGGCGGGGCCGAGGTCCCGGTCGTGCACGGCGTGCGCATCGACAACGACTCGCGCCGAGCCTGGCTGGGCGACCGGGAGCTCCAACTCACCACGAAGGAGTTCGACCTGCTCCGGGTGCTCGTCCGCGACGCCGGCAAGGTGGTGACCCGCGAGCAGATAATGCGCGAGGTGTGGGACACCAACTGGTGGGGGTCGACGAAAACCCTGGACATGCATATCTCCTGGCTGCGCCGTAAGCTCGGCGACGACGCCAACCAGCCGTCCTACATCACGACGGTGCGAGGGGTGGGCTTCCGGTTCGAGCGGGAATGACCGAGGACCCGCGGCGCGGCGCCCCGGCACCGGGAACCGGGAGCCACGCGAGCAAGGGGTGACATGCGCAGGCGGATGCTGTTCTCCACGCTGGTGGTCGCCATCATCGCGGTGATGCTGCTCGGGCTGCCGCTGGGGGCGCTGACGTACCAGTCCGTCTACGACGAGAACGTCGCCCAGCTCCAGCGCGAGGCCGAGGTCATCGGCGCCGAGGTCGACGCGCAACTGGAACACGAGGGCGGCATCGACGCCGAGCACTTCAGAACCGTCTACCCCCAGCGCCACATCGTGATCACGCCGCCCGCCGGGGAGGGCAGCGTCACCACCGGCGGGTGGAACGACCGGTCCGGGGAGGCCGACAACGGCGGCACGTTGAAGGCGGAGGCCACCACGGCCGACGGCACCCTGGTCCAGGTGTGGCGCGACACCAGCGGGGTCCGCGAGAGCATCATCAGTGCCTGGGTGGGGATCGCGTCCCTGTCGCTGCTGGCCATCGGCGTGGCCGTGGGCCTGGCCATGATCCAGGCGCGCCGGCTCACTCTGCCGCTGGTGGACCTCGCAGCGACCGCGGAGCGGTTGGGATCCGGGGTGACCACCCCCTGGGGGCACCGCTACGGCATTCCCGAGGCCGACCGCGTGGCCGAGGTCCTCGACCGCAGCGCCGAGCGCATCGCCGGGCTCATCGCCACCGAGCGGCACTTCGCCACCGACGCCTCACACCAGCTCCGCACGCCGCTCACGGCGCTGACGATGCGCCTGGAGGAGATCATCGCCGAAGCCCACAGCCCCGACGTGGTCCGGGAGGAGGGCGAGGCCGCGCTCGCCCAGACCGAGCGGCTGGTGGAGATCGTGGAGAGCCTGCTGGGCCGGGCCCGCAAGACCCAGAACCCCGAAGTGGAGCCGGTGCAGATCGACGACGTGCTGGAGCAGTTCATGGGCGAGTGGGCGCCGATGTTCAGCCAGGAGGGGCGGGAGCTGCGGCTCGTCGGGGAGAGCGGGCTGACCGCCATGACCGTGCCCACCGACCTGTCGCAGATCCTGGCGACGCTCGTGGAGAACGCGTTCAAGCACGGAGCGGGGACGGTGACCGTGCGCCGCGTCGAGTCCGGCCAGTCGGTGCGCATCGAGGTCAGCGACGAGGGGGACGGCGTCCCCGAGGAGCTCTCTCCCCGCATCTTCGAGCGCGAGGTCAGCGGCGGCAACGGCACTGGGCTGGGACTCGCGCTGGCCCGGCACATCGCCGAGTCCGAGGGCGCGCGGGTCGAGCTGATCATGGCCAAGCCGACGACGTTCGCGCTGTTCCTGCCCGCCGGGGCCGGCGGGCTGTCCCGGGTCACCGGTCCGGTGTGACCGGCGCCCGGGGATCGGCGCGCTCCGCGGTCACTCCGAGGGCTGCGGCAGTGAGGGGCAGTCGACCTCCGGGTTGACGCCGATGTAGTTCAGCGGCCCGGCCAGGATGGTGACGACGGTGCTTCCGACCGTGGCGCAGCTCTGGTCCGATCCGCTGAAGTACCCGCGCTGGCCGGCTGCGAGCACTCCGATGAGCAGCCAGACGATGATGAGTCCCGGTACGAGGGCCTTGCCGCGCATTGCTGCCTCCTGGGGGGTGGAGTCCGGATGTCGGTCCGCCGGCGGTCGCGATAGCAATACCCGATGCCCGTGGACAAAACGTCGTTTCCGGCCCGGGGCGGCGAAGCACATTCCCGCCGCAGGGTCTCTCAGTGCCCCCGGGCGATCCACTCCTCCAGGTGCGGGGCTTCGTCGCCGATCGTGGTGGAGTCGCCGTGCCCGGTGTGCACGACCGTCTCCGGCGGCAGGGTGAGCAGCCGGTCGCGGATGGAGTCGACGATCGTGGGGAAGTCGGAGTAGGACCGGCCGGTGGCGCCCGGACCGCCCTTGAACAGAGTGTCGCCGGTGAACACGATGCCGAGCTCCGCGGCGTGCAGGCAGACGGCCCCGGGCGCGTGGCCGGGGGTGTGCAGCACCTCCAGTTCGACGTCGCCGGCCTGCAACCGCTCCCCGTGCAGCAGCGGCGCGTCGGGCTCGCGGTCGGGATGGACCATGTGCCACAGCGGCGCGTCGTCGGGGTGCAGCAGGATCGGCGCCTCGGTGAGGTCGGCCAGCGCGGCCGCGGCGTTGACGTGGTCGTTGTGCGCGTGCGTGCACACGATCGCCATCAGCTCGCGGTCGCCCAGCGCCCGCGCGATCGCCTCGTGGTCGTGGGCCGCGTCGATCACCACCGCCGTGCGCTCGTTGCCGACGATCCACACGTTGTTGTCGACGTCCCACTCGCCGCCGTCCAGCCGGAAGGTGCCGGACGTGACGAGGTGGTCGACCGGGATCGGGGGGTTCTCGGTCATCTAGAGGACCACCACCGAGCGCAGCACATCACCGCGGTGCATCTTGTTGAACGCCTCCTCAATGTCGTCCAGGGCGATCTTCTCGGACACGAACCCCTCGAGGTTGAGCCGGCCCTGCAGGTACAGGTCGATGAGCATCGGGAAGTCGCGGGAGGGCAGGCAGTCGCCGTACCACGACGACTTCAGCGCGCCGCCCCTGCCGAACACGTCGAGCAGTGGAAGGTCGATGCGCATCTCCGGTGTCGGCACGCCCACCAGCACCACGGTCCCGGCCAGGTCGCGGGCGTAGAACGCCTGCTCGTAGGTCTCGGGGCGGCCGACGGCCTCGATGACGACGTCGGCGCCGTTGCCGCCGGTGAGCTCCCGGATCGCCTCCACCGGGTCGGTGCCGCGGGAGTTGACGGTGTGGGTGGCGCCGAAGCCGCGCGCCCACTCCAGTTTGCGGTCCTCCACGTCCACCGCGATGATCCGCGCCGCGCCGGCCAGGCGCGCCCCGGCGATCGCGGCGTCGCCCACCCCGCCGCAGCCGAACACGGCCACCGAGTCGCCCCGGGTGACGCCGCCGGTGTTGACGGCCGCGCCGATGCCGGCCATCACCCCGCAGCCCAGCAGGCCGGCCACGGCCGGGCTCGCCTCGGGGTCGACCTTGGTGCACTGCCCGGCCGCCACCAGCGTCTTCTCGGCGAACGCCCCGATGCCCAGCGCCGGTGAGAGTTCGGTGCCGTCGGTCAGCGCCATCTTCTGGGCGGCGTTGTGAGTGTCGAAGCAGTACCAGGGCCGGCCCCGTCGGCAGGCCCGGCACTCGCCGCACACCGCCCGCCAGTTCAGGACCACGTAGTCGCCCGGCGCGACCTCGGTGACCCCCTCGCCCACCGCCTCGACCACGCCCGCGGCCTCGTGCCCGAGCAGGAACGGGAACTCGTCGCCGATGCCGCCCTGCCGGTAGTGCAGATCGGTGTGGCACACCCCGCACGCCTGCACCTTCACCAGCGCCTCGCCGGGTCCCGGATCCGGGACGACGATGGTCTCCACGGCGACGGGGGCGTTCTTCTCCCGCGAGATCACGGCCTTGACTTCATGCGGCATGTCGGCTCCTCCACTCACACCTGATCGTGCCCCATCGCGTTCGCTGGGTCCCTCCAACATGCCGGATGCGGACCCCGTTAGGAAGATCCTCTCCCGACTTGTGGAAGACCCGGCCGTCAGAGGTGGCGTGCGACCTCGAAGCTGCGGCGCAGCGCGTAGGGCTGGAGCTGGCCGAGCCCGTGGGCGTGCCGCGCCCGCGCCCCGACCACCTGGTAGGCCTCGTCGTCCTCCAGGAGGCCGGCGAGGGCCTCGTCGACGAGGACGGTGCCGGGGCGGGCGAAGGAGGTCAGGCGGCTGGCCCGGTTCACCGTCGTGCCGAACACGTCGCCGAGCAGCGCCAGCACCGGCCCGTAGGCCAGGCCCACGCGCACGTCGGGCACCTCGACGTGGGTCTTCACCCCGTCGGCGAGCTGCAGCGCGATCTCGGCGGCCTGGTCGGCGGAGTTGGTGACGTAGAGGATCTCGTCGCCGAGCGTCTTCACCACGCGGCCGCCGCCGGAGGCGACGATGTCGGCCGAGGTCGCCTCGAAGCCCTCGACGACCTCGGCCAGCCCCACCTCGTCGAGCTCGCGGCTGAGCGTGGTGAAGGAGACCAGGTCGGCGAACCCGACCACCAGCGGGAAGTAGTTCGGCGCCGCGTCGTCGCTCTGCTCCATGACGGCGAGGGTCCGGACGGCCGACGCCGCGAGTTGGCGCCGCCAGATGTGCACGAGCAGCCGTTCGACGTCGGGCAGCACCTCCAGCAGCGAGCCGATCCGGTCCTGCGCCTGGTCCTCGCCCGGCGCGCGGGAGAGGGTGGTGAGGATGCTGGTCTGCCACTCGGCGAGCCGGGCCATCGTCTGCCCCATGGCGCGGGCCAGCCGGACGGCGGCCTCCTCGTCGAGCATGCCCTGGTGCATCAGCTCGGCGGTGACGCGCAGGGCGTCGACGTCGCTGTCGGTGAAGGAGGGGGTGTCGTCACCCTGCGTCGCGAAGCCCAGGGCCCGCCAGATCCGGGTGGCGAACTCCTGGGACGCGCCGGAGCGGCGCACGGCCTCCTCGCGGGTGTACCGCGCCTCGCCTCCCAACAGGGCGGCTTCGATCTCCTTGGGGTCGGGACGCGGCGGCATACGCTCTCTCGTGTTCGAGGTCGAAAAGGCGGCGAAGGGACGGACCCGCCCGGCGCACGAGGCGTGCGCGTGACTGTCGGTTTAGTACGTGGGGGTCGGGTTGGTCAAGGAGATCCCCGTGTTGCGCGGGCCGACCGGGTCGGCGCGGCCGCGGCCGCACGCGGCCCCGGGCTCACGCGGCGGGCCGGACGTGCACCACATCGCCGGCGCTCAGCGAGGTGCGGCCGCCGCCGGCGGTGCGCACGGTGAGGCGGCCGTCGGCGTCGACGCCGACCGCCTCGCCCTCCAGCAGCCGCTCGCCGGGCAGGCGGACCCGCACCTCGCGGCCGATCGTGGTGCAGTGCTCCCGGTACTCCGCCGCCAGGCCGCACGCCTCGGCGTCGCCGCCGTGCTCCAGCCAGGCGCGGTAGCGGTCGGCGAACCCGCGCAGCACGGCCCGCAGCAGGGGGTCGCGGTCGGTGCAGGGGGCCCCTTCGAGGAGCAGTGAGGTCGCGGTGTCCACGGGCAGTTCGGCCCTGCTCTGGGAGACGTTGAGCCCCATGCCGATCACGATGGCGGTGCCGTCGGGCGAGGACGCCGCCTCGGACAGGATCCCGGCGAGCTTGCGCTCGGCGTCCGCGGCCGTGGAGACGACGTCGTTGGGCCACTTCAGTCCGGCCGCCGCCTCGGCGACCCGGCCGATGCCGCGCACCGCGGCCACCCCCATGAGCAGGGGCAGCCAGCCGTAGCTGCTGGGCGCGACATCGGGGCGCAGCAGGACGGAGAAGGTCAGCGCGGCCCGCGCCGGCGTGTGGAAGGCCCGGTCCAGCCGCCCGCGCCCTGCCGTCTGATGCTCGGTGACCAGCACCGCCCCCTCGGCCGCCCCCTCCCGGGCGCGTCCGATGAGTTCGGTGTTGGTCGATCCGAGCTCGGGCAGCACCTCGATCTCCCGCCACGGCCCGCCGGGCCGCACGAGCGCGCGCTCCAGGGCGGCCCGCCGCAGCGGCGGCCGGTCGAGGTCGCTGAAGGGGGAGGAGTCGGTGGCCATGCCCCCATTCAACCGCCTCCGACCCGGTGCCGTGACCCATGCCGCCGGGTCAGCCGGTGTTCTGCAGGCCGGCGGCGACGCCGTTGACCGAGAGCAGGAGCAGGCGTTCCAGGTGGTGCTGGTCCTCCTCCGAGAGCCGCTCGGGCTCGGTGCGCAGCGCGGCCAGGGCCCGCAACTGCAGGTGCGACAGCGCGTCGACGTAGGGGTTGCGCAGGTCCACGGCGCGCGACAGGACGCTGCGGTTCTCCAGCAGGCGCTCGTGCCGGGTGACCTTGAGGACCAGGTCGCGGGTGCGGTCGTATTCGGCGAGCACCCGCTCGGTGAGCTCCGGGCGGTCGCCCAGCGCCAGGTAGCGCTCGGCGATCGTGCGGTCGGTCTTGGCCAGGCTCATCTCGGCGTTGTCCAGCAGCGAGGCGAACAGGGGCCACTCGACGTAGGCGGCGTGCAGCTCGTCCAGGTCCTCGACCGCGGCGAGGCCGCTGCCCAGCCCGTACCAGCCGGGCAGGTTGACGCGGGTCTGGGTCCAGGCGAACACCCACGGGATGGCGCGCAGGTCGTCCAGGCCGCGCGCGGCCGAGCGGCGCGACGGGCGCGAGCCCAGCCGCAGCTCCCCGAGCTCCTCCAGCGGGCTGACCCGGGAGAACCACTCCGCGAAGCCCTCGGTGTCGATGAGCTTCCTGTATGCGGTGTGCGCCGCTTCGGCGATCCGGTCGGCGACGACGCGGAACCGCGCGGCCGCGGCCTCCGCCCGCTCCTCGACCGTCGCCGTCGACGCCATCAGCACGGCATGGCCCACCTGCTCGATGTGGCGGCGGGCGATGGCGGGCTGGCCGTAGCGGGCGAAGATGACCTCGCCCTGCTCGGTGACCTTGAACCGGCCGGCGACCGATCCCGGCGCCTGCGCCAGCAGCGCCCGGTTGGCGGGGCCGCCGCCGCGGCCCAGCGAGCCGCCGCGGCCGTGGAACAGGGTGAGCCGGACGTCGTTGCGCCGCGCCCACTCCGCGAGCCTGCTCTGGGCGTCGTAGAGCCGCAGGGTGGCGCTGACCGGCCCGACGTCCTTGGCCGAGTCGCTGTAGCCGAGCATGATCTCCAGGCGGCGGCCGGTCTCGTCCAGCCGGCGCCGCACGTCGGGCAGCTCCAGCATGCCGTCGAGCACCCCCGGCGACGCGTCCAGGTCCGCGCCGGTCTCGAACAGCGGCACCACGTCGAGCACGGGGGCCTTGCCGGTCGGCAGGGCGTGGGAGGCCAGCTCGTAGACCGCCGCGACGTCGGCCGCCGAGCGGGTGAAGCTGACGACGTAGCGGCGGCAGGCGTCGACGCCGAACCGCTCCTGGATCCAGGCGACGACCCGCAGCGTGGCGAGGACCTCCCGGGTCCTCTCCGACGGCTCCGCGCCGGCGCGCAGCTCCTCCAGCGCCTTGGCGTGCACATCGCTGTGCTGGCGGATCTCCAGCTCGGCGAGGTGGAAGCCGAACGTCTCGGCCTGCCAGACGAGGTGCTGCAGTTCGCCGTAGGCCTGCCGGACGGCACCGGCCGCGGCCAGGGACTCCTGCACGGTGCGCAGGTCGGCCAGGAGCGCCTCGGGGCCGGGGTAGGCCAGGTCGGCGTCGCGCTCGCGAGTGGCGCGCAGCCGCTCGGTGGCGAACAGCAGCAGCTGGCGGTGCGGCTCGTTGGGCGAACGCTTGACGATCTCGCTCATCAGGCGCGGGTAGCCGGCCTGGGCGGTGGCCAGGGTGTCGCGCAGGTCCTCGCCGGCCGGCGTGAGGTTGCCGTAGGCGGTCAGGGTCCGCGCGATGCGCCCGCAGGCGTTCTCCAGCGCGAGCAGGACGTGCTCGGACTGGATGGCGATCGCCTCGCGGGTGATCTCGTGGGTGACGAACGGGTTGCCGTCGCGGTCGCCGCCGATCCAGCTGCCGTAGCGCACGAACGGCTTGGCCAGCGAGGGCCGCCGCCCGGTGCCGTCGGGGTCGATCGCGGTGTCGAGGGCCCGGTAGATCTCGGGGACCACCCGGAAGATCGTCTCGTCGAAGGCGGCCATCGCGGTGCGCACCTCGTCCAGCGGGTCCAGCTTGGTGTAGCGGAGCTGGGAGGTGCGCCACAGCAGGTCGATCTCCTCCATGAGCCGCCGGTGCGCCTCGGCCTCGGCCGAGCTGCCCGGGTGGGCGCCGCGGAACCGCTCCAGCTGCTCGCTCACCCGCAGGATCGACGTCGAGACCGCGCGCCGGCGCGCCTCGGTGGGGTGGGCGGTGAGAACGGGATGGAACTCCATGCCGGCCACGAGTTCGCGCAGCCGGTCCTCGCCGTAGCCGTCCCTGATGTGGCGGACCGCCGCCGCCAGCGACTCCCGCGGGGGGTTGTCTGCGTCGTCGCGCTCCCGCAGGGACCGCATCCGGTGGTGCTCCTCGGCCAGGTTGGCGAGGTGGAAGTAGACGGTGAAGGCCCGCGCCACCTGCTTGGCCCGCTCCAGTGGCCATGAGGCCACCAGGGCGGTGATCTCCTCTCCGGTGACCGAGCCGTCCCTGGCGCCGATGACGGCGTGCCTGAGGCGCTCCACGTCGGCCAACAGATCCTTGCCGCCGCTCTCGGCCAGCACCGTTCCGAGCATCTCGCCGAGCAGGCGGACGTCGCTGCGCAACTGGTCGGGCATCTCCTGGCGGGCACTGTCGCGTTCCGCGCTAACCGCTGTCATGTGCCTCACCCTACCCAGATTGGTCTCTACCAATTGGCTCCGGGGGCGGACACTAGGGCCTGACCGGCGAATCCGCGGGTCGGGGGCGCGCCGTTCGTCCTCAGTCCGCCGGGCGGCCCACCTTGGCCATGATCTCGGGGAGTCTACGCGCCCCCGTCCCGGCGGCGATCGCCACTCCGGCCCCCGCTGCGGCCGCGCCGTACAGTGCGCCGCCGATGAGCACGTGGAGGCCCCGGTCCGGGCCGAGGCCGTAGGCGGCCAGGTAGATCGGGACCGCGAGGATGTTGACGACGATGAACGCGGCGCAGAGCGCGAGCGAGACGACCAGGCCCTGCCCTGCTCCGGGACCGGCGAAGGGGTTGTGGGAGCGCTCGGGCAGCGCGTAGGGCAGCAGGACGCTCATGAGCACGCCGACGCCGAGCGACAGCCCGAACCCGCCCAGGGCGACCCCCGCGTACAGCATCCAGCCGGACCCCGCCTGAGCCTCCGGCGCCGCGCTGAGGGAGCGCAGGACCGTGAACGCCATGAGCAGCGGGGAGCAGAGCACGCTCAACGCCAGGAGTGCGCCGCTGAACTCCGCACGCAGGTCGCGCGCCGACGCCGTTGTGATCGCGGTGGTCCACAGAGCGGCCCCCTGCAGGCCGAAGTAGTTCGAGGTCAGGGTCAGCGCGCTGATGGAGCCCACCATCAGCATCAGGGGGACGGAGGGGTCGGGGACCGGGCCCTCGATCTCGACCCTGACCACCAGCGTCAGCATGAGCAGGAAGCCCAGCATCAGCACCAGCGTCACGACGTTGGCCTTGCGGCGCGGTTCCCGCCAGGCGTAGCGCAGCTCCCTGGCCAGCACCGCGGCGGTGCGCGGCGGCAGCCACCCCGGGCCGAAGCCCCCGGTGTGCGAGGCCCGCACCGTGGTGCCGCCCGCGGTCGCGCCGTGGCCGGTCAGGGCGCGGCCGAGCAGCCGCGTCCAGCACCACGCGAGCAGCGCCACCACAGCGGCGACCGCCGCCAGGCGGAGCGCCGCCGCTCCGTGGGCGCCGGCCCCGACGTCGGCGATGGCCTGCGCGGCCATGCCGGGCGGGGCCCAGCGCAGCCAGCCGGCGAGCGCGACCACGGCGACGCCGATGTCCTCCGGCCCGAACAGGGAGATGCTCCATTGGCCGAGTACGACGGCCCCGACGACCAGCACCATGCCGGCGATCATCACGTCGGATCCGCGCCTGCCGCGCAGCACCGGCAGCAGCAGGAGCGGCAGCGTCCGGCCCAGCAGCAGGCACAGCAGTATGGTGAGCGCGACGGCGACCACCGCGACGGGGACCGATGGCGCTCCCCTGGTCAGGCCGACCACGCTGCCCGACAGCGCGATGAAGCCCGCGATCGGCGCGACGCCGACCGCCGCCGCCGCCAGCAGACCGGCCGCCGCCGTGCGGGGCCGCAGCGGCAGCAGCGCGAACCGGGCGGGGTCGAGCGTCTCGTCGGAACGGAACATGAAGATCGGCGCGACCGCCCAGCCCAGCGCGAACGCGGTGAAGACGAGCACGCCCACGTCGCCGGCCGCCTCGCCCGCGCCGCGCAGCAGGGCGAACCCGGTGAACCCCGCTCCGGCCGCCGCCACCCCGGCGGCCACGCCGACGACGAAGGCGAGCGTGCGCGTGATGTCGCCGCGCAGCCCTCCGGCGATCAGGCTCAGCTTCAGCCGGACGAAGTCCCGAGCCACGCCAGGCCTCCGTCCTCCCCTTGGGCGCGCACGCCCACGATCGCCAGGAACGCCTCGTGCAGGGAGCGCCCGCCGCGGATGGAGCCGACCTCGCCGGCCGCGACCACCCGTCCCCGGTTCAGGATCGCGACGCGGTCGCACAGCTGCTCCACCAGCTCCATGACGTGGCTGGAGAAGATCACCGTGGAACCGGAGCGGGTGTAGCGCTCCAGCACCCGCCGGATCGTGCCGGCCGACACCGGGTCGACCCCCTCGAACGGCTCGTCGAGGAAGAGCACGGCGGGGTTGTGCAGCAGCGCCGAGGCCAGCCCGACCTTCTTGCGCATCCCGGTGGAGTAGTCGACGACCAGATGGTTCGCCGCACCCGTCAGATCGAGGACGTCGAGCAGCTCATCGGCGCGCGCCGCCACCACGTCGGCCGGCAGGCCGTGCAGCCGCCCGGTGAAGCGCAGCAGCTCCCGGCCCGAGAGCCGGTCGAACATCCGCACGCCCTCCGGCAGCGCCCCCATGCGCGCCTTCGCCGCCGCGGGGTCGCTCCAGACGTCGTGGCCGAGGATCTCCACCCGGCCGGCGCTGGGCCGCAGCAGGCCGGTGATCATGGACAGCGTCGTGGTCTTGCCCGCACCGTTGGGCCCCACGAGCCCGAAGAAGCTGCCCGCGGGCACCTCGAGGTCGATCCCCGCGACGGCGGTGTGGGCGCTGTCCGCGGTGGAGCTCCCGAACCGCTTGACGAGGCCCTGGGCCCGGACGGCGAATTGGGTCATACCAGGAACCGTAGCCGACCTCCGCCCTCCGCCCGGGGCACCCGCCGCCATCGGCCGGAGGGTGTCGGCCCGCGGCGGGGCGCGGCCGCTGCGGACGGCACCGAACGCATCCGGCCGGCTCAACGGCTGCGGCCGGTCTGACCTGTGCGTATCCCCACTTACCACCGAGTAACCGGGGCCGTGTCCCCATGCGGATCAGCGGCGGGACTACCCTGAATCCTTATGGCGACCGAAGCCCCTGAACCGCTGCCCGCGGCGGAGATCGACATCCACACCACCGCGGGCAAACTCGCCGACCTGCAGCGTCGCCGCTATGAGGCGGTACACGCGGGGTCCGAGCGAGCCATTGAGAAACAGCACGCCAAGGGCAAGATGACCGCGCGCGAGCGCATCGACGCCCTTCTGGACCCCGGATCGTTCGTGGAGTTCGACGCGCTTGCGCGGCACCGCTCCACCAACTTCGGCCAGGAGGGCAACCGCCCCTACGGCGACGGCGTGGTCACCGGCCACGGCACGGTCGACGGTCGGCCGGTGGCGGTGTTCAGCCAGGACTTCACCGTCTTCGGCGGCTCGCTGGGCGAGGTGTTCGGCGAGAAGATCGTCAAGGTGATGGACCACGCGCTCAAGACCGGCTGCCCGGTCGTCGGCATCAACGACTCCGGCGGCGCGCGCATCCAGGAAGGCGTGGTGGCGCTGGGCCTCTACGCCGAGATCTTCAAGCGCAACGTGCACGCCTCCGGGGTGATCCCGCAGATCTCGCTGGTGCTGGGCCCCTGCGCGGGCGGCGCGGTGTACTCCCCGGCCATCACCGACTTCATCGTGATGGCCGACCAGAGCTCGCACATGTTCATCACCGGCCCCGACGTGATCAAGACCGTCACCGGTGAGGACGTCGGCTTCGAAGACCTGGGCGGGGCGCGCACCCACAACTCCCGCTCCGGCGTGGCCCACTACATGGGCGCCGACGAGGGCGACGCCATCGACTACGTCAAGGCGCTGCTGTCCTACCTCCCGGCCAACAACCTGGAGGAGCCGCCGGTCTACGACTCCGACGCCGAGCCCGAGGTCACCGAGGCCGACCTGGAGCTCGACGCCTTCGTCCCCGACTCGGCCAACCAGCCCTACGACATGCGCACCGTCATCGGCCACGTCCTGGACGACGGCGAGTTCCTGGAGGTGCACGCCCAGTTCGCCCCCAACATCGTGGTGGGCTACGGGCGCGTGGAGGGCCACCCGGTCGGCGTGGTGGCCAACCAGCCGATGAGCCTGGCCGGCACGCTCGACATCGACGCCTCGGAGAAGGCCGCGCGGTTCGTGCGCACCTGCGACGCCTTCAACGTCCCGGTGCTGACCTTCGTGGACGTGCCCGGCTTCCTGCCTGGCACCGACCAGGAGTGGAACGGCATCATCCGGCGCGGCGCCAAGCTGCTCTACGCCTACGCCGAGGCCACGGTGCCGCTGGTCACGGTCATCACCCGCAAGGCCTACGGCGGCGCCTACGACGTGATGGGCTCCAAGCACCTGGGCGCCGACGTCAACCTGGCCTGGCCCACCGCCCAGATCGCGGTGATGGGCGCCCAGGGCGCGGTCAACATCCTGCACCGGCGCACGCTGGCCGAGGCCACCGACGCCGAGTCGGAGCGGGCGCGGCTGATCCAGGAGTACGAGGACACGCTGGCCAACCCCTACAGCGCGGCCGAGCGCGGCTACGTCGACGGGGTGATCCTGCCCTCCGAGACCAGGGTGTCGGTGATCAAGGCGCTGCGCGGCCTGCGCAACAAGCGCAAGCAGCTCCCGCCCAAGAAGCACGGGAACATCCCGCTGTGAGGGAACGAGAGGCCGTGAGCGGGCGGGAGACGGCCCCCGGCATCCCCGAGCAGAGCCCGGCGCCCCGGCTGCGCATCGTTCGGGGCGACCTCGCTCCCGAGGAGACCGCGGCCCTCGTCGCGGTGCTGACCGCGCGCGCCCGCGCCGCGCGGGCCGCAGCGGGGGCCGCCGAGGAGCCGGCCCCGCGCTCGGCGTGGCGGGACCGCTCGCGGCTGGTGCGCCGCCCGCTGCATCCGGGTCCGGGCGCATGGCGGATGAGCCTGCGCTCCGGGTGATCCCGGCCCGGCCGCCGCGGCGATCGTGTCAGTCGGCCTTTTTCGTCCACGTCCCATCCACGACCAAGCAGAGGTATCCCGGCCGTGCCGGTCCTCGCGCGCCCTTCCTAGACTCTCAGCAGCGGCGCGGGAACCGGCCGGTGCCGTACTCAGGAGGAATGTTCGACCGTGCGTAAAGTCCTCATCGCCAATCGGGGCGAGATCGCGGTCCGGGTGGCGCGCGCCTGTCGGGACGCCGGTCTTGGCAGCGTCGCGATCTATGCCGAGCCCGACCTGGAAGCCCTGCACGTCAAGGTCGCCGACGAGGCCCACGCCCTGGGCGGTTCCACTCCGGCCGAGTCCTACCTCGACATCGACAGGATCCTGGGCGTCGCCGCGGCCTCCGGTGCCGACGCGGTGCATCCGGGCTACGGGTTCCTGGCCGAGAACGCCGAGTTCGCCGAGGCCGTCATCGAGGCCGGGCTGGTCTGGATCGGCCCGCCGCCCTCGGCGATCCGGTCGCTGGGCGACAAGGTCCAGGCCCGCCACATCGCCCAGAAGGTCGGCGCGCCGCTGGTGGCCGGCACCGCCGACCCGGTCTCGGGCTCCGCGGAGGTGGTGGCCTTCGCCGAGGAGCACGGGCTGCCGATCGCGATCAAGGCCGCGTTCGGCGGCGGCGGCCGCGGCCTGAAGGTCGCCCGCACCCTGGATGAGGTCGCCGACGCCTACGACTCGGCGGTGCGCGAGGCCGTGGCCGCGTTCGGGCGCGGCGAGTGCTTCGTGGAGCGCTACCTTGACCGGCCCCGCCACGTCGAGACCCAGTGCCTGGCCGATGCGCACGGCAACGTGGTGGTGGTCTCCACCCGCGACTGCTCGCTGCAGCGCCGCCACCAGAAACTGGTCGAGGAGGCCCCCGCCCCGTTCCTCACCGCCGAGCAGGAGGAGCTGCTGCGCGCCTCCTCCAAGGCGATCCTGCGCGAGGCCGGCTACGTGGGCGCGGGCACGTGCGAGTTCCTGGTCGGCGTCGACGGCACGGTCTCCTTCCTGGAGGTCAACACCCGGCTGCAGGTGGAGCACCCGGTCACCGAGGAGGTCACCGGCATCGACCTGGTGCGCGAGATGTTCCGCGTCGCCGAGGGCGAGAAGCTGGGCTACGACGACCCCGAGGTCCGCGGGCACTCCTTCGAGTTCCGGATCAACGCCGAGGACGCCGGGCGCACCTTCATGCCCGCCCCCGGCACCATCACCTCCTTCAACCTGCCGGGCGGGCCGGGCGTGCGCGTCGACACCGGCTGCGAGACCGGGTTCACCGTGCCCCAGGCGTTCGACTCGATGGTGGCCAAGCTCATCGTCACCGGAGCCGACCGCACCCAGGCGCTGCAGCGCTCGCGGCGGGCGCTGGCCGAGTTCGAGGTGGGCGGCATGCCCACCGTCATCCCGTTCCACCAGGCCGTGGTCACCGACCCCGCATTCGCCCCAGCGGCCGCCGATGAGCCCTTCTCCGTGCACACCCGCTGGATCGAGACCGAGTTCGACACCGTCATCGAGCCCTACGCCGGCGCCGCCGAGCAGGCCGATGCCGAGCCGCGCGAACGCGTGACCGTGGAGGTCGGCGGCAGGCGGGTGGAGGTCGTGCTGCCCGCCGGCCTGGGCCTCGACGCGGGTGCCGCGCGCACCGGCGCCAAGAAGCCCCCCAGGCGCGGCTCCGGCAGCGGGACCGCCGCGGCGGTCGGCGGCGATGCGCTGGTCAGCCCGATGCAGGGCACCGTGGTCAAGCTCGTGGCCGAGAACGGCCAGGAGGTCGCCGAGGGCGACGCCGTCGTCGTCATCGAGGCCATGAAGATGGAGCAGCCCCTGACCGCCCACAAGAGCGGCACGGTCACCGGGCTGTCGGTCTCCGCTGGCGAGACCGTCTCCAACGGCGGCGTCGTCTGCGAGATCAAGGACTCCTGACCGGGTCGTGACCGCTGCGGGTGGTTTCAAGGGGCTGCCGCAGCGGCTGCGTGGTGCCGGAGACCGTGGCCGCAGGCTTTCCGCGCACCACCCGGTGGCCTGGAGGACAACCATCGCCCACCCCGCTGCAGCCACCACCGGAGACCACCGTTGAAATAACGCTCACAAGGTCAACGTGAGTTTCAACCTCGGCCATCGGGGGTCGAGGTGGAAGGGACCCACCCGCACGCCCTCCCTTCTGGGGCTGGGCTTGGAGACCCCCTGGGGTCGAGGTTGAAACTCAAGGCCAAGATCAGCGAGAGAACCACCGTGCGCACCCGCACACCGCCGTCGTTCGGCGCCCCGCTAACATGTCCGGCCATGACATCCGGGAGCAGAGCGGCCGCGTTCGCGGCGGTGCTCGCCGCCGTGCCCGGTGCGCTCCTTCCCTCGTCGGCCGCGCTCGCCGCACAGGTCGACCAGGGCAAGGCCGAGTTCTACGCCGAGCGGCTCGCCGAGGACCCCGTCCACGTCAGCGACCACCTGGCCGGCCGCTACGACCGTGAGGGCACCGCCGAGGAGCTGCGCGGCACGCTGGCCCGGCTGGACGTGCCCGTCCACGCCCTGGTGCTGCCCGTCGCCGTCTCCGACCCCGTTGACGAGAGCCTGCTCGCCGCCGTGCACGACCGCCTCGGCGAGGACGGCCTCTACCTGCTCTTCCCCGCCTCGGGGGCCGGGGTGAGCGGCACGGCCCACGGGGTGGACGTGCCGCTGGAGGCCGCGCTCGACGCCACGCGGTTCTCCGGTGACCTCGACTACGACGCCCCGGTCGCCGAGGTGGCCGCGCACTTCGTGGACGCGGCCCTCGCCGAGGACCCCGAGGCGTCGGCCGAGAGCGCCCGCGAGGAGATCGGCCGGAACGGCGAGGAAAGCGAGGAAGGCGAGGAGGGCCCGGACGCCGGGTTCCTCACCGAGTTCCTCGGCGGCGACCTCGACCCCGCCCGCCCGGTCGGCCGCGAGAACATCGGTTTCGTCACCGGCACCGCGCTGGGGGCCGCGGTGACCGGCGCGCTCGTCGTCTTCGTGCGCCGCCGCACAAGGGCGCGGCCGGCCGCGCCCGGCCGGAGACCGGGTGGCGTCCGGCCCCGGAGGCGCACGTGAGTCCCCGTCCCGCGTCCGCGCGCCGCATGCCCGTTGCGGCGCTGCTGTGCTGCGCGCTGCTCACCGCGCCGGGCCCGACCGCGCGGGCCTTCGCCTCCGACCGGCCCGCCAACCCGGTCACCACCGTCCCGCCCTACGTCACCGACACCGCCCGGGCCGACCGCGTGGCCGAAGGGCTGCGGGAGTCGCCGCTGTTCGTCGACCCCGAGGCCGCCTCGTCGCTGAACGCCGAGGAGCGGGCCGGGCTGCGCGACCGGCTGGCGGGCGCCGACGTGCCGGTCCGCATCGCGGTGCTCCCCTTCTCCCTCGACGACGCGTCCGGCGGCGACCCCGAGGTGTTCCTGCACGCGCTGCACGACGCCCTCGGGGAGGAGGGCGTCTACGTCGCGCTGGAGGCCCACCGGGAGAGCCGCGGCTATGTGCACGCGGTGGCGTTCGACGTGCCCATCGACCTGGAGCTCTCCGACGAACTGAGCTACAGCGGCCGCGAGGGCGCCTCCGACGCCGAACTGCTGGCGGCCACCCTGGACGAGGTCGACGCCGCTCCCGCGGGTCCGGCCGGGAGCCCCGCCCCCCACGTCCCCCTCCCCGACACCGACACCGGCGATTCCGGTTCGCCCGCGCAGGACTACCTGTACGGGGGTTTCATCCCCGGGCTGCTGATCGTGGGGCCGCTGCTGGCGCTCCTGGTGTGGGGCCTGGGCACGCTGGTGCTGCGCGCCGCGCGCCGGAGCCCTCTGCTGTCGGCCGCCGCCGTGCGGACGCCCGGCGCCGGAGCGGGCTCCTCCGGGCCCGCCGAGGCGGCCCGTCCCCGCCAGGCGCCGCGCAGGCCCTCCCGCGGCCACCTGGTACGGACCCTCAACACCGAGCTCCAGGCCCTGAGCGAGGAGATCGCCGAGGCCGGTGAGGAGCACCCGCACCGGCGCCGCGCCGTCAACGCCTTCGACGCGGCCGGCATCCTGGCGCGGGAGCACCGCGACCAGTTGGACCTCGTCGGCGCGATCGTGCTGGCGCGCGACGGCAGGCAGGCGCTGTCCCGCGAGCGCGGCCGGCGGACCCGGCCGGCCTGCATGGTCAACCCGCTGCACGGCTCCGCGCCGGACACCGGCCGCAAGACCGACGTCCCCGGCATGGGCCGGGTCCGGGTCTGCGCGGACTGCGCGCGCCTGCCCGCCGAGACGCTGCGCCGCAGAATCCTGCTGGTCGGGCACGAGGGCCGGCGGGTCGCCCACCACGAGACCGCACGCTTCTGGATCACCGTCGAATACGGCGAGCACACCCGGGATCTGCCCGAACGGGTCATGGAGGAACTCGGTGTCCATTGAACGTCGCCTCGCCGCGGGCCTGGCCGCGGCCCTGTTCGGCGCCGCGGCCGCCCTGGGCTGGAGCGCCCCGGCCGGAGCCGATGCCGACAGCCCCGCCCAGCGCATCGCCGAATCGCTGCGGGAGTCCCCGGTCTACGTGGACCCGTCGCTGGACTCGGCCCTGCCCGAGGAGGACCGCGCCGCGCTGGCCGAGCAGATCGAGGAGAGCGGGGAGCCGATCCGCGTCGTCCTCGTCCCGCTGGTCAGCGGCGACGCCTGGCAGGGCGACCCGGACCAGCTGGTCGGCGCGGTGCACGACCGCATGGGCGGCGAATCCGCCTCCTACCTCACCCTGGGCTCCTCCGATCAGTTGCACGGCACGGGCTTCCCGACCGAGGAGGGCGACAACGCCCACTACGCCGCGCTGGCCGTGAGCTACGAGAACGACTTCGCCGACGTGCCGATCGCCGACAGGATCCGGCGGGCGGTGGAGATCACGGCTGCCGGGCGGGGCCGGGAGGTCTACGAGCGCGAGACGGCCCGCTACGAGGAGGAGCACCCGCCCGAGGACGGCGGCCCGGGCCTGCCGGAGATCGAGGGCGAGAGCGGCGCCGGGGACGACGGCGGGTCGGCCTGGCCGACCCCGGCTGTGATCGCGGCCGTGATCGCGGCCGTCGCCGTGGTGTTCATCGGGGCCCTGCCCGTGCTCTGGCGGCGCTGGTCGGCCCGGGTGCGCGTCCCGGCCCTGCCGCAGCACGCGGTGTTCGACAACGCCGACGACGCCCGCCGCGACGAGGTGGCCGCCCGGACCCACCGGGAGCTGGTGGAGGTCGGGGAGCGCCTGGAAGGCGCGGACATCGACGCCGGGCCGGAGGCCGCGACGGCCGCCCACCAGGAGGCGCTGGACGCCTACGCCGCCGCGGGCAAGGCCTACGACGCCGCGCAGGGCGGTCCGGACGGCCTGGCCGACCTGGCCGGTGCGCTGGTCCTGCTCGACGTGAGCGAGGACGCCCTGAGCCTGGCCGAGGCCGCCACCGCGGGCAGGCGCGCGCCGAAGCGGCGCGCGCACTGCTTCTTCAACCCGCTGCACGGAACGGCCACCAGGCCGACCCCGTGGCGCGCGGTGGGCACCCGGCGCGGCGTCACCGTCCCGCTGTGCTCGGCGTGCGCCGCGGCCGTACGCGACCGCAGGACGCCCCAGGCGCTGACCGTCGAGCACGAGGGGCGGCGGGTCCCCTACTACGAGGTTCCCGCCGAGGAGAGCGTCTGGTCGGCGACGGGCTACGGCGCGCTCCGCGGCGACCTGGTGCAGCGCATCCTCCGCGGCGACCTCCGCCGCTCGGGGTAGGGGTCCGCCTCCCCCGTCACCGGGGCCCCGCGGCCCCGGCCCGGGGGGGGGCGGGGTCCGCGGCGACCGGACGTTCCGGGACCGATACGACCAGAGACCCACCCGGGAATAAAACGGATTCTTTGGCTATTGTTGTCTCTTGTGACGAATCTTTGGGGACTCACCCAGCGGCGGCACATCGACCTGTGCCGGTTCGCCAGTCACGCGTGTCGTTAGCCCCGACTCCGCCCGCCGATCGGCCTCCCGGCCGAGCCTCCGCGTTCCAGGCGCCCGAGTCCCACACCGGTCCGCGCGCCCTCCTCCCCCCGGAAAACCCCGCCCACGACCGCGGGTTTTCGCCGTCTCCCCGATCTTGGAGTCACCCGTGCTGTCCGCACTCCGGCGCGTACCGTTCGCCGTCCAGGTCCTGTTAGCACTCGTCGTCGGCCTCGCGCTCGGTCTGGTCGCCCGCCAGCTCGGCGGCACGGCCGACGCCCCGAACTGGCTGGCCGTCACGCTCGACACCATCGGTTCGACGTTCGTCACGCTGTTGAAGGCGATCGTCCCGCCGCTGATCCTGCTGGCCGTCATCTCCTCCATCGCGAGCCTGCGCAACGTCACCAACGCCGCCCGCCTGGCCGGCCAGACGCTGCTGTGGTTCGCCGCCACCGCGCTGATCGCCGTGAGCATCGGCATCGGGCTGGGGCTGGGAATCCGCCCCGGCGTGAACAGCGGCGTGGACGCCGCCTCCGCGGAGGACCCGGACAGCAGCGGATCCTGGCTGGCGTTCCTGGAGAGCCTGGTCCCCGCCAACTTCCTCGGCCTGTCCGCCGGAACCTCCGACGACGGCACCGGCGCGCTCACCACCTCGCTGGACTTCAACGCCCTGCAGCTCATCGTCATCGCGATCGCGATCGGCATCGCGGCCGTCAAGGTCGGCAGGTCAGCCGAGCCTTTCCTCGCCTTCACCCAGTCCGCGCTGGACATCGTGCTGAAGGTGCTGTGGTGGATCATCCGGCTGGCCCCGCTGGGCACCATCGGCCTGCTGGGCAACGCGGTCTACAGCTACGGCTGGACCACCATCGGCGCCCTGGGCAAGTTCACCCTGGCGATCTACATCGGCCTCGTACTGGTGCTGTTCGTCGTCTACCCGATCCTGGCCCTGGCCAACGGCCTGTCCCCGCTGAAGTACTTCTCCGGCGTGTGGCCGGCCGTGCAGCTCGGCTTCGTGTCCCGCTCCTCCATAGGCACGATGCCCGTCACCCAGCGCGTCGCCGAGACCAACTTCGGCGTTCCCCGGGCCTACGCCTCCTTCGCGGTGCCGTTCGGCGCCACCACCAAGATGGACGGCTGCGCCGCGATCTACCCGGCCGTCGCGGCGATCTTCGTCGCCCAGTTCTTCGGCGTGGAACTCGGCATCACCCACTACCTGCTGATCGTGTTCGTCTCCGTGATCGGCTCCGCGGCCACCGCCGGCACCACGGGCGCGACCGTCATGCTCACGCTGACGCTGTCGACGCTGGGCCTGCCGCTGGAGGGCGTCGGCCTGCTGCTCGCCGTCGACCCGATCCTGGACATGGGCCGCACCGCCACCAACGTGGCCGGTCAGGCGCTCGTCCCGGCCGTCGTGGCCAAGCGCGAGAAGATCATCGACATCGAGCGCTACAACGCCCCGCGCGGGCTCGGCGGGTTCGTCGACCCCGAGTTCTCCAGCCCGGCCGAGCAGGCCGCGGCCGCCGCGCAGGAGCGGCAGGAGAAGGGGGCCGCCGACACGGGCGCGGACGCGGACAGGGTCTCGGCGCCGAGCACACCCTGACCTGCGCTCCCGCATCGACCCCGATGAGAGCGCAAGGGCGGCTCGCCCGTCGGATGAGCCGCCCTTAGTCTTTGGTCACATCCCGCGCCGCGGGAACCATCGGCCCCTCCCATTCGTCTGTCATGAGTGAGGGAGGCGAGAGGAACGATCATGTTGCGCCGCTTGGCAGTACCCGCCCTGCTCGCCGCAGGGCTCACAGTCTTCACGGCGGCTTCGCCGGCGAACGCCGCCGAGGCCCCCAGTCCGAGCGAGGTCGCCGGCGACCTCCAAAGTGACCACATCTTCGTCGACCCCGCGAGCGCGGAGGACATCCCGCAGGCCGAGATCGACGCCATGGGGCAGGCGGCGGAGAGCGCCGAGACCCCCGTCTACTTCGTCATCCTGCCCGAGGAAGCGTTCGCCTCGGAGACGACCGCGGCGGACTATCTGTCGCAGGTCAGGGACGAGGTCGGCGAAGGCACCTACGCGATGGCCGTCGGCGGCAGCGAGGTGCTGCGCTCCGACGTCATCTCGGAGGGCGACCAGGAAGCGATCTACAACGAGTGGACGTCGGCCCAGAACCCGGTCGACGGCATGGTCAGCGTGGCCGAGGGGGCCGATGAGGCGGCCGACTCCGCCGCCGCGTCGAGCGTCTTCGGCATGGTGCTGCTGGGCGTCCTGGCCCTGGCCGTGGTCGGCGGCGGCTTCTTCCTGTACAACTCCAAGAAGAAGCGCGAGGCCAAGGCCGCGCAGGAGCTCGCCGACATCAAGAAGATGGCGGCCGAGGACGTCACCCGGCTCGGCGAGGACATCGCCGGCCTGGAGATCGACCTGACCAAGGTCGACGAGCCCACGCGCACCGACTACACCCACGCGATGGACTCCTACGACCGCGCCAAGTCCTCCCTGGACACCATCCAGCGGCCCGACGAGATCCAGCAGGTCACCACCGCGCTGGAGGACGGCCGCTACTACATGACCGCCACCCGTGCCCGGATGCACGACGAGCCGGTCCCCGAGCGCCGCAAGCCCTGCTTCTTCAACCCGCAGCACGGGCCGTCGCAGCAGGACGTCATGTGGGCGCCGCCCGGCGGCTCGCCCCGCTCGGTCCCGGCCTGCCCCGCCTGCACCCAGGCGGTGCTCTCCGGCCACGACCCCGACGTGCGCATGGTCGAGGTCGACGGTCGGCGCCGGCCCTACTACGACGCCGGTCCCGCCTACGCGCCCTACGCCGGCGGCTACTTCGGGATGGACATGATGATGGGCATGTTCACCGGCATGATGATCGGCAACATGATGGGGTCCATGATGGGCGCCGGCATGGGCGACATGGGCGCCGGTGACATGGGAGGCGGTGACCTCGGCGGAGGCGACTTCGGCGGAGGCGACTTCGGTGACTTCGGCGGCGGGGGCGACTTCGGCGGATTCGGCGACTTCTAGCCCGTCACCCTCACCGAACGCACAGGGCCCCGGCCGGACGGCCGGGGCCCTCCTCGTGTCCGGGACTTCGGTGCCGCCGGTACGCGCGTGCGCGGCCGGTCCGGCCGCTACTCCGGCGAGGCCTGCATGAGCGAGCGCGCGGCCTCGGTGACGCTGCCCGACAGCGAGGGATAGACCGCGAAGGTGTGCGCGAGGTCGTCCACGGTGAGGCGCTGCTGCACCGCGACCGACACCGCGAGGATGAGCTCGCTGGCGCGCGGGCCGACGATGACGCCGCCCAGGACGATGCCGGTGTGCTGACGGCAGATCAGCTTGACGAAGCCGTCCTTGGTGCCGTGCATCTTGGCGCGCGGGTTGGTGTCCAGCGGCAGGTTCACCACCCGGGCGTCGACGCGGCCGGAGCGCACGTCGGCCTCGCTGACGCCGACGGCGGCCAGCTCGGGGTTGGTGAACACGGTCGAGGCCACCGTGGACAGCTTCAGCGGCGCGACCGCCTCGCCCAGGGCGTGCCACATCGCGATGCGGCCCTGCATGGCGGCGACGGAGGCCAGCATGTTGACGCCGGTGCAGTCGCCCGCGGCGTAGACGCCCGGCGTCGAGGTCCGGGAGACCCGGTCGACCTGCACGAACCCGCCCTTGTCGAGCCGGACGCCGATCTCCTCCAGGCCGATGTTGTCGGTGTTGGGGATCATGCCGACCGTCATGAGGCAGTGGCTGCCCTCGACCGTGCGCCCGTCGGCCAGTTTCACCACGACCCCGTCGCCGGAGCGGCTGACCGACTCGGCGCGGGAGTTGCCGAGCACCGTCATGCCGCGGCGGCGGAACACGCCCTCCAGCACCTCGGCGGCGTCGGCGTCCTGGGTGGGCAGGACGTGGTCGCGGGAGGAGACGAGGGTGACGTCGGAGCCGAGCGCCTGGTAGGCGTTGGCGAACTCCGCGCCGGTGACGCCGGAGCCGACGACGATCAGGTTCTCCGGCAGCGCCTCCAGGTCGTAGAGCTGGCGCCAGGTGAGGATGCGCTCGCCGTCGGGCTTGGCCGTGGGCAGCTCCCTCGGGTGGGCCCCGGTCGTGATGAGGACGACGTCGGCGCGGATGCGCCGGTCGCCGACCGCGACGATGTGCGGATCGACCAGCCGCCCCTCGCCGGCGACGATCTCCACACCTTCCTTGATCAGGCGGGCCGAGGTGTCGGCGGACTGGGCCTGGGCGAGCCGCTTCACCCGGGCGTTGACCGTCTTGAGGTCGATGCCGACGATGTCCTTGTCGATCTCGGGCTCGTCGCCCACGTTGATCCCGAGCTTCGCGGCGTCGGTGACGTAGGACATCCGGACGGAGGTGGCGATCATCGTCTTGGACGGTACGCAGTCGGTGAGGACGCAGGCGCCCCCGATGCCGTCGCGGTCGACCACCGTCACGTCGGCGCCGAGCTGTGCGGCCACGAGGGCCGACTCATAGCCTCCGGGGCCGCCCCCGATGATCACGACCTTGGTCGTCACGTCTGCTCCACTCCTTCCGGCGGCCTCGCGTCCTCTCGCGGACACGCCGGGGCCTTGTGGGCCGGCCGCCCTGCTTCTGCTCGCCTGTCGCTCTATCTCCATTGTCCTTCATCCCGGGTGGCGAAATTCGCACCGCCGTGCCGGGCGACCACGTAGCATGGCCGCGTGCCTCTGTACGCCGCATACGGCAACAACCTCGATCCCGAGCAGATGGCCAAGCGCGCGCCGCACTCGCCACTGTGGAGCACCGGCTGGCTGGAAGGCTGGCGGCTGACGTTCGGCGGTGGCGAGACGCAGTGGGGCGGGGCCCTGGCGACGCTCGTCGAGCAGCGCGAGTCAAGCGTCTTCGTGGCGCTGTACGACGTCCCCGAGTGGGACGAGTCACTCCTGGACTCCTGGGAGGGCACCGACCTCGGCGTCTACTCCCGGATCCGGCTGCGCGCGCAGACCCTGCTGGACGGCGACGTCCCCGTGTGGGTGCACGTGCTCAACGACTACGAGGGCGGCCTGCCCTCGGCGCTCTACCTCGGCGTGCTCGCCGAGGCCGCCGAGAAGGCGGGGGCGCCGCCGGACTACGTGGCCGACCTCCGGTCGCGTCCGTGCACGTCCTAGTACGAATGGGGGCCCCTGCGTGGCGCTGCGGTCGAAATCGGGGGTCGCGGAGTACGCTCCGGAGGTGTGAGCGAATCCACGCAGGTTATCCCCGTTGTGGGGACCGCTGAGGCGAAGGCGCGCGCGGCCGAGGCCGCCGGTGAGCTCCTGTCACGGACCGGCGCGGATGGCTATGACGCCGTCGTCGTCCTCGGTTCTGGGTGGGCGGGCGCGGTCGACGCCCTCGGCGCCCCCGATGCCGAAGCCGCCATCGGCGACCTCCCCGGGTTCGTCGCGCCGACCGCCGCCGGGCACGTCCCGGTGGTGCGCAGTACGTGGGTGGGCGCCAAGCGCGTGGCGGTCTTCCTCGGCCGCACCCACCTCTACGAGGGGCACGGCGCGGCGCAGGTGGCGCACGCCGTGCGCACGGGCATCTCGGCCGGCGCCCGCACCGTCGTCCTCACCGGCTCGGCCGCGTCGCTGCGCGTCGACTTCTCCGTGGGGCAGCCGATCGTGGTGCGCGACCACATCAACCTCACGGCCGCGTCACCGCTGATCGGGCCGGATTTCGTGGATCTCACCCACGCCTACGCCCCGCGGTTGCGCGCCATCGCCCGCGACGCCGACCCCTCGATCGCCGAAGGCGTCTACGCCGCGGTGACGGGCCCGCAGTTCGGGACCCCGGCCGAGGTCGCCATGCTGCGGACCGCGGGGGCCGACCTGATCGGCACCTCGATGGCGCTGGAGACGATCGCGGCGGCCGAGATGGGCGCCGAGGTCCTGGGGGTCTCGCTGGTGACCGCCGACGTGATGGACCCGGGCCGCGAGGCGGTCGACCCCGAGCAGATGCTCGGTGTCGCCCGCGAACGCGCCCACGCCATGGGCGGCCTGCTGAACAGCATCCTGCTCAGGCTGTAGCAGGGTCCCGCCTGCACCGCAGGAGAGCACCTCGGGGAAGGAGCGCCGCCCCCTCCGCGCCGGGGGCTCGTGCGCTCCTCCCCCGAGGGGAGGTGGAGACCGGCGATCCGCCGGGCGGCGGCCGGCGCTGCGTGGCGAGCAGCATCCCGAGGCCGGGGATGAACTGCGCCGACCGCGGACGCCGACGGCGCGGTCTCCGTACGGCCCGAAGCGGAAAGTCCCCGCAGACTTCCGGCGAGCAGAACCGTACTCCTTGGCTGCGCGCCGCCTTCGGTCCGGTCGGTCCCCACGACCTCGGCCGGACCGCCGCGCGTGGCGATGCGTGGTCGGCGGCGCGCCCGCTATTCAGTTGACCCGCGAACGCCCGTGGGAGGCGGATCCGAGGTGGTCCGCGCTCCACCGCGAGCCGGAACCGCAACCCTTAGGCATGCCTTACCTAACCATTCTTTACGGGACGTGGTCAAGTCGATCGGCGAAAAAAACGGGGGAGCCCGGATCCGGGACTCCCCCGACGCCGCGGTCCGGGCGCTCGGCCGGATCGGTGATGGGAGAGGGTGGGGACTGTCTCCAGGTCCTGCGGTGGCGAACGGGAGGCTGCGGCCGCAGCCTCCCGACTCCCGTCAACGATCTAGCCGAGGAGAACGGCCGCCAGCAGCAGCAACAGCGGGACGCCCACGGCGGCGACCGCGTCGGGCGACCACACCACGGTCGGCTCGTCCAAGACCGGCCCCGCGTCGGCGGCCGCCGGTCCGCCACCCGCCGTGACCGGCCGCGCCTTGCGCTTCTCGGCCTCGTCGCGCAACTGCCTGGCCTTGAAGTCGACCGGGCGCATCCTGCGCGGGTCGTCCTCCTCGGGGGCGTCGGCGTAGCCGTTGGCGCGACGGAGGTTGTCGCGCACCCTGGCCCGCTTGGTCTCGCGCAGCGGCCACGAGCGGAACACCCGGTCCCCCGCGTGCACCCGCAGCACGTCGGTGACGTCGGCCCAGGTGAACGCCGACCACGGCACGAAGGCCTCGCGCAGCGGGTTCACCAGCCGCACGCCCCGCTCGGTCACGACGACGCGCGGACGCAGCGCCAGGACGTAGACGGCCCCGATGCTCAGCACCAGGACGGCCGCCGCGATCACCGCGGCGTGGCTGCGGCCGCGCAGCGCGAGGTCGACGAGGTTGAGGACCGCGATGGCGATCCAGACCCACCCCAGCACGCGGGGGACCGGCTGTGTGAAGGGTTTCAATCTGTTGCCCACTTGAGTTGCGCGAATCCCGGCTTGATCTGGCCGTTGATGAGCGCGAGCCGCTCATCGAAGGGCAGGAACGCCGATTTCATGGCATTGACGGTAAACCATTGCAGGTCATCCCAGTCATACCCGAAGGCTTCGACCAGTTTCGCGAACTCCTCGGACAGGGCGGTGCCGCTCTGCAGCCGGTTGTCGGTGTTGACCGTCACCCTGAAACGCAGCCGGCGCAGCAGGCCGATGGGGTGCTCGGCGATGGAGACGGCCGCGCCGGTCTGCACATTGGAGCTGGGGCACATCTCCAGCGGCACCCGCTTGTCGCGGACGTAGTTGGCCAGTCGGCCCATCCGCACCGTGCCGGAGGCCTCGTCGGCGCCCCTGGCCGCCTCGATGTCGTCGACGATCCGCACGCCGTGGCCGAGCCGGCCGGCGCCGCACCACTGCAGGGCCTCCCAGATCGAGGGCAGTCCGAACGCCTCGCCCGCGTGGATCGTGAAGTGGGCGTTCTCCCTGCGCAGGTACTCGAAGGCGTCGAGGTGCCGGGTGGGCGGGTGTCCCGCCTCGGCGCCGGCGATGTCGAAGCCGACCACGCCCACGTCGCGGTAGCGCACGGCCAGTTCGGCGATCTCGCGCGACCGGGCCGCGTGCCGCATGGCGGTCAGCAGCGTCCCCACCCGGATGGAGCGCCCCTGGGCCGCCGCGCGGTCCTGGCCGACCCGGAAGCCCTCCAGGACGGCCTCGACCACCTCCTCCAGGCTGAGTCCGGCCTCCAGGTGCTGCTCGGGGGCGTAGCGGACCTCGGCGTAGACGATGCCGTCGGCCGCGAGGTCCTCGGCGCACTCGGCGGCCACCCGCACCAGCGACTCACGGGTCTGCATGACCGCGACGGTGTGGCCGAACGTCTCCAGGTAGCGCTCCAGCGAGCCGGAGTCGGCCGCCTCGGCGAACCAGGCCCCCAGGGCCTCGGGATCGTCCGCGGGCAGGCCGGTGTAGCCGGTCGCGGCGGCGAGCTCGACGATCGTCTCCGGCCGCAGCCCGCCGTCGAGGTGGTCGTGCAGCAGCACCTTCGGGGCGCGCCTGATCTGGTCCAGGGTCAACTGATGGCTCATGGGTCCCAAGGATGCCATCTGACGAACTGTGAGCCATGAGGCTACGGGCGAGGGCGTGCGTTCGGAGAACGAGCCTGTGCACGCCGCCGGCGCTACGCGCACTGCGGCCAGCCGACCCCCTTGGCCTTTTCGCCCTTGGACCTCTCTAGGCCAGCGCGGCGTCCTCCACCTGCTCGTCGGCGCGGGGGCGGCGGGCCTCCCACAGGGCGGTCAGCGCCGTGGCCGCCATCATCTGGATCCCGACGCCGATGGCCCGCTCGTCGACGTCGAAGTCGCCGCGGTGCAGGTCCAGCATCGGGGTGTCGGAGGAGGGCCAGTGCGTGCCCAGCCGCACCAGCGCACCGGGCACCTGCTCCAGGTACCAGGCGAAGTCCTCGCCGCCGAGGCTCTGCGGCGTGGGGGCGATGGCCTCGGATCCCAGGATCTGGCTGCAGGCGTCCTGCAGCATCTGGACGCTGCCGCCCTCGTTGACCGTGGGCGGAACGCCGCGGCGGTAGTTCAGTTCGGCCGTCGCGCCGTAGGCGCCCACCACGGAGTCCAGCAGCTCCTTGATGAGGTCGGGGGCCGCGTGCCAGGCGTCGTCGTCCAGGCAGCGCACGGTGCCCTCGGCGACGGCGTCGTCGGGGATGGCGTTGGGCGCGGAGCCGGCGCTGATCCGGCCCCAGACGAGGCTGAAGCCGGCCCGCGGGTCGACCCGCCGCGACAGCGCCGCGGGCAGCTCCGTGACGACCTTGCCGAGCGCGTACACGAGGTCGGCGGTCAGGTGCGGCCTCGCGGTGTGGCCGCCGGGTCCGGACAGCCGGACCAGGACCTGGTCGCAGGCCGCCGTGATCGCCCCGACGCGCAGGCCCACCTGGCCCGCGACCAGACGCGGATCGCAGTGCAGCGCGAAGATCCGGTCGGTCCCGTCGATGCCGCCGGCGCTGATGACCTCGCGCGCCCCTCCGGGCAGCTCCTCGGCGGGCTGGAAGATCAGCCGCACCCGGCCGGGCAGCGCGCCGGCCTTGGCCTGCTGGGCCAGGAACAGCCCGGTGGCCAGCAGGACGGTGGTGTGCACGTCGTGGCCGCAGGCGTGCGCCGCTCCGGGCACCGTGGAGCGGTAGGGCACGTCCTTCTCGTCGGTCAGCGGCAGCGCGTCGATGTCGGCGCGCAGCGCGACGGTGGGGCCGTCGTCGGGGCCGATGTCGCAGACCAGGCCGGTGCCCTGGGGCAGCGGCACCGGTTCGAGCCCGACGCCGCGCAGCCGCTCCAGCAGGCGCTGGGTCGTCCGGTGCTCGGCGAAGGCGAGCTCGGGATGCATGTGGAGGTCTCGCCGGAACTCGATGAACTCCCGCTCCCGGCGAGCCAGAAAAGCGGTCAGTTGTTCCCGCAGGTCACGCCCCTGCATGCGAGGGCCCCCTCTTCATCGACGGATGTTCTCGGCCGGTGTCTCCACCGGCGTTCCCCTGTTCTGTTGCGGTGCCGCCCGCGGCGGTGTCGTTCCCCGTGACCCCGCCGCCCCCGGGCGCCGGTCCGAACCCCTCGGCCCGGAACTCCGCGGCCAGGGCGTCCACCACGTCGTTGAGCGTGCCGCCCTGGTCGATGATCGCCCGCTGGCGCTCATAGGAGGCGCCCGTGTGCAGGACCTCCGAGACCACGTCCAGGTCCTCGGCGCAGCCGAGGCGCCCGGCCACCGGCTTCAGCTCGCGGACGAGCTCGTAGAGGTCGTCGCGCAGCGGGACGGTGCTGCCGTGCTCGTCGGTGATGACGCGCGCGTCGAGCCCGTAGCGGGTGGCCCGCCACTTGTTGTCGTTGACCACCCACGTGGGCGGGCTGGGAAGACCGTAGCCCCGATCGAGCTGCTGGTCGAACAGCTGCACGAGGCTCTGCGACAGCGCGGCGGCCATTCCGACCTCGCGCAGCGTCGGAATTCCGTCGAACATCCGAATTTCGACTGTACCGAAATCCGGATGCGGGCGGACGTCCCACCACACTTCCTTGATGCTGGCGATGGTCCCGGCGCGCAGCAGCGTTTCCATGTATTCCTCGAACACCGGCCAGTCGGCGAGGTGCGGCGGCGGTCCGGCGGTGGGCAGCGCCCCGAACACGATCGAGCGGCTGGAGGCCAGCCCGGTGTCGTGCCCGCTCCAGAAAGGGCTCGACGCGGTCAGCGCCAGGAAATGCGGCAGGTAATTGGCCAGCGCGTTGACGATGGGCAGCGCTTTGTCCTTGGAGCGGACGCCCACGTGCACGTGCACCCCGAAGGTGAGGATCCGCCGGGCCAGCCACTGCATCTGGTCGATGAGCTCGCCGTAGCGCTGGACCGGCGAGAGCGTCTGGTCCCGCCAGTCGTCCAGCGGGTGGGTCCCCGCGCACAGGAGCGCGGCCGAGCGCGGCTCCATGACCTCCTGGAGCCGCTTGACGCTCCCGGCGAGGTCGGCTCTGGCCTCCTCGACGGTCTCGCAGATGCCCGTGACGACCTCGACGGTGCACTGCATGAGCTCGTGGCGCAGCGGCGGGTGGGACCCGGCCTCGCTGAGGTCGGGCAGCTCACCGAGGATCTGCTGGGCCTCCTGCCGGAGATGGCGGGTGTTGACGTCGACGAGCTGGAGTTCCCATTCGATCCCGAGGGTGGCACGGTCCGAGGCGTTGAATTCGATGGCCACGATCAACCTCCGCGCTGTCTTCCGGCCGGATCGCTCACCGGCTCCAGACGCACACTAGGCGAGACCTCCTCGCCGATGTCAGTGCGTCCCATGGCCGGTTTCACTCCCCCCGGGTCGATCGGATCGATGCGCGATGTGACGTGGTTCGCGGGTTCTCGGCGGCGCCCGAGGCTGCCGCGGCCGTCCGACTCAATCGAGGATTACAGACGACCCGTTGAACTCGCTGGGAAATCCCGAAGCATGATCCAAAGTGATCAGACCGCCCCGTCGCATCGGACCGGTGAACCGGTGGGTCCCGGGCCCGTTAGAGCCACATTAGGTCCAAACGCAATCGGCTCTCTGGACATTTCCGGGATTTCGGTCAACCGCTCTGCCCATGACAGGGTTCACGCTACACAACGTGCGGAGAAAACCTCGCGAAGTGATCAATACGTGATGTCGCGCGTCGTGGCGGGCCATTCCGCGCCACCGCGCCGGCCCCGCCACGGCGCTCGCTCCCGCTCCGCGCCCCCGATTCCGGAGAGAGTGTGTGCGCGGTGTCGGCGCACCCACACGGCGAGGGCCGCGGCGCCGAGGCCCAGCGTCAGCGGGAGCGCCGTCCGGCGCGCGGCCGCGCGCAGCCGGTCGAGCCGGGCCCCGGAGCGGGGGCGCCACACCGGCCTCCCCGCCGGCCGCACGGGCTCGGCGGAGGCGGTGGCGACCGGGACGCTCATCGGCACCGTGCCGTGGTAGGGCGGCGGGACCGACAGCCACGTCGCCGTCCAGGCCGCGGCGAAGAGCACGAAGCGCAGCACGATGTTGATCCACACCAGGAGCCCGACCAGGACGGCGAAAGAGGCGTAGACCGGGTTGGACAGGGTGCTGCCGATCAGCAGCGCTCCGGCCGCCTTGAGGACCTCGAAGCCCACCGCGGCCAGCAGCGCCCCGCGCCACAGCAGCCGCCAGGGCCGCTCGGTGCCGGAGAGGCGGCCGAAGAGGACCGTGAAGACGGCGACGTCGACGCCGACGGCGATCACCAGGCCCAGCAGCCGGGTCGCCAGCGCGGCGGCGACCGAGCCGTCGAGCCCGACCCAGGACAGCAGCCAGCCGGTGGCGGTCTGGGCGACGCCGGTGAGCGCCACGGAGCCAAGGAGGGCCAGGCCGAGCACGATGACGACGACGGTGTCCAGGAGCTTGGCGACGACGAAGTTGGGGCCGTCGGCGGTGTTCTTCAGCCACATGACGTGCAGGGCCTCGCGCAGGGCCGCGATCGAGCCGAGCCCGGTGTAGAGCAGGCCGAGCAGGCCGATGACCCCGGCGCCGGTGCGCGCCCGGGCGATCTCGTCCAGCGGCAGCTGGGCGGCGAAGCCCGGCAGGGTCTCGTTGATGGCCTGCTCCAGGTGGCCGCGCGCCTCCAGGTTGAACGCCGCGACGTAGCCCAGCGCCGAGAACGCGAGCGCCAGCAGTGGGAAGAAGGACAGGAACGCGAAGTAGGTGACGGACGCGGCGAGCTGGTCGCCGCGTCGGTCGGCGTAGCGCTCGTAGGCCCGGACCAGGTGGTCGAAGCCGGGTCTGCGGCGGCGCAGGGCCCAGTAGGTCTCCATCGCGACATTGCCGTAGTGCCGCAACCGGTCCTTGGTCCGCCCCGCCAGTGGCGCCACACCGACTCCAAGATCATCGTGTCATCCGTGCCGATCGAGCGTAGCCCGCTCCCCCGCGCGCGGGAACCGGGCGCGCTCGCGGAGATCGGAGGCGCGCGGGCGCCCGCACCGCGCGGAACACCGAATCCGTGAGATCGATTACGATCGAAGGCGACTACTTCAGGTCTAAACTCTTATGGTTTAGATTGAAAGTGTGCTTACTTCACAGGTGTGGCGATCGACCGGGCGGCTCGCCGACGGGCGCGAGGTCATCTACTTCGACGAGACCCCCGACAGCGGCCGGTCCGCCGCAACGGACCTGCGCCCGCTCGACGCGTTCTCCTCCGGCTCCGAACTCCGGCACGACCCCCTGCTCGACGAGTGGGTCGTCCTGGCCGCGCACCGCCAGAACCGGACGTTCCTGCCGCCCGCGGACCAGTGTCCGCTCGACCCCACGCGCGGGGACCGCCGCACCGAGATCCCGGCGGACGACTACGACGTCGCGGTCTTCGAGAACCGCTTCCCCTCCCTCGCGACGACGGCCGCCCCCGTCCCTGCGCCGGGGGATCCCGACGATCCCGCGCTGGCCCTGCGCCCCGGCGTGGGCCGCTGCGAGGTGGTGTGCTTCACCTCCGACCACTCCGCCTCCTTCGCCGACCTCACGCCCCGGCGCGCCCGCACCGTCATCGAGGCCTGGGCCGACCGCACCGCCGAGCTGAACGCGATGCCGGAGATCGCGCACGTGTACCCCTTCGAGAACCGCGGCGAGGAGATCGGCGTCACGCTGCACCACCCGCACGGCCAGATCTACGGCTACCCCTTCGCCCCGCCGCGCATCACCCGGATGCGCGAGGCCGCGCGGCGGCACCGCGAGCGCACCGGCTGCAACCTGTTCGACGACGTCGTGGCCGCCGAGCGCAAGGCCGCGCGGCGCGTCGTCGTCGAGGGCGAGCACTGGACGGCCTTCGTGCCGGCCGCGGCGCGCTGGCCCTACGAGGTGCAGCTCTTCCCGCAGCACAGGGTCCCCGACCTGCCGTCCCTGGACGACGCGCAACGCGCCGAACTCGCCGCCGTCTACCTGGACCTGCTGCGCGCGTTCGACGGCCTCTTCGAGGGCCCGGTTCCCTACATCTCGGCGTGGAACCAGTCGCCGGTGGACGCGTCGGGGGCGCCCGACCCCGGCTTCGGCCTGCACCTGCAGCTCTTCACGACGAAGCGCGCCCACAGGAAGTTGAAGTATCTTGCCGGATCAGAGTCGGGAATGGCGGCGTGGATCAACGACATCGCGCCCGAGGACGCCGCCCAGCGGCTGCGCACGGCCCTGAACGAGGGGCGCGAGAGGAACGGGGACGCACTGTGAGGGTTCTGGTCACCGGAGGCGCCGGCTACATCGGCAGCGTCGTGGCGGCTCAACTGATCGAGGCGGGGCATGAGGTGGTCGTGCTCGACGACCTGTCCACCGGGCACCGCGACGCGGTGCCGGAGGGGGCGGCCTTCGTCGAGGGCAGCCTGCGCGAGCACGCCGCCGACGTGCTCGCCGGCGGGATCGACGCGGTGCTGCACTTCGCCGCGAAGTCGGTCGTGCCGGAGTCCGTGGCCCACCCGGAGCTGTACTGGGGCGGCAACGTCGGCGCGTCCCTGGCGCTGCTGGAGGCCATGCGCGCCACCGGCGTGCGCAGGATCGTGTTCTCCTCCACCGCCGCCGTCTACGGCGAGCCCGAGCAGGTGCCGATCCCGGAGGACGCCCCGGTGCGCCCGACCAACCCCTACGGCGCCTCCAAGGCCGCCATCGACGCCGCGCTCACCGAGCACGCGCGCATGCACGGCATCGGCGCCGTGAGCCTGCGCTACTTCAACGTGGCCGGCGCCTACGGCCGGTACGGCGAGCGGCACACCACCGAGACCCACCTCATCCCGATCGTGCTGCAGGTGGCACTGGGCCGGCGCGAGTCGGTGTCGGTCTACGGGAGCGACTACCCCACGCCCGACGGCAGTTGCGTGCGCGACTACATCCACGTCGCCGACCTGGCCGAGGCGCACCTGCTCGCCCTGGAGCACTGCGTGCCCGGACGGCACAGGATCCACAACCTCGGCAACGGCACCGGCTTCTCGGTGCGCCAGGTCATCGACGTCTGCCGCGAGGTCACCGGCCATCCGATCCCGGCCGTGCAGGCCGACCGCAGGCCCGGCGACCCGGCGACCCTGGTGGCCTCCAGCGCCCGCGCCAAGGACGAGCTCGGCTGGGTGCCCCGCCGCCCGAAGCTGCGCGGCATCGTGGCCGACGCCTGGGCGTTCCACACCGACGCCGCACCGGTGGGAGGCGGAGCGTGAGACTGTTCGGACGCATCTCCAGACGCGGGTCGGCCCCCGAGCCGGTGCGGCTGCACGACGGCCCGCCCGCCCGACCCGAGGAGACCGCGAAGCAGGTCGCCGCGGCCTTCGAGGAGGCCTACGGGCTGCAGCCGGCCGGGGTGTGGCGCGCGCCCGGCCGGGTGAACCTGATCGGCGAGCACACCGACTACAACGACGGCCTGGTGCTGCCCATGGCGCTGCCGTGGGGGGTGTCCCTGGCGCTCGCGCCGACCGACGACGGCGTCGTCGAGGCCCGCTCGGCGCAGCGCCCCGGCGAGCCGGTGCGCTTCGCTCCGGCCGGCCTCGACGCGCGCGCCCCCTCCGTCACCGGGTGGGCCGCCTACGTGGCCGGCGTCTTCTGGGCCCTGCGGGAGGAGGGACACCTCGCCGACGACGCGCTGGGCGCCCGGATCCTGCTCGACTCCGACCTGCCCGTGGGAGCCGCGCTGTCGTCGTCGGCGGCGCTGGAGTGCGCGGTGCTGCTGGCGCTGGTCGACGCGCTGGGCCTGAGCGGGCTCGCCGCCGACCAGCGCGCCATGGTCCGGCTGGCCCAGAGCGCGGAGAACCGCTTCGTCGGCGCGCCCACCGGCATCCTCGACCAGAGCGCGTCCCTGCGCTGCAAGGAGGGGCACGCGCTCTTCCTCGACTGCCGCAGCGAGGGCGCGCGCAACGTGCCGCTGCCGCTGGAGGAGGCGGGACTGCGGCTGCTCATCATCGACACCCGGGTGGAGCACAAGCACACAGAGAGCGGCTACGGCGACCGCAGGGAGGAGTGCGAGCGCGCCGCGCGGGCGCTGGGCGTGCCGGCCCTGCGCGACGTCGAGGACCTCGCCGGGGCGCTGCAGCGGCTCGACGACCCGGTCCTTCGCCGCCGCGTCCAGCACGTGGTCACCGAGATCCACCGGGTGAACGCCGTGGTGGGGCTGCTGCGTGCGGGCAGGACGGCCGAGATCGGCGCCGTCTTCAACGGGTCGCACCTGTCGCTGCGCGACCAGTTCGAGGTGTCCTGCCCCGAACTGGACGTCGCGGTGGACACCGCGGCGCGCAAGGGCGCCCGCGGCGCCCGGATGACCGGGGGCGGCTTCGGCGGCAGCGCGATCGCGCTGGTCGCCGAGGACCGCCTGGAGGCCGTGTGCGCCGGCGTGGCGGCGGCCTTCGCCGAACGCCGCTGGAAGGCCCCGGACTTCCGCGTCGCCGTCCCCGCGGCGGGGGCGCGCCGGGTGGACTGGTAGAGGAGGACGTCACCCGGGGGTCGAAGCCTTGGCCCTGGGGAGCGTGGACCTCGACTCCCGGGGCTTGAAGGCTCACCCCAGAAGGAAGGTGCGCGCAGGTGGGCGAAGCCCCGTCCTCGGGCTGAGGTCACAAGACCCCCGGTGGTTGAGGAGGGTGGGTATGGACATCCCTCTCCGACCGCTGCGAAGACCGATGCCTTCAGCGCTCCCTACTCCTGCATCGCCGACTCGGGGATCTCCTCGCCGGCCTGCATCGCCGAGAACATCTCCTCGGAGCGGGTCTCGTCCCACAGGACCACCGAGCCGACGCCCAGGGTCGGGGTGGAGCCGACCGGGATGGCGGTCGTGGCCGGGGAGTCGCGCATCGCCAGCGCCATGCCCCCCAGGTCGCTGAGGTGGTCGCCCTCGTCCACGGTGAACGTCTCGGTCCCCTCGGTCACCAGCGGGACCGAGCGGAACGGGTTGATCAGCGTGCCGGGCGAGGTCGCCTTGGAGATCAGGGCGCTGAAGAACTCGCGCTGGCGCTGGATCCGGTCCAGGTCGGCGCGGGCCGAGGCGCGGGTGCGCACGTAGCCCAGCGCCGTCGAGCCGTCGAACTCCTGGCAGCCCGCCTCGATGTCCAGACCGGCCTTGGGGTCCTCCATGGGCTCCTCCGGGCACATCTCGACGCCGCCGACCGCGTCGACGATGTCGACGAAGCCGGAGAACCCGATCTCCACGTAGTGGTCGACGCGGACGCCGCTGGCCTGCTCGAACGTCTGCACCAGGGTGGAGGGGCCGCCGCCGAGGGTCTCGGAGAACGCGGCGTTGATCTTGTTGTCGCCGATGCCGGGGATGGTGACGTAGGAGTCGCGCGGCACGCTGATGATCGACGGCTTGCCGCTGTCGGGCACGTACAGCACCATGATCGTGTCGGTGCGCTTGCCCTCGGCGTCGCCGGTGCGCAGGTCCTGCATGTCCTCGTCGGTGAGGCCCTCGCGGCTGTCGGAGCCGACGATCATGTAGGTCGTGCCGGGCTGGTCCTCCGGGCGGCCCTCGTAGTCGGGCAGCGCCTCGATCCGCTGCAGCCGGGAGTCGGCCCAGAGGTAGAAGACCGTGGGCACCACCAGGAGCACGACGAGCGCCAGGACGAGGATCGTGCGGCGCCGCCTGCGCCTGGCCTCCCTCTCCCTGCGCTTGCGGCCGCCGCCGTCGTAGGTCCGCGGCCGCCGGCGCCGCGGCGGCGCGTCCTCGGCCGGAGGCATCCGCCGCGTGGGCCGGGCGCCTCCGGCGGAGCGCTGCTCGGAACGGCTCGGCCGGTAGAGCTTCTCGATCTCCTCGGGCATGCCGCCGTCCGCGGGCCGCCGGAACACAGCGGTGCGGTCCTCGTCGCCGGAGGCGCCCCGCCGCCGGCGGTTGCGTCCGTCTGGTGCGTCAACCATCGCTCTGTTCGCCCATCCGTTCGTGGCAGCGTCATCCTGCTTCGTGCATTAAGACTCGCCACATCGTATTTCGGTTCGAACAGGCGGCGACCACCTCTTCGCACCGTCCCCGCCGATCGCCACCGCGACGCCGACGGCCAGTGCGATCAGCCATGTCCGTCCCGGGGCGCGGGGCAGGCCCCGCGCCCGCGCCGCGGTCGCCGCAGTGTCCCGGTCTGCGTGCCGTGTCGAGGTCATGCCCCAAGCGTCGCGGAACCGGGATCGGCGCTGTAGACGGCGATGTCACCGGTCGGCGGTGAGGGATCGCCTGCTCCGGCCGTGACGGTTCGCCCCGCGGGGGATGACGGCTGTCATGGGCCCCTGCCACGGCCCCGCCCCCGGACGCGGCGCGGCGGCCGGCCCCGGAAGGGACCGGCCGCCGCGCGTCGGACGGTGGAAGCGCCTACAGGCCCTGGACGTCGGCCTGCTTGGCGCGGACGGCCTCGGCGGCCTCCTTCAGGCCGGCGAGCTCCTGCTCCGACAGCGGGGTCTCCACGACCTCCTTGATGCCGCCGGCGCCGAGCTTGGCCTGGACGCCCAGGTAGACACCGGAGATCCCGAACTGGCCGTCGACCCAGGCGCACACCGGGAAGACCGCGCCGGAGTCCTCGTGCACGGCCTTGGCCATGCGGGCGACGGCCGCGGAGGGGGCGTAGTAGGCCGAGCCGGTCTTCAGCAGCGCCACGACCTCGGCGCCGCCGTTGCGGGTGCGGTCCACCAGCTCGTCGATCTTGTCGGCCGGCAGGACCTCGGCCAGCGGCTTGCCGTCGATCGAGGACTGCGACGGGACCGGGACCATGGTGTCGCCGTGCGAGCCCAGGGTCAGGGTCGTGACGCGGTTGACCTCGACGCCGGCCGCCTCGGCCACGTTGTTGGTGAAGCGGGCCGTGTCGAGGACGCCGGCCTGGCCGATGACGCGGTTCTTCGGGAACTGCGACGCGATCTGGGCCAGGGCGGTCATCTCGTCCAGCGGGTTGGAGACGACCAGGATCACGGCGTTCGGGGAGTACTTGGCCACGTTCTCCGCGACGCCGCGCACGATCTTGGCGTTGACCTCGAGGAGGTCCATCCGGCTCATGCCCGGCTTGCGGGGCAGGCCCGCGGTGATGATCACGATGTCGGAGTCGGCGGTGGCCTCGTAGCCCTCGCCCTCCGGCGTCGTGGTCGCGCCGGTGACCTTGGTCTCGAAGCCTTCGACGGGCCGCGACTGGTTCATGTCCAGCGCCAGCCCCTCGGGCTTGCCCTCGATGATGTCGGTGAGCACGACCTCGTCGAAGATGTCGTACTCAGCGAGCCGCTGCGCGGTGGTGGAACCGTAGAAACCGGCGCCTACGACGGTCACCTTGCCCTTGCGAGCCATCGTCTCGAAGTCTCCTCACTTGGTTTCAGTGCCGTGCCGACCGAAGCCGCGGGGAAACTCACGATCCCGGCAGCCGGCGGATCTCTTGGCATCGAGAGATGCCGGTGACCAGGCTACTCCGCATGGCCCCGGAAGCGGTGAACCGGGTACGCGCCCGTTGGCACAGAGAAAGGGCCCGCCCTGCGGAGCAGGCGGCGGGCCCTTGTGCGACGCTCCGTCAACCGCGCGCGCCTACCCCCCAGCGGGCGCGCGGTCGGTCGCGTCGACCATTGTGGTCTCTCTCACCATTGAGACTAATCGCTGAAAGGTAAAGCAAGGGGCCCTTTCAACACCAAAACCGGGCAAAACAGATTCTTCGCGAATCGACCGGCCGGGCGACGAGAACGGGCCGTCCCCTCGGCGCGCGAGGGGACGGCCCGCGCCTCGCCCGACGGCCCCGGCGGCGACCGGGGCCGGAGGACGGCGGGAACCGGGAAGGGCTAGCCCAGCCGCTTCTGCAGGTTCTCGTCCAGCGCGGCGAGGAACTCCTCGGTGGTGAGGAAGCCCTGGTCGCCGCCGACCAGCAGCGCGAGGTCCTTGGTCATCTGGCCGCCCTCGACGGTCTTGACGACGACGTCCTCGAGCGTGTTGGCGAACTCGACCACCGCGGGGGTGTTGTCGAGGTTGCCCCGGTGCTCCAGGCCGCGGGTCCAGGCGAAGATGGAGGCGATCGGGTTGGTCGAGGTCGGCTTGCCCTGCTGGTGCTGGCGGTAGTGCCGGGTGACCGTGCCGTGCGCGGCCTCGGCCTCGACGATGCCGTCGGAGGTGCGCAGCACCGAGGTCATCAGGCCGAGCGAGCCGAAGCCCTGCGCGACGGTGTCGGACTGCACGTCACCGTCGTAGTTCTTGCAGGCCCAGACGTAGCCGCCCTCCCACTTGAGCGCGGCGGCGACCATGTCGTCGATCAGCCGGTGCTCGTAGGTGAGCCCGGCCGCGTCGAAGCGCTCCTTGAACTCGGTCTCGAAGACCTCGGCGAACACGTCCTTGAACATGCCGTCGTAGGCCTTGAGGATCGTGTTCTTGGTGGACATGTAGACCGGGTAGCCGCGGTCCAGGCCGTACTCCATGCTGGCCCGGGCGAACTCCTCGATGGACTTGCGGTAGTTGTACATGCCCATGGCGACGCCGCCGCCCTCGGGGAACTGCGCGACCTCCATCTCGATGGGCTCGCCGCCGTCCTCGGGCGTGTAGGTGATCGTCACCGTGCCGGGGCCGGGGACCTTGAAGTCGCTGGCCTTGTACTGGTCGCCGTGGGCGTGGCGGCCGATGATGATCGGCTTGGTCCAGCCGGGGACCAGGCGCGGGACGTTGGAGCAGATGATCGGCTCGCGGAAGACGACGCCGCCCAGGATGTTGCGGATGGTGCCGTTGGGCGAGCGCCACATCTTCTTGAGGCCGAACTCCTCGACCCGGGCCTCGTCCGGCGTGATGGTGGCGCACTTGACGCCGACGCCGTGCTCGCGGATCGCGTTCGCGGCGTCGACCGTGATCTGGTCGTCGGTGCGGTCGCGCTCCTCGACGCCGAGGTCGTAGTACTTCAGGTCGACGTCCAGGTACGGCAGGATCAGCCGTTCCTTGATGAAGGACCAGATGATCCGGGTCATCTCGTCGCCGTCGAGCTCCACTACGGGATTGGCAACCTTGATCTTGGCCATGGCTGTGTGGCTGTCCCTTCGTTTCGGCTAGCCGTCATGTGGCTGGAGGCCATGCGCGGGACCCAGCCGGGTCGCGACTCGTCCGCGTCGTGCCTCATGAGCTCGCCGCGAGAACCGCGGAGCCCCCGGCTCGCGAATGCCTTGGCCGGAGCGGTTCAGCGGCTCCCCTGGGTGAACATATGGGGTATCTCGATATCAAGCTTATTAGAGACCGCGATCAGAGCTGGGGCGCGACCCATGCCAAGACGATCAGCAGCACCGCGAGCGTGACGAGAATGGTCACGTCGATCCAGCGGCGGCGGACCGCGAGCATCCCGATCCGCTCCTGGGGCAGCACCCCCCGGAAGACCGCCGCCAGCAGCAGCGCCCCGGCGATCAGGGCGGGGCCGCGCTTGAAGTAGGCCGCGGCGACCACCACGATGCCGGCGGCCATCATGGCGAGCACGAGGAAGTAGGGAACCTGCGCCAGCCAGCCCGGCACCTCGGTGCGCGGGTCCGGCTCCTGCTCAGGTTCCTGCGGCGCGTGTGACTGGCGTGCTCCCACTGCTTCCACCGTTTTTTGGCTCACCGTAAACCTCACGCTAGCGCACACCGTTGCGGGACCGGCCGAGCCGACGAAAGGCGACGGGGTTCCCCGTGGCGCGGATCGGCCACAGCCGATTATGCCGCGACCGAAACCGCGACTCGCACGCAATGGGCGCGCGGGCGAACCTCGATTGACTACGTATTGTTACTGGCCACGCTTCTGTCATTCTAGTGACCATCCTCCCCCGTCCCGGCGTTCCTCACGAATCGGTCACAGAGGCATCACCGAACGGCGTGTCCCTATCTCCACGAAATGCCGCAAAGCTCCTGAGATGAAGCCGTTACTCACGAGTAAGGGCGTAGAACCGCTGCCGCACGGGTAACCAGTCATGAGATGAGTGCCACGGTGAGCGAGGACCCCCCAATGAATCCCACTCAACCACCAACCGCCACGCGCGCCACCCCTACCCCGATGCATCCGGTCACGCCCCGTCGCAAACCCCCTCATCGGTCGCGCCCCACTTTGGGAGGAACAACCGTGGACGGGCCCTACATACGGGTCGAGGAGAACGGTGACGTACAGCCCTTAGCCGCCGAGATCACCACGGTCGGACGGGGACAGGGCGCCGACATCCGGCTCAGCGACCCCAGCGTCTCCCAACTGCACGCCGAACTGGTGCGCCGCGGACCCTACATCTACGTCGTCGATCTGGGCCTCTCGCGCAACGGAACCAGGGTCAACGGCCGACCGATCGCGCGCCGGGTCCTCGAAGAGGGCGACGTCGTCAGCTTCGGCGCCGCCCGCTGCAAGATCGGCGGCCTGCCGCGCGAGGAGATCAACCCCGAGGTGGAGCTGCGCCGCGGCGCGGCCCCCGAACTCACCCGGCGGGAACTCGACGTGCTGACGTCGCTGTGCCGGCCGGCGCTGTCGGACGAGGCGTTCGTGTCGCCGGCGACGGCGCGCGGGATCGCCGAGGACCTCGTCGTCACCGAGGCCGCGGTCAAGCAGCATCTCCTGCGGCTCTACCAGAAGTTCCGGGTGCCGGAAGGTCCGAACCGCCGTACCCGCCTGGCCAACGAGGTCGTCGCCCTGGGCCTGGTCCGCCCGATGCCCGTACCCGACCGCGAGCGCAAGGCGAGCTGACGCCCCTGAGGGGCCTCACCGCGCCGAGGCCCCCTGGCCCTGACCAGGCTTGACGGCCGCAACCGGCCGTCGCCTCCCTTCGGAGGCCGCCCGCGCGGCACTCCAGCATCTCCCGCTTCCCGTGCACGTGCCGTTGACCGTGCCGCTGAACGTGCCGTTGACCGTGCATCCGGCCGTTCCCGCGGCGGCGGCGAAACCGGGGTCCCGCCGCCGCCCGGCCAGAGGTCCTACCGGGCCGCCTGGCGTTCCGCGTTCTCCACGACGTTGACCAGCAGCATCGCCCGCGTCATCGGCCCAACACCGCCGGGGTTGGGGGCGACGTGGCCGGCGACCTCGCGCACCTCCGGCGCGACGTCGCCGACGAGCCCCGCATCGGTGCGGGTGATCCCGACGTCCAGCACGGCCGCGCCGGGCTTGACCATGTCGGCCGTGATCAGGCCCGGCACCCCCGCGCCCGCCACGATGATGTCGGCGCGGCGGGTGTGCTCGACGAGGTCGCGGGTGCCGGTGTGGCACAGCGTCACCGTGGCGTTCTCGCTCCTGCGGGTGAGCAGCAGCCCCAGCGGGCGGCCCACCGTCACGCCGCGGCCCACCACGACCACCTCGGCGCCCTTCAGCGGCACGTCGTAGCGGTTCAGCAGTTCGACGATGCCGCGCGGCGTGCACGGCAGCGGCGCCTCCTGCATCAGCACCAGGCGGCCCAGGTTGGCCGGCTGCAGGCCGTCGGCGTCCTTGTCGGGGTCGATCCGCTCCAGCACCCGGTTCTCATCGAGCCCCTTGGGCAGCGGTAGCTGCACGATGTAGCCGGTGCAGTCGGGGTCGGCGTTCAGCTCGTCCACGACCGCCTCGACCTCGGCCTGGGTGGCCGTGGCCGGCAGGTCCCTGCGGATGCTCTCGATCCCGATCTCCGCGCAGTCGCGGTGCTTGCCCGCGACGTAGGAGCGGCTGCCGGGGTCATCGCCCACCAGGACCGTCGCCAGCCCGGGGACCACGCCCCTGGACCGCAGCGCGGTCACGCGTTCCTTCAGGTCCGCCCGGATCGCCGCGGCGGTCGCCTTGCCATCGAGAATCTGTGCGCTCACGGTCCCATCGTCCCATCTGGATGCGGTGCGGTCGCCCTAGGTGTGCCGACCACAGAGGGTCGTGTTGTCTCCAGGCCCTGCCGGACCACTGCGAGCCTGCGTCATGCGGTGATGCGCGAAAGAACCGCGACCACAGCCCCCAACCCCTGTCAACGATCTAGTGGAAGAAGTGCCGCGTCCCGGTCAGGTAGAGCGCGATCCCCGCGCGCTCGGCCGCCGCGACGACCTCCTCGTCGCGGACCGAGCCGCCCGGCTGGACGACGGCGCGCACTCCGGCCTCGGTCAGCACCTCCAGGCCGTCGGGGAACGGGAAGAAGGCGTCGCTGGCGGCCACGGAGCCGCGCACCCGATCGCCGGCGCGGGCGACCGCCAGGCGTGCGGAGTCGACCCGGTTGACCTGGCCCATGCCCACGCCAACGGTGGCGCGGTCGGCGGCCAGCAGGATCGCGTTGGACTTCACCGCACGCACCGCCCGCCAGGCGAACGCCAGGTCGGCCAGCGTGGCCTCGTCGGCGGCCGGGCCGGCCCTCAGCTCCCACGCCGCCGGGTCGTCGCCCGGGGCGTCGATCATGTCGAACATCTGCAGCAGCACGCCGCCGCTGATGGCGCGCTGCTCGGCGCGGGCCGAGCGGTCCGGCGGCGCGACCTTGAGCAGCCGGATGTTCTTCTTGCGGGCCAGCACCTCCACGGCGGCCGGCTCGAACTCCGGTGCGACGACGACCTCGGTGAAGACCTCGGCGACCTGCTCGGCCATCGCCGCGCTCACCGGCCGGTTGGTCGCGATGACGCCGCCGAAGGCCGACACCGGGTCGCAGGCGTGCGCCTTGCGGTGCGCCTCGGCGATGTCGGAGCCCAGCGCGATGCCGCACGGGTTGGCGTGCTTGATGACGGCCACGCACGGGTCGGTGAAGTCGTGGGCGGCGCGCTGCGCGGCGTCGGCGTCGACGTAGTTGTTGTAGGACATCTCCTTGCCGTGCACCTGCTCGGCGTTGGCCAGGCCGGTGCCCGAGGAGTCGCCGTCCCTGTACAGCGCGGCGACCTGGTGCGGGTTCTCGCCGTAGCGCAGGGTCGCGGCCCGCTCGTAGGTGACGGCGGTGAAGTCCGGCCAGCCGGTCTCCCCGCCCACCTCGTCGGCCGCGTAGTCCGCGGCGAACCAGGACGCCACGGCGGCGTCGTAGCTCGCGGTGTGGGCGTAGGCCTGGGCGGCCAGCCGCTTGCGCTGCTCCAGCGTGAACCCGCCGACGCGCAGGGACTCCAGCACCTCGTCGTAGCGGGTGGGGTCGACCACGACCGCGACACCGGCGTGGTTCTTGGCCGCCGCGCGCACCATCGCCGGGCCGCCGATGTCGATCTTCTCGATGCACTCCTGCGGCGAGGCGCCCGAGGCCACCGTCTCGGCGAACGGGTACAGGTTGACCACGACCAGGTCGAACGGCGCGATGTCGAGCTCTTCGAGGGTCGCGCGGTGCTCGGCCTTGGTGCGGTCGGCGAGCAGCCCGGCGTGCACCTTGGGGTGCAGGGTCTTGACCCGGCCCTCCAGGCACTCGGGGAAGCCGGTGACGTCCTCGACCGGGGTGACCGGCACGTCGACCGCCGCCAGCCGCGCCGCGGTGGAACCGGTGGAGACGATCTCCACCCCGGCCTCGGCGAGGCCGTAGGCGAGCTCCTCCAGCCCGGTCTTGTCGTAAACGCTGATCAACGCACGCCGAACGGCCTGCTGGCTCACCGGTTCTCCTCTGTAACGTAGCTTGAAGCGCCGGGCTCGGCGCCCAGCATCACGTGTCGGTCGTCCAGGGTCCACCCGTCGCGGGCGAGTCGGCCCACGACGTCGACCAGCATCCGCCGCTCCACCGTCTTGATGCGTTCGTGCAGCGAGGCCACGTCGTCACCGGGCAGCACCCGGACGGTGACCTGGTCGATGACGGGGCCGGTGTCGACGCCCTCGTCCACGAAGTGCGCCGTGGCGCCGGTGACCTTGACCCCGTAGGCCAGCGCGTCGCGGACGGCGTGCGCGCCGGGGAACGCCGGAAGCAGCGCCGGGTGGATGTTGACGACCGTGAACCGGCTCAGCACCTCGGGGCCGAGGATGCGCATGAACCCGGCCGAGACCACCAGATCGGGCCGGAACCCGGCGATCCGGTCGGCGAGCACGGCGTTCCAGTGCGCTCGGTCGGCGAAACCGGAGAACGGGGTGACGAACGTCGGGATCCCGGCCTCCGCCGCCCGGGAGATCCCCTCGGCCTCGCGGTCGGCGCCGACGGCGACGACCGCTGCGCCGTAAGCCGGATCGGTCGCGGCCTCCAGCAGAGCGGCCATGTTGCTCCCCGCGCCCGAGATGAGGACGACTACTCGCGCCGACAGTGTGCTTCCTCCTCGTGCGAAAACGATGCGGGACCGCCCGTCCCCGGGGGCGCGGTCGAAGCGCGCGGCATCCGGATCGGGTGCGCCGGTCTCACCGGCGCGCACGGGGGCCGCGGCCCCATCCGCTTCGACAGCCTATATCTACAGGTAGCGTCTACCCCAAGAGGACCCACGTTGCGGGACGCCGCCGGCACCGGCGGCACCGCCGAACGCTCCGCGGCCGAGTGGGTCACGACCCGCCCGCGCACAGAACGAGGAGCCCCAGTGACGAACGAGCCGTCCGCGCCGCAAACCGACGGGCAGCAGCCCACCGTGGAGCGGGGCGGCCTGTGGGGGCTCTTCTTCTCCACCGCGGGACTGCTGCTCCCGCCGTTCGGCCTGCTGCTCTCCGCCTTCGGCATCATCCAGGGCCGCAAGGCCAGGCGCGCGGCCAAGGCCTCCAACGGCCAGGCCCCGGGCGCCCTGATGAGCATGATCGTGGGCTGGATGGGCGTCGTGCTCTCGCTGTTCATGATCATCGGCTACGCCGTGTTCTGGACGGAGTACTCCGCCTACGGCGAGTGCTCGGCCAGGGCCCACACCGAGGCCCTGCAGAGCGAGTGCGACGACGCCCTGCAGGAGGCGCTCGCCGAGCGCCTCGGCGTCCCCCCGGAGAGCATCCCGCTCGGTACGGGCCTGTAGCGTGTCGACCGCCCTTGGTCAATAGAGGCTTTTCATCCCCGGCCACAGGGGTCTGCAACCCCGGCCACAGGTGGAACTCGCGCGCACGCCTTCTCCGACCTGGGACTGAGGTGAGAACCCAACTTCGAGATCGGCGCAGGTGTGCCCGTGCGGTCAGCGGTCGGGCGCCCCCTCCTCGTAGGTGATGCCGTAGAGCTCCTCGGCCCCGTCCTCCTCCGCCGCCGGTGCGGCGCGCCGCAGCCGGGGCGGCCGGGACCGCCAGGAGAGCGCGCGCGGCCGGCGGCGCGGGCGCACCCCGTCCGGCCGCTCCTCGGAGGCCGGCTCCTCCGCGTCGATCGGCTCGGCCCGTTCGGCCGGGATCGCCGGCGGGCGACGGAAGTACATCCAGTTGGCCGCCCACGCCGCGATCGCCGCCGAGACGCCGACCTCCAGCGCCACGACCAACCCCACCTGCCAGGCGAACGGCCCGACCTCGGCGAGCCGCTGCGCCCCCACCGGCCCGCCGGCCAGGACCGACAGCCCCGCGCACAGCGCTCCCGTGCAGACGCCGCAGACGAACCCCCACAGCGGCGCGGCCTCGCTGACCACGGTCGGCGCGCTGCGCAGCGTCAGGGCGCCGCCGACCCCGCCCGCGATGAACGGGGCCGCCAGCGCCACCAGCGAGACGACCGGCGCCGGCCCGCTGTCGGGAAGCGCGGCCAGCATGGGCAGTTGCGGCAGCGGCCCCACCACCACCCCGGTGGGTGCGACGACGGTCTCCGCTCCGACGGCGAAGCCCGGGCCCGCGGCGTAGGACATCCCGAAGACCACGGCGTTGGGCAGGTACAGCAGTTGGACGATGAACAGCAGCCCCCCGCCGACCACGCCGGGACCGAGCTCCTCCGTGGTCGCGACGGCGTCGCCGAAGTCGAGCAGCAGCGGGACGAAGAACAGCAGCGCGCCCGTCAGCAGCAGCGTGCACGTGGCGCTGAGCGTGCCGACGAGCAGCGAGCGCGACCGGGCCGGCATCAGCTCCAGCAGCCGGCGCCAGGGGATCTCCTTGTCCTTGAGCAGTTGGCGGAGCACCCCCAGCCCTCCGGCGATGAACGCCAGCAGGAACCCCAGGAGCAGCGCCTGCAGCATGCTCGGGCGCACGACCTCGGTCTGCCCGACCAGCGCCAGCGTCCCTGAGACGGCCGCGTAGGGCCCGGCGATGGCGACCGCGGCCTGGAAGGCGTGGCGCAGCCGCGGGAGCTCGCAGCTGCGCGCCAGCCACCGCCCGGACCGGTACAGCAGCAGCCCCGGGAGCACGACGAGCCCGATCGGCAGCATGCCCACGTGCCCGCCGGGGATCGCGAAGCCCGCCTGGTGGCCCACCAGCCACGCCTGGACCGCCACCCGGAACACGTCCCCGATGTCCTCGCCGAAGGTCGCGTGCGGCGCGGCGACCCACCCGATGAGCGTGAGCGTCGTGAGCGTGGCCAGCCCGATGCCCGCGGCCGAGCCCGCCGCCATACCGCCCGCGGTGTAGAGCGGGCGCGGCGCCCCTTCGGGATCGACCGGATCGCGGACGTGCGGCCTGCCGCCCCACCCCTCGGGCGTGCGGCGGCCGCCGCGGGACCTGCCACGGTGCACGGGAGAACCTGAGGACGCGCTCACCCGCCCATGCTCCCAGCCGAGCCCCCGCCCCACCGGCCATTGGACCGGGCGTGTCGGCGGGCGCCTCCCTGGCCGGATGTGGTACGCGCGGCCCCACCTGCGACGACGCGGCCGGGGTCCGGACGCGCGCATCCGCGTCTGCGGCCTCGCTCCGGCTTTCCCGATCCGCGCACCATTGCGGACAGGAACTGACCGCAATTCTCCGTAGTGTCGTCCTCAGCACGACCGACGGACGAGAAGACAGAGGTGGTCACCATGCCGGCACTGGTGCGAGCGGAGACCGACGAGCGCGGCGGGCTGCTGGCGTTCCTGGCCGAACAGCGGGCGGGACTGCGCAGGACCGTGCACGGCCTGACCGACGAGCAGGCGGCGTCCCGGCCGAGCGCGAGCGAGCTCACGCTCGGCGGGCTGGTCAAACACGCCGCGCGGACCGAGCGCTGGTGGATGTCGGTGGTCCTGGCCGGACGGCCCGACCCCCACCCCGCGGCGCCGGAGACCCGGGGCTCCGACTTCCGGATGGAGGAGGGCGAAACCGTCGCCGACCTGCTCGCGGCCTACGAGACGGCCGCCAAGGAGACCGAGGAGACCGTCGCCGCCCTGCCGGACCTGGAGCGGACCGCCCCGCTCCCCGAGGCCCCGTGGTTCCCGCAGGGCAGCAGGCGCTCGGCGCGCTGGATCCTGTTCCACCTGATCGAGGAGACCGCGCGGCACGCCGGCCACGCCGACATCATCCGCGAGTCGCTGGACGGCACCACGGCCTACGAACTCCTGGACGCCACCGGCGAGTGGTGACCGCGAGCGGGCCGAGCCCGCGACGCGAAGAGGTCCTGCCTTCGTCGTCCACGCGTGGACGACGAAGGCAGGACCCGGCACATCCGGCGGCCCTCGCCGGACGGACCCGCTAGAAGAGCTCGCGCGCCAGCTTGGCGGTTTCGCTGGGGGTTTTGCCGACCTTGACGCCGGCGGCCTCCAGGGCCTGCTTCTTGGCCGCGGCGGTGCCCGAGGAGCCCGAGACGATGGCGCCGGCATGGCCCATGGTCTTGCCCTCGGGCGCGGTGAACCCGGCCACATAGCCCACCACCGGCTTGGACACGTTGGCCTTGACGAACTCCGCGGCCCGCTCCTCGGCGTCGCCGCCGATCTCGCCGATCATCACGATGGCGTCGGTGTCGGGATCGGCCTCGAAGGCGGCCAGCGCGTCGATGTGGGTGGTGCCGATGATCGGGTCGCCGCCGATGCCCACACAGGTGGAGAAGCCGATGTCGCGCAGCTCATACATCATCTGGTAGGTCAGCGTGCCGCTCTTGGACACCAGCCCGATCCGGCCCGGCTTGGTGATGTCGGCCGGGATGATCCCGGCGTTGGCGGCCCCCGGCGTGATCAGCCCCGGGCAGTTGGGCCCCACGATCCGCGTCGCATGGCCGGCGGCGCCCGCATGGGACCAGAACGCCGCGGTGTCGTGCACCGGAATGCCCTCGGTGATCACCACCGCCAGCCCGATCCGGGCGTCGATCGCCTCGATCACCGCATCGCGGGCGAACCGCGGCGGCACGAAGATCACCGTCACATCGGCGCCGGTGGCGGCCATGCCCTCGGCCACCGACCCGAACACCGGCACCGCCGCGCCGTCGAAGTCCACGCTCTGGCCGGCCTTGCGCGGGTTGACCCCGCCCACCACATTGGTGCCCGAGGCGAGCATCCGCCGCGTGTGCTTGCCGCCCTCAGAGCCCGTCATGCCCTGGACCAGCACCCTGCTGTCCTTGGTCAGAAAAATAGCCATGGTTTCTCTTCGTCCTTACTTCGCCGCGGCGAGTTCGGCGGCCTGGGCTGCGGCGCCGTCCATGGTGTCGACCCGGCGCACCGCCGGATGGGCCCGCTCCTCCAGGATCTGGCGCCCCAACTCGGCGTTGTTGCCGTCCAGACGCACCACCAGCGGCTTGGACACGTCGTCACCACGCTGCTCCAGCAGCTCCAGCGCCTGCACGATGCCGTTGGCCACCGCATCGCAGGCCGTGATCCCGCCGAAGACGTTGACGAACACGCTGCGAACCGCCGGATCACCCAGAATGATCTCCAACCCGTCGGCCATCACCTCCGCCGAGGCACCACCCCCGATGTCGAGGAAATTGGCCGGCTTGACCCCGCCGCGCGCCTCACCCGCATAGGCCACCACGTCCAGCGTCGACATCACCAGACCCGCACCATTGCCGATGATGCCGACCTCACCGTCGAGCTTGACGTAGTTCAACCCCTTCTCCTTCGCCCGCACCTCGAGAGGGTCCCCTTCGGCGCCGGAGGCGAGGCTGTCGAGGTCCTGACGGAACTCGGCGTTTTCGTCCAGGGTGACCTTGCCGTCCAGCGCGACCACGCGGCCATCCTCGGTCAGGATGAGCGGGTTCACCTCGACGAGCGTGGCGTCCTTGCCGACGAAGACGTCCCACAGCTTCGTAACGACCTCGACGGCGCCCTCGGCGGCCGCCTCGGGGAGCTTGCCCTTCGCGACGATGTCGGCGGCGACCTCGGTCGGCGCGCCCTTCAGCGCGTCGATCGAGACCTTCGCGACCGCGTCGGGGTTGGTCTCGGCGACCTCCTCGATCTCCACGCCGCCCTCGGCGGAGCAGATCGACAGGAAGGTGCGGTTGGCCCGGTCCAGCAGGAACGAGAAGTAGTACTCCTCGGCGATGGCACTGGCCTCTTCGACCAGGACCCGGTGCACCGTGTGGCCCTTGATGTCCATGCCGAGGATCTGCTCGGCCTTGGCCACGGCGTCCTCGGGGCCCTCGGCCACCTTCACACCGCCGGCCTTGCCCCGGCCACCCGTCTTGACCTGTGCCTTGACGACAACGCGGGGCTTACCCGCGGCCGCGAATTCCTCGGCGATGGCACGCGCCTCGTCGGGCGTGCTCGCCACCTTTCCCTGGGGTACCGGGACCCCATACTCCGCGAAGAGTTCCTTCGCCTGGTATTCGAACAGGTCCACGAGGGTCCGTCCTTGTAACTCGCTGGCTGTGCGGTCCTTTGCGGAGGTCGTGTCACTCAAGCGGCGGGAACCTTGTCGGGGCCGGCCGCGTTGGAAGATATGCCGACAGCCATCCGCAACATGCGGCAGCTTAGCCCTCCCGGGCCTTGACAGAGGACACCGGGGCCGGGTTGACCAGTCACGAGAGCCGACAAAGAGCGCATTCCGCCCTGCGCTCCCCGGGCCTGCGGTGAGAATTCGTGTGACGGGTCACACTACCCCTAACACGCTCTGACCGAACTGGTCATAACCCAATTTCAGCGTCAGCGCCACCACGACCACCAGCAGCACGACCCGGACGAAACCGGTGCCGCGCCGCAGCGCCATGCGCGCCCCGATCTGCGCCCCCATGATGTTGCACACAGCCAGCGCGAGGCCCAGCAGCCACAGCACGTCGCCGTTGATCGCGAACACGGTGATCGCACCGATGTTGGTGGCGGTGTTGACGATCTTCGCCGAAGCCGAGGCGGCCACGAAGTCCATGCCCGACACCGCGGTGAACGCGATGATCAGAAAGGTGCCGGTCCCCGGGCCGATGATCCCGTCGTAGAAGCCGACGCCGGCACCGGCGACCAGCACGGCGGCGACGATGCGGCGCGGCGTCAGGAGCATGGGCTCGGCCACGGCCCCCAGCGCGGGCCGGAACAGCACCACGGCGGCGACCACCAGCAGTACCGCCATCACGATCGGCCGCAGCGCGTCGGAGGAGATCGCTCCGGCCAGCGCCGCGCCGGTCCCCGCCCCGAGGAGGGCGAGCCCGGCGGCGGGCCACACGATCCGACGGTGCAGCTTCACACCGCGCGCGTAGGTGAGCGCCGCGGAGCAGGTGCCGAACACCGCGGCCAGCTTGTTGGTGCCGAGCAGGCTCGCCACGTGCGCGTTGGGGAACGCCACCAGGAGCGCGGGCAGGAGCAGCAGCCCGCCTCCGCCCACAACGGCGTCGACCCAACCGGCGGCAGCGGCCGCGAGCACCAGGAATCCGATGATCTCCGGGTCCATCCGGGCTACTCGGCCACGGACCCGACGATGCGGAGATTCTCCGCGAAAACGACATTTGACGTCACGTTTCACACAGCCTAACGATCCTCCGCTCGACGACCGCGGCCAGGGGCGCTGCCGGGCGGCCCGCACACGGCTTGACCTCAACGTTGATTGAGGTTCTAGGGTCCTTCCCGTATCCCGGTGCGCGGCGCCGGCCATGGCACGACGAAGAGGAGTCCCCCGTGGTGGAGCAGAAGAGGATCCTGGTGATCGGAGCGACCGGCAACGTCGGGCGGCAGGTCGTGTCCCGGTTGCGGGACGCGGGCGCCGCCGTCCGTGCGCTGGCCCGCGACCCCGCCTCCGCCGGGCTGCCGGACGGCGTCGAGGTCGTGCGCGGCGACCTGTCCGCCCCGGACACCCTGGAGGCGGCGCTGGACGGGATCGAATCGGTGTTCCTGGTATGGCCCTTCCTCACGGCCGAGGACGCGCCCGCAGTCCTGGACGTGATCGCGGGGCGCGGCGCCCGCCACGTCGTCTACCTGTCGTCGACGGGCGTGCGCGAGGGCGCCGAGAAACAGGGCGATCCGATCAACCAGTTCCACGCCGACATGGAACGCCTGCTCGAGAAGTCCGAGCTGGAGTGGACCTTCCTGCGGGCCGGTGGCTTCGCGACCAACACCCTGCAATGGACGGAGCAGATCCGTACCGAGGGCGTCGTGCGCGCTCCCTTCGGTTCGACGAGCAGGCCGCTGATCCACGAGCACGACATCGCGGCCGTGGCGGTCCGCGCGCTCACCGAGAACGGCCACGGCGGAGCGAAGTACGCCCTGACCGGGCCCCGGGCGCTGACGACGGCCGAGCAGGCGCACACCATCGGCGAGGCGATCGGCCGCCCGGTGCGCTTCGAGGAGGTCCCGCAGGAAGCGGTGCGGGAGCAGATGCTCACCCAGGGCTGGCCCGGCGAGGTCGTGGACGGCATCCTCAACGCGCAGGCCGACATGGCCGCGGCATCGGAACCGGTCACCTCCACCGTGGAGAAGGTCACCGGGACACCGGCGCGCACGTTCGCCCAGTGGGCGGCCGACCACGCCGACGACTTCCGTCCGGCGGAGTGACCGCGCTCGGCGGCGTCGAGGCCGGGTCGGGGCGGGGTGAGCAGGACCGAACCGGGCCGGTTCAGGCCCGGACACCGCCGATGTTGGCGCGCACCCAGTCGGTGATCTCCGAGGTGGTGGCGCCCGGCGTGAAGATCTTGGCGACGCCGAGCCGCTCCAGCTCGGGGATGTCGGCCTCGGGGATGATGCCGCCGCCGAACACCTGGATGTCGGTGGCGTCGTTCTCCTGGAGCAGTTCGACGACCCGGGAGAACAGCGTCATGTGCGCACCGGAGAGGATCGACAGGCCGATCGCGTCGGCGTCCTCCTGCAGGGCTGCGTTCACGATCATCTCCGGGGTCTGGCGCAGACCGGTGTAGATGACCTCGACACCGGCGTCGCGCAATGCCCGTGCCACGACCTTGACCCCTCGATCATGACCGTCGAGCCCCGGTTTGGCGACGACGACCCGTACCGTCGATGACGCGCCCATGTCAGCCCCTCTTATTGCCGACCCGCCGCTTTCCTTGTGGGAAGCGCGCGGATGAGACGTGTGAACCCTTGTGCACACCGCAGCGTAACCCAGATCACCTCCCGGCTAGGCCGCCGGGTGCTGGGTAGTGGGAGGACATGACCGATGATCTTGATGCGCTGGACCGACTGACAACGGAGGAGCTGCGCGAGCGCGCGGTGGCCCTCGCCCGGCACCGGTGGGACGTCGGCTTCTTCTGGGAGCTCATCAGCAGCCTCCCGGCGGCCGAGGCCGCGGCCGGCCGCCCCGAAGCCAGCGAGGCCGGCGTCTCCCGGGCGTCCGCCCTGTTCAGTGAACTGCTCGCCGAACAGGGCGGCGACCGCGGCCTACACGAGGCGCTGCGTCCCCTCTACCTCGACTACCTCGCCAAACACGCCGAGTCGTGACGGCGGCCGGCTCGGCTCCCCGACGCCCCGCCGAGCGCCTCGTCCCGTCCGGCCCCGCGAATGGGCGCTCGGACACCGTGAACGGGCGTTTTCCGAATCGGTGGCGCGGCGCATTATTGAGGCTTGCAGAAGTCGAGTGGGCCTTTAGGTGCAGGGACGGTTCTGCGGGAGGTTGCCGGGAGAGTGCGGCCCTCTTGGCGCGTCCTTCACCGGTGAGCCCGGCGTGGGGCCGCGCCTCCCGGCCGAAGCGGTGGCGCGGGTTCGCGCACACCTTTGCCGTCTGCTTCGGCGGCGGGGCGCGGCCCACCGGCGGCGATAAAGCATCCCGCCCGAGGAAAGGGGCCGCGCTCCCGCCGCAGCCTCCCCGCCATCCCACCCCGCACAACTTCTGCAAACCTCAGTAGTGTCGGTGGGGCGGCAGGTCGGTGGAGTGTTGGGGCCGGGTTCCGGGAGGCGCGATGTCGGCGGTTCGGATCGAGCGCGACGGTTCCGTCCGCACGGTGGTGCTCTCGCGGCCCGAGGTGCGCAACGCCGTGGACGGGCCGACCGCCGCGGCGCTCGTGGCGGCGTTCCTGGAGTTACGGCGTGTCCAAATTCATCGCCGGAGAGGGCCGCGGAGGTACCTTCGCGGGCTGATCCGCTCCTCACCGCGGCCCCGGGATGGAGTGGGCGTGCGGGTGGGCCCCTTCCGCCTCGACCCCAGGGGGGTCGTGAAGGCCCACCGCAGGAGGGAGTGGGCGTGCGGGAGGGGCGATTTCCGTCTACGGGCCTTCGACCGTGCAAGAGGACCACCCCACCACCGCGCACCCCACCCGCGGCCAAGACCCCCACCCCACCGGAAAAGGGCACAAAAAAAGAGGGGGGCGGGGCCGGCCAGACGATATCTGGCCAACCCCGCCCCCTCTGCAAGAAAATGCGGCGGCGTCCTACTCTCCCACCCCACACCATGGAGGCAGTACCATCGGCGCTGGGAGGCTTAACGACCGGGTTCGGAATGGGACCGGGTGTGACCCTCCCGCCATCACCACCGCAACCCTCACCCCCACACCCGAAAGCGCGGGGAAACCCAAGGACCACGCGGAAAAAAGCGCGAAACCATATGAAGAAATCAAACACGTGCGTGTCTCGTGTGTGCGTCTAGCATGCGCGAGCATCCAGTCATCTGCGGTGGACAAGCCCTCGGCCGATTAGTACCGGTCAGCTCCACACCTCGCAGTGCTTCCACACCCGGCCTATCAACCCAGTCGTCTACTGGAGGCCTTACCCACTCACGGTGGCAGGAGACCTCATCTCGAAGCAGGTTTCCCGCTTAGATGCTTTCAGCGGTTATCCCTCCCGAACGTAGCCAACCAGCCATGCCCCTGGCGGGACAACTGGCACACCAGAGGTTCGTCCGTCCCGGTCCTCTCGTACTAGGGACAGCCCTTCTCAAGTCTCCAACGCGCGCAGCGGATAGGGACCGAACTGTCTCACGACGTTCTAAACCCAGCTCGCGTGCCGCTTTAATGGGCGAACAGCCCAACCCTTGGGACCAACTCCAGCCCCAGGATGCGACGAGCCGACATCGAGGTGCCAAACCATCCCGTCGATATGGACTCTTGGGGAAGATCAGCCTGTTATCCCCGGGGTACCTTTTAGCCGTTGAGCGACACCGCTTCCACACGCCGGTGCCGGATCACTAGTCCCTGCTTTCGCACCTGCTCGACACGTCCGTCTCACAGTCAAGCTCCCTTGTGCACTTACACTCAACACCTGATTGCCAACCAGGCTGAGGGAACCTTTGGGCGCCTCCGTTACCCTTTAGGAGGCAACCGCCCCAGTTAAACTACCCACCAGACACTGTCCCCGAACCGGATCACGGTCCCAGGTTAGATGCCCGAAACAGTCAGAGTGGTATTTCACCAACGCCTCCACCCCCACTAGCGTGGCGGCTTCACCGGCTCCCACCTATCCTACACAAACCATCCCAAACACCAATGTCAAGCTATAGTGAAGGTCCCGGGGTCTTTCCGTCCTGCTGCGCGAAACGAGCATCTTTACTCGTAGTGCAATTTCACCGGGCCCATGGTTGAGACAGCGGGGAAGTCGTTACGCCATTCGTGCAGGTCGGAACTTACCCGACAAGGAATTTCGCTACCTTAGGATGGTTATAGTTACCACCGCCGTTTACCGGCGCTTAGATTCCCAGCGTCACCCGCCGAAACGGGCTGACCAGTCCTCTTAACGTTCCGGCACCGGGCAGGCGTCAGTCCGTATACCGCGTCTTACGACTTCGCACGGACCTGTGTTTTTAGTAAACAGTCGCTTCCCCCTGCTATCTGCGACCCCACCCAGCTCACACAGCACGTGTGCTCACCGGACAGGGCTCCCCTTCTCCCAAAGTTACGGGGACAATTTGCCGAGTTCCTTAACCATGGTTCACCCGAACGCCTCGGTCTACTCGACCTGACCACCTGCGTCGGTTTCGGGTACGGGCCGCCCACGCACTCGCTAGA